>CAZMBE010000011.1:0-13214 GCA_964564625.1 uncultured Syntrophaceae bacterium | reverse complement strand
ACGACCGGGAAAACGGGAGAATGGTCTGTGTACGGAAACGTGGCGGGTGACGTGGCACCCTGTACGGGTCCATCGTGCGGTATGATTCAGTCGAAGGGCAATTTCGATTTTGCGAATTATCAAAGCGAAAACACTACCACCATGAAAGGCCCCCTTGCGCAGGGGGGTATTGAAATGACCACTATGGGAGGTTTGGCGATTTGTGTTACAGCAAACGACATAGGTACTGTAGCCCCTGCGTCTGGCAGCCTCAATCAGACTCAGACTGCAAGCTATAACTATAGCGTAAATCTTACGACTCCAAGTGGACTAGGGAATGTGAACGGAGGCACGGCCTATACCGGCACGCAAACGCTTAATTTGAAGGTCGGTACACCTTAAACCCTCATGTCAAAAAAGGTTAAAGGAACCATTAAATTCTTGCTTGCGGGGGTGTAGCAGCTCCCGCAGGCAAGAGCAGGAGAGATGAAAATGCAAACACGACTGCTTTTTGTCATTGGAATTCTGTTTTTCCTTTTAGGAATGCATGGAGAGGCCATCGCGCAATCCTCCTCCACCGCCTCTCAGGACCAAGCCATCAACAACGTTCAGGAGCTCGTGAGCGGGAATCAGACTATCACATTCCCTTCTTCAACCCCGATCAGAGGTTTCGCTATCCCCGGGAATAATCCCCTTCCGCCAACGCTTCCGACCCCTTCGCATTTCGCACCTCCCGTCACCGACGGAAACTATGGGAGCATCATCGGCATGCTTGCCTATAAAAACCTTTACACCATGACTGATGCCGATGAACTCTTAAAAAACGGTGGAAAGATGAGGGTGCTGACCACTTGCTATCTCCACGAAAGTGTGAGGGAGCCAAAGTATCTATTGCGGATTTATCCAGATCCAAAGGAAAAAGACAAATTAAGACAGCAATACGAGATTATTGGGCTCGGTAACTATAAGTCCCTCGATGTGGACACCGTCTCGGAACACGTTCTGGGCATGGCCATCAAGGAGGGGTTGAACATTGGAGCCGATATCATGACTTTTCAGGAAGGGGCAGCCCTTGTCCAGGCGTCGAAGGGATGGTCCATCGGCCTTTTTAACTCCCTTTCCTATTCCAGCAATACGCACAGCGGGGAAGGATATGGGAATGTAGCTGTAGGGGGTTTGGGTTACGGCAGAGGGGAAACGGGATATGCTTCAAAACCCTGGCTGCGCGTGATGTTTTTCAGGGAAAGATCAGCTCCGATCGACCAGCGGCTCAACGAAACCTCAGGCAAGCAAATTCCGGGGAACAAAAAAGGCGTAAGTGAGTTCGAGAAGACTTTAAAAGAAATGAAAGAACCAACTCCCGAAGAAAAATTTTTGCAGACACAACCCCGGTAACCTTCGATACATTGCAGGTGTAGCCACGAAGCGGATCGTTACGTAATGTGATACTGCCTCAAGTATAGGTTAAGACAATCACAATATTGTTTTACCGCTATATTTGTAATTATTTCAGAAGTTCAATATAACATTGATTCATCCTTATCCAGGTAACCGAACGTATATGTCTCAGATGTGTAATCCCTTAATGCAATTTGTTCGCAGGATAAGCAAAATTTCTTTGCTGGTACTTTTCCAGTCCAAAAAAACATTCTTTCATGTTTCATCTCGCACCTTGGGCATATACAAGGCGTTAATTTCGGCTTATTAGGCGTCCAATTGTTATCTTTACATCTTGTGGCCATTTCCCTCCCTCCTTTCTTTAAAGAAACCGTCTCAATCACCCATGAATCCGGTAGCGAGCGAATGGGTAATAATAGTATCCCTTAAGGGTTGATGGTTCCCCGTAGCTCACTGCAGAGAGGTTCAATTACGAAAGCAATGTTGGACAATGGCAAAACAAATGATATCCTGTAGTGTGCGAGAAACGTATGAAGAGAATGTCTAGGGAATGAGCTAATTTATACCACTAGTTATACGCGATAATGAACAATTTTACCTTATAATTTATTATGTGTAGTTTATTAGGTAAAAACATATATTTTATAACCATATAAAATCGTATAAGTTCGAACGTAAGATATACATAATTCAGAGATTTCCAATAAAGGTTAAAGCTGAATCGGATATTGTCGATAATTATTATCAAGATGGAGATGATCATGAAACGAAATAATGAAGAGAATAGTGTGCGCCGACGGATCCATAATAAGACCTCAAATATTCATGATCACGAAAGCATAAAGAAGATGGTGGTCCTCTTGATGGCCTTCATGAGTATAATCTTATCTGGGATGAAACAATAATGACAGACCATGGTAAGACGACCGTACTTTACATAAAGCCTTTGTGGGAATTGGCAGATGAAGTGTTTAAGAAAGCGTGGCTTGAATACTTCAATATCAATAATGAACTATGGAGAGATACGATAGAAAAGTGGACCGTACTCTCCGATAATTCTGTCGTAGTAATTCTGAAAAATTATCCTTCAATACTAGATGTCGCGTCAAGCATTGCATTGTATGTACATGATAACTTTAAAAAAGAAGAGGGAGCATCCTTTACCCCTGCATATATTGTTATTGACTCAGGAAGCTATCTATGGGCAGATAAAATCACTCTCCAGGATATGCACATACCATGGGATGAGATGGAAACAGGGAGTATCTACATTTCACAAAGTGCGTACAATATCCTCATAAAGTATTGCCCATCCCTTCCTACCCTAATAGAAAATACCGAAAAACCCGGGTCATTCATCAAACTTGCTACAAATCATCGTGAAGAAGAAAAGTTGCATCTGTTCCCGTGTCATGATGCCTTAATTCAAGGCAATTATCCTCCCTGTTATTATTGTGGCAGCAAAAAACATCTGGCTGACAGGTGTCCCTCAAAAGAACTGACGGAAATCACTAACGCACTAAACAAACTGGGGTATAAATCGTTAGAGGAAATAAACAAAATATTTTTTGAGTATCTTGCTAAATCAAACTCTACTCATGAAGACCTGGAGAATGATCGTAATAATGATGTACTGCTCGCCCATCAGGCATTGTACGATCTCAAAAGAATTTTCCAGCTCAGGTTTTTCCGAACCATTTGGGATACGGGAAATCAGCCATGGAATAATGTGAAAAACAGGATATGCACAGGAAACAGGAGCGGCATTACATGGATCGCCCAGGATTGTATTAGAGTTTCAGATTTACATAAGGCGGAATCCCTCCTGGATAAATCATTAAAAGATGATCCAGATGACTATAAAGTATACTGCGCACAAGGTTTCTTGAATATTGAAAAAAATGATCTTTTCTGCGCGGAGACATCTTTCTATAAAGCGCTCTCATGTGCCAGATCAGATCCTGAAAAAATTTTTCTTAATTTCCTCCTTTTTCGCATCTATGAATTAACTGATAACGTAGAAAAAGCAGCGGAGAAAATAAAGGAAATCTTAACCATACAACCTCATTGTTCTGAGGCCATATATATCGATATAGTATTACAATTTCGCAGGGGTGTCTCAAACGAACCTCTCCGAAGGCTTCTCAAACTCATACAGACCGAAAGAAACTATTACCTCTGCGCATTGATTGATCCGGAACTAAAAGCATTTATTGATTGTATTAATCCACATCTTGTAGAAATTTTTAATAGCGTCAAGGGTGACGCTAAACGAGTGTTGCATGAAACTGAGAATGAGTTGAAAAAACTTAAAAAAATATTTGGTCACTCTGAAGCTGTGGTAAAAGAGGCTGATGACTCTTGGTTGATGATCAACAAATTGGCTGCTACCGAGAGCTATTTCGGATTTGTAGATGTACTGTATCATGGTTTGTCAATGATGAAAAACATTCATCGGTCAATAGGAGATTACAAAAAAGAACTCTCCGAAGCACTTTTAACATATACCCAACAAATAAGCAACTATATGAACTTTATTGAGAAATATCCAAATAAAAAAATTGCATTGCCGCTTTACGACAAATTAGAAATGCTTCAAAGGATGGCCCGAGAAAATTGGCGGCGGATCGGACTTAGTAACGTTGATGAACTTATAATTGCGTCGAAAAATAAACAGTCAATTTTTGAAGAACTTGAATTGATACAACAAAAAATGAAAAAGCTGATGACAATTCAATGGATGAAGCGTTTTTACTCAAAATTTATGAAAAGAAATGTAATTTTTATATCGATAATCTTCACTGCCGCTCTTGTTGTGATGCCGATTGTAGTCTTTTATGTAAACCTGATCTTGTTTAAATTGAGTATGTTACCAATTTATGACATCTGGTTTTATCAGAAAATGGTTATGTTTATTGGTTTTGTATGCAGTATTATAATATCGTTTCTCGTAACGTTTATGGAAGTATCTAAAAAAGATTTTGTCGCGCTTTGAAGTGTACCTTCATACTCGCCTGGTACGCCGTTGTGTGCTGAAGCTCCCCACAGTAATTACGGATCATCTTCGATCCTTAAGGAATATTGCTATTACCGAGCAGCAAGCGAAGGTGTGTGTGATTGCTGCCGGATTCAAACTATAAATATTTTGTAATTACATTCTGGAGAACGTTTTCCATTGTCTCTTGTATGACTTGAAGACGTTCCTCGGATAAGGCCTCAAAACGCAACACTATAACCGGCTGCGTGTTTGATGCACGAGCCAGGCCCCAGCCATCGCCGAATGGGATTCGTACACCGTCGACATCGATAATTCTATAATGTTGCATGAAATGCGATTTTATCTCATCAACCACTTGAAACTTTATATGGTCAGGACAGTCCACCCTTATTTCAGGAGTAGCAAAGGTATGGGGAACATCGGAGAGTATTTCACTGATTTTTTTGCCTGATGAGGAAATAATTTCAAGCAATCGAATAGAGGTGTATATGGCGTCATCGAAACCGAAATACCTGTCGGCAAAGAAAAGATGACCGCTCATTTCACCGGCCAGGAGGGCTTTTTCCACTCTCATTTTACTCTTGATCAAAGAGTGCCCGGCTTTCCACATGATAGGTCTGCCGCCACGCTTTTCAATATCGTCATAGAGTTTTTGTGAACACTTCACTTCACCAATGATTGTTGCACCAGGAGACTTTTGCAGGATAGACCTGGAAAATAACAAGAGCAGTTCGTCACCCCAAAGTATATCACCGCGGTCAGTGATGACTCCAATCCGATCAGCATCGCCGTCATATGCAATACCGGCGGCGGCTTTTTTCTTTTTTACCAGAGCAATCAGTTCAGCAAGATTTTCAGGAATCGTTGGATCGGGAAAATGATTGGGGAAATGGCCGTCCGGTTCGCAATAAATATCAGTAACATGACAGCCTAACCGTTTAAACAGAGGGAGCGCGAATAAGCCTCCCACACCATTTCCACCGTCGATAACGATATTCAGTCCCTCCTTAACATTTACGTTGTGAAATAAATGATCTTCATACGGTTTGGATATGTCCTCGAATCGGGAACTTCCTGTTCCCGTTATATACTTGCCACCCGTCGTAATTTTTCTTAATTCCTGGATCTCATGGCCATAGATGGTATCAGGGCCAATGCAAATTTTTAAGCCGTTGAATTCAGGTGGATTGTGACTGCCGGTAACCATCACGCCACCACCCGCGTTAAAATGATGTATAGAAAAGTAAAGCATCGGAGTGGCGCATAGACCCACATCAACGATGTCTATACCGGTGGAGTTGATCCCTTTCTGTAAGGCGTTATGATATTGAGGGGAACTGAGACGGCAATCCATGCCCAGTGTCATGGTGTGGACCCCATGGCCAATTGCATAGGTCCCGATTGCTCTTCCGATATCGTATACATATTCAAAGTTCAAATCCTTATCAACGATACCCCGGATATCATACTCTCTAAAAATCTCAGGATTGATCATAGTTCAGCGCTCTATTCTACCGAGAACTCTTCTAATTTGACATATTTCTTAATCATTTCTTCAATGAGCAGTATTTTGTCGCTGTCATCTGTCTGAAGTAAGGGTTCTATGAGTTCTATTTGTTTCGCAATCTGGTATGTATCCGGTGATACAAGAAGGAGGGGTATTTGACGTTCTGATGCCTTTGAGATTAGTTCCGGGGCCGGCTCGATATTGCACGTAAGTACTATGGCTGAGGTATCGCTTTCCAGCGCGGTGGCAATCATGTCATTCCGATCGCCGCTGGTAATAACGACTTTATTTTTTTCGAGAAAGTAGGCGCTGTTTTTTGCGGCATTGGCAGACATGGAGCCTACGATAATATTTTTTACCGGGCGATTCAGGAATGATTCTCCTGTAATGACCCTCGCAAACAGGCGATCGGCGAGAAAGTTCACCGTAAATTGCGGCAATTCCTCATAATGTGGGATTACCCCCAGAACATTGATGTGTAACATGTGTATCTTGGGAAGGTGGATATTGATAAAATCTTCCAGGTTTGGTACTTTATTTATAACGATTCCCTTAAGGTTTACCGTACCTAAATTTATGTGGTTTTTCAAAAAGATGATGTCGTCGACGATTGTTTCTTCTTTTCCGCTGATCACAATCAATAGCTCAGCGCCCAATGACTTTGTCAAAGATATGGCATCAAGGTAAATAGAAACGCCGTATGATATGTCCTTCCCGCCTTCAACAAATAAGATTTCCTTGTCCGTGCTCGCGACCTCCTGTAAGTCAAGCACTTTTTTCTTGATAGTTTCTTCGTCGAATATATAAAGGAGCCGTGCATGGTCAAATCCGATGCTCATTTCCGCGGGGTCTTGCTCAAGACCGAATATACTATTCATCAGCGCCGTATCATAATCCCACAATCTTTTTTTGCGATAGAGCAGCCTGTCTCCGAAGGGTTTGATATATCCGATTTTTTTTTGCAGAGCTTTTGCCAGACCGATGATTAGAGTTGTTTTGCCCGCATTTGGGTGCATGGATGTAATTACAAGTCTGCGCATGTGTCGTACCTCTCAATAATCTTTTGCTGAAAAATTTACGAAACTTCTTGTTTATAATTCTCGTCTAGTCTCAGGGGTCTTGAAGGCCATTTTCAGATGATAAACACCAGACTCAGCATGTCTCGTAATGTCAAAACCACCCTGCTCAAAAACCTGCAGCATAGGCCTGTTTTCTACAAGGACTTCCGCCGTAAATCCGAGCAAACCTTCTCTCTTTGCAAGATAGGTCAGGTAGGATAATAATTCACTCCCGATGCCTCTGCCCTGATAATCATCCCTTACCGCAACAGCGACTTCCGCGGTATGTGTCGCTTCATCAACCCCATACTGTCCCAATCCTAATATGGTTTCATTTTCTTGAGATCCTGTGATCGCCAGTATGGAAATTTCCTTTGTATAGTCAATAATAACAAAATCTTGTAAACGTTCGTGGGGTATATCTTTTCGCCATGACATAAATCTGCGGTGAAGGCTTTTGTCAGACAGGGAATAGAAAAAATCTTTAAGGAGTGGTTCATCGGTAATTTTTACAGGTCTCAAAAAGAGATGAAACCCTAATTTTGTAGTTCTGTATGTTTCCAGGGTTTCCGGATATCTGCCCCTCTCCCCAGGTATATATGCCTGATCCTGGTAAATAAGGCCCCGCCTCTTTGCTTCTTCAATGAGCATGGGACGAAATTTGGGGTGGGCGATAGAGATCAGTGCCATGGCCCGCTCGCGTATGTTTTTCCCGTGCAGATACGCGATTCCATGTTCGGTAACGACATAACGGACGTCAGCCCGGCATAAAGTAACCCCGGCTTGCGCGCTCAGGGCTGGAACAATTCTGGATACGGCCTCATTTGCCGCTGTTGATTTCATTGCCAAAATCGTTTTGCCGTTTCTCGCAAGAAGCGCTCCTCTCATAAAATCGTGAAAACCGCCTATGCCGCTGTAAAACATGCTGCCTATAGATTCCGATGTGGCTTGACCGGTAAGATCGATTTCAAGGGCGCTGTTGATCGCAACGATGTTGTCATTACGGGCGATAAGCATGGGGTTGTTTGTGTAATCAACGGTTCTGAATACAATAGAGGGATTGTCGTGAATATAGTCGTAGGTTTCCTTTTTCGCCATGCAGAAAGTGGCTACCGTTTTTCCCCGGTTCAATGTCTTTTTTGAGTTATCTATCACACCGGCCTTCATCAAGTTCACAATACCTTCGGTCAGGAGTTCCGTATGGATGCCTAAATTCTTTTTATTGTAAAGATGCGCCATGATGGCATTGGGAATACTTCCATATCCGACCTGCAGCGTGTCACCATCCTGAATAAGTTGTGAAACATAAATTCCTATCCGCTGCAATGAAAGGGTCTTCTCTTCGGAAAATGCCCTCTGTATTTCAAGGAGTGGCGAATCATGAGGTACAATGAAATTCACATCATCGATATGAATAAAGCCGTCTCCATGAACACGGGGCATGAACGAATTGACTTGGGCAATCACCAGGGAGGCCTTTTCCGTCGCGGTCTTGACCATGTCCACACTTACGCCGAGACTCAAAAACCCATGTTCGTCGGGCACACTGGTCTGTACGAGAGCAATATCTATGGGCACAATGCCGCTGTTGATCAATGCCGGAATGTCTGAAAGAGAGATAGGGGTATAGTCCGCCGCTCCCCTATTGACATTATCTCTTGTGTTATTACCGATAAAAAAGGAATTGTGGCGAAAATTGCTCTTAAACTTTTCATCAGTGTAGGGAGCTATGCCCAGAGAATATATTTGAATAATTTCCGCGTCAAAAAATGCCTTGGGGTGGGATTCCACATAGTTTGTCATGGCGCTTATGAGATATTGAGGCTCTCCACAACCTGATGTGACAAATATATGTTGACCTCGACGGATGTTGCTGAATATCTCTTCCTCACTGGCAAACTTTTCCGGGCAGACCTTTTTCCATTCTTCAAGTGTTCTGGCAGTTTTTGCGCGATTCATAAACGTCCAGTCTGTGAATATATTAGTGAAGATACTCCGTCAAATCGTGGAGTATTCTATAAGGTTTCGTAAACACTATCTCGGAATTATGAAATGTCATGTATATTGCTATAACTAATCGATAAGCCATGTTTCTGTCAAGAGAAGAATGCGTGAATGAGTGTGATTCCATACATTTTTCTTTCGATTGCAAAATTCAACACACATGGTACGCAATAGGGAATCCTCAACAATGTGCAGTTGAAGAATGGACTTGAAAAAAGATACCAGGAGCTTAGGGCAGAACATTGATAATATTTGCTGCCGTGTGAATGATTACATCTGCCCCGGCTTGCAATAATTCGCTTGATGTGGAATATCCTGACAGGACGCCTATTGTAAATGTTCCCACGTCCTTGCCGATTTTGATATCCATGGGATGATCCCCCACCATAGACGCGCATGCCGGCGTCACATCGAGTAATTTGAGAACTGTCAGAAGGTGTTCAGGATGGGGTTTCACTTTGCGGGTTGCTTCTCTTGTCACAACGGCATCGCAATACATATGGATATCGGGAAACACGCATGTAACTGCTGATTGACAATTCCTTGTGACAACGCCCGTTTTGATGTTATGTGATTTTAAGTCACTGAGCATGGTGCGCGTTCCATATATGAGCTCTCCTTGCTTTGCTGCTTCGATTTCAATAGTTGTAATCAAGGAGTTTGCCTGCTTAACAAAATGGTTTCCTTCGCCAGGGTATTTCAGGGCGACTAATGTCCCCGCCGCGTCAACCATCTCCAGGATGAAGAGATCACTGAACTCATCAACCGGAATCTGATAGGACTCAATAAGATCAAGCACAGCTTTTCTCATTTCAGGAAAATTGATGTTTAATGTTGCCAGAGTTCCGTCAAAGTCAAAAACAACGGCACGTATTTGTTTCTCGCTCTTCAAATGCCGTGTGTCTCCTTCAGGTATTGTTCCAGACGGTTTATGCCTTCTGCTATGTTTTCGATGGAATTTGCATACGATAAGCGTATATACCCTTCGCAGTTTTGACCGAAGTCAATACCCGGTGTGACGCCCACTTTGGCTTTTTCGAGAATTTCAAAAGCCGTTTTATATGAGTCATGGGAAAACGATTTAATATTTCCAAGGACATAAAAAGCGCCTGTGGGCTCAACTTTCACGCCAAGACCTATTTCCCTGAGTCTTCTGATTAAAAATTTTCTCCTTTCATTGTAAATGTTGTTCATACGAATCACTTCACTTCCGGCTTCACGCAGGGCCGTCACCCCTCCCCATTGAACAAAAGAATTGGCCGATATAAATAGGTTTTGAAGGAGCTTCTGTATAGGCCTGATATACGATTTCGGCGCAATCAAATATCCGAGCCGCCATCCCGTCATCGCATAGGCTTTAGAAAAACCATTGAACACGAAGGCATTGTCTGTGAATTCTAGGATGCTGTGTTCCTTATCTTCGTAGACAAGGCCGTGATAGATTTCATCAGATATTATGGGAATGCCCAGGGATGCGATTTCTGCCATTCTTTCGGCACTGAGGAGATTTCCCGTAGGATTGGAGGGCGAGTTTATTAAAACAGCTTGAGTATGCTTCGATATTTTTTCTTGTATCGCCTCCGTAGTAAATTGGAATCCTTCTTCCTCATAGACATTTACTGCAACAGGATTACCTTCGAAGAATTTAATAAAATTGGGATAGCATGCATAGTGGGGATCTGAAATAATGATCTCGTCCCCCCTGTTGAGTATTGTCGCGAAGAGGATCAACATGGCAGGGGAGGTACCGGAAGTCACCACTACCTGATCCGGTGAAACCGTCACATGATATTTTTCAAAATAATGCTCGCAGATCGCCTCCCGAAGTTCAAGAAGCCCAAGGCTGTGGGTATAATGGGTTTCTCCATTTCTTATTGCCCTGTAGCAGGCTTCCCTGATGCATTCAGGGGTATCGAAATCAGGCTCACCAACTTCAAGGTGAATGATGTCTTCTCCCCGCCTCTGCATTTCCTGTGCTTTTTCCAGGACATCCATGACGATGAAAGGCTGAATTTCTGACGCTCTTTTGGTTATCATAGATTGTGAATGTAACCTATCTATAAAGTGTTGTACAGCCGCACCTGCATGAAGATAAGTTTCATCTATACGTGCCGTTTTAAGTAACTGTTGCACTTAGCCGTGTCAACAAAAAAAAGGATGTATCATTTATGGTGACCTGTGACGTATTCCGCCCCGAGGGTTCTCTTTATGACTCTATTTGCATGGAGATCAGGTATTTCGTGATTGAGAACTATTTTCAAGAAGTTCATAATGATAAAAAAAGTGGCCCCCCAAAGGATCTCTTCTTTTCCCTGCTTGTCGTGAGTGATAAGGCAGGGGAATTCTCTCGCTCCCTGCCTGTCTGCCCCTAACTCTCTTGAAGTTTCTATTCTATAACGTCCGTAATTCTTCACATCGAAAAATGCTGTGAGAGGAATCTCTACGATAGTTTCCACCTCTTCATTGGGATGAAAATGCCATTCCCTTTTGACGAACCCGACAAGAGGGAAAATGATCCGTTTGAAGAGAAGTAATGAGTAAGAGGGGAGGGGGCCTAAAAAGGAAATATTCCAGGGTTTAAGCCCGGTTTCTTCCCATGCTTCCCGTGCGGCGTTGGTAAGAAAAAGGGTGATCATTCTGGAGGTAGCATGATCTTTCATCTGAGTGTATTTCAGTGCGTTACCCTTCATTATAGGGATAAGCCCGCTTGTTATCAAAGGCCTCAGCAGGGGATCTAAAACATTGTGCAATAGGCCGCCGGGACAACTGAGGTCACCCGGCTGGGGAACTCTTGTCGAACGCTTGATGAGCTGAATAATGAATTGGCCGTTATTGTGTATTGATACAGGGCCAATGCTCCTGAAGTGCAAGAGAAGCAAAACCCCTGCAGCGGAATGCGGCTTCCCGGACTTGCGGGTCGTTTGAATAACGCGCATTTTTTCAGCATAATCGATGGGGCATCCACCGAGCCTTTCTGCGACCAATGCGAGAAATTGTTCTTTATTCGAGAGGCATTCGCTCTCTACGGCACATTTCATAGCGAACACCGCTGACAGAGGATTCGCTCAATTTCCCTCTCATACCAGCATCTTAAAGGGAAAAAATCAATGAAGCCGCAATGGCCTCCATATGCCTGAATTACACGGTGCAGATGGTGATGTTCTTTTAGTCCGGTGATGTCATGAACAGGCACTATGGGGTCATCTTCAGAGGCAATAATAGTAACAGGCAGGGTGAGATCGTTAAACACATCATCCCTTAAAGTATAGTGATGAAAGTATTCCCTGTAATCACGAAAATCAGGATGGTAAGGCATGATGGCCTCTGTAAGGGACATGCATGTCTTCAGGCCGATAATATCCTTGAAATTATATCTTCCAGGGAAAAGCGCCTGTTTTTTTCTTAAGGAATTTTTCCATTTATTAAGGAAGTAAAATCGATAGATCGGGAGACTTTCATCGATTGCTAACGTAGCTTTATAGGGATCGAGGGCAGGACTGATGGCGATTACATGGGCAAGATTCGGAATTCTTGAAAGGGACTGTTTCAGGGCGATGCGAAGCGCAAAATTTCCGCCGAGGGAAAAGCCGATGATGAAATATGGCAGGTCAGCGGATAATCGAGAGATATTGCGAACGGCATGAAACGTCTCTTCAATGAGGGCTCCATGAAAAAGACCTTCGTTCAGATGATGAGAATTGCCATGGTCTCTCAGGTTAAGCCGGAATATATCATAACCCTTATTATACAGATATTTCGCCGTCGACACGACATAGGTCGAATCTGCGCTTCCCTCCCATCCATGGATCAATGTAACAAGACCCCTGCTGTTTTTTGAAGGGTGTGAGGAGTGATAGCCGAGGAGACGGACGCCACCCCCTCCTTCGATGATCATTTCTTTTGAGAGGTTCAGACATTGATGTTGGTTCCTGGAGCGTATTTTTAAACTTCCCAAAATAGTCTGCAAATGAGGATTTCTTCCACATGGATGGGGAATAAATGTATTATGCATAGGTAATTTACGCTGTACCGGTGCAGGTGTTATTTGTCATGATGCTTCCGGGGCGCATATAGCATATTTTTAATCTACATTTCCACATCCATTTCTTTGAAAGATGTGAGCCTCATGTCTGCACTCCAGGGGACAAAGAATGCTTTTCAAGACCCCCCCCGGTTGGACCCGGAAAACTCAGCAGGGGAGGGCATGGGTCCCCTTTATGGGAGGTTCATCTGCATTACACACTTCTGTAGTATCAACACAAAAAGGCAG
>CAZMBE010000010.1:52311-85148 GCA_964564625.1 uncultured Syntrophaceae bacterium | reverse complement strand
CCCTGGCGATTCCTGTGGGGATGTTCGGGCTCAAGAAATTTTACCGATACAATTTTAAATTTTTCCACAGCCCCCAGATCGGCGTCTACCGCGTGATGCCCAGGACGCTCAAGAGGGTGACGGCGTTCCAGGCGGGTGCCGCTCTGGCGGCGCACGTCGCAACAACGGCAGCCGAGGCATTTCTTAAAGACCATGAGTTGAGTCCCAGAGTGAACAAGGATCGATGCCGGGGATGCGGCCGCTGTGTGGAGATATGCCCGTTTGACGCTGTGCGGTTGGTCGCCAATGAGCGCGGCTTTTACACGGCTGAAGTCCTGCGCTACAACTGTGTCGGGTGCGGTGGCTGCGTGGGGCGCTGTCCGGTGACGGCTATGGATATGCCCTACTTTACCAATCGTCTCCTGGAAGAGATCGTAGCTGAAACACTGGCCGGGGGGAAATGACATGGATCGGGTTCGCGTGTTGGGGATATGCTGTAACTGGAGTCCTTTTGCCTGCTATAACGCTGCGGGGATGACGGGAATGAGTATACCTCCGAACTTCCACCTGATACGGGTCATGTGCATTGGCCGCATTAATCAGGCGCTGATTCTGAGGGCCTTTGAATTCGGTGCGGACGGCGTAATCCTTTTGGAATGCAAGGATGAGGATTGCCGCTACGGTCCCGGCCCGGAAGTGGGTCATGAAAACGTGCACCGCGTCCGCAGGCTCCTGCATCTGCTGGGCATTCGCCAGGAAAGGCTGGTCGAGTGCACCTTTGAGGCCCATGAAAAAGAACAGTTGGTACGGGTGCTGTGGAAGTTTGTTGAGGAAATAGAGGTGTTGGGTCCCCTCATGGTGAAGACCGATCGGAAATCGGAAGGGTTGGTGACGTGAGAGATCAGAGAATCGACAGGATGATTGTGGATATGTCCCTGTACCAGTGCCTGGAGTGCGGCAAGTGTACGGCAGCATGTCCGCGAAGGCTTTCGGGTAAAGAATATTCACCCAGGCTTCTGGCGCATAAAGTAATAGTCGAGCGCGAGGACGAAGCGTATATCGAGAACGCAACCTGGGAGTGTCTTACCTGCGGAATGTGCCGTGAGCGCTGTCCGTCGGACGTTGATTTCAACAGTTTTATCCTGGAAATGCGAACACTGCTTGCCGAAACGAAAGGATTGAAAGGCTATCGCGCCCACGACGGAGCCATCCATTCCTGGATGAGGATGATGACCGCCCCGGGTCTCAGGCAGAACCGTCTCGATTGGCTTGATCCGGGCATTCAGGTGGCCAAATCAGGAGATGTGGCGTTTTTCGTGGGTTGTGCGCCTTATTTCAATATTTTCTTTTCCGGTATTGAGGTGGATACCCTTGCCATCGCGAGAGACAGCATCCGGCTCTTGAATTTCCTGGACATTAAGCCGCGCCTCCTTCAAGATGAACGATGCTGCGGGCATGACTTGCTATGGTCAGGCGATGCTGAGAATTTCGAAAACCTCTGCCGGCTGAACTATAAAACCTTCAAGGATGCCGGTATCAAGGAAGTTATTGTGTCGTGTCCAGAATGCTTTCAGGTCCTCAGTGAGCACATGCCCCGGATCATTACAGGGTTTGATATAAAGGTAACGCTCCTTCTGGACCTTCTCCAGCGGGAAATGAAAATTGGAGGGAAGGCCTTTAGGCCGCTGAAAAAAAAGGCAACCTTTCAAGACCCCTGCCGGTTGGGGCGTATGCTGAACCGCTATACCGGTCCAAGAGAGCTCATTAACCTCGTTCCGGAAATGAAGTTCCTGGAGATGGAAAACTCGGGGAAGGGCGCGTTATGCTGCGGGAACTGCGGCTTCATTAATTGCGATGCCTATTCCAAGCAAATTCAGGTGAAGAGGCTCCAGGAGGCGAAGGCAACCGGTGCTGACCTTCTCATTACCGCATGCCCAAAATGTATGATTCACCTGACCTGCACTATCCGGGATCCTCTACGGCACGGGAAAAAAATAAAAATGGAAATACGGGATCTGGTCTCTATTCTGGCCGACCAGATTGAGTACAGTGTATAATCAAGGTCCTTCTGACTTTTCCCTCCCCTGACGGGAGGGCGGATGGAAATGAGTTCTCCCCGGGACAGATACAATAGAAAGGGACATCGTATGCAGGAATCGAAACCGGATGAAAGCGTGAGAATCGGCGTGTACGTATGCCAATGCGGATCGAATATTGCCGGTGTGGTCGAGTGCGCTGCCGTTGCTGAGTACGCTGAAAGACTGCCGGGTGTAGTAATATGCCGGAATCAGGGCTACACGTGCTCCGAGCCGGGTCAGAACCAGATCAAAAGTGACATACGTGAACATGGACTCAATCGGGTGGTGGTCGCCTCATGCTCACCGAGGTTGCATGAATCGACATTCCGGCAGTGTGTCAGTGAGGCGGGCCTCAATCCTTATCTGATGGAGATGGCAAATATCCGTGAGCAGTGTTCGTGGGTGCATGGCCATGATACCGGAAAAGCAACGACCAAAGCAAAGGATCTCGTGCGCTCCGCCGTGGTACGGGCCCGCCTGCTTGATTCACAAACGGAAATGGAAGTTCCGGTGCGCCGCTCCACGCTTATCATCGGCGGCGGAGTGGCGGGCATACAGGCCGCCCTGGATCTTGCCGATGCGGGCTATAAGGTCGTGCTGGTAGAGAAGCAGCCAAGTGTCGGAGGCATCATGGCGAGACTTGACAAGACATTTCCTACCATGGACTGTTCCATCTGAATACTCGGACCGAAAATGACGGATGCAGGTCGGCATCCCAACATAACGATGCTCACAATGAGCGATGTGAGGGAGATCACGGGATTCGTGGGAAATTTCCACGTGCGAATTCTGAAAAGGGCACGGTACGTAAAGGAGAAGGAATGCACAGCCTGTGGTGATTGTGCGGGAGTGTGCCCTGTAATCATCCCTGATGAATTCAACATGGGTCTCAGTTCCCGCCGGGCTATCTTTTCTCCATTTCCCCAGGCTGTTCCCTCTGCATACGCTGTCGATATCACCCATTGCCTTGGCCATAATCCTATCATCTGCGGAAAATGCATAGAAGCATGCAAAAAACACTGCATCGACTTCAATATGAACGATGAAGAGGTTACGTTTGATGTGGGCACGATTATTGTGGCCACAGGAATGGAGACGTACGATCCTGCCGGTATGGATGAGTACGGATATACCCGTTACGAGAACGTGCTCACGAGCATGGAGCTTGAGCGGTTGATCAACGCCGGGGGCCCGACGAACGGCGAGGTCATCCGATTGACGGACGTCACAATTCCCAAATCCGTCGCCTTCATCCAGTGCGTGGGCTCCCGCTCACAACGGCGGGGCCGTCCCTACTGCTCAAATATCTGCTGCATGAACACGATTAAAAGCACCATCATGCTGAAGGAGCACTATCCGGACATGGAAGTCAAGGTGTTCTATATCGATATCCGGGCTTTCGGCAAGGGATTCGAGGATCTTTTCCGGCGGAGCAAGGGTATGGGTGTCCGCTACATCCGGGGACTCCCGGGGGACATCAAGCAGGACCCGGCAACCAAGAACCTGATTCTTACCGTGGAAAACACGTCGACGAATGCGCTTGATACCCATCATGCTGATATGGTGGTTCTGGCTGTCGGTCTCGAGCCGCCTCCGGACATGAAGATTATCCAGGAAATGCTGGCCCTGCAGACAACGTCGGACGGTTTTTATCTTGAGGCGCATCCGAAACTCCAGCCTGTGGATTCGGCGAGCCGGGGTATCTTCTTTGCCGGCTGCGCTGAAGGGCCGAAGGACATAAAGGAGTCCGTGACTCAGGCATCAGCAGCAGCTGCCAGGGCCATGCGCCTCATGAATCCCGGTATGCTCACGGTGGAGGCAATCACGGCTGTAGTAGATCCCGAATTGTGCAACGCCTGCGGCCTGTGCGCCAAGGTATGTCCGTACAATGCCATCAGCGTGGATACAAAGGCAAAGACAGCGGCAAAGGTCACCGAAGCGGCATGCGCGGGGTGCGGCACCTGTGCGGCGGAATGTCCGCAGCTTGCCGTTACTATGAATCATTTCACGGACGCCCAGATCGAGGCGCAGATCGACGCGATCCTTGAGGATGATGCCCCTGAGCGGATACTAGTTTTTGCGTGCAACTGGTGCTCTTACGCGGGGGCTGATTTTGCCGGTGTCTCCCGGCTCAGGTATCCGCCCAATACCCGCCTGATCCGCACCATGTGCTCGGGGAGGGTGCACGAGAAGTTCATCTGGCGATCCTTCACGAAAGGCGCTCCGACGGTCCTCGTTTCCGGCTGCCATATCGGCGACTGCCACTACATCAGCGCCAACCACTGGACGGAGCGGCGTATCAAGAGAATCTGGAAAAAGATGGAGAAATTGGGACTGCGTACAGAGAGGCTGGGGCTGGAGTGGATCAGCGCGGCGGAGGGCCTCCGTTTCCAGCAGGTCATGGAGCGCATGGAACAGATCAGAAAAAGCGTGACACCCGAAGAGATTGCTGAGACCCAGCGTGTCCTCAAGAATCAGGGTGCCCGGTAACAAAATATGCTGTTCCATCACCAGTGTGGGTGTACGACCATATTCGAGAAAAGCGGGTATTACGACAATTTCACGATGAATTCAGTTGCGGAGGTGACTTTCGCATAAAGCACGGCTAAAACAGCCATGAATGCCGCGTGAACTATGCGTGCTTCTACTTCCACCCCTTTATGTTTAAGGTTGCGGGTGGCACACGCATCTTCTTTTCATTTGTGTCCTTTCAGCCCATCTACCTCTTCATATATTTCATCCTGATATTTTCTTTAATAAAGTGTTCTCCTTCAGATCTGGCAGGGAGGATTTTTTTCATTTCCGCAGCGATATAGTCGAGATCAGTTGATTGTGAACATAATTCTTTAGCTCTCTTGTCAAAGATCATGAGGTAGTTTTTCAGGTCTGCGATATCCTTCTTGCCTGAAATCGGCCCATGGCCCGGGATAATCGTCACAATATCCATGCCCATGATGAAATCGAGGACCTTGATCCAGCCCTCCACATCGCCATCCGCCATATAGGGATGGCGATCGGCAAACAGGATATCCCCGGTGAATAAAACCTTACTGTCGAGGAGGTGGACCAGGATGCTTCCATCCGAATGGGAGGGGCCGGGAAACAGTAAATCCACCTTCTTGCTTCCCAGGCTGATTTCCATTTTTTCGTGAAAGACCAGTGCGGGATAGGCGATTTCCGTGCCCTGAAGATCATCTTTTGTAAGCCCGAAATTACCGGCATTTTTCAGGACATATTCTCCCCTGGTGCGCATATGTATGGTATCTGCAGACTGAGCGATGATCAGGGCTCCAAGCCTGGCGAATTCGGCGTTGCCGAAGGTATGATCCAGATGATAGTGGGTATTAATGACCAGTTTTATCGGTTTGTCTGAAATTGCATGAATATCTTTAATAAAGCGTTTCGCTTCTTTCGCAGAGACCAGTGTGTCAATGACAACTATTCCGTCTCTGTCGACGACAATCCCCGCATTGGCACCGAAGCTGTTTTTGGGGGAACCGTTCTTTACATCCGCATATGCGTAGACGCCGTCTGCGATCTTCTTCAATCCCTGCTGGGCAAATACCACATTGTTGAAGAGAATACACAATGCAACCAGAATTGCTGCCGACAATGTTAATCCATTCCTAAACGCTAATATCTTCATCATGCAGTATATCCTCCCTTTCTTCATGATTCAGTAACGCTCTGAAATTTGATGATTATTTTCTATTCTGGTAAGATTATTCAACCGGAATTTTTGCGAGCGATTTGCTGTTCGAGTTCATCTAAGAGGGATAATTGATCGTCTCTGTTTCTTGACGAATCGTGTGCATCTGTATCCGACAATGTATATTTCAACCAATCGAACTCAGTCTGCTGCTGATTGTAACTATAGTCAGACGGCAATAATAAAAAGACAAAACAATTATCGTGTATCCATCCAACACATTCCTCTCTACAACACCTCCTGTTTGCAAACATACACCATTTCATATTCTTTTTTCCCTTCCCCGAATACTAATATCTTCTTTCCTGGATAAACTGGATCAAAAAACTGTACAGCCCCGTAAAGATATAGATCAATATCAATCCGATAAAAATAAAAAGCAGCCATTTTCTAAGCATAATTGAGAGCAGCACAATTAACACTATCAGCAGAATAAGCTTTAGTCCGTGAAATTTTTTGAGCTCTTTAGCCTGTGGTTTGGAGAATTTTACGGTAGAAACCATCAGAAGGGCTACGGCAATGAATGCCGGCACAAAAATCGGCAGGTGACTCCTAATGTCTCCAGGGTTACTGAAAGCAATAGGCACAAGCGCCATGATTATACCTGCCATAGGTGACGGCAAGCCTGAAAAGGAATCGCTGGCATGGCTCACGTTGAACCGGGCAAGCCTGTAGGCAGCGCAGAGAGGAAAGACGGCCGCGATAAACATTCCCAGAGGGATATGCTTGGTCCCGTTCAGGGAAAATGATATGTCAAAAAGATACGCTGAATACGCCAGATATCCCGGGGCTACGCCGAATGCCACACAATCAGCTAGAGAATCGAGCTGCTCTCCAATCTTACTGGTAACATTGAGCATTCTTGCAATCTGACCGTCAAATCCATCAAGGAGCGCCGCAAAGAGAATACAAATTCCCGAAACAACATACTGCCCCTGGGATGCGTTCACTATGGCAATAAATCCGAAAAGAAGGTTTCCCATAGTAAGCGAATTGGGGATCCAAACCTTGCTCAGCCTGAAATGCTTCATGAAGACTCCGCCAAATGTACCGTACTATACCTTGTCTTAAGACTGCATCATTGTACGTAATGAGTCAATTATATTTTCCTGTTTAAGCTGAAATCTTTTTTAGCGTGTGTGATAAGAATTCATTGTGTTGCTGTGGAAGTATGGGGAATACAAAATGTATGTGTCAAGGAACAATGACAACATGGGTAATGCAACGGGCGTGGTTATGTGATAATAAGCAATCATGTCAGAACAAGAGGCAATTATTCCAGGAGAAGAATCGACAGGGGAATGGTCCCGCCGCTGGCTGATAGGCCTCGTGAACTTTTGTCTCAGCTTTGCGGCGATGAGCTCCTTTATTTTTGTTCCCCTGCTGGGAGCGCAGTTAGGGGCGTCTGATGTTGAGGTTGGGATAATAGGAGGTGCCTACGGAATCGCGTTTTTAGTTTCTTCTCTTTATTCCGGGTGGAAATCCGATCGCCTGGGAAGGCTGCTTTTTGTAAGGTGGGGGCTTTTGATAAGCAGCGCGGCTTTTGCCGTTCAGCTTCTGGCCCATAGTGTGCTGGTATTAATGACTGTGCGTGCCATAGTGGGATTTTCCCTGGGCATTGCCACGGCGGCAACCATTACCTATGCGTTTGAATCCGGCGCCAATATGGGGAAATACAGCTCCTACGGGGCTCTCGGCTGGATTTTTGGAGCTCTGGCAGCGGCTCTTGTTGGCGATATCCAACTGCTTTTCTGGATCAGTTTTCTGGTATGCCTGCTGGCCTTTTTCGTTTCTCTGACTTTCCCGAAGATGCCCTCCTCTAATTTCTCCAAACCCCCCAACCTATGGCATGTAATGTGTCGGGATTACAGGGTTTATCTCGCGGTATTTCTGCGGCACCTGGGAGCCAGCGCCGTCTGGATCATCTTTCCGCTGTATATGGCTTCTATAGGACTCGACAATTTCTGGATCGGCCTCTTGTGGGGAGTTAACTTTGCCGTCCAGTTTCTGGTCATGCGCCAGTTGGACCGGTTTTCTGAATTCAAAATGTTTTTTTACGGCCAGCTGCTTTCACTTTTTGTGTTTATTGCCTATACCCTTGTAACCGACCGGTTTTACCTGATTATAGTACAGGTTATCATGGGCGTGGCCTGGTCCTGTCTCTATGTCGGCGCGTTGCTTATTGTCCTTCGCAGCGGGAAAGAAAAGGGCACCGCCGGGGGCATATTCCAGTCCACCATCAATCTGTGCAACGCAGTAGGCCCGCTCTTAGGCGGTTTCATAGCCCAGGGATGGGGATACCACGGGGTCATGTTGTTTGCCGCTGCCCTGTGTCTGGTGGGAATATTCGCGGCCGTGCCGGCGAAACGGGAAGTCCCCGGTACCTAATGTAACATTACCCATATATATCAACAGAGGAGGGAGTATATGGATTATACGTGTATCACCTTTGATCAGACGAATAGCATTGGAAGAATAACCCTTAATCATCCGGAAAGAAGGAATGCCCTGTCCCTTGTTATGCTCAGAGAGCTTAACGATCTCTTAGAAAACCTGAAGGTCGACAGTAATGTAAAGGTAGTTATTGTCAGGGGGGCGGGCAAGGTATTTTCATCCGGTCATGATCTCGCGGAAATGGTGAATGGCGGGTTTGCGGATTACATGGAAATTTTTCAGACATGCAGCTCCTTCATGTACAAAATACAGGATATGCCGCAGCCTTTCATCGCCCAGGTGCATGGTGTGGCCACCGCGGCCGGCTGCCAACTTGTGGCTGCGTGTGATCTTGCCGTCGCGGAAGAGGGTGCACTTTTTGCAACTCCCGGAGTCAGACTCGGCATCTTCTGCACGACTCCGGCAATTCCCCTGGTTCGCGCAGTGGGAAGAAAACGCGCTCTGGAAATGCTCTTCACGGGACGCATGGTCTCCGCGAGAGAAGCGGAACAGTATGGTCTTATCAACAAGGTTGTACCGTTGGACAGGCTGGAGGCGGAAACCAAAGCACTGGCGGAGCAGATTGCCGAGGCGAGCGGGCTCACGCTCCGGATCGGCAAGCAGGCTTTCTATGCCCAGGTAAACCTGGCTGATACCCAGGCCTACAATCTCGGCAATGAAGTAATGGTAAACAACCTCTTTGCAGAAGACGCCCAGGAGGGTATACATGCCTTCCTCGTAAAACAGAAACCCGTATGGAAGGGAAAATAGAATAGACCCGCAAGTCAGTGCTTATAAATCACAAGCGGAGAAATCCCGTGTGGCTGATCTGCGCAGAGCGCATGTATTCCATGTTTTGTTGTAGAGTTACGGATTCAGAAGCTTAAATCCCAGGGCCGGCTCCATGAGACGTATGCCGGTAGTGTCCAGAAGTTCCAAGAGAATGATTTCCATTACATGCCACACCCGCACACCCCGGCGAATGCATCCGGTTATTGTCTCTGTCTTTCTGCCGCAGGCCATGTGCATGTGCATGACCGGATTCCCTTCGTCATCGGGAAATATCGTCCCCACACCACTGACTTCATTGACGTTTTCCAGGATATGCGTCATGGGCAAGACCGGGGAGACTCGACCGTCTTCGGGCCCGACAACCAGTGTGCTTCCCTCGTCTGCACCGCCGAGGGCGATCAACACGGCAGCCTGCAGTGACTTCTGACGTGCAAAACGCTCTATGGACTCATGGATGATGTCTCCATCCTCAAGCCTGATCACAAAGATGCGCCCCTGTTTTGCTTCGGAATATTTCATAGATAATGTTGCTCCTTATTTCAAAGGCGTGGCCTTAAAAATGGTAAGGACTATGCATTATTTCTCCTGATGATAAAAATGATAACGAAAACGGCCTGAAATTTCAAAGAGAATCTCGTCAGATAAAGATCGCCATCCTGAAAATCCTGTGTTGACAAAATTCGGTATCTTGAATATTAATGCCATTTCCGGGCTATTTTTTGTGTGTGGGTGAAAGAAAAGGAGAACAACCATGCTCTACAGTAAACCCATAACAGAGGTCATCAGGCAGCGTTTTTCCTGCCGGAGATATTTTGAAAAACCCATCGAAGACGAAAAGCGGCAGTGGCTGGCTTATTTCCTGTCTTCGAACGGAACAGGCCCCCTTGGATCATCGGTGCGTTTTCACCTTGTTGCCGCAACGGAACAGGATCGAAGCTCCCTGAAAGGACTGGGAACGTATGGCGTCATCAGGGGTGCCACGGGATTTATCATAGGCGCGGTGAGGAACTCTAAAAAGAACCTGGAAGATTATGGCTATTTGATGGAGCGCGCCATACTGTATGCGACGAATATCGGGCTTGGCACGTGCTGGCTGGGAGGTACATTCACCAGAAGCCGCTTTGCAAAGAAGATTGCGGCGGCGAACACAGAAATTATACCCGCCGTAACATCAATAGGATATAGTGCAGAAAGGGGCAGATTCGAAGGCAGGATGCGCGAGCTTGTGGGTGCTGACAACAGGCAGCCATGGGATAACCTCTTCTTCCGGAAGCGGTTTGGGGACCCTCTTCCTTCTGATGAAGCCGAAGCGTATGCTGAGCCGCTTGCTATGGTTCGCATTGGACCGTCTGCATCGAACAAGCAGCCATGGAGAATTGTAAAAGACGGGAACACCTGGCATTTCTATATGAAGCGGACCAAGGGCTATGGCAACACCCTTACCTTCAAACTCTTGCGGTTAGCGGATTTACAGCGCGTGGATATGGGCATTGCCATGAGCCATTTTGAACTGACAGCGAATGAGTGTGGTTTGAAAGGCAAATGGGTTGTCAAGGAGCCTCACATCGAAAAGCCTGACCGACTGACCGAATATAGTGTGAGCTGGGCTGGGTGAAGTAAATATTCATTTACGCTATTTCAACAGGAAGTCGACCCTGCTGTCAGCTACCTTTTCTTTTTTTTCAGGCGTAAGCGTCTTCGGCTCAACGATAAAAACCATTCCCGAATCAAATTCCCCTTCCTCCAGGAGTGTATCCTTTACCGTTTCGGCACGCCTCATGGCCAGCAGGCGAAGATCGTCTTCCTTGATTACAATGTGGGTCATCATGAGCTTTTCCATCTCCTCGTTTGGCAGTCCTTTTTCCATACCGAGGATGTTTCGCGGTTTCGGAAACTTTTCAGCACTGTAGGCCTTCTTCAGGTACCTATCGTAATCCTGCGGTTCGATGGTGATCTCGTCGATGGACTCCACCTTCTCGCCTTTCCGGTTCAGATCATGGAGCTTCCGGGCCTTGAGTTTTCTCTGGAACTGGTCACGGATGAGCCCTTCGCGGTCCCGCTCCATATCAACACCGCCGACAATGTCGAGCTTGAGGGCCGGTTTTGCCTTCAGGGCCTTCACCAGTGTTTCTACCTTTTTCATATTCTGTTCCGAGATATCAGACGAGCCGTAATCAAATTCAATGTAACTCAGCTCCTCACCGCCGCCGAAGAGTGAACCCAGCAGAGCAAAGGGAGCCGTGGCCACCTTTGTGAGAAGGTTAACGATGACCTGCAGGACGATTCGCCAGACGCTGAATTCCGGGTCGTCGATACGGCCCGTCACGGGAATATTCAGGTTGATCTTGCCGTCGCTGTCCCGGAGAAGAGTGATGCCCAGACCCACGGGCAGCTTGGTGGCCTTGGGGCTTTCCACCCGGTCGCCCAGGGTGAGCTGGTCGATGACCACCTTGTTTTCCGCGTCGAGTTTCTTATCAGCAATCAGGTACGAGAGGTCGAAGGAAAGGGACCCTTTTTCGATCTTATACCCCGCGTACGTGCCTGAATAGGGTGTAAGGGGGCTCAGGTTGAAGTCTCTCAGTGATGCCTTGAGATCCATGAAAAGATTGGACATGAAGGGGTGGATCTTCCCGGTGATCTCAATGGGTATGTGCCGCCCTATCTTCCCCCGGATGTCCACGTCTGCGGGTTTGGTTGTGATTGAGGTGACACCGGTCATTCTCCCCGTGAGTTCCGTGAGCGTCGACGAATAGTTGGGTTTTATGCGATGATCGTCAAACGCGATAGTGCCGTTCTGGAGCGAGACACGGTTTATCTCGATGTTTTTAGCCAAGATGTCTCCTGCGTATTCCTTTTTCTCTTCCGGCTGCGCCCTGTCCTGTTTTTTCGGCGACGCGGGTTTCGTCTCGGCCGATTCCTCCTTGGGAGATTCTTCCGGTTTGGCCACATTCTGCAGGTTCAGTGTGCCGTCGTCATTGACGATGATTCGTATGTAGAAATCGGTGAACGAAATGTCTTTGATCCGGACGTAGAGGGGATTGTAGCCGGCACTCAGGCTTTTCACGTACAGGGATTTGAATCTCAGGAAATCTTCGCTATTGATCTTATCCACCGTTGCAAAGTTTGCAAGGAGAACATTTCCATTGTAATTGATCGACAGGTCTTTTTCCGGAGCCTTGCTCGCTGATACCTTCCCCTTGATGGATATGTCACCATTGGTGAAGTTGACGCGAAAATTTTCCGTGAAATACTCCTGAAAGGGCCGGACCCGTATCTTCTTCAGGTCGACATCGAGATTGGCGAACACGGGGTTGAGACCCACAGGTCCGCTGATGGCAATGGATCCCCTGCCTTTATTGAGGTCCATCAAAACAGAAATTTTCCCCTGGCTGTCCTTCACTGTGGAGATCTTTTCACCCTTTACGTGTATGTCCTGTATAAGGGAGATGATCGCTTTCTGCGGCATCTCGTCCCGATAGGCGATCTTCCCGCCCTTAAGATCGAAATCATCAAGGATCAGCGTCGGCAGCTTTGTATCTGCAGATTTTGGCTCTGGCTTAGCTGGTTTCTCTTCCTCCTTTTTTGGCGGCACTAATGTCAGCAGGTTGATCGTCCCGTCTTTCCCCCGGCGCACATCCACTTCAGGGGATTCGATCGCGATCTTCGCAAAATGGAATTTTGACTGAAGGGGCTCCAGGGCTGTCATCACCACGTCGAGACGCTTGAATCCCGCGACGTTATTCTTTTTCCGGTCCCGGAGAATGAAGTCCCTCAACGCCACATTTCCTGCAACCGAGATTGTGGGGTGCCGATCGGACGCCATGGAAAAGCTGATCGTCGACTTCACGTCAAGTTTTCCCGAGGGCACGGAAATATTCAAATCGTGTGGGATGTACGCGAGGTAGAAGGGGATGTCCAGATCTTCAATTGTGATGTTAAAGATCGTCTCGCGGCTGTCCTTGAAGATCTTCGTTTTACCCTCCAGGGAGTACGGGTCGCCGTTGATCGTCGCGGTGAACCGGGGCTGCACTGAAGTGTCTACGTACTCGGAAATGTTCGAGATGAAAGGGATGGCGATATGCATATCGCGGACGGTATGTGTCGTGCCGACAGGACCGTCGACAAAATCAATGCCGCCGTTTTCTATCCGGATGTTATTCAGGGAAAATTCCAGGGGCGGCGATGGCTTGTCCTCTTTCTTCTCCTCTTTTGGGATCAGATCGGAAAAGTTGTAAGAGCCGTCTTTATGCCGTGTTATTCTGATAAAGGGGTTTGTCAGGGAGATTTCCTTCAGGATCAGGGCCCGTCGGAAGAGAGAGAACGTGTCGATGTTGAGAAAAAGCTTTTCGAAGGAGACAAAATTGTCGTTGCCCCCCCTGTCTTTAATCTGGAGTGATTCCAGTGTCACCGTGAGCCTCAGGGGATTTACGGATATCTCTTTCAGCGCCACCTCCCGGTGCACATTTTCTGCGAGCGTCTTCACAAGGAATGATTTGAGAACAGGGGGGAGAACAAAATACGCGGCAATCATGATAACCGCGAGGAAGCCTAACAAGAAGAGGATTATTTTGCTGGTGCGACCCATGTGACACTCCTATAATCGGGAACAATGAAGAGCTGTAAGACAATCAGCTAACGGACCTCCTTTCTTTAAAGAGTTCCTGACTCTGCATACCCGATTTATTGTAAGCGTTCCTGGAAGGAAGTGTTCTTTCCATATCTGCGTTAAGAATAGTAAAAATATACGCGGGAAGAAATGTGGATACAGATATCAAATCCAGACATCTACAAGTGTTCCTTTTTCCTTTTGGGGATAATGGTGTAAAGAATTGTATCTGGTCATGTCTGTGTGTGTCGGTAAAGGTCTGCGTGTCTCTATTGCAACATGATCAATAATATTATCAGGGGAAGCCGGCGAAGAAAGGATGGTAGTGCGTTGCAGTACTTGGATGGATTGCTGGTATGTAGCAAGAGTGGTAATAGAGACTTGAGCATGTGGTGGTTTAATTTCCATGTTCTACCCACAGTGAAAAAACTGAGACAGAATATTCATACTCCTGCTGGTTTCTTTATCGAAACGCCTTTCCAAGTATAATTTTCTATACCATATCGGGACGAAAAAAGCAAACCTAACATTCCCTGATACACCTTATGAAGGAATCATCGTGGTCTTCCATGGTACGACACAGATAGAAATGCTATTTAAATTCTATAGTAACAGGGTTATTTGTCTCGACTTTCAGACCTTCAACACGTTTAAATAATGCCTTCGTTTCTTCGATGGTCTGTGGCTTCGCGGCACTCAGCTTTTTTAATAACACAGGATTATTCATGATCTTGCCGAAATCCATCTCAATGAGAGTGACCGTTGATGCATCCCTGTAGGTAGCATTTGTGTTTACGATAGTCCCTTCGAACCGGAGGGAAATACTCAGCTTCATGTCCTGAAAAAGGTTCTTCATCATCTCCAGAGACTGGTTGTCTGATTCCTTATTTGATTCTTCTCCGCCGACGTTGGTACTCTCCGGGATGCCTGGCTTATCACTTGCTAAATCTTTTTGCGTAGGAAATGATACGACAAGCCTGGACGGAGAACCTTTCACAAATATGAACCGAAGAAATTCTTCTTTTGGGGTTGAATCGTTCTTTTCAGTTTTGTGTGTATCCACCTTGTTGCCGGGATTCTGGTTGACCTTCACCAAGCTGATATCCTGGAACGCATATACGGCAGTGTAACCGCTGCCCTTATCCGTTTTTACCGGTTTGGCGGATATGAATTTCACGTCGGTACCAAATGTTGCGGCGCGCATTTCGGCATCCTTGAGCATTTTTGCAAAGACATCATCGCGGGTTTTCTCTTTTTCTTTTGTTGAGTCACCTTTGGCGGCTTCTTTATTTTCTTGATCACTTTTCTGATGCTCAATACCGACCATGCCGGCTGACAGTGATTCCATGAGTTCAAGCATGCTGTTGGAAAAAAGGGTGGTCTCTTCAATGGTTCCGGTGCCATCCGGCTTTATGTGTATGACAGTGGTATCTTGAATACAGCCGCACAAAAAAGCAACCATCACTATCGCCAGGAAAGAATAAAAAAATCTTTTCATAAGCATCTCCTTATTCGGATGTAACCATGAATAGATACGAAATTCTAACGCCCTCAAGAAACAAGACTTCAATAATCAGTCCTCAATGTTCTCATTCAGGTTTAATGGGTTGCAATTTTGATCACTTATATTGCATATTTGTTCTAAATTATCACGATTTATATAGGAAATCCACTGCGAAGAAAATATTCGGGATGTATGACTTTGCGTTCCGAACGTGGCCAGGCCAGTAATTTCTGTTTTTTGATCTTTCTTGGAGAATCCGTACTATCGATATGAAGCAAAGAACCGATTGCCCACAACGACAGTGTGGTCGTTATCAGGTTTTATCTGTGTAATGCCTTTTTTCAAAAAAATACATTAATCAGATATTCGCAAATATGTTATAGTTATCGCCAGACGAGATGGGTTGTATCGAAAGAATTATCTTTCAACTTTAGAACAGACCTGAAGCCTTAAGCCTTTTGCCGCAATTCACTTTTCAGGAGGCTGGGTATGGACTTCAGAACATTATTATTACACAGGCGTTCCGTTCGGGACTTTCAAGACAAGAATGTACCCTTATCAACCGTAAAAAAGCGATCATTCAGGATACATGCCTTGCTCCCACAGCATGAAATCTGCAACCGTGCCGATGTATCATCATTCAGAACAGGCATGTCATCAAAAGACTCTCTGATGAGCGCAAGAAAAACATGCTGTCCGACATTATGCAAAACCCTGCATCACCCATTTAAGGCGCTTTAAGAGTTGAAGGTGCTATGGGGGCCCTGCAATGTGTTTCATCACTTTTTATCTATACTAAGGAGGGAAAAATGGAAAGAAACTATGAATATGTATCCATAGAAACATGCGACGGGACAATTTTAGATGGAAACGCGTATCTGTATGACAAAAATAGGCTATCAGAGCTCTTTAACGATCCTTCTATCTATTTCATAGTAATGGAAAAGACGATCGATGATTCAGGAACAAAAAAGGACAAGGTGTTTATCAATAAGGATCTTATTGTATGGGCTGCACCAAGAGATGTGAGACATACGGATCAGGAGAGTTATATTGAGAATAAAGAGTATGTTGAGATATCTATAAAAACAATTGATGGTCTTGTAATCAGCGGAAAAGTAAATCTGCAGATATTTAGAAACCTTGACGATATGTTAAGATATACAAGTCTCGCGCCATTTGTTGTATTGATAAATACTCATGATAATAGAGGTAATTTCCATCACACATTATTCATGAACAAAACAGCCATTATTCAAATAGAAGGTGGAATTCCTCTCAATGCATAGTCTCAAAAACCATCTTATAGTGATCCATGGTTCCCCGCCGGAGACTGTCTTCGAGTGTCCTTGAACCCTTTGATCCCTCAGCGCTTCCCTTCGAACCTCGGCGTATTACACTGTGCCAAGCAAATATCGTGTGATACGGCCTTTAGGGATGTCATAGGATTTGTTGACTTTTCGCAAATTCTTCAAAAAATATGGGCAGTGACCTTCACTTTCTCTGGGAACTTTTTTCTTCCTTTTTCTGTCTAATTAACCAAAGGCAAAACAAACGCCAATAATCAGAAGGAGGAAGTCATGAAAACATTTTTATCGCTGTGCGTGGTTGTATTACTTTGGGTCAACACTGTATCAGCAGCCATAGTGGGCAATGCGGTTGAGGTCAGTGTCATCACCGATAACGGGTGGTCGATTCCCTTCTATACGGTGAAAAGCACTAATGTCTTGAAAAAGGTATATGCCGAGGCTGTAAAGGGAGACCATTACCGGATTGTAGTAAAAAACAACCTCAACAGAAGAGTAGGCGTGGTTGTTGCGGTTGATGGCAGGAATATCATCTCTGGGCAGAAGTCGTGGCTCAGGAACACGGAAAGAATGTACATCCTCGATCCCTATGTCACGAACGATTTTTCCGGCTGGCGAACAGGACAGAATCGCGTCAACCGGTTTTACTTCACTGATGTTCCTGATTCATATGCAGCTGCCTTCGGGGATCAGTCTGCCATGGGGGTAATTGTTGTGACTGTCTATCCGGAAATCAGACGCTATGAACCGTCGCCAGGTCTTTGTTACTCAGGTCGTGAGAAGCGCGCGCAGGATGGCGCCATGGGGAAAGCAGCTCCCTCTCCCCGGGCCGAGTCTTCGGAAAATGCCGGTACCGGCTTCGGGGGGGAGGAGTATTCACCTTCGCGGAGAGTCCAATTCGATCCTGAAAACAGAGCGGCAGACTCTATCCTGATCAAGTATGAGTGGCGTGAGAATCTTTGCCGGAAGAACATTATCAACTGCGTAAGGACATACGGACGTTACTACAACCGGCTCTGGGATAACGAAAGTTTCGCTCCACCACCTCAAGACATGCGGTGAAGCGCCAAAATTAGGGGTATGTATCATGTTCGGACTCTTCTTGCTTTTTGTGATGTAATCTGCGTGAGAGTTTTATCGATCAATTACACTGTGACATTGTCCCTTATTTCCTGTTGAATATTTTATAGACAGTAAGTATCCTGACACAACAATCATTTTTACACATTGTCGTTTGATATACCGATGGGGGAGGCTGTAATGAGCTACGATAGTCCGGAAGATATCTTGAGATTGGCCAGGAATTTTATGGAAAGCCGCATATTGCTTTCCGGGGCCGAACTGAACCTTTTTACCCTTCTGAGTCAGGCACCTTTAACTGCGAGAGAGGTTGCGAGAAGAACCGGATCTGATCTTCGCTCGTTAACCATACTTCTGGACGCCCTCGCGGCAATGGGTCTTCTCACCAAACAAGATAATGTCTATGGGTGTGCATCTTCCCATATCCCATTTCTATCTGAGGATCAGCCCGGTTCAGTGCTCCCCATGATTCTCCATGCAGCCCACCTCTGGTTGAGGTGGTCCTGTTTGACGAATGTTGTAAAGGGGGAAAATGATTCAGCGCGAAAAACAATTCCATTTCGTACTACTGACGAAATTCGCGCCTTCATCGGGGCGATGCATGTTGTTGCGGAACCACAGGCGGAGGCGATTGTAACCGCCGTTCATCCTGGTTCAGCAAAGGCCTTGCTCGATGTGGGTGGAGCTTCAGGAACTTACACTATTGCATTTCTTCGTATGGTTCCCGACATGAGAGCGACGTTGTTTGATATGCCCGAGGTTGTGGAAATGGCCCGCGGACGCCTGAGCACGGCCGGGATGCTCGACCGTGTAACTCTGGTTTCCGGAGATTTTTATCAGGATGAATTTCCCCCCGGACATGACCTCGCGTTTGTCTCCGCAATTATCCATCAAAACAGTCCTGCACAAAATATGGACCTCTACCATAAGATTTTCCGTTCTCTTGATCGGGGAGGAAGAATTATTATCCGTGACCATGTCATGGACCCCAACCGGATCCATCCCAAAGATGGAGCCATCTTCGCCGTTAATATGCTTCTGGGAACCACAGGGGGAGGAACCTATACGTATGAGGAAATTAAAGCAGATCTCTCACAGGCAGGATTTACTGCGGTACGCCTCATCAAGAGGGGAGAGCACATGGATGCCCTTATGGAAGCATTTAGGCCATAGGCCATGCGTTAAAATTGCAGGTCTATCCAAAATAATGGATATGTGTAGGGAGACGCATTCAATTGCTTTTCCAAAACCTCTTCTCCTATGGCGGATGAAATTATGTGAAACGGATATGACTGAGGAACAGGCTTGATAAAAAGGTTCTTTTGTGACATATGAAACCATCAAATCTTCACACATACCACAGACATTATGATGAATAGAGTTCGCCGCTCTCTCTGGGCAATTGACCTTTTTGATTTCTATGTCCGAAGGAAGATCTTCGGACAAAAAATACCGTTGCTTGCCAGCTTTAAACTTACCTATCACTGCAATCTCTCCTGCAGTGCCTGCCCTTTTCATGGGCGTGCTAAGGATAATAATTCCCAGATATCCTGGAATGGCGCTATACAGGCATTAGACACTCTTAAACATTACGGAACAAGGCTTATAGTATTCGAGGGGGGAGAACCCTTCCTCTGGCGGGACGGAAGCCATGATCTTAATGATCTTGTTGGTTATGCAAAGAAGCAGTTTCTCCGTGTGGCAGTAACCACCAACGGCACCTTCCCCCTGGATATTCAAGCGGATGTGATCTGGGTCAGTGTAGACGGCCTGAATGGGACCCATGACCGATTGAGAAGCGGTTCTTTTGCACGGGTATGGTCAACTCTCAATAATGCCGTTCATCCCCGGGTGATGGTCCATTTCACAATGAACCGGCACAATTGGCGCGAATTGGATCAACTGGTGGCACTACTCAGGCATGTCCCTGCCGTGAGGGGGTTATCGGTGCAGCTGTTTTATCCATACGGTCAAGGTGAATCGCTCCTTGCCCTTTCACCGGGTGAGCGTAAAATGGCACTGGAGAGTGTCGTGCGTCTTAAAAAGTCATATCCTATTGTCAACTCTGAGTACTGTTTGCACGCTATGATCGGGAACACCTGGCGCTGCCATGATGATGTATTGATAAACATCGATCCTGACGGAATCATGACTCAGGGGTGCTATGTGAAAAGCAGGGGTAAGGTCAACTGCCGGGAGTGCGGTTTTACTCCTGTCGCAGAGGCCTCGGGAGCTCTCGATTTACGGCTCGGCTCTATACTGGCAGGTTGGCGGGCATATTTATCATAGGAAACCGGCAATTATGCATCTTTGTGTAATGGGAGAATCAGGAAGAAGTCGCTTCCGATTCCTTTTTCTTCTTATGATCTTGACTGTCCTTGTCATCATTTTTTACAGGATGCCGCGCCCATGTCAGGAACCTCTCACATACAGCATAGGCAAGGTAGATGAGCGGTTCGGCCTCAGCCGCCAGGAGTTTGCGGACTCGGTGAGAAGGGCCGCATCAGTATGGGCCAAGCCTTTTTCGCGTGAGCTTTTCCGGGAGGATTTGAAAGGAACAATCGAGATCAACCTCATTTATGACTACCGTCAGGAAGCAACTGATCGGCTGAAAAGCCTGAACTACCAGATTGGTAATACGAAAAATTCCCATGATGAGTTAAAACTTCGCTTGGAAAATCTTAAATCGGAGTATGAACAGAAAAATTCAGAGCTTGCGACTGATTTCAACACATACAATTCACGTGTGGGTGCCTTCAACGTTGAAATCGAATCCCGGCAGAGACAAGGCGGGATTAAGGAAGACGGATATAAGAAGCTGATGGAGGAAAAGGGGGAATTACACACACTGCGCGCACGACTTCTGTCTCGGCAGGAAGAGTTGAAAAATATGGCGGACACAATGAATAGTATGGTGGTCGTGATAAATGAGATAGCTGCTCACTATAATCTTGACATGGTGAATTACCAGGATGCGGGCAAAAAACTAGGCAGTGAGTTCTGTGAAGGTAATTATGAAAGCAAGGGTGGGAAGCAAACAATTACGGTCTACCAGTTTGATAAGGGCGACAGACTGGTGCGTGTACTTGTCCATGAGTTTGGTCATGCATTGGGATTGCAACATAATGATAATCCGAATGCGGTTATGTACAGGCTGAACCAATCGGATTCGCTTGAACTTGCCCCGGATGATATCACTGCGCTTGGTGAATTGTGTGGGGGGAATTGACGAAGCACTGTGAATAAATAAATGTATCCCCCCGGATCAACGGTTTCTCAAGAAGGTGCTGATACACACTCTGCACAAAAGGGTGTTACAAGAGATGCAGATGCAGGGCGCGCATAACCTGCTTCGTGAGGCGGGCATAGATATACGGTGAACTACTAAGGGTGTAGCGCAACTCCGCAGATGAAGGTTTTCAACAGCCTGTCAAGGGCTGACCCTTCCCTCTCTAACCTTATACAACTCCCGATAAACTTGAAGATCTATGGCGTTGAAAAGACTGTCATACTGCTGTTTTTCCAGGAGCCTCCTCATTTCCCAGCCTTTTGCTGTTTTTTTCTCTGTAATGACAGAAAGGGTGACTTCACACTCTTTCCAGTTGATCTTTTTTACACGTGCTATGGTTTTGCTTCTCCAGTCATCTTTTATAACGTGATCTGACTCCACCAGGCTCTTTTCGGTATTTATCGTGGGGTTCCCTAACCCTTTTTCTTTGTATACCAGTGCAATTGCCCTCATAACGATGGTGTCGTTCGCTTCAAATATGTGTGTGAATTCATCCGGTTTGGAAATGACTGCTCCCTCTTCTATACAGGAAGCCAGAAGTAAATTAACGATGAATATGATTGGTAAAATGCAGATAAATTTAGAGCGGCGCTTACTCATAACATCACCTGACTGAGGGTAGAGGAAACACAGCTTAATAGCGTGGTCTGCCTCCGGGCCGCCTGCCACTGCCACCTCCACGGCGATCATCTGATCGGGGGCGAGCTTCATTCACGTTCAATTTCCTTTCTTTCATCTCTTTGCCATTCATCCCGCTGATGGCTGCCCTGGCTTCTTCTTCTGCGGGCATCTCAACAAATCCAAATCCTTTGGATCGGCCGCTGGACTGGTCCTTAATGATTGTTGCGGATGCTACCTGCCCAAAATTCGCAAAAGCCTGACGCAAATCCTCTTCCGTGACCGTGTACGATAAGTTACCTACGTAAATGTTCATAAAAGCTCCTTAATAAAATTTTTGACTATATATCAGGTTTTTCCCTGAGTTTGTATATTTATTTATGGTTCTGGTATTGATTATTTATTCATGAGGTTCCACGGTCTGTGATGGTTGGTCCGATGTCTGGGACTCTTCGGATTCCATCGAATTGTCCCTCTTCCCCTGTCGCCGCGCCATTTTTTCTTTCGCTTTTCGCATGCGTTCAAGTTCCTTCTGCCGCTTAATAAACTTGTTTTGACTTTGTCTTGCCATATTACACCTGCCTTCGTCCTGGACGGCCCACGTGTTTATTGAAAGGGGATTTTTAAGGCTCCAAAAAAAACCCAGAAGCCTTTCACAAGCTCTGGGAACATATGGCCAAAACCAGCGATAAAAGTATCTGTAATATAAGTTGATCGGGTGATTATGTCAAGGATTATTAATGAAGGGTGCCTTACACAAGAAATAGCATCAATACATAATTCACAACTTTCCCTTTGACACGATTAGTTTTTTTATTTACGTTTTACTTATTTTTCAATTGTCCTGCAGGCCACTTTCATTATTGATGGCTGAGTAAAGATTTGAAAGATCCTTCAACTCCCGTCCAGATAGTGAAATTCGAGAGCAGTCTCCGTTGTAATGCCATGAATATACGCGATTTCTGCTTCCGTGAGCAGAACAATGTAAGGCAAACGCTGACTTTCTATAAAACCAGTTTGATTAGGCTGGCGAAAAATTCGCATGATGAGGAGGAACCCGAAAATGGCGGTTCATGAAAAGATCGGAGCAATGAGTGAGGAAATGATGCGATGGCGTCATGAACTTCACACCATGCCGGAAACGGCCTTTTCGGAATATGAGACTTCCACATTTGTAGCAGAAAAGCTGCTGTCTTTCGGCCTTGACGTCCATCGAGGCCTTGCCGGGACCGGTGTGGTGGGTACTGTTGAAAGAGGAAAAGACAAGCATCCGGCCGTCGGTTTCCGTTCCGACATGGACGCTCTAGATATTACGGAGGCTACAGGTCTTCCTTACGCCTCCCGCAATGAGGGGAAAATGCATGCCTGCGGTCATGATGGCCACATGGTCATGCTTTTAGGGGCAGCGAAATATCTGGCAGAAAGTGATACATTCCGCGGGAGGGTTCATTTCATTTTCCAGCCGGCTGAGGAAAATGAAGGAGGAGGAGGAAGAATGGTCAGGGAAGGACTTTTCAAGGAGTTTCCTGTTAAATCTGTGTTCGCACTGCATAACTTTCCCGTACTGCCCGAAGGAACATTTGCTATATGCAAGGGGCCGATGATGGCTGCGTACGATGTCTTTACTATTGAAATCATCGGCAAAGGTGGGCATGCAGCCACGCCACAGAACGCGAAAGATCCCATTCTTGCTTCGTCCTATTTGGTAAACCTTCTCCAGAGCATAATAAGTCGTGATGTTAATCCGACGCAGGCAGCGGTGGTCAGTGTCACCGAAATACACGGCGGTACCTCCTACAATATAATTCCCGATGCAGTAAAGCTTCGGGGTACGACGCGCCATTTCCTCACCTCTGTACAGGATAGAGTTGAGTCGCGCATGAGAGAAATATGTGCGGGTGTGTCCGCTTCATTTGGTGTAACCATGAATATCGTATACGAGCGACGTTACCCCACGCTGGTGAACACAGATCGGGAAACGGATGAGGCGGTCCGGGCGGCAATTTTAGTATCGGGTGGCGATAAAGTCTTTGCCGATATAACCCCGGTCATGACATCGGAGGATTTTGCCTTTTTGCTGAAAGAGAAACCGGGCGCGTACATGGGGATCGGCGGCGGTAAACCCAGAGAACACGGCCTGCTACACCAGGCATTGTATGACTTTAACGACCGCATACTACCTGTAGGTGCCAGCTACTGGGCGGCTCTGGCGGAGACACTGTTGCCAAAATGACGTATCAACAACCCTGAACTCTATTTTGGATACTCTTTCCTGCCTTTATTTCCATGCCTCTCGACAATACCTCGAGAGATTTTTCCCATACCGAACCAATAAACTTGCCTCTGCGCGATTAACAGTGGGTTTTCTTGTATAAAAGCCGGCGTCACTTCCATAAGTAAAGAACCTTCTGAAACTGTTCTGCGAGTCATAAACAAGTCATGGCAGATTTGAGTGATGACTGGGTCACCGGATACTACACTGATGCGTGCCAGGATTTTCTCTTGAAAACGAATCCTCTCAGAAAAATATGACAATATGTTGTATCAATTCTTGACTTTAACCACTATATATTGTAGAAACTCATCACGAAGCTTCCACACCGGATGTTGAAGCGGATACCTTTATTGTGTTGCACGTGCCTGGTCATTTCTGAGTCTGAAAAAGAGGAGACTGTTGAACAGAAGAAGCTTTCTAATGAAGGGTGCCTTTCTGCTGGGAGGTTATCTTTTAAGCCTCAGTGGTTTCACGAAAGCCTTTGCCTTCGAGAAACAAGCCATTCCTTGTTCCCTGAAGCCGTCCATTGCACTGATTATCGATGATATCGGGCTCAGCATGTCCCAGGCCAGTCAGTTTTTTACATTGAAAATTCCCCTTACCTTTGCGGTTCTCCCCCGGTTGAGATATTCCAACATTCTATCCAAAGAAATCAATGACTGCGGACAGGAGGTCATGCTTCACCAGCCTATGGAACCCGATGACCCAAGACTTGACCCTGGTCCGGGGGCCCTGTATACAGGAGACGATCCGGACAAGATAAACAAAATCATAGAAGAAAATATTTCCGGACTGCCCTTTGCGAAGGGAATCAACAATCACATGGGATCAAGGTTTACGGGATCGCGGGAAAAAATGATGGAAACCCTCAGGGTTATTAAAGACAGCGGAATGTTTTTCGTAGACAGCCGTACTTCACAGCATTCAAAGGCATACAAGATTGCCAGAACACTGCATATGCCTGCGGCATACAGACACATTTTCCTTGACAACATTCTTTCCGAATCAGCCATCCTTTTGCAATTGCACAAATTAAAGCAATGTGCACTGCATTACGGAACGGCTGTCGGCATTGGCCACCCGTTCCCAGACACGGCAAGTGCCATCAAGCTCTTTATGGAGGAAATGAAGTACTCAAGAGTTTCATTTGTTCATGTATCAAAAGTGCTCAACAGTTGAAAAATGTGTAGTATGAAGATAATTACACGTCGCGGGAATGCAACGCATCTTTCAATAGCTCATCCCTGATTGCCAGACCTATCTTCTCAAGGATGTAGGGTTTTTTGACGTAGGCGCCGGCTCCTATTGCCTGGACCTTTTTTACCCGATCCGTCTCGGAAAAACCGCTGACGATGATAGCTTTTTGTGCGGGGTTAATTTGAAGGACCCGCCGGAAGGTCTCCAGGCCGTCGATCCCAGGGTCCATAATCATATCCAGAACCAGCAGATCCGCTGTATTGGTTTTCACATACTCCACCGCGTCTTCCCCGCTGGATACAGCATGAACCTTGTAGCCGAGCCTCGTCAGCATGACTGTAGCCACTTCTCGCTGTTCCTTCACGTCATCCACTACGAGAATCAACTGACCCCTTCCCATGTAGTGCTCGAGAGATATGGCTGGTTGGGGCATCGCCAGGTCTTCTCTCGTTGCCGGGAAGTAAATTGTAAAAGTGCTCCCCGTGCTATCATTGCTTTGCACATCAATGTATCCGTCATGATCCTTCACCGTTCCCCATACAACGGTTAATCCAAGACCGGTTCCGCTTCTTCCCATAACCTTCTTTGTGTAAAAAGGTTCAAAAATCTTATCAATTTCCGTGGCCGAGATACCCTTTCCAGTGTCGGATACGGTCAACACGACATAATCCCCTTCGCGCACATCATCATAACCGCGGATTGGTTTGTCAAGGTAGCGATTCTCTGTCCGGATCGTCACATTTCCCCCGTCCGATATGGCTTCTGCCGCATTTGATACCAGGTTCATCAGTGTTTTTTCTAAATGCACCGGGGAACCCTTTATATTTAATAGATCTTCCTCAAGTTGAGTCTTAATAGTCACATACTGATGATATGCTGTTACCTTTTCGAACTCTGGAGTCTTGAGATAGTTGGAGATAACGGTATTCAGATTGATAACCTCGGAGACTGCCACACCCCTTCTGGCCAATGTCAGCAGATCCTGAATAATGGCGGATGCTCTTTGGCTGGATTTCAGCATGCTGTCAATATATCGTCTCAGTTTATCCTCTTGGGGGATTTTTTCCCGAAGCAGTTCCGAATATCCAACAAGAACGCCGAGTACATTGTTCAAATCATGAGCAACACCTCCTGCCAAGGATCCCAAGGCCTCCATTTTCTCCGCCCTGCGCAATCGTTCCTCAAGTCTTCGGCGTTCCTTCTCGATCTTTTTCCGTTCAGTAATATTCCGGGAGGCGCCATGAAAACCTGCGATATTACCTTCATCATCGCGAGTAGCGCTTATCACACTTTCGTGCCATACCGTAGAGCCATCTTTATGGTAATACTCCAGTTCTATTGTTATGGTTCTTTCCGGATCGACACCATTCTCACGATCAAATTGGAGTTCGAGGTCGATTCTTTCCTGAATGTTTTTTAATGATTCAGGAGTAATCCTTTCAACGATAGACTGTTTCTTTCGCTCTTCCGGGGTAAAGCCAAGGGCTTTTGAAACAGAAGGACTCACATAGACTACGTTCAAGTTGGAATCGAGTGTCCAAATGACATCAGTCATTCTTTCTGTAATAAATCTGAAGTTTTCCTCACTTTTGCGCAAAGCTCCTTCTGCCTGCTTGCGATCGGTGTTATCACGGATACATTCTATGGCCGCATAAATCTCACCTTTGGAATCGCGTAACACGGACGCTGTTGCCGAGAGATGGATATTGCCCGGAGGTAAATTTGGCGTGAAGGCTTCACCGAAAATTTTGTCACCCTGCCTCCGGATTGCCGTATAATGTTTTTCCATCTCCGGATTCGGATGAAGAGCAAAATCAATCAGAAGAGGTCTTCTCTCGCCGTAGAAGGGGAGGGCATATTCGTAATTACCTTTGCCGAGCATTTTTTCGGCCTTTATCCCCGTCATCCCTTCCATTGCCCTGTTCCATGCGATAACCTTACCATTCTTGTCAATGACAAGCGTCGCGTCAGGCAGGAATTAGATGATTTCAGAAAGCAGCCTCTGGGATTCCCTCAACTCGTCTTCCGCCCGCTTGCGTTCAGTTACATCACGAAAGCTCCAGACCCTCCCAATAATCTCATCCCCCATTTTCTGCGGTTGCGAGTATCGTTCAAATATTCGGCCGTCTTCAAACTCCAGCAGATCAAAACTTTCTGCCTCCGGACGAGAATAGAGATAGTGTACTTTCTCAATAAAACTTTCAGGATCTTTCATCTGACCCATCACAAAGGCCAATAATGCAGTATCATCTCTCGACGTTGCCAGCGATTCAGGAATGCCCCACATTGACAGGAATTTATTATTCACGCTTAACACATGAGCATCTTTACCAACGACGAGAATACCGTCATTGGTGGATTCCAAGGTAGCGGAAAGAAGGGAAACAGATTGTCGCAGCATTTCATCTGTGCGTTTACGCTCCGTAACATCACTGATAAAATTGAGCGTAGCCGGTTTCCCCTTCCATGAAATGAGGGCCGCATGGATCTCCACCCATTTCACGGTTCCATCCTTCGCGACGACCCTAAACGAATAGATAGGAATAGTATCTTCACCTCGCATCCTTTTCATGTGGCGTTCGAATACCATGTCGCGATCATCAGGGTAAATAAACTCTATAAAAGGTTGTGAAGCTATTATTTCTTCAGGATATCCCATAATGTCCAGTGTTGCACGATTGACAAATTTGATTATTCCGTCCTGGGCAACAAAAATCGATTCTCCCGCATTTTCCACAACCAGACGATACTTTTCCTCGCTTTCGATGAGTTCTTGTTCTGCTTTCTTGCGGTCTGTCATGTCTTCAAGGGTTTCTACCGCGCCAATCAGATTTCCTTTTGTGTCCCGAATGGCGGCTGACGTAAATCGAAGCCATTTCCCTCCGTTTCCAAGATCCGGGAAAAAATCTAGTGCCTCATACGCTTCTTCCAGCAAACCCGATTTTTTGTACTTTTCCCCATACCACTCAGAAATTTTATCAAAATCTTCATCGACCAGGATATCTGCCATGCAAGGCCGTTCCTCCCGATAAAAGGCCCTCCATTGATCGCGGGTGCCAACCACCTCTTGAGCCCTGATCTGGCTTAGTTCTTCCAACGCGCGGTTCCAGTGAATTACCCTGTGGTCTTTTCCGATCATAAAGGTGGATATGGGGGAACCATGGACAATGCTCCGGAGCGTGTCTTCGCTCTCCTTGAGCGCCGACTCTGCTCGCTTTCGTTCGGTAGTATCACGTCCGATTCCATATCGGCCGATGGGCTGATTGTTGTCATCACGCAGGGTGGTTACATTAAATTCCACAGGAATCCTGCTGCCGCTTTTATGGATAATTTCAATTTCGTAAGGGACGCCTTTCTCGCCTTTAACTCCTCGCTTAAATTGTGTAATGGCTGTTTCCGCGGATTCAGGGGGAATAACCGTGGTGAACGGCCGGCCAATCAATTCAGAAGCGCTTCGTCCCGTAACCAGCTCAAAGCGTGGGTTTATATACGTGAACATGCCTTTCCGATCGACTGCAAAGACAAAGTCCAATGTGGATTCAATCAGAGTCCGGTATTTTTTTTCACTTTTCCATAGGGATGTTTCTGTCTTTCTGCGCTCGGCCTCTAATCGCTCCAGCTCTTCAATTCTATGATGCAATGCGGCTAACTCAGCAATGAGTTGCTGCTTGGTCTTCATTTCTTCTTTCATCGTCATGCCCCATAGTGATACACGGTATTTCATGTTTCTGCTGATTTGCCGACGAACCTTTCATTACCTTCATATCAGGGAATCTAAGACGATGCCTACGGATACGCGAATTGAGGGCCGTCATGAAAGCAAGCAACAGACGTTGTGAGAAACTAATGAAAATCAACAGGACTGTCAATGAAATCTTTAATAAGGGTTACGTGTATGCGGACATCTGGCAGATCTTCTCAAGAAAGAAGGAATTAAAATTTTTCACCTCATCATCAATCAATCATGGTGGGGTTCATGGGTGGCGGTTGCCCGCCCTCATCGCGGGCAACCTTCTGTTTGTTATGATTAACCGTAGCATGGGTTCACAAATGAAATGTACAACATTCCGGTTCAGCGGAGGCGGTAAGCCGTCCGCTGGAACCGGATGTTCGCTGACCGTTTTTTCGCCGCCCTGTCGGAAGCCCTCGAAGACGTTTATGTTACGATCAGGCAAGGTCGAAACGGTCAAGGTTCATGACTTTGTCCCACGCTGCTACGAAGTCGCGGAGGAACTTCTCCTGGGAGTCCGCGCAACCATAGACTTCCGCGACGGCCCGAAGCTGGGAGTTCGAACCGAAGATGAGGTCGACACGGGTTCCGGTCCACTTGAGTTCGCCTGTTTTGCGATCACGCCCCTCGAACACGTTATCGTCTTCCGCGGTAGCTTTCCACGTGGTGCTCATGTCGAGCAGATTCACGAAGAAGTCATTGGTGAGCGTTTCCGGCTGCTTGGTGAAGAGCCCGTACTGGGACTGTCCGAAGTTGGCATTCAGGACTCGCATACCGCCCACGAGAACCGTCATTTCAGGAGCGGTAAGCGTCAGCAATTGCGCCCGGTCAACCAGCAGTTCCTCTGCCGATACGCTGTACTTGGCCTTGAGGTAGTTACGGAACCCGTCCGCCTTCGGCTCGAGGACAGCGAAGGAGACCGCATCGGTCTGCGCTTGCGACGCATCCGTGCGTCCCGGCGTGAAGGGAACCGTGACCTTGTGACCGGCATTCTTCGCCGCCTGCTCGACGGCTGCGCACCCGCCCAGGACGATCAGGTCGGCGAGGGAGACCTTCTTCCCGCCGGACTGTCCGTCGTTGAACTCTTTTTGGATTCGCTCCAGTGTCTTAAGCGCTTTCTCCAGTTGATCGGGCTGGTTGACTTCCCAATCCTTCTGCGGCGCAAGACGGATGCGTGCCCCGTTGGCGCCGCCGCGCATGTCGGAGCCGCGGAATGTGGACGCCGAAGCCCAGGCGGTCGAGACCAGTTGCGATATCGTCAGGCCCGATGCAAGGATCTTTGCCTTGAGGGAGGCGATGTCCTGCGCGTTGATCAGATCATGATTAACTGCCGGCACCGGGTCTTGCCAGATCAGTTCCTCCGCCGGAACTTCCGGGCCGAGATAGCGCGAGCGGGGGCCCATGTCGCGGTGGGTCAGCTTGAACCACGCCCGGGCAAACGCGTCGGCAAATTCCTTGGGGTTCTTCAGGTAACGCCGCGCGATGGGCTCATAGATCGGGTCAAAGCGGAGGGAAAGGTCCGCCGTGGTCATCATCGGCCGGTGCTTTTTGGAAGGATCATGTGCATCCACTATCATGTCCGCTTCGGCGACATCCTTGGCCAGCCACTGATGCGCGCCGGCAGGACTCTTGACCAGTTCCCACTCGTATTTGAACAGTATCCTCAGATAGCCCACGTCCCATTTGGTCGGGTTCGGCTTCCAGGCTCCCTCGATGCCGCTGCTGATTGTATCGCCGCCTTTGCCGTTGCCGAAGCTGCTCTTCCATCCGAGTCCCTGTTCCTCAATGCCGGCGCCCTCAGGTGACGGACCCACATGGGTTGCAGGGCCGGCGCCATGGCATTTGCCGAAGGTGTGTCCGCCGGCGACGAGGGCGACAGTCTCTTCGTCGTTCATGGCCATGCGCGCAAAGGTTTCTCGAACGTCACGGCCGGAGGCGACCGGATCGGGGTTGCCGTTCGGCCCTTCCGGGTTCACGTAGATGAGGCCCATCTGCACGGCGGCAAGCGGATTCTCGAGATCCCTGTCGCCGGAGTAGCGATTGTCGCCAAGCCACTCGTCCTCAGAGCCCCAATAAATGTCCTCCTCCGGCTCCCAGACGTCCACACGACCGCCGGCGAAGCCGAAGGTCTTGAATCCCATCGACTCCAGGGCGCAGTTGCCGGCGAGGATCATCAGGTCGGCCCAGGAAATCTTTTTGCCGTACTTCTGCTTGATCGGCCAGAGCAGACGGCGAGCCTTGTCAAGGTTCACGTTGTCGGGCCAGCTGTTGAGGGGCGCCAGGCGCTGATTGCCGGTCCCTGCGCCCCCGCGGCCGTCGCCCATGCGGTAGGTGCCGGCGCTGTGCCACGCCATCCGGATGAAGAGCCCCCCGTAGTGACCGTAGTCGGCCGGCCACCAGTCCTGAGAGTCGGTCATCAGGGCATAGAGGTCTTTCTTTAGGGCCTCAAGGTCGAGTTTCTTGAACTCCTCGGCGTAGTTGAAGTCCTCGCCCATCGGGTTACTTTTCTTATCTTGCTGGTGGAGAATTCTGAGGTTCAACTGATTGGGCCACCAGTCGCGGTTCGACGTGCCACCACCGGCCACTTGTTTGCTCATTCTACCAGTTACCGGGCACTTGCTGTTTTCAGTCATAATGTTTACTCCTTTCTTGTGTTCTGTGCGCAAAACAGGCACTCTGAAAATAGTGGTTTATGCTTGCTCAATGATAACTCTAAATTTACCTATATTCTTTATGATTAAGTTTGACCGCTGTGAAATATTACGTTAACCGCTGGATTGCCTGTCTGTGAAATTCCTGGAGATCATCCTTCAGAAAAGGAATCAGAAGCGCATGTTCGTTTTTTCAAACCTGCTAGAGAGTCAGCGGTAACATATCATAGAAAATACTTTACGGTCAATTTTGATACTTTTTCATTTTCACATTATCCGATGTCAACCAGCACCTGACCAATCGCGACGGCGTCACCCTGTTTCACGAAGATAGCCTTCACCTCTCCGTCAATCGCCGAGTTGAGAGGATTCTGTATCTTCATGGCCTCCAGGATCACTACCTGCTGACCCGCTTTTACCTTGTCGCCGACCTGACAGGTCACGTCAACGATAAGACCGGGCATGGGAGTTGTCACCGCACCTGTCTTATGTCACATTGTCATATCATCTGGCAAAGCTCAACCAGAACACCGTATGTTTCCTTCGGATGGATAAAGGCTATCTTCTTCCCGCCGGCTCCCATGCGGGGCACTTTATCAATCAGGCGGATGCCTTTGTCTTGTAACTCTTTTAGAGCCCCTTCAATATCGTCCACCACAAACGCGATGTGCTGGACACCTTCACCCCTTTTCTCGATAAACCCTGCTACAGGGCCGTCCGGAGCCGTGGACTCCAAAAGTTCCACCTCCGTATCGCCCACGGGGAGAAAGGCCGTTGTTACTTTCTGTTCGGCCACGGTTTCGCTTCCTTCGAGTTTTAAACCAAGGGTATCCCTGAAAAATTTGAGGGCTGAGTCAATGCTGTTCACTGCAACTCCTATATGGTCAACTTTTACTATCTTCATATCGTCCTCCTTTGTTTGTGTAAATCAATGATCATGCTGGTTTCTTGCTCTTTCTTTCCTTTCACGCCGGATGGTTCCTTTACCTCAATCAATTGACAGGTTAAGGCCGTTTCCGCTCCATTGCCGCTTTGTCACCGTGATAAACTTCACTCATGTTCTTTTCTATACTGTTTCCTCCTTGATGTTTTTTTAATCAATATTGTTCTTCTTATACCAGGGGATTTTCTGAGTGTCTGCCCATGCAATCCCCTGCTTCAGTTTCTATTTCCTGTGCCGTTCTAAATAGGATTGATATTTAATTGCGATATAAAAACAAATGATAATCAATTGCAATTATTATCAAAAAAAATTCTTTTCTCATTTGCCACGGCATTCGGGACATATGCCGAAAAAATCAAGGCGATATGTCAGAATTTCAAAACCGCTTTCTTCATTAATTTCCTTCATCATTTCATTCAAGCTATCAAGATCAGGGTCGATTATCTTCCTGCATTTGGTGCACACTATATGGGGGTGAGGATGCGGTTTGCGGCCGTCATAGTGGGTGCTTTCTCCTGCGAAACCAAGCTCGAGAACCTCCCCCAATGATTTGATGAGCAGTATGTTGCGATACACCGTCGCTTCGCTGATCCCAGGGAAGTCTCTCTGGAGCTGTGTATATATGTCTTCAACGCTGGGATGACCT
>CAZMBE010000010.1:16084-52211 GCA_964564625.1 uncultured Syntrophaceae bacterium | reverse complement strand
CCACTCACTTCCGCTCAACGATTCCATCTGCAGGAGCCATTGCAGCGAGGGCATGTAGATAGCGGCTAGGTGGACAAATAAAGCCGCCAGGAGACCAAAGAAAAGGAAGGGATTGGAAAAGAACGGTATCTTGAACACGGATTCCGTTTCGGATCGGCTGTTCCAGGCCTGGAAGAACTGGAAAAAGACCATCGTCGTCACGGCGACGGTCCTCGCTTTTTCCAGGGACAGCCCACTGTCGAGGGCGTGGGCGAAATTACAGACGATGCCGATGGAAATCAACAGGCCCACAATGACTGTCCTCTGCACGATTACAGGCGACATGACTCCCTCAGCAGGTGAAAAGGGAGGCCTCTTTAGGATATTTTTCTCGCCGGGTTCAAAGGCCAGGGCGATGTCCTGAATGCCGTTCGTGACCAGATTGATCCAGAGAAGCTGAGAGGCAAGGTAAGGAATGGGGATACCAAGAATCAGGGCGCCGATGATGGAAACAATGGCCGCAACACCTGTAGGAATCAGGAAGAACACGACTTTTCGAATATTTTCAAAAACGACGCGGCCGTCCTCCACGGCCTTAAAGATCGTCGTGAAATTGTCGTCGAGGAGGACCATGTCGGAGGCCTCTTTCGCAACGTCTGTGCCCTTCTTTCCCATGGCGATGCCGATATGGGCGGCCTTGAGGGCGGGCGCGTCGTTTACACCATCGCCCGTCATCGCGACGATATCCCCCTGATCCATCATCTGTCGGGCGATTCGCAGTTTCTGTTCCGGAGCCACCCTCGCGTATACGGAAACCTCCCGGATCAGCTTGCCAAGTTCCTCATCGCTCATGTCCATAAGCTCCCTGCCCGTTAGAACGCGATCGTTTTCCCTGGCGATTCCTACTTTGCGGCCGATGGCAAATGCCGTCGTGGGGTGATCACCGGTGATCATGACGACCCGGATTCCCGCCTGGCGGCAGCCCTTGACTGCCTCAACGACCTCTTCCCTCGGGGGATCGATCATTCCCTGGATGCCGGCCAGGACGAGGTCGCCTTCCACATCCCCATAAGAGAGGGTAGTGAGATGATTCGGTGCTTTGCGATACGCCATGGCCAGCACTCTCATACCTTCCGTGGCAAACAGATGGGAGGTGCGGAGGATTTCCCCGGCACTGAAACTGTCCTTTGCCATACACGTCGTGCAGAGTTCGAGAATTTTTTCGGGGGCTCCTTTGACAAAAATGTATCTCTCCTCACCGTGCGCGTGAAGGGTGGCCATGTAGCCGCGCTCGGATTCGAACGGAATCAGTGCGAGCTGACGATATACAGAACGTTCCTTCTCCGGTTGCAGCCCCGCCTTGATGGCCGACACAATGAGGGCCCCCTCCGTCGGGTCTCCGTCTACCTTTGTCTCTCCGTCTTCCTCGTAGAGAAGGGACTCGTTGCAAAGAAGGCCGATTCGAAAGCACATAAACAACTGCTGCCGCTCCTCCTCTTTTGCGACAACCCATTCGTGAAGGATCTCGCCCTTCGTATCATAACCGCTTCCGGTCAGGTCGAAGACATGCTCGCCGTCATAGACGACTTTCACCGTCATTTCGTTTTTCGTGAGGGTGCCTGTCTTGTCCGTGCAGATGACCGTCGTGCTCCCGAGTGTTTCCACGGCAGGAAGCTTTCGAATGATGGCGTTTCTCCGTGCCATTCTCTGGACGCCGACGGCAAGAGCGATGGTCAATACAATCGGCAAACCTTCCGGTATGGTGGCGACAGCGGCAGCCACCATTGTGGTGAACATAGTTTTCATGGGAATGCCGATGAGAATGCCAATGCCGAAGAGGGTAACGCTCGCTGCCAGAATCAACATGCCGATTCTGTTGGAGAACCTGTGAAACTTGATCAGGAGCGGAGCTTTTGCGGTTTGTGCTCCCCGCACGTCTTTTGCTATTCCTCCCAAAACGGTCCTCGAGGCCGTTTCCACCACGAAACCACGAGCCCGCCCGCTTACGACTACGCTTCCCATGAAGGCCATGTTGCGCTGATCTCCGGGCGTCAGGTTGTCTTCCAAAATCGCCTGTGATGTCTTTTCGGCGGGAAGGGATTCACCCGTCAACATGGATTCGTCTATTTTCAACTCCAGGGACGAAACGATGCGGATATCCGCCGGCACTTTCGATCCCGAGGCAAGGACGGCCACATCGCCGGGAACCAGTTCGTCGCTGTTCACTTCCCGTTCCGAGCCGTCCCTTATTATTCTGGCCCTGGGAACAACCATCTTCCTGAGGGCCATAACGCTTTCCTCGGCCTTGTACTCCTGAGTGAAGCCGACCACGGCGTTGAGAACAAGAACGGCAGTGATAACGATGGTGTCCTTGTATTCCTCGAGAATGAAGGTGACTATCGCAGCGATGATGAGAATGTAGATCAGGGGACTGGCGAACTGCCTGAAAAAAATGACGACAGGGTGGGTCCCTTTCTCCTCCGGAAGTCGATTCGGACCGTAATGCTCCAGGCGCTTTCCGGATTCCCCGGCAGTAAGCCCCGCCGGGGATGTCTGCAACTTCTCGATTATGTCTTCAGCAGTCAGTTGGTACCATTTGAGGGAGGTCATGAGCCGGTTGTCTCCTCTGCGTCTGATACATCATCAATGAATGAGGGCCCTTATGCTCCGGAAAGCTTTGCGATCAGGGTGATTTCCTGGAGGGGCCATTTTAATTTCTGTACCTTCCGCAAATCCATTTCAGGCCTGTCCTATTTACTTTGTAACAGAGAAAAATATAGGAAAGTTCAACATGTGTGTCAAATCATTTTTATCATACATTTCGTTGACAACAATCGGTGCAATATCCGGCATCCCCTCATTGGCTGGTTCTATATGTATGTAAGAGTCTTTGGTGATAAGCCGCGGGTATTTATTTGTTGTTAATCCGGTGATGTATATGTTTCATGAAGTCCGGCAAAGCCGGAAGGACAAGCGGAAATGCGGGTTTTTCTGATCAATCAAATTCAATGCGATAGAAAAGATCCGCCCCGGTCTGGAATCCCATTTTGCTTTCTATGTACCAGTTCTTCAGGAAACTGTACCGGGCGAGCATATAATAGTCGCGCGTGAAGAGCGACTGTCCGAAAGCGACATAAAGATTCGGAGAAAGATACTTTCCAACGGTGACAAGGGACTGGGAAACACCGTCGATTGTCGTCGATTCCAGGTCGATTGTGTCAATGCCCAGGCGGTCCTTAAGCTGCCGCTGAAGGGAACCGGACGACGGACTCTGGGCAAGAAGCGCCCCCGCCGCTTTGAGGAGCAGATCCTGCTGGTCTTTTTCTTCACCGCTCTTGAATGGCCGGCCGAGAACGATATACGCGAGGACATCGCTGTCGTTCATAGCAGGGCGTGAGTATAGTTCGATCAGGGGAGTGTGCAGCGGTCCCGTGATGGTGATTCCCGCATGAACATCCTCATTCCGATAGTTGTCGCGCACCGTTCGATACGCCAGGATATCGAGCTGTCCCGTCTCGGCAGGCCCGCCGTTGAATATCAGGTGACCCCTGTGGATATCGAGCTTAACACCGTATCGATCAAAATCACCCTTTGCGACACTGATCCTGCCTTCCAATGAAGGTTCGTCAAAATTCTTTACTACGACAAGAACCCTCCCTTCAAGACGCGCGTCAACTCCCGCAGCCCTCACGGAAAATGCCTCACCCAGGTTTACTGCTACCCTTGTATTCAGGCTAAAGGCCGATGGCGCTTTCTTTGGCCGGGGGCGATCCACAATGACCACATCCCTGCTGGCCTTCACCATCCCTTCCCGTTCGGACTGCTGTATTTGCGCCTTGTGAATCATGACGTCGCCCGTCAGTTCCATCTCCGTCATGGTTCCCGTAAACCGAAGATCAGGGTTGATGGCAATGCGGATCTCGGGCAGATACACGGCCTGGAACTTTTCGCCCACAAGCCTTCCTTCGTAACGGTCCACATGCCAGTCCTTCATCCAGACATCGGCGGAACCGCGAATTTCACCCTCTCCTGAGCGGAGTTGTAAGGAAGAAATCCGAACGCGATCCTGATGCCACAGGACTTCCGCCTTTCCATTTTCGAGACGTAGGCCCGTGACAGGCAATTTCGCGGATACACCGGACAATGTCGCTGCGCCGCTCCAGTCTTGGTTTTCCCATATCCCTGCCGCTGCCAGTTGAACTTGCACCAGTCCGCGGCTTTCCTGAATAACACCGGGAAACAGGGCAGAAAAAATCCCCTTCTCACGAAATTCTCCCCTGGCCTGGATCTTCAGGGGGCCTTCGGGGCTCATTTTCAGGGGAAAGAGGGCAGGCAAAGGAATCTCGTAGGTTCCTTCCATATTGCCATGCTCCTTCAGGGTAAGGCCGATTCTTCCTGAAATAACCGCACCCTCCCATGAAAAATCCATCTCAGCCCGCTCAGCCGCCAAGGCAATTGTTCCATGATCACCCTTCCAGGAAAAACGTCCGTTCGTGACCCATACTTTTGCCGATGTCTGGAAATGGGCGTCTTTCAAAAGCCGGCCGCGGGCGGCCCCACCCAGCCGTCCCTGCAGATCTAAAGAAACGGGTATTTTCTCCTTCAACAGCTTCAGATCCAGGGAATTCCAGGTGATATCGAACGTCCCTCCTTCGGGAACGGTCAACCCTACAGGCTGGGGAGACGCAAAACTTCCCTCGACGATGCCCCCCTTTTCCAGACGCATCTCTGATCTGACATTTAGACCCTCATCATTCCACACCCAGGAGGCATGTGCGCGGGAGAATACAGAAACGAAGCGGCTTTCAAGCATCCCTGTCAGTTCGCCCTTATCCCATCTCACCACTCCGTTCCCTGTGAAAGGCCCTCCCTTCACGGGAAGGATGTTCGAGGACTCCGATATGCCGAACCGGTATGAAAGTCCCTCCCCCGGTGTCCCGTGAATCGAGAAGTCAAGACCCCGGCCATGGAGTTCGCAACGGGCCACCCTCAGTGTGTCGCGGTGCCATTGCGTGTCCAGAACACCGGAAAGAACCCTGTGCTGGAAGATGCTGTCGATCAGTTTCACCTTCAGGTCGCCTTCTGTCAGGTTCATCCCACTCCAGCGCAGGAACCCTGCAGCATTTAGGTTGACTCTGCCCTGCAAGTCTGCCTTGAGCCGGGCGGGGTTCATATTCACGGTCTTCAAGTCCCAGGACAGTCGCCGATCTTTCTCCCAGAGCAGGGCAATGTTGCCCTTGAACGTTCCGTCGAGAAACCGGCCGTTCATATCCCTGATTTCCACCTGCGATCTGTCGCCGGCAAATGTCCCCGCCGCCTGCACATCCCGCCAGGAGGGCGTGGCGCTGTATTGCTTCAGGCTAAAGGAACCCTCATATTGGTGCATATTCCCCTGAACATTCACTGTTCCGGAGAGAAGGGCGGGAAATTTGAATTCCCCGGAAAGATCGATCCCGTTTGCCTCCAGGCGAAGACGGACATATGGATCCGGCTGCGACACGAGGACTTCGCCCGTTGCGGTGACCGTTCCCCGTCGGCCTGTTTCCCGAACGATGATATCGCGAACAATAAACCGATCCCTGGCAATACCCAGACTGCCTTCCGCACGGAAGCGCTCCTGCGTGCGGGACGCCGCCGTAAGAACGACAGACCCGGCAACTTGTTCCGGCGCATCGGCAGGGACAAGCTTGACGGAAACCGTAAAGCTGTCCTGAGCCGCCAAAGCATTCGTAGGAGTAATGCTGAGGTTCCCCGTGAGGCTGGGTCGAGAAAAGCCCGCCATTATGAATCCTTCCAGTGATCCCAAAGATGATTGTACATTCAGGTTCCGTAACACCAGGGTCCCGGCCTGCCAGTCCACTGCCGTCCGCAGGCTGTTCACAAGAAAGGGTTCTGAGGTTCCGCTCCGATACGTGAGGCCATCGATGTGAACCTCATCGATCCAGCCCTTGAACCACGTAAGGGATGGGGGTATTCGCGGCCACGTCATATCAATAGGCTGCTTTGCTTCCGGGTGTTTGTTTGTTACAATGATCTCATGAAAAGAGACCTCTTTCATCACCGTGCTTCCCAGAAGGAGATAGAATGGCAGAAATGACAGGGATGTTGAGCGAATGCTCACCTCCAAATCCGGCGTGTCGATCCGCAACCCCTCAATCTCCAGCGTGTTTGCCAGGGTGCCGGAAATTCGCTCGGTGTGAACGGCCACAGGCAATGCCCGGAACAGACGCTCCATGATCCATCGGGTACCCTCCGTCGTCCCAAGGAGCCATGATAGAGCGCCAACAACGAGAACCAGAACCAGCAGAAGCATGACCAGAAATACGCGCGTCTTCATAGCCCTACCCCCACCGTTAAATGAATGTGCCAGTGTTCCCCGGAGACCCCGATCTGGCGGGCCAGATCCAGGTGAATGGGACCAAAAGGGCTGTAATAACGGATGCCTATTCCGGCGCCCTGAGCAGCGTCAATGTCGGACAAATTATTGAAGGCATTTCCCGCGTCATAAAAGATGGCGGCCCCCCAGTTTTGCCCGATAGCCCTTTCCAGTTCCACATTTCCCACCAGCAGGTTTCTCCCCCCGACAACTTTTCCACTGCTGTCCCGGGGTCCGAGAGACTGATACGTATAGCCGCGAACGCTCCGGTCACCTCCGGCAAAAAAACGAACGGAAATGGGAAGATCCCGAGCAGGATCGTCCTGCCAGGTTGTCGCCGCCTGCGCTCTTACGAGCAGGGAAAAGCGTGCCGGAAGAGGAATAAGGAGTTCCCCGTGAGACATACCCTGAATGAAGCCTGTGTCCGACCCAAGGGACTCATGGGTTCCCCGGAGTTCGACCCGATAATTGAATCCCCGAGACGGCCGAATAATATTGTCGTATTGGATGCTTGTAAAGCGAACTCCGGGCATCAGGAGAAATGAATCGGTTGATTGATCTCCCGCTTCAGAGTTTTCTGCCTGCATCTGGACAAATAGAGACCCAATCCGTCCGGCGCCAAAGCCATGGGCCCGTGCCGCTTCCAGTTTGATCAGGCGGGTTGTATAGGTGTCCGTGTCTTCCCGCTGTAAACTTAGTGTCAGGGCTGTGTGACTATCAATATTTACACCGGAAGGAAAAACGTAACGCGAGGCAATTCCTTGAATAATGGGGCTGACCTTCAATTCTGTTTGAAATTCATGCCCCCATCTCGCCACATTCAAATCCTTGTAATGGATGGAGGCTCGGGGACCCATATCGGTGCTGTAACCGAGACCAAATTTGACGCTTTTTGGCGGCGCCGGCATCAGAGAGATTTCCACAGGAATCCGCCCCTCGGTGACGACATCTCTTCGCGGATTAACACGCACCTCCCGGAATCTGTCCGAATTCACAAAATTAGAATGGGTCTTCGCCAGCAATTTATAGGAAAAGACATCGCCCGGCTTGAATGAAAGGTAGCGGCGCAGAAACTCGTCCGGAAAGGTAGTCGTGCCGGTGAAAGTGACTTCCCCGAAAGAGTAACGACGCCCTGTCTGCAGGACGAGATCCACATCCACCGCCGACTCACCCAGAATGACGCGAAGGGTATGGACGGTGTAAGCCGCGTCAACATAGCCCAGTTCATAGGCTTTGTTTTGCAGCTCCTGCTTTGCCTCTTCGTAGAGTTCGTGGAGTAGGATATCCCCTTTGACCAGGGGAAATGTGGAAGTCTGCTCTTTCAGGACAGGCTCTTCCGCTCCGGGTCCTTCAAGGCGCACATGGACGGAACGGACCAAAATTGGCGGCCCTGGTTTCACCCCTATCCGCAGGCGATAAGTCCCTTCTTCAGTTTTTTCTCGATGGACGGAAATCTCGGGCTGATAATAACCGAAAGGTTCTAAGGCTTCCCGAACATTTCGGGGGATTTGCTCTTCAAAGTGCTGCAGCCACAGCTCATCGACACGACCCTGATCGATCATGCCGGGCGGTAAAGCAAGGGCCTGCTTGGCATTCTCCAACGCCTTCCCCGAGAGTCCCTCTACCAGAACCTGTATCCGTTCCTCAGAAGCACATAAAGGAGAGACCAAGAGAACGCTGCATAACAGACCACATATCAGTCTCAACAGCAATGGACACCTCTTACAAAACAATGAAAAGGTTCACGCATGGTTGAACGCATTGCAACTTTCTCAATTTAAAACAAAATATAACCTGCTGTGATGCATACGGACAGGTATGATATCAGAAAGACATTAGCCCAGGAAATTTGCGAGTACAAGCAAAAAACCCCGCGCTATTGAGAAACGGGGTTTCAATTATCAGTCTACACTATCTCTTATACGGTTGACTGGTTCAGAAATGTCATGTCTGATAGTACATGTCTTTAACTATCACGATCTACATGAGAAATCTATTCTGAAATGTGATTTTTTTGGCAAGGTAATTATCTGATAGGAACGCAGCATTGAAATGAGGCGATTTCCGATCATGTGTAAGGCTTTATATCTTAAACAGAAACGAGCCGTATGTTGGGATTACGTGCGGACCATCCTGCTATTTCTGCTTCTTTCCGGTATCGCCCACACCGATAAAGGGCACAGGGCCCGCGCCGGTTACCTGCGGCATGACACCATTCCACTTTTCGATAGCCCGCAGGTTGGCTTCGACCTTCCGCAGTTCGATTAAATCGAGCGATATATTTGCCCGCTGCAGGCGAAGAGATTCCGCCTCGGCCTTGGCTGCGGTGATCTTCTGCTCAGCCTCAATCTTGATTCTTTCAAGGTCTCGCTTGGCCTTCAGCGCGAGCTGTTCGGCTGTCTGTTTCGATTCGATGGCCTCGGTGAATATCTTGGAAAAACTGAAGGTCACAATGGAAAAGGCATCTACGGCGACATTGTATTCCATCAGTCTATCCGTCAGAGACAGCCGCATGGTCTCACTCACCGCCGGCCGTTTCGTGATCAGCTCTTCCGCCGTATACTTTGCCGTTACGGCCTTGACGACTTCCTGGATGGACGGATCGATAATGCGTTCCTTGAACTGAACGCCGATTCTCTGGTACACCACATTGGCCTTATCGGGGACAATATGATAGTTTAAGGCCACCCGGGAGCTGACATCCTGAAGATCTGCCGAGGCGGCGGCCGCATCTGTCTCAACCTTCTGAACCTTAACATCCACAAGGACAACTTCCTGCATGATCGGTATTCGCAGATGGAGCCCTTCATCGAGGACTTTTTCCTGAACGGCACCGAAGTTCATGACGACGCCCCTCTGGCCGGCCCCAACCTTGACCCACGGCCTAAAGAAAATTATGATGACCATGAGAACACCTGCAATCACAATTAATTTCATCGGGCTTTTTCTTATCATTGCCTGGATGGCTTCCTGTGTCTTTTCAGCATCAACTCTCATACTCTCTCTTTACCCCCTTTTTCCAAATATGGGCATCTTTACTAGGTTATGTCCAGCTTATCCTGCGAAGTCTCTCTGGTGTGTCAGGCCTGATGGAATAAAACACGCTACAAAGAAATACACCGCAACAAATGGCGTATTACGCGAGCTAAGTCAAGATTTTATTGATCCGCTTACCTGTGATTGATAGAAAGCCCTTTTTTATTAAGGAAGTATAAAAGAGATTTTTCTTCTATGTCAAGGCAATATTCTCGCAAGATATGGCAGATATCGCTGTCGATTTCCATATGTGTGACTGTGAGAACTTGTCGTGGGGCATTGTAAGGGGTGCATTGAGGCATTATACTGATGTTAGCATGTGCAGTTGGCATTGTCAGTTATCATGTAGATGCATCTTTTCCCGTTATTTTTTCTTTCAGAATTAAGCCCGGATATTGGCATCCCAGGAGAATTCGGAATCGCAATAGGCATGGTCATAGCACTGGATTCTCTCCAATAGTATGTTCAACGTAAAATTTCTCTACTCGTAAAAATCTTTCACTCTTGCAAGATATTTTAAATTCATAAAAAATATCTTCCAAAGAACGGACTTTCATTTTTTACACATGTCCAGAAACTCTACACAGAACATACACAATAGCAGGAATCAAAACGCGGCAGGAAAAGCATATGCAAGGCTCGAAAAAAGTTCTGATTCATGACGAAATATCTTACGCACCGGAGTTCTTGCTTAAACTCATAGCAAATCGCGGTTACAAAGCAGGCTTTGCGAAGAATGCTGCAGAGATTATCGACATGCTTTCGAACGATCATTATGACGTTGTTCTCACCAATCGTAAAAATGAAACACTCAACATAGACCATCGTGCACGGGTGCAATCTTCTTCTCTCTTCATCATTGGTATTATTGATTCACATAACCAAACTCAGGACTTACACGCGGACATGTATTTGTCGAGACCCTTTCTAAGTTCTAAGCTTTGGCGGGCACTGGAAACTCAATTCCAATCACGGAAGGAATGAGCGTTATGTTCTATACATTTGCGTGTCCTGCTCCTTGCAGTCGAGTAATAACGGTTGATGCAAACAATGGTGACGAAGCTGTCAATAAAATCATCGACGCGGGAGCTCTGAGCTGTCGCAATATAAAAAATACATCCTGTTGTAAAAAAGTACATCATCTTTCGCCGTTGACGGAAAAAAAGCTAAGAGACATAGTGCGATTGTGTATGAATTTTGATTACGAGTAAAGTACTTATTAATTAATATTAATTAATATAGTGAAATATATTATATTAGTAATGTTTATAACTTGACATAATTTATTATCGGTGCAATACTATAAATATAAACGTGATTGTTTACACTTCGGTATGCATATGAGAAGCAACAAAGTACGATATTTTCGTGAAGCCATTCCCCTGAGCATTGCCGAACTTGCGAGAAGGGCGGGTTTAGCCCCTCAAACCATTGCAAAGATGGAAAAAGGGTTGCCGACCAGGAAGAACTCCGAATTAAAGGTTGCAAAGGCGTTGCAGAAAAAATACGAGGAAGTTTTTTTGTCGGAATCAAAGTCTTAGTTACTATATATGCATTTTTTTCAGCGTGCCGGTAACCGTCGGGTTTAATGAAAATAGGTAGAAATCTCATTGTGTACGTCATTAATAGTCGTGGAGGTCTTAAATGAGACTGATGGTCGTGGATGACGACCAGATTGTTGTGAGTACTCTATCTTCCTTTTTGAAAGTATCTGGCTATAAAGTGGATGAGGCGCATGACGGGATCGAAGCCATTGAGCGACTTCAGAAAAATTCATACGATGTTGCTATCATAGATGCCATAATGCCTAAAATGAACGGCGCGGAAGTCTGCAAATTCATAAAGTCGCATTATCCCGGTACGTATATAATTGGTATAAGCGGCTACCCTGAATCTCTGACGAAGCTAAAGAATGAAGGCGCCGATATCTGCTTCATGAAACCTTTCAGTATGAACCAAATTAAGAGAGCCATAGAAAATCGACATCATTCGTCCCTGTCCAATTCTTGATCCCATTGTAGTATATAGTTCAGATGAACTTCTTGGTAATTGCGCCTTTCTATTTGAAATATTGCACGCATGGGCTGATATAGAAAAACAATACTTCAGCTTTCACCATTGATGTCTTAACGACCTGAGCAGGTTAATGAACCTTCTGATCGCCCGGTTCGATTAATTTCACGGCCCCGAATTTATCTTCATACTGCTTCAGGTTTGTCGTCAGGGCTTCGATCGCTCTCTTTACGTTGCTCGGACTTAGTATTATTCTTGATACCAGGTGAGGCCCATTGGGCGAGTTTAGGAGCCAGTCGAGCATGAACTCTTCCGGGCTATGTGATACCAGCATCAAATTACTGTATCTCCCTCTCGATATTTTATCAGTTGTATTAATCTGGATTTGCTGCGGATGCTGCGGATCAGGTTTATCTGCCATAGTGTTCTCCCTCCTTATACCCTTCGAAAGAATTGCCCGTTATTTGTTTCCATTGCAAAGGAGTCACAGCGGTTTTAGAATGCGAACTCCAAGGCGTCTTATAACAGATTTTGTAGCTTCACGATAGGTCTTCATGTGGGGGCTCTGGAGATGATCCCTTAGGGCCTGGATATCGGTCCATCGTTCAATAATGGTTACAACGTGTTCGTTCACTGGGTCCTGAACAGGGATATCAGTAGCAACATCGCCCGCAGGGCCATATTCAAGACACCCGGTTTCCGCACGCACATCAGGAATAACTTTTTTTAATTCGCTGAGATACTCACCCCTTTTTCCTTCAATAACCTCCACAGTAGCTATAACATAAATCATGACACCGCTCCTTCCTGATATGTCCGATGAACTCAGTGGATTGCTATAGATGCAGCGGTTATTAAGTATGGCCCTGTAACCACTAACACCGCTGTGAGTGCTGTATTCATTAAATATTTCATTTGTGGGTTTTCAAGACAGATACCTGAACCCGTTTCATCTCCTCCATAAGTTCGTGCTTGCTGATGATACCCTTCCTGTCCAGAAGATTGATGATAGCCTCAGATGTGATTACTTCAGACAAAAGCATCTCTTTAAAACTCTCAAGTTCTCTGGGATCAACTTTTTTGGTCATTTTCTATCACCCGACTATTTTTTTATATTGTTTTTAAATTGTTTCTCATTACTCATCACCGGTTGCTCTCACCTGGTTTTTATCTGCTCAATAGCATGATGGATGTCAATTTTCATAAAGCGGGAAATCTTCCTTTCAACAGCAAGGACCAGGTTTTTGTTTTGGAGTATCCTCCTTCTTATCTCCTCCGTAGTTCCATATCGCTTTATCAGGTAATGCACCCTCTCCTCGATGGTCACTATCGTGTCGTGGGTCACCCTCTTGTCAGCATAGTATAGTATCTCCCGCTCTTCAAGCCTTTCCTGGGGATTTAAATCCTTAAAGACAACATGCTGCTCCACAATTTCAGCTGTGCTTGTAAATCCCATTTCTCGGAGAAGCTCTCCGCCGGTTAAGTCGTGTCGCTCGTTTGTTGTAAGAGATCTCGTCTTGGTGATGTCGTGCAGGAGTGCCGCGGCAATTACGAGATCCCTGTTCACGTCGACACCTTTTTTTAGATTATCTGTTATCGCCAGGGAAACATTCATTACCTGGATGGAATGCTCAACAATGTTTGGTCGCATGGAATGTTGCGCCATGAGTTTATCGCATTCCACTCTGGAGGGAATTCTATGGCTGATGCTCTTGGACATATTTCCCTGCAATGCTTTCTTCCTTCAGACAATCCTCAGAATTTCGGGCGCATGTCTTTCTGAAGCTGGTAGTATACTGGTCGGATAACCAATGATAATGGGCGCCACTATCTGACACGCCGAAGGGACACCGATGTCATCAATGATTTTACGGTCAAGGATATGAGCCCCTAGTCCGATCCATCAGGTTCCCAATCCTCTTTCATCATGGTACACGTGCTAACCAGCTATGGATGGTTTCAGCAACTTTTTCCCACCCGTCTTCACCGATAATCCAATGGCTATGATTATTAAATTCAATATAGGTGGAGACTTTGTTATACTTATTCTGAATTTTCCTTGTTATCGCTGGTGGGGTGAGTCGATCTTCTGTTCCTACGATGATTAATACGGGACACATAACTTTTTCATCATCGACAAATGTCGCCCGTTTTCTGTCAAAGAACCAGAATGCCATCTCCCACGCCGCTCTCCCAGATTCGTAGGAGAACTTTTCATAGACCATCTTCTGTTCTTGAGGTTTCAACAAGTGTAATGATGAATAGGCCACTCCTTCAAAAGCGGGGAATAGAGGTTCATACCACAATCCCATGCGTTCCCTATTGTACCAGGCGCTTTTAATGACGGTCCATGTTGCTGCATTAATACCTCTCGGAGCGGCCGGAGCTATTAAAACAGCCGATCTGGCCAGACCTCTGCTTGCCAGGATCTGAGATATAAGACCGCCCATGGAATGACCGATAACAATGGGAGTGTCTTCGATCTTTCTGATTTCTTTTTCAAGGTCATTGACGTAATCGACAATGCTCGTGGTTCCGAGATTGGGATTTGCCGGGGAACTGAGGGGAGTATCATGATACCTGAGCGTCGGTGTGATGCATTTGTATCCTCTTTCCTCAAAGTATTTCTTAAAATTTTCCCAGACCCAGGAACCGACAAACATGCCGTGAATCATGACAATGGTCCCTTTGATCTTTTTTTCAGGCGATTTGTTGTGTGCCTGATTTTCAAGTGATTGGACAGGACTCGCAAATGTAAGCACAAAGAAGAGCATTACGAAGAAGGTGAAATATTTATGTGTGGGCCTGACGGATATACTTCTCACTGAACCTGATCCCCTTATTCACTCTTTTATCTGCGGGAATCTTTTGATCTTCTCTACAGCATAACCCTGAGCGATAAGTCGAGAAATGATTCCTTGATAGATAGAGTCATTCATCTGCGGTGTCCTTGAAAGTACCCACAGGTAATCTCTTGATGGATGCCCAACTACAGCATAGCTGTAATCTTTTTCATCCAGATCAATTATGATGTAATCTCCCCTGAAGGGCCAGAAAAATTGGACTTTAAGCCATGCATTTGTATCTTTGTCTATTACCCAGGCTTTTCCCTCAACAGAAGCGATTTCTCCAGCCCGGCTATTCTTCCTGCACCGGTTGACGACCTTGATATATCCGTCCGGCCTCAAAGCATACTGGGCCGTAGAAGCGACACAGCCTTTCTGAAAAGAATGATCAATTCTGGCGATTTCATACCAAAGCCCCAAATAGCGGTTGATATCTACTTTGGAGACTTGAGACAGGGGAGGGTGTTTTTTTTCATCCACGCATCCGCTGAGAGACATAATGAAAGCTAAAATCAGAATGAACCAGGTATTGATTTTCAGCGTCATATTAGCCCTCCAGGATGTTATTTTTTAATCTTTCCCATCATGATGATTCCGATTCCCCGATTCCATTGTTTTTATGAAGGGCTGTTTTTAAGCTTCATTAACCGTTCAATTCTCTTTTCAACAGATGGGTGAGTGCTGAAAAGATTCAGAAGGGTTCCGCCGGACAAGGGATTGACAATGAACATATGGGCTGTTGAAGGATTCGCATCCATGGGTTTCAAACTTGCCGCCTTTGATAACTTTACAAGAGCGCCGGCTAATGCCTCAGGTTTCCCAGATACCTTTGCACTGCCGGCATCCGCTTCATACTCTCTCGATCTGGACAGGGCCATCTGAATGATTGTCGCCGCAACAGGCGCTACAATCGCCATTGCAATTGTGCTGATCATCCCCCGTTCATCGCTGCCAAAAAAAACTGCCCATCGAGACAATAAAACAACCGCACTGGCAATCGTTGCGGCCATGGTGCCGATCAGGATGTCCTTATGCTTGATATGGGAAAGCTCATGGGCGATGACCCCTTCCAGCTCATCTTTGTTCAAAATCTTCAGGATGCCGGAAGTAACCGCTACAGCAGCATGATCTTCATTCCTCCCTGTTGCGAATGCATTTGGAGTCTCATTTGGAATAATATATACTTTCGGCACAGGTATTTTGGCTTTTGTTGAAAGGGATTCCACCGCATTGTAAAGCACAGGGGCTTCTTCCCGGGTGACTGCCTGCGCGTTATACATGCTGAGGACAATTCTGTCGGAAAACCAGTAGCTGCCGAAGTTCATGAGGATGGATGCGATTAAAGCGATAATGACACCCTTACCTTTGGCCACAAAGTATCCCACAAGCATCAAAAGACCAGATAGAGAGGCCAGGAGTAATATGACCTTCAAAGTATTCATGAGTTTTCCCTTTTTGATTTCCCCATGGATTGCATGTTATTTACAAACTATTTTTTGTAAGGTATCAACTCCAGTATCAGGAGGTATAAACGTCCAGTTCGGTTCATCAGATGAACGGCTCAATAATACACTGCCATCTGTTTTATATTCGATATCAGATACTATCTGAGACCTCCGATTCTTACAGTCTATTTCATACAAAATCACAGTATGTGAAAATTTGTCCCATTCTAAATCCGACATTCCCGTGTGCCTCATTTTTTGAATATATTCCTCTCTGCCCGCAACAGAGAAAACAATTTTATTCCATACTTGAATTATGTCATTTTTCATGTGGGCTTTATTATATAAAACAATAGTCCCGTTATTATACCTGTAATATTCCACCCAATCATCCGAAGAACCAATTACAGGGGTTACAAGGTGAAGGATAATCAGAAACGATAAAATAATACCTGAATAAATCGTCTTCATTTCTGTTCCTTTCATCACGTTGATGGGTAAAACGTGGAAGTGGAATAACTATTATAAAATATATATAAACTTTTTGGGAAATAATATCAACGATTGCGATTCAAAGTCTCGCGTCTGCTGCAATGTTGAAGATTTGTGGACTTTCAGGAAGTCTTCAATATAATAGTCATAGTAAGAATTTTGAACAGGTATTGTTTGGTTAATCGCCGTCCGCACCGAAGAGAAATTAGGTTTTGATAAAGGAACAGGCAGAGGATTGCCATTTCAGGCGTGGTATCTGGAGATGCCAAGGAACCGGGCCAAGGCTCCATAACCGGCTACGGCTAAATTACCAGCGGGGTATTGTATTTTTGTTCTGAAGAAAACCTCTTGTTACGGTAGTCCCGTCAGCTGAAAGGCCGCCCAGTAAAACGGGTGGGAGTAGTGCTGTTTAACGCTCAACTGGGCCTCACGGAGGGCTTTATCCTTTTCCATTCGAGGAATCCTTTTGTAGAAACCCACCATGAGGTCTCGAGTAGCCTTATCGTCCACCTTCCAGAGGCTGGAGACAATTGATCGTGAGCCGGCGTAGAGAAACCCCCTGGTGAAACCGATGACATCATCGCCTTTCGAAATGGCGCTCAGGGCCGTCTCGCATGCACTCAGGGTGATCAGGTCGTTGTTCAGACGGAGTTGATAGAGATCTCCTGCCCTGAGAAGGCCTTGATTGACCGTGTTTCCAGCAAGGAGGAGGGCTGAGTTGAGGGGACTTGCCGGATCGAAAACTCCATGGACCGCGAAATGGATGGTTCTGTAGTGATTCCCCTTTTCATGAATCACACTCGCCCGGGCATTGTTCCTGAGGAGGATGGTCGCGTGCGGGATGATTTTACCAAGGGAAAGGGCCTCTTCTTCGGCATATTTCAGGTTGTAGGACGGATCCTTGAGGTCGGGATTTCCCATGATAAGGGCCGGCAGCTTGTCATTCTTGGCCCTGTCCTTCAGGATGCCGAGGATACTCGCGCTGGGAAGGTATCTAACCTGATAACGGTCAACCAGAAAATTCTTCCCGAAAGAGAGGGCACCGAAGGGGAGGTAATGGAGTACCCCGTGGGGTACGATAATCAGCCTGGGTGTGGTGATTCGTGCGGCCACGGGGGTAAATAGCCGCCCGTACAGGGCCTTCGCGTGGGGGGTGTACTCATTAGAACCGACACGGGTGAGCCTTTCCCGGAAATCCAGAACATCCTTCGCGAGGCCGGTCCCGTCGAGTTTTGTCACCCAGATGCTGTTATGTGTGAGGACAAAGGCATACCAATCCTGCTCGGTGGCATAGTATTCCAGGAGGACCTCATCTGTTCCAAGGCGTGCCTGAATTGTTTTGGTGTCCGTACTGGTTACAGTGACCAGAGAAGCGAATTCCGGGTCCTGGGTAAGCAGGTCTTTCTTCAGTGTAAGAACGACACCCCGTGTCCCCGTGACCTTGCCCTGAAGTGCGGGGTCGGCAACGGTCGCATTCGCTTTCTCGGCACGGGCAAGTTGGTAGAGAGTCCGGTTGATGTGAGAGGTGTCTTTTCCGTGGGTGGAAATCTTCGTTTGGGATGAAAGGAGATCCACGAGAGCCCGCCCTTTCGCCCTTTCGACGTATTCGAAGGCTTCAGCCGCGCGATTACCGGCGCAAAGGAGGGAAATCAGTTCCTGGTAAACGGCCTGCTTGTCGCCGACATAACCGATCCTGCCGGTTTCCGTGTTGATGGATGCCCGCTGTTTTTCAATAACGTCAACTGCCTCTTTCAGGTGATCTTCAGCGAGTTTCTTGTCCCCGGCACGGCGGGCAATGCGGGCGCGGTCTAGGAGCGCGGGCCAGAGAAGCCCTCCGATCTGGCGGATCTGGGGATGCGTAAGAAGCTGATCGTAGCCTTTTTTCGCTTCTTCCTCCTTGCCCATTTCGTAAAGACACTTGACGAGGATGAAATATTTGGGAATTTCCTGAAAGGTCTCGTCGTAAAAGACAGTGTAGAGACCCGAAACATTTGCTCTATGGTCTTGGATAGCCTTAAGGGCGCTCCCATAGTCTTTCTTCGCCATGTGTATCCTGGCCAGGGAAATGAATTTCTCCGGCCCCAGGATCCCTCCTATGGTCGAAACATCCTCGATGGTCTTGAGGTGCGCATCGGCGTCACGCATGCGCCCCTGCAATGCCGACGCCACCCCGGCAATGCAGGAGATATCGATCAGTTGGATTCGATAGAACGTATTTTCCCTCCCGGCGTCACGATTCAGGATGACACGAGCTTCCGTCGCTTCCTTCAGGGCCTTGTCAAAGATTCCCTGGTCCAGGTAGGCATAGCCTCTCAGTATCTGAGGGTATACGGCCAGGTTTCCCCCGTACCCTGTGATATCTCCCCGGCCGATCTGTTTTTCCAGCAAATCTGCCGTCTTGAACATTTTCTCATAGTCACGGATTTCGTAGTACGCCGCAGCGAGCAGAAATATCCGGAAAGAAGACAGGGCCTCCTGGCGTTCAAGCATCGGCTGGAGTTCACGAATCAATTCGTGGTGCTGCTTCTTCTGCATGTAAGAACTGATCTTTATGTCTTCTATGTTTGTTTTCATGTCTTTCATAAGACCAGCGCCGCAGCCATGGAAAAGAAAAACCAATAGAATTAAAAGGCAGGTGATACAGTTCGGGATAGTAGGGGTGGTCTTTCCAATGGTCTCGGAATGCTTCAATCCTTTCATCATTTTGTTCCTTCCTTCACAATGCATGACGCTTTTATGTATCATTTATCAGTGCCTCCCGGTTCTAATGGGTATGGCCTCAATGAACAAAGAATATACAGCCGTATAATTAATGAATTCTCCTTTTTTATTCAATAGAAATTAACTGGTCTTGTAGTAGGGTGAGAAGGAGGGGCCGCACCAACTTATGAATTCTTAGATAATGATGATCTCTGGTCCTGGCGATGGCATAATGAAGAGAAATCCATAGTAGCACCTTATCGCTCTGTATGAAGGAGCAATTGAGTTGATTTTCCAGCGGTAAAGTGTTAATTTACCTTCAAAAATAGGTGGGACATAACGTTTTCTCATCAATCTTATAACTATACAGCTTGGGAAAATACCATGAAAAAGATGACCCAGATACCCTCGAATCCTGAAGATATGGCAAAAGCCTTGGCGCAACTGGATGCATCGGCGGGTGCCAAACTGCTGGAGAAAGCAGAAACCCAGACTGCAATGAGCGCGCTCAGGCTTATGGGGCCGCACACCGCTGAAAAGATACTGGCCTCGGCGCCGGCCGAGGTGAAGGAACGAATAAAGAGCGCCCTGCCATCCGAGGTGCGCGAGCAATGGGTGTTGAACCTGACATTTCCAAGAGAAAGTGTCGGCCGCCTGATGGATCCAGTCTATGCCATTTTTTCACCGCAAATGACTGTCCGTCAGACAATCGAAGAATTGCGCAACCTGGTAAAACGCGAATTCATCACCTATGGCTATGTCACCGATTCCAAGAAACAGCTCATCGGTGTCGTGGTCATGCGGGATTTGCTTTTCGCTGAGCCAGAAACTCCGCTAAGCCAGGTCATGCTGACCGAACCATTCAGCCTGCGCGCTGACATGCCGCTCATGGACGCAATGCGCGAGGTCATCACCAGGCATTATCCTGTTTATCCTGTCACCAATTCGCGGGGCGAATTGGTCGGGGCTGTACGCGGTCAGCGGCTTTTTGAAGCACAGGCTATTGAGATCAGTTTTCAGGCTGGAAGCATGGTGGGTGTTGAAAAAGAGGAGAAACTTTCCACTCCGTGGCCGAGGAGCTTCAAGTATCGCCACCCATGGCTGCAGCTGAACCTCTTGACGGCCTTTATAGCCGGAGCGGTGGTCAGCATATTCCAGGCCACTATAGATCAGATTGTCATCCTGGCGGCCTTTCTGCCTGTGCTGGCCGGGCAATCCGGCAACAGTGGCTGCCAGGCCTTAGCCGTAACTATACGGGGCATGACATTGCACGAATATAAGAAAGAACATACGCGCAGGCTGCTGGCCAAGGAGGGTCTGCTGGGTCTGCTGAATGGGGGGGTGATTGGTTTGGTTGCAGGCGTCGCCATGTATTTTTTGGCGGTCAGCCAGGGTAACCCGCTGGCTTTTCCTCTGGGACTGATTGTAGTAGCGGCCATGGCCGGCGCCTGTGTGGTCAGCGGAATTTTTGGGACCATCGTGCCGATAACACTACGACGGTTGGGTGCGGATCCGGCCACAGCTTCCAGCATTTTCCTTACAACGGCCACCGACGTAGCCAGCATGGGACTGCTTCTTTTGTTGGCCACTCTATTTTTGACCTGACCAGTGATCCGAAGCAGGTTGTCATATTCATTCCTTTACCTATCGCGTGAAAGACTGGAAAGCACAGGGACTGCACTGAAGCTTGAAACAAAGCGCAGAAGGTTGGAGGATGCGGGTACATGAACTTATTGAAAAGCGTCAACAGAATATTGGACTTTGTCTTTACTGACATTGTGATAAAAATCCTTTTCGTGATCCTCCTGCTCTTGATACCCGTGTTTTTGTTTTATGGTAATCCCTTATATCTTGTATTGCTCTGGGCAATTTTGGAATATCTTGATTATCGTAATAGAAAACTAAAAGGGAAAGATCAGGGGGAGGATTGGAAATGGTGATGATCTATAATCGGAGTGGGAATTTTGAGCCGATAACAAAATAAGACGAGTAACCATCATATATTAATGAGGATTACCATTCGAACCGTGTGATCTGATAATGTTGCAGAGTCCTCAGCATTGTGCGATTTTCTCACCGCTCTTTTCTGCTATGCCGATTTGTTTATATCTTGCCGTCCAACATTTACCGCATGCATTGCACCGTTCTGACAGATAAATTTCACCGTAGCTCCCATCAGCATACTTATGGGACACGAATATATTGAATGAATTGCAATAATGACATTGCAGGCCACCACTTTCCAGATACTTTTTGATAATATATTCCATACACTCTCTCCCTCTTTACCAGAAAATGACTTCCAGGTTCCCATTTCTTCCGTTGTTAAAACATCTTCTATTTGAAGAAAAAAGGATGCATATATAAATCTTTGAATATGCAATAATTGATCAGAGCTTCTTTTTTCACGGTGGGAGTATCGGAAGAATGATATTTGCGCGCAGTCTTCCGGCTTCATGATGTCAATGAGATATTTCTTTCTTTTTTATCCATCTTCCGCTGCCTGGCTAGCTGATACCCCCGATAAAGCAGGGTGAGGCCTACCCAGGAGCCTAAGGCGACCAGCGGGTAGGCCAATGCCTTTGGAAACAGTGCGAACAGTACTGACAATGCGCACAGCAGGAGACCTGTAACGGCTGTAAAACGGGCTGTGATCGGGCCCAATACCCGGCGATTGGAAAGGGTCGTGCCAAGGGTGTGTCCGATCCTTACCGCTGCCGCCGCCGCACGGCTGGTGCTGCCGCTGCCCGCAGTGCGTTTACGGCGAGTTTCGGCGGGTGCATACAGCCGTTGGCGCCGATCGAGAATGATTTCAGTTGCGTGAGCAAGATCCCGCTCGTACATCGCTTCCATTTCAGCAGCGAATGACTCATCTTCAACGACCGCATCCAGTTCGCAGTTTCCTATCCAACTGGCGATATTCAGGTTGGTTGATCCAACGCGGGCCCAATTTCCGTCTGCGACTGCCGTCTTGGCGTGCATCATCCTTCCGTTCCACTCAAACACGCGCACCCCCGCTTCAAGCAGCGGTCGATAGCCTGCGCGTGACAGAGGCTGTAACAGTGGAATATCGGTTATGTTCGGCAACAGCAAGCGGACATCGACCCCATCCTTGGCGGCAGCTCTCAACGCTTCCATATGCGCGGCCGTACCGACGTAGTAGGCGTCGGTCAACCACAGTCGCTTGCGGGCGAGAGCGGCGATGAGCTGGTCCAAACGCAGCATGCCCGCCGTTGCCGGCTCGCTTGCAATGATACGCAGGCTCATTTCGCCTGCGGGCGGCGGCGTTTCCGGGAGCGCGGCCGCGGGAATCGGCTCACCCAGCAATGCCCACATCCGCGCGAACGCTTGCTCCACTTCTGCCACCGCGGATCCGCGGATTTCAACGCCGGTGTCGCGCCACGGCTCGATCTTGCGCTCAGGATCTCCGAGCCATTTTTGGCCCACGCATAAACCGGTGATGAAAGCAATTTCGCCATCGACCGCCAACATTTTCCTGTGGTCGCGTGAGAGCCAGCCGAGCGGTCTGTCAAGCCGCAGGGGGTTATAGCATCGGACTTCCACGCCGCCGGAGCGCAGAGTGTTCCAAAACCGCCGCGAGGTCTTGCCCAATCCTCCCAGCCAGTCATATATGAGGCGGACGGAAACACCTTCTTGTGCCTTTTCGATTAATGCGTCGGCAAACTCGCGACCCGTCTTGTCGTCGTAAAGGATGTAGTTCTCGAAGTGAACATGGTTTTTCGCAGCATGGATCGCGTTCAGCCATGCCGGGTAATTTTCTTCCGCATCCTTGAGCAAACGCACGTGATTCCCACCTATCAAAGGTGCACCTGCCGCACGTGAGAAGGCTTGATCGGCAAGTTCACGCAACGGCCGCAGGTTATAGCGTTCATCATGTTGTGGCAGGTTGTAATTTTTCATCTGAAGTTCCGTCATCGCGCGCGGATCCTCATTACCGGGGTCATCGAAAGGGTCTCAATAATTTTAGCTCTTCGACGGGCTGCTTTTGATCACACTGATTTCCCATGTACACTCCTTATAGATTGAATCCGCACTCTACTTGGAGGCAACCTTTTATCGTCTCATGACCGAGGTTGTAATCCCATGGGCTTTTTCGGTATGATAAGCCACATAGCCAGATAGATGATAATGCCGGATCCAAACGCAACGAGGGCAAGCAGCACAAAGAGAATCCTTATCAGGGTTGAATCTTTTTCATAATATTCCGCGAGCCCGCCGCATACCCCTCCGATCTTGCGGTCAATACTTGATAAGTATAATTTATTCATCGGTCATTCCCTTCAATATCGTCAAATATGCCGGAGCAGCGCATCTAAGATGTAATCACCCATATTGAACGGCCTGTTATGGACTATGGACAATCAGGATTACTGTGTGGGAGGCCGCATCTCCGTCAGGATTTCCGCGTGCTTTGTTACAGAAGCAGCTATTTTTTATGTCAACCGGAGAGATAGTCTTTTGATGCATCGCATGTTTTTGTCGAGAACGAGAAACATTACTAAGATTATGGCCTCATACATTTATAAAGTGTAAAACTGAAGGTATTCTTCACCTTTAAAATGAGACTTCTTTTAAGACATCTAAATGATCGAGGGCCATACCCGCGCCTCTTGCCACCACAGAGAGGGGATCGTCCGCGACTGTAATGGGAAGCCCGGTCTCCGCTTTTATGAGGAGGTCGAGATTTGTCAAAAGAGCTCCGCCTCCGGTTAAGACAATCCCACCTTCGACAATATCTCCGGCTAATTCCGGGGGGGCATTCTCCAGGACATGTCTTATTGTAGCGACAATAATATTGACAGGATCCATAATGGCTTCCCTTATCTCTTCGGAATTAATCTCGACAATTGTCGGTTTCCCCGATATCAGGCTCCTTCCTTTGATGTCGAGCGCATGCAACTCCCGATTCGGGTATGCGCACCCAATGGTCATTTTTATGATTTCTGCAGATCGTTCCCCTATAAGAAGGTTATATTTTTTCTTTATGTACTGGACGATTTCCTCGTCCATTCTGTCACCGGCGCTCCTCACAGACTTTGAGTACACAATGCCCCTCAGGGATATGACGGCTACCTCCGTGGTTCCACCGCCGATGTCCACAACCATAGAGCTTGTCGGTTCCATTACAGGTAATCCGGCTCCAATAGCCGCTGCCATAGGCTCTTCAATGAAGAATATCTCCCTGGCGCCTGCTGCCGCCACGGTTTCCCTGACGGCTCTCCTTTCTACCTGCGTGATACCCGAGGGTATCGATACAATAATTCTCGGGCGGATCATTGACCTGCGTTTGTAAACACGGTGGATGAAGTGCCGCAGCATAGCTTCTGTAATGTCAAAATCAGCAATTACTCCTTCCCGCAAGGGCCTGATCGCGGCTATATTTCCAGGGGTTCGTCCCAACATTTTCTTTGCTTCCAGACCGACAGCGAGGACTTTTTTTGAACCTCGTGAATCTTTGTTGATGGCGACCACCGAGGGTTCATTCAATACAATCCCTTTACCCTTCATGTACACAAGCGTATTTGCCGTTCCTAAATCTATGGCAATATCATTGGAAAATTTTCCTACAATAAAATCAAACAGCAAAACTTCTCCTCCTTACTGTTATCAACTGTCATTCATGGTATTTATTACCTTACCATGAAGAAGAAATTAGATCACATTAAATTTTTCAAAATAAAGTAGAGGGTTATATTGGCTCCCTTTGTTATGTACCACACCGCAGATTATTGACTGCGATGTCGTGTGGCCGAATGGTTAAAATTATATTTCTTTACGGATCGAAGATTCTCCGTATGCCTGGGATCATTGTTCTTTCGCCAATGGTTGTCTGGATCACACGCTGTTCGGTACACGCAAACACATAACAGGAAAAGTCTCGCCGGGTGTGCCGTTTTTTGATGCAGAGAATCAGTTTTCTCCGCTATTGAGTTTTCGCAGTTCTTTGCGCAATATTTTCCCCATGGGATTTCTCGGAAGGCTCTCAACAACTTCTATGTATTTTGGCCATTTGTGTTTGGCGAGGCCGTTTTGACAGTGAATTAGCAGCCCTTCCTCGGATGCCGTCTTGCCTTCTTTCAGGACGACGTATACTTTGACCTCTTCCCCCATGACAGGATCGGGAACGCCTATGGCCACTGCATCTTTCACGGCGGCCTGCTGGTACATAATCTCTTCAATATCCCGGGGGTAGATATTGAAACCTCCACGGATGATCAGGTCCTTCTTTCTTTCCACGATAAAGAGATAACCATCCTTGTCCATTCTCGCCATGTCGCCGGTGTGCAGCCATCCGTTTCTGAACGTCTTCGCCGTTTCTTCCGGCAGCTTGTAATAGCCCGACGACACGTTAGGTCCTCTGACGAGCAACTCCCCCAATTCTCCCTCAGGGACATCCTGATCCTGATCATCCACGATGCGCACTTCAACTTCAGGGATGGGCTGACCGACAGAGCCGGGCTTTGTCGGACGGTTGTGATGGTTGGTGCTGACCGCGGGCGAGGCTTCGGATAGGCCATAGGCCTCAAAGACGCTGCAGTTGAATCTCTTTTGAAAGGCGAGGAGACTTGCCACGGGAAACGGAGCGCCGCCGCTGAGACAGCTCTTTAGCGACGTTACATCATACCTGTCCGCATTGGGGCTGTTCAGCATGGTGATGAACATTGCGGGAACACCGGGCATATTGGTCACTCTGCATTTCTCAATCAGGCTGAATGCCTCTTCAGCCTGAAATTTCCGCATCAGGACGTGGAGATTCCCGTACTTGTAAGCCTTATTCATGGACGTAATCCCAAACGAGTGAGACAGGGGCAATGCAACCAGGGTGACGTCCTTTGCCTGCGTTCCGTGGGCGCGGGAAGCGTTCAGGGCGTTGGAATACAGGTTCCGGTGAGTCAGAATCACTCCCTTGGGAGTTGACGTGGTGCCCGCCGTGTAGAGTATCACTGCCGAATCGTCCTCTCCAATGGCGGGAAGAGTCATATCCTCAGAATGATCCCTGATAAGCGATGGAAAAGAAATGGTCCCCTCCGGAGTGTCATCATCAAGCAGGATCATGTGTTCTAAGCCCTCAACCGCGCGCAGTATGGGTTCATTTTTTTGAAAAATGTCCCGTGTCGTAATCATCGCAACTGCTTCACAGTTGATGATGACGTGCGACAATTCTTTTTCATTCATGAGGGGAATGAGAGGAATGATGACTGCTCCGCACCTGAGAATACCCTGATAACTGATAATGACTTCCGGGCAATTGGGCAGCATAACCACCACATGATCACCCTTTTCAATCATGAGTTTATTCAAGCCTCGTGCCAGACCGTCGGCATACTGGAGTATCTGCTTGTTTGTAAAGGCCGCACCCTCAAAGATCAGAAACGGATATTCGCCAAATATTTTTAGATTTTCATCGGCAAGTGCCACAAGGTTCATGGGGTATCTTCTTTTATGCTCATAGTCATGGTTGTCTCGTCATTGCTCTGGCACGTACTCGGTGATACTCATAGAGGCTAAAGGGGTTTTACATTCATCTCGAAAGCCTGTCGGCCATCTTTGAGTGTCCTGAACAGTCTGTTTTCAGACGTCCAGTAGAAGAGATAATCACCGCCTGTTCCTATGTCGGAAAACTTAGAATGCCCAAACACGGACTGATCAAGTTTCCCACTGGTATTAATCCGGCGGAGCATATTATCACGCGTAAAATAAATCCAGCCATTCACTACCCATACGACAGAGTCACCTTCGGATAACGGGAATTTAGCCAATCTCTTATATTTTTCGCTGATTTTGGAAGCCGCGAAGGATTGGCTTTGGCCTGATTGGCTCATGTCCCTCACCTTTTTCATTGCTTCTGCCTGGGGATCCTCTTTTGACAAATCAAACTTGAACCAGCCGCTTGGGTGTTTATCTTTGCCCTTGAATATGTCTGCAAATATGTCAGGACCTATTTGAACAGGAACGAGGCTTTTGTCAATATACGCGCAGAAATAGGCTGTATTGTTTGGTTCGTCAATAATAATATTCGAGGTGATGGTATTTACCGATATGTAGTGTTCGATCTTTTTTGCTTTCTGGTTGAATAAGAATAACCCCCCACCGCCTTGCGGCTGCGGGATATCTTGCCAGTGGCGATTGTATACGATAAAATTGTCGTTCACGGCAAAAGAATACACGGGTTTATCATCAAATTGCTTTCGAATGGTTGCGCCGGCCCGGGACGTAGATAGAGACGATACGTCTCCTTCATAATTCAGATAAAAAGCATAACCATCTTTACTTACCCACAGGGATTGCATGTAATCCTTGTCGTTGATCAGTGTTCGCATTTTCCCATCAATGGAAATCTTATACATTCCCGGCCGAGTTTTTTCATTAGTGTTGTAATAATAAATCCAGCGACCGGTGACGTTCAGGTACGCGGGTACATCGTCTGATAAACGGGTCAGGTTTTGGCCGTTGATTAAAATCTTGTAGAGTTTGTTGCTGTCGGCTCTATTGGCAAAATAAATCCAGTCATTTTGCGCAACCATGTGGTCACGTCCGGTAAGACTACCCCAACTGTTTGGTTTTGAAACGGTTACCATGCAATCGTTTGATTTTGTGCCGTCAGTTGCCTTTGCGCGCACGATGGTCCGGCCCAGCCCCATGGGGGACACATTACCCATTGAATCCACAAGGGCTACTCTGGGATTGTCGGAGATCCAGGTGACGTTGATAGTTTGATTTGCCTGTGACGTTTTGATTCCAAGCCGCACTTTTTCACCTTTTTCAAAAAGCTGGAGTTCCTCTTGCGTCAGCAACAGGCCACCGGCTCGTTCATGAACGGTACGCTGCCGTGGCGCTGCTGATGCGTCCGTGCCGGCTTCATGTTTCACCCTCGCACCCTGTCCCTGTGCTCCTGCAGGAAATATTACTACTACAAGTAAAATAAAAAGAATTAATTTTTTCATTTAGATCACAACTCCTTTTTTATTTTTGGAAGTATAAGAAAACATGGTATTATGTGTCAATGAAATATTTGCGACAAACGGTGGGGTATTGATAGTGTTTAGTATGGATTAACGTCATGCGTTTTCGTCAATAAGACTCCTCAATTTTATGAGGTGATTATTGCTTGATAAGTATTTTGTCAGATTATGCGAACCAAAGGGGGGAGAAAAATGGCTACGACACATTTTATTGCATCATTCGTTCCGCATGCAGCAATCGTTGCTGCCATTCTGCTTATGGGTGCCGGTCTTGTCTTCGCCCATTGTGATACCATGGATGGGCCGATTATCAAGACTGCCCAGAAAGCGCTTGAGACGGGGGATGTGAACCTTGTCCTCGTGTGGATACAAAAGAGGGATGAAGCAGAGCTTACACAGGCCTTTAAGAAAGCGCGCGAGGTTCGGAAAAAGGTAAGTTCCTGCTTAGATCATGGACATACTCTAATATTGATAAATACCCTGAGCCACCCCGACGTCCACGGAGGTGGCTTATTTATGCCTTTAAAGCTTCCACCACCTTGTTATATTTTTCATGAATCATTTTTCTGTCGAACTCATAGAATTCGAGAAGCATTGCATCCTGTTCTTCTTTCGTGAAATACTCCATGCAGGGGAAGAAGAAATGTTTGTCTTCCTTTGCAATATGCTGAGGATAGAACCGGGCTAGTTCCTTCAGGTAGCCAATTACTTCCTGAGCAGTGTCTTCACCTGTCAAATATTTGTCCTTGGCCGCTATCAGGTTACCTACAGCTTTTCTCGCGTATTTGTGTTCTTCTATGAGTTCATTCATGATTCTTGCGTGTTCTGGCGAAAGGTTCTTTTTTGCAAGATCCCGGAAAAGAATATCTTCTTCTTTCCCATGATGCGTCCTGTCCGCATAAGTTCTGATGAAGTCAACAGCAGTATCGATAAAGACAGTATCCACTTTTTTGTTCTCGTTGATCTTTTCGATTTCACCATCAAACAACCTAAGCATTTTTTCAATTAACCGGTGTTCCCACATCATCGGTCCGATTGGTTTCATAATAATCCTCCTGAATTCATGTATTCACTTTCCCGAATAACAGGGTGTATGCGTACGTGCGTTTGAGGATGTTTTAGTCAGAGGATTTCCCCTTAAATCCGGTCTCTGCCATATGTTTTCTGGGGGCCTTGTCGGCCAGGTATCGCTCTGTGATATTCCGCCCAATCGCCATCGCTCCTTCCGTATGGCCGGATTCATCAACAATTACCGCAAAGCTCATGTCAACATACAGTCTGTTCCCGTCTTTGTGAAGAGCGCGGGTAGCCATTACACGATCTCCTGCTTTTGTTCTGCCCTCTGCGATAGCCTTGCTGTAACCCTCCCAATGCCTTTTGCGCAGTTCTTCCGGGATGATGACGTCCAGACTTTTCCCCAGCACTTCTTCAGCAGGGAATCCAAACACAGACTCAGCACCCTGATTCCAGATTCGAATGATCCCTTCCCGATCGGCAAAAATAATCGCATCGTTCGTCTGCTCGACAATCCTCCGGTAGACATCAGTCTGAATTTCTGTAATCATCTCTATGCATCTCCCTACTTCCTGCTGTTTCCTCTTCATCGATTGATGAATCCGATCCATCATTGCCCCATAGCTTCTTCAGACGTTCCCGATCCATGTTGATATGTTGCCGCAGCGTATACAACATGGGCATGAACGTTACAGGAACATGGAGCTGACCAACACGCGCCTCGATCTGATCAAGATGTGAGAGCAGATCGCCCAGACTCCGTCCGGCACTGTGCTCCGTTAATTGGACTTCAAATAATTTTAGCTCTCCATAGAGCCTGAAGATACGGCGTCGCATACCCCACTCGTAGATTTCCGGCACATATCGCACCAAAGGATAAATTACTCCGACTAGTGGAATCAACAGAATCAACAATCGTTCCACAAGCACAGCCAGCCAGAAGGGGAGGTAACGCTGAAGGAAAGGAGCGCCTGACTTAAAGAAATGGCGGGCATATGCACTCAACGGTATGTCGATACCTTCGGGAGCCGGAAACTGCCCGGCCTTTTGAAAAAAGCCAGGACCTGAATGGATCACTGAGGCGGCCTCGAGAAACAGATACTGGAGTGCGGGATGCAAGTCTTTCCGGGCAACGATACTTGCCTTGGGCGCGAGAAGCGCTACATCCTCAGGCGGGAGATTTTTGGCCAAGTCAGCCACCCCGGTCGGCACAACAACCTTGCTTAGGAATGGATACAAAGCAATGTAGGCACTCGTTCGGGGAAAGCTCACAAGTCCTATGCTTTGGTTGGAGAGCAACTGCTGAACCACGGGAGATTCCCACGAACTCACCATCGCCGCGATGTCGATCTCTCCCTTGAGGAGCTTCTCCTTCGCCTGTTCAGGCATGTGTGCACTCAACTCGACATCACGTTCACTGATGCCGTTGAGCTCAAGGATTCTGAGCAACAGCGCCCGGGTCCCGCTGCCCTCCGGGCCAATCGACAGGCGTTTACCCCGCAGATCTCGAGGCCCTTCTTCTCGGAGGATGCTACGGTAGAATAACCAGAGCGGCTCATAAGAGATCGTACCGAGGGAGATGAGATCAGTCGAATCAGCCTCCGTGATGAGACCAGCTTGCACGAAACCGACTGTCACCCCGGACCGCGGGTCCCTCAGCATGGCAAGATTCTCCACACTGCCCGCTGTCGGCAGCAGCCTAAGCTCGACACCTTCACGCGCCAGAATATTCCGGTAGCGTGTACCCCACTCCACATAGGCTCCCCCTTGCGGCCCCGTTGCCATCACCACAACACGTGGAGGCATGGGACGAAGGACAGCAAGGACCAACCAAAAAATCACAGCGGCGATCGTTGCTATAACAACCAGTGGGAGTATGAGGTAACGCTTCCGGACGCTGAAGAATTCTTGAACAGTCATGATGTACGATTATTCCCGTTTCCCTGTAACTTCACCAACCTGATATCACCTGTTCCGATGTCCCATTCAGAAAAAGCGAGATGTTTTTTTGGTTCTGTTGCTTCTTGGCGCTTCCTTGCTGTCACAGAGTAAGCCGTCTTGCAAATAGTTCATCACATACGATCTTTTGATCCCCATAATTGTCATACGTGGTAGTGTAAACCTAATCTGCTCAGGCACGTTCATGATATTTGAATGAGATGTTGAGTCTTACCCTGAAGGATGTTATCTTCCCATTTTCAACAGTGACATCCTGTTTAATAACCTCTGCAATTCTAAGATCTTCAAGTGTCCTGCAAGCCGTTGCCAGGGCTCTTTGGGTAGCATCTTCCCACGATGTCGGGCTGGTTCCCACGAGTTCAATAATACTGTATACGGACATAATAATTCCTCCTTTATCCAAAAGTGTTCTATTTCTGGAAATTTACTAGAGATCACCACAAACCCGGCTTTCTGGTTTCCTGCTGTACCAAGGTATTAATAGTATATTCTTTGATTGATAAAAACCCGCTTTCGGTATTGTAATCATACAGGGACGCCCCCAAAGGGAACATTGCTGTCCCCTCGGGGGTTTCATATCGGTACCTTTCGGCAGCTCATTTTCATACCACACTCCAAAAGGTAGATGTTAGGCTGTGAGTTCAATAAGGGATAGGAAGGAAATACTATTAACTAAAATATACTCTCATCTGCGTGGACAGTCAAGGAGGGAAATTCCATCCCATAATTTATCCACGTTACAGATTTTTGTTTAAATGTTGCATCCTTAAAGAAAACTATAGCAACAACATTTCAGAAAGGAACAAATGAAATTTCTGGGGACTAATTTTTCAAAATTCGTCTATTCCGGCGAAGAGCGGCTGGCATCATGAAGACGTATCGGGCGGCGGCTGGTTGGGGCTGGAACAATAAGTCTGCGGCGATCCGGCCGGCAGGGAGTCTTGCAGGACCCATCGTCTTTAGCGCAATGCTTTTCACCCCCTTTTCACCCTCACGTCAAATACAAACGCAGTGAGCAGCGGAATCAGAGCCCCGAAAATGAGCGCCCAGACTATTTCACCAACGGGAACACCGAGGATGGGCCTTCCCCAGCGGCTTTCGAGATTCCACTGCTGAATAAAACCAGGCAGCGCCGCAAAGGTTATTTCAACCAGGAGAAACCAGATCAGCCCGAAAACGATGAAGCCGGTTGCAGCCAGCGGCCAGCTGTCAGGCCTCAATGCCAGAATAACCATCGTCAATGACGCGCAGACGGCAAGCATCATGGCCATCGGATCCACATCGGTCAACATGCCGATCAAATAAGTCAAATATGCCGAAAACATGATAACGGCGATCCTCTTCAACGCAATCGGCCATCGAAGATCGATTGCCATCCTCTTCTGCCAGATGAGGGCCACCAGATACCAGGGGATCATCCCCACGGCGACGGCAATAAGCAGGTCTTCTATGCCGATAATGAGCCCGCCAATGCGCGCAGGCGTCCAATAATTATCTTCGAGAAAGTAGCTGAACGCGCCGCAGGTTGCGTTCAGCGCACCCGTATATATCATCAGGCGGAACTGGACAGGCTGGAGGGTCAGTCGGGCGAGAATAAGCGTGACGGATAGATAAACCACGCTGGATATAATGAATGCGTATGGCAGCAGTGATGCGCGCATCATCAACGTTCCCGGAGTGCGTCAATGGGATTCAGCTTAAGCGCGCGCCAGGAGGGAAGCAAGCCGCCCCCCAGGCCGATTGCAAGAATAATGATAAACTGTTCGGCCAGCACCGCAGGCGATGGCGCCACCGCCACGAAACCCTGCAGTTTTGGATGCAGGACCAGCAATTTCAATCCCAGAAAACCCGCTGCGATCCCCGCCAGGCCGCCCAGTGAGCTCAGCGTGAGGCTCTCGAGTATAATCAGCGACATGATTCTTCGCCCGGACCAGCCGACAGCCGCCAGAATGCCGATTTCGCGGGTTTTTTCCAGAAGCGCCACCAGCATGGTATTAAAGACGATCAAAAGACCCATGATCAGCCCCACCAGCGATGTGGCCCAGGACATACCGCGCCAAAAGCGGTATAAATCATTTTCCTGCGCGGCGTTTTTAGCCGCAATAAACAAAAACTGAGGATATATGCGGGAAAGCTTTACCCGCGCCTCCTCGACGCCCTCGGCGCCATTCGCAACGCGCAGATGCATCACCGTGATTTTCCCCTGCCGGTCCAAAAGCTCCTGCAGGCCCCCCAGAGGCATGATTATGCTGTTGTTGCCCAGCACATCATCCATGCGCGCCACACCGACCACGCGAAGCGTCGCGCCGAACGGCGAAAGCTCCCGGCCTGTTTGAAGATCAAGGGATTGAGCCACCCCTTCGCCCACGACCGCTTCATCAAGGGCCAGAGGGGCGGGGCGTCGGCCTGAAATCAAGTTCACTTGACTCCAGAGCAGACTTTCTATCGGCCAGCCGCGGACAAGAACGGAAGCGCCCGATTCCATGGTAACAATATCCAGCAGTTCCGGAGATACGGATTCAACACCTTCAACTTTGCTTATTTCGGAGGCAATCCGCTCGTCAATCGTCCCTGTCAGAAGATTCATCACCCCCTTGCGGTGGACCATCAAATGCGTCCCCTGCTTGACCAGACTGCCATTCCATGCAACCTCCACGCCGCGCCCTAACCCGGTGAGGATCGTAAATCCCGCCACGGCGGCGGCGACACAGATAACAGTCACCGCCGTGCGCATCGGTCTTTTGCAAAGATGTCTGACTATGATTGTGATCAGCCGCAAAACTCTTATTTCCTTTCCGCATCGTCAGGCAGGGCAACGGCTCCGGAAAGCACTTCCATGAGAACGCGTGTTTGTTTTTGTGGATTGGAATAAATCGACTTCGTAATCACTTTTCCCCATACGGTTGAGCGAATTTCGAGAATTTTGATTGATGAGGCCAGTTCTTCCCGGGCATTGATCTGGTCAATTCTTTCAGGATGCCCTGTCTTCCTGGACACAAAAATCAGGCGTCTGCCGGCATCCGGCATTCCACCTGGCCGAGAATGAACGAATTCATATGCGTCATATTGTTCAAAGGAATAGCGAGGGCTCTTGACAATTTTATAGGATAGGCAAAACCAGTCGGTCAGCACGTGCCACGGCAGGAGGGTATCGTAAATCGGATCATCAGGGGATGCGGGGAAAACGCCGGCATTTGGGCCGCAGGCCCGCGGGATTCCGCTTTTTCCACACAAAACGCAATGCTTTTCATAGCCCGAGTTCTTTCCACGCGGTGCGACCAGCAGGCGCCTGCCGTCTTTGCCGGAGAAGTGTTCAATCTTAAGCGATGACACAGAGCGTCCCCCCGCTTTTTTCAGGCTTGTTATCCTCAATTCCACAGCGGCATCCTCTGCGGGGGGCCGCCCGAGGCTTAGAAGGGCTTTAGGCACATCAGCGGCAACGGCGGCCGTCCCCATCGCGATCATCAGGACGCAAAGACCGGCAAAAAGAAGACTGGAAAAACCGGAACGTTCAATCATGATCCGTTTCCCTCGATGATGGATGCAATCCGGCCATCCAAAAATTCTACTGTGCGATCGGCATTTTTTGCTATAGCCGGATTGTGGGTCACGACAACCAGCGTAAGACCTTTGTCTTTCCAAAGATCTCTTAATAAAGTCATTACGGCCTCTGAACTTCTGCTGTCGAGGTTGCCCGTCGGTTCATCGGCAAGGAGTATTGACGGACTGTTGGCAAGGCTTCTGGCTATGGCCACCCTCTGCTTTTCGCCGCTGGAAAGCTCGTCGGGTCGTCGATCAATCTTCGCGGCAAGATCCACCCGGTCAAGAAGCTCCCAGGCGCGTTTGAGCCTTTTTGCGGGCGATTTCGTGACGCCGAACATGGGAATCTGAACATTTTCCAGGGCCGTAAATCCAGGGAGAAGTTCAAAAGATTGAAAGACAAAACCGATCTCGCGGGAGCGCAGACGCGCCCATTCATGAGGGTTTTGCGGTTCGGCACCATTGAGGAAAACGGAGCCCCGGCTCGGCCGGTCCAACCCGCTCATAAGATTGAGAAGTGTGGTTTTCCCACTGCCGCTGGGACCGACAACAGCCAGGAATTCCCCGCGGCCGACGGCAAGCGTCACGTCCTGCAGCGCAAAGACATGACCAGCATCGTACGTGCGGGTGACCCCGGCAAATTCGATGATGCATGGTTTGTTTTGAGGGAAATGATGCGGATGCACGCTTGTGCCTGGGTTCACGATGATCCTTTCTAAAATTGATATTGATAAGAACTTTCTTTATTGCGATGAGAGTATATGGGGAAAGATTTTGAGTGTCAAACCGTTTTTGGCCGGGGGGGGATTAGTAGGGATTAGGGTCAGGTCTTGAAATATCAGTTTTCTTCCGCATTCTTTAATACCTTGCTGACTGTAGTATAATGAATCCCAAGATAATCGCCAATCTCCTTCAGCCTGTAGCCGTGCTTGACATGAGCTGCATAAATCCGCTTATCTCTTTCGGCCTTCTTCAATTCTCCGCAAAATATCGCTGAAAGCCTTGGTCTGTTTAAATACCTCTGTGTCTTCGGAATCTCTTTGATTTGTTTTTTATCATGCAGTAGACCTATGTGTCTATCAATAAACTCCTCTTCACCCAATAATAGCTGCCCCTGAAGTGCTTCCCATGGCGACTTTGTATCTATCCCCCCCTTCACAAACATGCGGTACAGTTTCTGCGCTTCCGTCCTATTCTTGCTGAAAATACCCATAATCCAATCCGTCGTCAGATACATCGGCGCTTTTATCATCCCCGCTGTGTATCGATAACTGCTCCATTTCCAATCCTCCGGTTTCTTCACCAGCTGCGCCCGAACAGGATTTAAAACAACATACCGGCATAACTCCAGAAGATAACTTTCCTTCTCCACCACAATAGCCTTATATCTACCCTGGAATACATGGCCCGTTCTATCGTGCAACCGATTATAGTACTGGGTATATATGCCGTTCAATTGTCGCATACCCTGCGATAAATTGCCCTCGGGAGTCTCGATCAAAAGATGGTAATGATTGGTCATCAGGCTATACGCATGGCATAGCCAGTTATACCTGCTCAATACTTTTTCAAGGATTAATAGAAATTCTTGCCGGTCCCGGTCTGAATGAAATATGTCGTTTCGCGCATTGCCGCGTGACGTCACATGATATACGGCATCGGGATATTCTATTCTCAGAGGTCTGGCCATGGATACTGATAACACAAAATAACTTATATTTCAAGACCTGACCCCATCCTGGC
>CAZMBE010000010.1:0-15984 GCA_964564625.1 uncultured Syntrophaceae bacterium | reverse complement strand
GGATACTGATAACACAAAATAACTTATATTTCAAGACCTGACCCCATCCTGGCCCCAGAGGTCTGGCCATGGATACTGATAACACAAAATAACTTATATTTCAAGACCTGACCCCATCCTGGCACTGGAAAAGAATGAAAAAAGGCAGACCTTTCACATGGCGTATGGTACAATATTCGGGGTCAGGCCAGCTTCCCACTGAAAAACAATACCGTGGCAAGATGCCTGTATAAATTATGCTGGAGGAGCTTATGTCAGTTATCGTTCATTTGGCGGAGACTGCATTTATATCGATTCTTGTGGCGAGTATCGAATCGTTTCCCTCGACATTTAAAGGGAGAAAAAAACCAAAAAGTGTTCTGAATGAAGGCGAGGTTTACGGTTTGCTTTTTGGCCAAAGGATTGCAAAGAAAAACGATACCATATGGAATGCGGCCATTGCCATTCCCATGCAGATGCTTGAATCCAGGTCTCTCGATGATGTGACGCCTTCTCTCAGGCATCTCGAACGCATTAAAAGCGTCCTTGAATCTTATCCTATGTTCCAGTTTTTGGGCACCTTTCACAGCCATCCCTACTCTAAAGAAGAGTTTAACGGCATGAAATCCATCGATGCCTCGAACTCCGATAAGGAATCAGCTTTGGAGGACGCAAAGGAGCTTGGCGAAGAAATCATCGAGATAATTATCAGCATAACCCATTTGAAAGCAGCGCCAAAAAGAAAGGAGCCGGACGTACGCTGGTCAATCACACAAAACTACTGTGGGAACTACAAGTACTCAATCGCCGCATATTGTACAAATACGCCATTACAGGAGTTGGAGTTGGTGGACAATTTTATTTGTCCTCTCGCGGCGGGTGTGGGGAATTATGACCTCAATCCATGATGATGAATTTTCACAAGAAATCGGGGGACATCATACGAGTTTTTTTGAAATTATAATTTGCCGGGCATGTATATTATTCTGATTGCCTGCCAAATTGCAGGTTTGATGTCTGTCTTGTGTAATCTTCAGTCTTCACCCAGGGCTTCAAGATCAGCCATATCCTTTTTCCGCCCCAACGCTTTCTTGTTTACTATATATTCCTTGCGCCCGATATACTGAACATCCACACCCCCGAAACTTCCCTCGATCCTGCCGATCCAGGCATCATCCCATAAAACGCCTGTAAGGGATGTTATAATATCAATGCGTACGGGAGGATGGCCAAGCTGCACAATATTATCCTGTTTTTCAAAATCTGCCGCGGATAGCCCAACAGCTCCAAATCCATACACATCCAGGGCTTTCAGTATTCTTTCCGCATTGCCAGAGTCCGGTTTCACAAGTATATCAAGGTCTCCGGTATAGCGCGGCACTCCATGAAAACCAAGTGCGTATGCATCGACAATGATGTAGTCAACCTTGTGTACGTTGAATAACTCGAGCAACTCTTTGAAGTCTTGCTGAACTTCCATGATATTGCCTTCTCAGGAATTCAATAGCTGATATTCGTTCATCGGGCGTCTTGCTGAGCCAGTAAGCCAAATCATCTGTTATCGATGAATCATTTTTCAAATCGATTTTTCTCACGGTCTTTTCAATCATTGCCGCCCCAAAGAAGTCTTGATGCTGCTGCTTTAAACATATATCGAATTTATTTTTATAAAATATATCACAAAATTACAACCATTTAATATAGACGGCGATATCTGTGATAAGTTTTGTTCGAGGAAAAAACGAAAACAGTCCCTGACCTTCGGGAACAACATCCTAAGCGGCTGCCTCTGATTGTAATTATCTCTCTTCCTCCTAAAGTCCTCAGAAAAAATATTTGTCTTGATAAGAACTTCCTTTATCGCAATGAGAGTATATGGGGAAGGATTTTGAGTGTCAAACCGTTTTTGGCTGCAGAATATTGCCTGATTTGCCGATCATCAGGGAGATGAATCGTATCGGGCGCTCTTGTGAGAAATCGTTTCACCCTTTCGGTCGCGTTTTCCCCGGGAGACGTTGCTGTAGTATCCGTAATAACGCACCATCTGCTCGCCTTTGTTCGGGATGTGGGAACACATGGCCGCCAGCCATTCCATGGTGGAAAATATCGTTGTCTTTTTGCAGTCCCCGGATCGGTGTCCTGGGCAGGCCTTGGAATTATAGACAACCTGCGCCTCCTGATCCAGATACCGCATCCGTTCCTGGGAGAAGGATGGCCGGATGATGTAGCAGGCCAGGTTTTCCATGGCCGTTTTGTCCCGGGGTGAGATGCGGTTTCCGGAGAAGGCATGGAATCCGGAATGCCGCCATTTGGAGAGCATCCGGATCATCTCCTCCGTGATTTTCTGATATCAAGCCACATGAAGAAAAGGATCATAAAAACACTGGACACTGCCGCAGGAAGGGCGGATTCTCTTGTAAATAAGGATATAGCAAGACCACCGGCGATGCCCTGATTTTTCATGGTACCTAACAGAACAAGACTAACGAGATCATTTTTATTTATTTTAACGAGACGGCCGATTAATTCAATGAGAAACCCCAGTAAAAATGTACTCACAAAGAGAATGGCGGCAACTGATAGTAACATGAGAGGTTCTCTAAAGATCGTTTCTCGATTCAGACCAATTAATGTATACAAGACAATGAAAAACCCCCAGTTTGTCAGAGGACCGTGGTAGGGGGCTATCCTGTAATGGATGCCACTTCGAATGATGATACGGGAAACCACGACGGGAAAAACAATAAGCAGGATTATAATCATGATAAGTTTCTGGGGGGCGGCAAAGGTCACACCAAGAAAGAACAAGAACATGAGAGGCATAATTATAAGAGCCGCGAGATAGGCCGCTGCCGTACCAGCCAGAGTGTATATTATGTTACCTTTTAAAATATTTGTAAATGGAATCACTGCCACCGCCGGAGGTACCGCTGCGACAAGCACAAAGCCGATCCAGATGTCTTCCTGATGAATGACCAAGGCGCTCATGGCCAGGATGGACCCTCCCAGTATCAGGTAATTTATCAGTATCCCCGCTATGGAAGGGATCAGTAAAGAACGGAAGGATGTAAAAAAATTGTCGGGTATATTTATAGTAGCCAAGGTCATCACAAGGGCAAGCACTGGGAGAGTTAGGGGTTCTGTCCAGGGGGTCAACTGGGGAAATGCTAAACCCGTCAGCATTGCCGAGGAAAAAATAACATTTCTGTCTCTCAGGAATCGTGTCATGTTCTATATTCAAACGTTGATCAATAATTTTGACGATAATTTATAATCCAGATATAAGAATTGATCAATCAAAACATACCAGTGGTCCATGGAAAACGTGAGGTGAAAGCTTCAATTCCCACGGTGTAGCAACCGCGTGATACTGATCCCTGGAAGATATGCGTGTTCTTTATTGAGGTTTTGATCGAAGGTAGAATACCTTAGCCTTGCACAATTTCCAGATACGGCGTATATTATAGTGAAATATTGTTGCGGGAAATACTACAAACAAGGATTCTGAGCAGGAGCTTTGGTTGTACTTTAGGATGATGAATCCACGTGGAAACAAAATTTCTCCTATACCGCCAATTAACCGCAATTCTCATTACACTTGGGGTTGTGACGAGCATTGTTTTCTCTGCCTGGGCCATGAAGGACAGAGAGGAAGAGACGCATGCAGTGTTGTTAAGGCTGTTAATTGCTACACGCGTTCAAGAAAGTACCGCTGATGCGGCAATAATATTCCAATGGGGTCAAAAGGGTAGATTGTCTCGGCACCACAAGGATTATCAATACCATCTCACTTTGGTACAGAAAAGTTTAGAACGCCAACATCCAGTGGGTGTCAGCGTAGATAGCACGGGAGAGATAGTTGAGATCAAAAGGGCGGATAATGATTTTGTTGCATATCTTGCCGAGGCAAGTGCGGACAAGGTGAAGGTTGGGTTTCAGGGTCATGATGGGATCGCATATCTTGAGCGGCGACATCCCCGTTTTGCTGCCGTTGAAAGAGACCTCCATCGCGCGCTAAAGGAGAAAAAGCGGATCTGGTTTGTATGGAAGGGACCAAGGATGACGCTTGAGGATGTAATGATAGCAGAAGAGGATGTTACGGCCACAGAGCTTACCGATCTGGCGGCGCTGCCGGCGGAGTTCCGCGCAGCCGCTGAGGCAGCCGCCAACTATTTGAGGGGAAAAGGCGAACAGCCTTCGGAGTTCTACATTAGCGACATCTCCCGCACGGGTAAGACTATTGTTTTGCCGTTATGGCATATCTCGGCGTTTCCGCTTACGCAAAGGGTTGAGGGCAATCCCGGGGGAAAATGCAGAAACCTCGAATACGACACGGTTACAGGGCGTATTACTCGAGAGTTGTTTTGGCAATAGCATTTAACCACCGTATCCTCATTTTAAATCCATAATATTTACCATAGTTTTACTCAATAACATGAATGATCAGCAGGAGTTTTTTTACCATCACATCGCCCTGTTCCTTTCTGAAATCAATAAACATCCTTGATTTGTGCTCATTGAGGGCATAAAGAGACACTACAGTCATAGATAAAAGGGAGGCCTACCATGAGGAAGATATTCACGTTTGGCGACAATGTTGTCAGGGCAGTGGCTCTCTGGACAATGATGGCGGTCGGTATATTGCCGGCAGGCTGCAGTACACCAAGGGAGTATGTAGAGTATACGCCTATTCTCAGCCACAAGTTTCAGGAACGGCAGGGACCGGCCAAGATAACCCGCGACAATGTGAAGACTCTGGAAAGCAAGGGCTACTTCACACTGGGGAGCATAAGCGCCTTCTACCAAACCGGTGAGGGAGAAGAGAAGAAGACGCCAGACAAACTCGAGGAGATGTTACTCAAGGAGGCCACCCGTCAGGGAGGCGATCTCGTTCTCCTCAACGTGGAAAATCAATTGAAAAGCGAGAAGAAAGCGATTCGCGATAAGTGCGCAGAATGGGGAGGGGATAACAAAGTGTGCACTCAACAACAAGTCCCTACTTCAGTGTGTGTGGGGTCATCACCCCTCAACTGCCGGACGGAGTGGCGTTGGCAAGAGGTATGTCATTACTCTCGGGAGTGCCTCTCTTGGCAGTACAGATATGAAACCATCGCGGGAATGACGAGCTCTGGTACTGTTTGGCGATACGATCCGGATATGCGACACTCGAAATTCCCTTCGGGTGATTCCGGTAAAAGCACAGAGGAAGCAGCCACTCCATTATCCGCGCTTCCGGGGGTCGAAAAGACCGAACCGGTTCCGCGCATGCAAAGTTCCCAGATTGAACCGAGGGTGCTGTCGCCTTCCGTTTCTTCGATTGTGAAGGAAGAAAAGTCCGCGATTGCCAAATCAGCTGCGATGTTCCCCGGTGAAGAGAAAACGCAGAAAGGTAGGGCTGATGATATACGCCCAATTACTCCTTCAAAGATCACAACGAACGGAAAATATGCCGTGCAGATAAAGGCATATCCCGAAACAGACAAGGATGAGGCCGTGGCGTTTGTAAAGAATGTGCAAAAAGAACAGCCGGATATTCACATGGAGAGAGTTACTCTTGCCGGGCGGGGTGTGTGGTATAGAATAATGATCGGACATTTTGCGAGCGCTGATGATGCCCGCCGATATATGGAAGAAAAGAAAATACTAGATGCGCATCCCGGCAGTTTTGTGCAGCGAACGTCTGCATCAGGCATACGGAACCCGTAAACATGTCTGCCTGTATACCTCCCCTTTTACAAAAGGGATACAGTGGATTTTGCATGGCGGGGGAAATCATCTTTTCGGTAATCGGCACAGCCCCCACATCATGCCGCCTGATTTCTTTTGACATACAAGATCCCCTTGTCTTATACTCAGCAAATCGAAAAGCAAATGATTGTCAGTGAATGGACAATTCGGTTTTCATAGATTCTATTCAGCCCAAAGCGAGTTCTCGAAACTGTGACGTGCTTCTTCAAACAACTCTATTAATGGGGAGGGAAATATGGCTTTACAGCACATATGCATTTCCGCATTCATGATAATCGTCATGTGTTTCCCATCAACCCTAAATGCTCAGAAAAAACCGGCATTCTCGAATTATGAGTATTGCGTAACAGACGATGGCACTTTTGGGCTCTACAAGCCCAAAAAATGGAAAGTTGGCACCCAGAGATACTCCAGCGGCAGGATGGTGTTTGTTACAGACCCGAAAAACGTGTCATATGCGAGCGGACTTTTTCTGGAAGAGATCGATCCGAATCTCGATTCTATAACGTTTGGGAGCTCGACATTAAAAAACATGATGAAGCAGATGCCAAGCCTTAGGCTCCTTGAGTCAAGGAGCACTGGCGACCGGATGCAAACGGTGGTGAAATACCAGCGGAGCGGTCCAAAGGGTACTCGCATCGAAGGAAAGTACTCTTTCCATGTAAAGCATCCCACGGCGGTTGTGTTCGGGTATGAGGCGCCGGCGAAGCAATTTAATAAGATGGTGCCCACCCTCCTCACCATCATTGCAAACATCACCCTCCTCGATGACCAAGCCTATCGAAGCGCCTCTCAGGCAAAAGGGAGAGAACCTGCAGTGCCGCCGATGAGGCAGGTTTCGGCACAAGACAACTCGTGCCGACTCATGGTCCCTCAAGGCTGGAATCTCGTTGCCGCCAAGGGGACGGCCGTTTGCTCATCTCCTGACGAGAATGCAGGTTTTATCTTCACGACGGTGGGGTTTGTGGCGCGATCCCGAATCCCGTACTTTGACAGCGCTAAAATACCAGGCCTTCATTATGAGTATATGCGACCCATCGATGCCCTCATTGTTGCAGCGAGGCACACGGGCGCACGCAACCACAAGGTTCTGGAACGTCATGTGAATCCTTCGGCGGCCAGGGAAGGGTCTGCTTTTCTTAAAAAGCAAGTGGACGCGGAGATTGCCTTGATCTCCTACACAAATAGGCATGGTGTGCCCTGTATTGGCTACTACGATGTGATAGGCTCACCCCCTGACAACGCCGGACAGTGGGGTATTATTCCCATGGGTTTTTGGGCGCCTGAATCCCAGTTTGCCCTCTATCTCCCTTCCCTCATTAAAATTGCCGAAAGCTTCCGGATCAACGAACGATGGGCCTCGGAGTATGTCCGCCAGGGGATGGCGAAGGTGAGGGAGATGATGAAGAAGACGTCATCAATGATGTATCAATATTCCCAGGAGATGCGCGCGTCAAGCCTCGCCGGCCACCAAAACCGGATGAAAAGCAGCGACTTTACGAGTTACAAGTTCTCAGCGTATATGCGGGGGCAGCAAGAATGGGTGACCAGTGTAGAAGGGGGCACGGTGGTTGCCACGGATCATTGGGGGCTTAGCGTGGGCGGGAAGAACATCGTTGAGGGTCCACCCTTCAATTATTACAATTTCCAGGGTGAGAAATACGGCCTTATGCCGGTGGACAGCTCTCGTGAGGTCTTCGAAGCCGTTAAGGGATACTGAGAAGGGCACGATGAGGCCTCCCTTCCATTTGCTGAACCGGCAATTTAATTTTTTTAAGGTTAGAGAAAGAGAATCAAACAATGAAAACGATAGGCGGCATTCTACTGGGATTTGTTACAATCATCTATTGGCAATATTATTATAGCAACCTTTATAAATTTTGGATGTCTGTAAAATCGAACCCTGATGACGCAATGGAAAAAAAAGCATTATTGATTCGAAACATAATCATTCAGATAATAATGGCCGGCCTCGGGCTGGTCCTCATAATCTCTACATTACAAATATTAGGATTTGTGAATTATTGGTAATGAATAGAGTGGTAAGTCTTCAAACATCAATCCTTCATAACTGTTATTCATGGATCCCCGTTGCCCTAAAGCCTGCATAAGAATAAGTTGTAATGTAATGAATTCTGGTTTCCATCCTGCTTGACACACAAGACCGTTTATCTTATACTCTCGCCGTCAAAAAATACTATCTTATCAACAGGAGAAAAACCCATGAAAAAGAACATTGAAGCCTTTCGCCGCATTTTATTCGTCTTGATCATGGTAGCAATGATGAGCCCGTCGGTTTCGGCATTCTCTTACGAACGGGAGATCTCCAACCTCTCCTCTATTCTGATAGCGGATATCATGAAGACAGGAAAAAAGACCGCTGCCGTTGTGGACTTTACCGATCTCCAAGGGAATGTAAATGAACTGGGAAGATTTATCGCAGAAGAGATATCCGGAAACCTGACATCACAATCCAAGGGTTTCGATGTTCTCGACCGTAATCATATTAAACGCGTCATGGAGGAGCAGCAACTTTCCCTCTCCGGCCTAATGGATCCCCGGGCGATGAAAAAAATCGGCAAGCTGGCGGGTACGGATATCATCATAACCGGGACTATAACCCCGTTTGGTGACAGCATTCGCGTAGCCTGCAAGGCAATCGACACGGAAACCGGTAAAGTAACAGGTTCCGCACGGGGAAACATTGCTAAAACCGCCACGATCGCTGATTTGCTGAAACTTGGTGTTGGTAGCGATTCAGCACCCAAAGAAGACCTGGATCAAACGTTACACAAGAATGAACACGAAATCAGCCCTATTGAGGAAAGAAAAAAGGTGTTTGCCGGAAAAATAACATGGGATTTTGAAACGGGGGATCTGCGCGGGTGGAAAAGTACAGGAGATGCCTTCAGGAATCAGCCGACGTATGGCGACAATCCTACCGCCCGCCATCGTGGCCAACCATCTAATCACCAGGGCGAATACTGGATCGGCGGTTTTGAAAACCGTCATTATCCCTCTGATCCTGCCGGCGGCATCCAGGGAGATGGTCCCCAGGGAATGCTCACCTCGCAACCATTTACTATCACGACCTCAAGCATCAACTTTCTCATCGGTGGTGGATGTGATATCAACACAGAACGCGTTGAATTGATTGTAAACAAGCACGTTGCCCTTCGCGCCACTGGCAAATGTACCGAAACGATGGAACGGATTTTCTGGGACGTCTCTCCCTATAAAGGTCGGATAGCCCAAATCAGGCTTATCGATTCGTCAAGCGGTGGCTGGGGACATATCAACTTCGATGATGTTAAGTTTGAATGAGGAGATTCCCCTTTATTTTCAGGAGCAGCATTCCTGAGTCTCAAGATAATTCTTGCACTACCGATTATTTCCATTTTTGAAAGCTGTAAATAATCATAAAACAATTATAAGGAGCAATGAGAGGTCGTTTTTTCCGGTCCCAGGAAGAGTGGCGGGTACTTTGTAAGCAGACGGGCAACAAGCGAACCGCCGAGAAAATGACAATGGTGATATCCAGATTACGTTGATTACACCTGGGTGATTCAGGTTGAAATTTGTTCCACTAAGGCTTGTCCTGAAATTCTTGACTCAATAAATGTTTTATAAGTTCTTGATTTGACTTGGTGCCCCCGGCGCGACTCGAACGCGCGGCACACGGATTAGGAAGAAATTGCCCCATTCCGTTCATGTGCGCACCAACAAGCTGGGAGAGAAGTTCCAGAAGGAGGTAGTGCGCTTAAGGAGGAAGAGGCTGACCTTGGACACGATCGCAGAGGTCCTGGGTGTCAAGACGGCATCGGTGAGGTGTACATGTCACAGGCTCAAGAAGCAGGGCAAACTTACACGTTCAGATATTGCTCTTGAGCGTAAAAGGGATCGGGTTACATAAAAATATGCTTCTTTCATCGTCTGCAATTTCTATTTCCTACGGGGACATTTTTAGGCTTCTGGAGAACGAAGATGGGATTACTTGGGCGGGCAAGATAAATTTTTGGATACCTTGCGGTCCTGGTAACATTATTGCTGAAATAGATTTCTAATGCACATTGTGATAGTGAAAAGCGCACGTGAAATTTCAGAGATAGAATTCCGAGCGTGTTGATCCACAAGAAGGATAACATGTTTCATCACTGAAGTTTCGGTGATCTCGATTCAAGGAGAAATAATATGGATATTGTAGAAATGATATACAAGAGAAAAAGCATTAGAGGCTTCAAGTCGGACCCTGTCGCAAAGGATGTATTAGTGAAAATACTGAACGCAGCGTGCAGAGCGCCCTCGGCGATGAATACGCAGCCATGGGAATTTATTGTAATGACGGGTGATGTTCTGGACAGGGTGAGGGTAGCCAACGTTGATAAATTAAACATGAAAGCACCTATGCATCCCGACCATCATGCGGTCAGTTGGTCGAATGATAGTATTTACAGACAGCGCCAGATTGAACTGGCCAAGAAAATTTTTGAGCTTATGGATATTCCCAGGGAAGATAAACAGAGCAGGGCGGCGTGGCTGGAACGGGGTTTCCGTTTCTTTGACGCTCCTGTTGGTATCCTTCTTCTGACTGATAAATCATTAAGCGATGCCGGACCTTTGCTTGATCTTGGGGCAGCCATTCAGACCCTTTGCCTGGCCGCACTGTACTTCGGACTTGGCACCTGCATTGAAGATCAGGGAGTGCTGTATCCTGAGGTTTTGAGAGAAATTGTGCATATCCCGGATAACAAGAAAATTATAATTGCCATTGCCATTGGGTACCCTGATTGGGACTTTCCGGCAAATGCTTTAATGAGTAGCCGTGAAACTTTGGAGAATAATACCCGTTGGTTGGGCTTCTGAACAATCATGGTGTGGGGCGAATCTTAATTATTTCGTCTGTCAAATAAACAAGCATAGTATCTCTTGCTGGTGAGTGTATAGGATTTTCACCGACATACTTTCTTTTGAATGGTATTCCTTAATTTGTCACACATTTTGTTCTCAAAATGCCTTAACATATCTCATTCTTTTCTTCATATGCTTCTTTTATAAAAAAGATAGTTCTTATCAAATGCTGATGGGGAGGAAAACATGAAGTGTTTCGTTCGTTGGATTTTCACTACGATGATGGTAGTCATATTTGTTACGGTATTAGCCCAAGGGTCCTTAATGGGGCAGTCAACGACTACTGCTGTTCCTGTTCGCTCACCGCTAGTGCAGGTCGCTTCCCTAAACTTGGAGGTGCAGATTACAGCCGATCACTGGCAGCAAGACATCCACATCCCCGAACGGTGGGGTAAAGTGCTGCTCCTGGAGGAGGAAAGGGCTCTTCGTTTCCGATTTACGCAGGTCGGTAGCAATCCTCCCTCAACGGTTTATTATCATGTGTACAAGGGCACGGTTCCCACTAAGCTTGCGTCTGCACGGCCCATTGCATCTCGGATTACTGGGGGCACCGCCGCATCAAGGGCAGAGCCGGCAATTCGATATTGACTTCAAGGAATTTTTGCCGACCAAGCCAGACGGGTTCGATTACCACGTAGTGCTTTCGGGGCTTGCCGCGGGTGGCGCGAGTTCGATTTGCTCAAATGTCCTGAAGGTCTCTTACAAACGACAATCCGTAACGAAGTTCCCCACGCCGACACTTCGGAGGGTCGTAGGTACCAAAAACGCGCTGGGTCAGGAGCTCTTGCACCAGCAGACACCGGTGGCCATGATCACCCAACTCTTCAGCATCGAAGGCAGTGATCTTGACGCTTCACCCCAGGAGACCGTAGTGCAGTTCCTGAGGCAGAACAAGGTGCATCATGAGGTACGCCCAGAGCATAAACTGACTCGCGCGTTACCGGCAGGAGGGGCCTCGCTCTCGCTGAGGGTACCACGATCTCTCAGCCACGGGACGTACTCCATCAGGGTGAAATCCCCCTGGGGAATTACCAACCAACTTCCTGTCTACATCGGAGGCAACCGATGGGCAGACGTAGCTCACTGGCAGTTGGTGGAAGGCGGTGTGTATGAAAATAACGCGTGGACTGAAGAATGCCAGGGCATCGCAACGGACGGTAAGTACTGGTATATCTCCAGCAACAACAAAGACCGCCGAGCTCTTTACAAGTTCACTATTGGTATGAAGCTGGTGAAGAGCACCGATGTTGCTAAGCATGGCGTCGTGAGTGCCCATATCGGTGGCCTTGATTATTTCGACGGCAAGCTCTATGTTGCGTTGGAGCAGCCGAAACAGTTGCTTGTCATTGATACCGAATTCAAGAACGCCAGTCTGCACCAGTTCAGTGGAAACGACCCGCTTGGCGGAACGTTCGCCTGGTGCACCATTCATCCAATCACCGGAGATTTGTGTACGACAAAGTTCGGCGGTGCTAGTGCCCTCTTCTCATATAGGAAAGCAGCAGACGGCAGCTACGTCTTTGCCGGGTCCGTGCCTCTGGCCAAAACCGTCACAAGGGTTCAGGGAGGGGACATCACACCTACGGGCAAGTTAGTGCTCGTCTCCGACACTAAACCGCAGGGAGGAATACACGTATTCAACGTCTTCACTGGAGAGTATCACGGTGCAGTGACGTTCCCTGTTGAGAACGGATCACCCCTGCCAGACGAGTTGGAGGGACTGGCAATATCTCCTCCGGGCACGGCTGTTGTCAAGGGAGTTCCGGTGAACGTGCATCTCATTCTTTTGGACAACGACTACCCGAGTAAAGACGATGTCCGCTTTAAGCATTTCAGCCCGCGCAACCTAGGAGATCTATTTGACTATTAGCCTGAGTCCCGGCACTTTTAGCGTCATTGAGACTTTTGTTGGTTTCCTGAGATCCAACCTCACCACCACATCCTCGTGACGGCAGGTTGTTTCTAAAACTAAAGCATGTGCCGCGTCGCTCCACCACTGGAACTCAAAAAGTTGGAGACGACATTCGGCACAGAGTTTCAGGATGCTCCTGAACAGGGGAAAGATTTCAAAGGAGGTCGTCCCCATGTTCTCCAAATGGCATCATTCCGGTTTTTACTTTTTTCAAGGCAACTGCTTTTGATTAAGACAAGAATAGGAGAAAGCATTTCAACCAGTATAAACCGTATTTGTTGATTTTTTAATATGACACAGATAAAAACTCTTAGATGGAGTGCGAAACAATATCCACCGCCTCACCGCCGGAAAATTTTAAACAGTTTCCCCTGCGATGTACTTCCTGAATTCTTGTTTTTTTGATATTGCCCATCTGTACACCAATACAATCTATAATTCTTATCGCTACAGCTAAAAAAAAGCTGAATGACGGTGATGAATATCACAGCATGAAATCTATGATATCGTTATATAAACAAAAAGACATGCGCTGCGACAATATATCTGAGGAACGTACTAAAGAGGCAAACACTCGGCGATAGTATATCCGTTGATGAATTGAAGTTGTGTGAAGAGAAAGAGAAAAAAAGAGAACAGGGTTACCGGTTTTTTAAATGATGGTGTGGTTTTTTTAATCTATCGATGCGTGACATATTTACCAGCAGACCTTTCATTCAAGGGGAGAAAAAAATGAAGAGCCTAAAGCATATAATTTCAAAAAAACTCCATAGAAAAGCGAGGGCGGCTATATTTATCTTAACAGTTCTCGTGATTGCTATTGCCCTTATTTATCCCCAGAGGATGCAGGCAGGAGAAACTTATACAAATACTAATAAAAATGGCATTAAGGTTATATCAACCTCACCAATTCAAGAAAAGCATGAGATAAAAGCACACAAAACAGATTCTTCTCATAGAATGACAGCATCTGGAAGGAGGATGCAAAAAAACGATAACGCACAGCATAAACACTACAAAGACATACAGGAAGAGAGAGGGAAACTGTTGCTGCTATACTCAATTTTCAAGTAGCTGTGAAAGTTGTCGTGACAAAAGCATAAGGGTTCGTTCCTGTTATCAACAAAAATTATACTTCCTTCGAAACGCAACTTTTTGATCGTTAATCCTTACTGGTTGGGAATAATTCCCCAAGGGAATGGGAATACTTCCTCAAACAAGCAGAAAGAGTTCATGGCAACATTGTAGTAAGATAATGTTTTTACGCAGTAATACGTTTTATTCGTGCCGGAATATTTCTTGCGTGATTATAGTAAGTTCCATTCAGCTAATTTATTACAAACCTTTCACACAACATTTTTAAAGGAGGCTGTCATGAAAAAAAGAGTATTGTTAGGAGTGCTTTTTGCGGTTGCGATTGTGTTCATTTGTTCTACTATAAGTCTTGCAGATAGTATCCTGTCGCCGAAAAGAACCCAGGGTCTTAAGGCACCGGTTGCGGTTAATAGCAGCCATACTTTGGTGTCATTGGTAGGGCCGGGCAAATTTGTCTGTGCCGAAATCACCAAACAGGGCGGTAGTAATGATTTGACATTCATTTCGCTGGATATTGACGGTGCTAATGTCGTGTCTGTATCAATGGCTGCCCTTAAAAACTGGGGGTTAACATCGAATAATCCCTATGGCCTGGTTTTGCTTCAATCTGCAGCGGGACTCAAAACAGTAACGATTGGGTTTAATTCTCCGTTAGTATTCCAAAAGGAATTGAAACTGAAAGTGGATGTTAAGGAAAGTGGCGTAGTTCAGATCCTGGCCAATGTAATCCACGGCAAATAGTCGAATTATTGAAGGCAAAAGATATGTTTCGAGTTGGGCTGATCTTTATCGCAGGAAGGAATCTTGTGCCTAAACCCTGAGTAATGAACTAATGGGCTTATTACTGAAACCCCGTTACTCAACAAGAGTGCGGGGTTTTGTGATAGAGCGCATAGCTTCCTCTTCTAAGGAAGAAGTTGAGCGTTTGCAATCCATGTCGGGCACACAACACTTCATTCCGCAATCCTCATGCAAAATTATCCCTTGAATTGCGATTCTTTTTAAGTAAAGATAGGTCCATAGCAAAAAAGAATTGGAGTATACGATGAAAAAGCCTCTTTTTTTACTAACGTTTGCATTAATCTCCTTTTTCTTTCTATTCACCACCCCATGCCCTGCAAAACAGATGAACATACTGGTGCACCCCTTTGAGAATACCGGGGACAAGGAATACTCCTGGATATCGGCGGGTATGACAGATACCGTCATAACTGACCTCACACGAATCAAGGATATCAGTGTTGTTTCCAATCAAGACAGGAAGAAGGCGCTGGAAGAGATGAAGTTCATCGTTTCCGGCCTTGCAGAAGAAGAGAAGATGATGAAACTCGGCAAGCTTACAGGTGCAAACGTCATCTTCACGGGGAGCTATCTTGTATCAGGTACCCGCATAAGGGTACACGCACGGCTTGTCAATGTAGAGACGGGCAAGGTGGAAAACACCACAAAGATAGACGGCACCCTCAATGGCATCTTTGACGTCCAGGATAAAGTGGTATTTACCTTGATGAGTGAGACGGAGAAAATCACCATAGCCAACATCATACCTGTTAAAATTACCGAACAAGACAGGAAGAAGATAGAGGAGAAACCCAGACCTCAGCTAAACGCCTATGAATGGTATGCAAAAGGCCTGGAGATTGAGGATACCAACCCTCAAGAGGCGCTTGCCAATTACAGGAAGGCACTTGATATTGACCCGAACTATATTAATGCCTTGCTGAGTGCGGGTTGGACTGCGGGGAATACACTCAACCTCTTTAGTGAAGCCCTCGGATATCTTGAGAGGGCTGAGAGCATCCTTAAGGGTCGCAATGAAACCGAATCTAAGGGCTATGCCAGACTCATGAACAACATCGGTGTTGTGTATGGGAGAAAGGGTCAGCTTGACCGAGCCCTGGAATACTTTCTGAACTCCAAATCCATAAGGGAAAGGCTGGGACTGCAGAATACCGGTGACTATGCCACCATCATGATGAACATTGGTGTTGTGTACAGGATGAAGGGTCAGCATGACCGTGCCCTGGAATACTACCTGAAGTCACAATCCATTTCTGACAGGCTCGGGTTACAGAATACCATCGATTATGCCAAGCTTATGGAGAACATCGGTGTTATTTACAATAACAAGGGGCAGGGTGACCGCGCACTGGAATACCACCTGAACTCACAGTTTATTTCTGACAGGCTCAGGTTACAGAATACCGCCATGTATGCCACTCTTATGATGGACATAGGCAATGTTTACAGGGACAAAGGTCAGCATGACCGTGCCCTGGAATACTACCTGAAGTCACAGTTTATTTCTGACAGGCTCGGGTTACAGAATACCATCGATTATG
>CAZMBE010000009.1:20539-98985 GCA_964564625.1 uncultured Syntrophaceae bacterium | reverse complement strand
TTTCTGAAGCTTTCTCCTGACGTCAGCCAACACCATCAACCCAAGACCAAGAAGCAGCATGGTGGCCGGTTCCGGTGCTCTTGGATATGCCCCAGTGCCAGGAATTTACGCGAATAACCAGCTTGATAGACGACTGACGAGCTGTACGTGCTATCCTCGGACTTCTGGGCTTATGGCTGGTCATGGCAAGGCCTGTCCCGTAATTGATACGGGAGAATAAACTGGACGGCTGTATTTATAATTGAAAGAATAACTTTGCGAGAAATATCAAAGGCCCACAATATTTCTAAAAAGGAAAAGCAGCTGTGGCGAAATCAAGGATGTAGAAAAATAAAGAGTACCGTTTAATTTCGCCGTCCCCTTTAATTTCAGCTACTTTTCCCTGCCCCGGCCTTTTCTTTCGTCAATATCACCGGGATACATCACTGCATCCTGCCCCCGTTCCTGTGTGCGTATGCGGATTACCTCCTCCACGGGATAGACAAAAATAAGTCCGTCCCCGGGCTCTCCCGTATAGGCGGATTTGCAAATGGCTTGAATCGTTTCCTCCAGATTGCGATCGCTCAGGATAATGTTGACCTGTATCTTCGGCAGCATATCTACCTGATATGTACCGGCACGGCCTATCAGCTGAATTCCTCCCTGGCGTCCGTGCCCGCGGATTTCAAATATGTTTAACCCCATAATGCCAATCTCCATCAAGGCGTCCTTGACATCGTTGACCTTATCTTCTCGAATAATGGCTTCAATTTTTTTTAGCATGGTAAAATCTCCACATGATAAATACCTTTTCGCGATAGAGCGATAGAGTGTCTTCCCTGAAAAAGCAGGTCATGAATACGATCGCTCGCCGTGAGAACTGATATCCAGTCCGACTTCCTCCTCCATTGGCGTGACCCTCAGGCCAATACTCCAGTGGAGTAGCTTTGCCAACACAAAGGTAGCTGCAAAGGAAAAGACTATGGTAACCGCCACAGCCAGCAGTTGGATGCCGATCTGCCCGGGGTTGCCGAAAAAAAGGCCGTTCGCTCCGTCACTGTTCACTGCTACCGTGGCGAAAAGACCGGTGGCAAGCATGCCCCAGGTACTCGCCATACCGTGACAGGCCCACACATCCAGGGACTCATCGAGCTTCCTCCTATCCCGAAAACGCATAGTATAATATGAAATAGGCGCGGCAACTGCCCCGATAACCATGGCAGCAAGAGGAGTGACAAAACCTGACGCCGGGGTTACCGCCGCCAGACCAACCACCATGCCTGTGGCAATGCCCAGAGTACTCGGCCTGCCATCCAGCCAGGAAAGGAGCATCCAGACCAGACCGGCCGTTGCCGCGGAGGTGTTAGTGGTCAGCAGGGCATTTACCGCCACACCGTTTGCCGCCAGGGCGCTGCCGGCATTGAAGCCGAACCAGCCAACCCACAACAAACCAGCACCTAAGACTGTAAGGGGAATATTATGCGGCTCCATCGGGGACTTGCCAAATCCCTTGCGCGGCCCGATGACCAACGCAAACGCGAGAGCCGAAAAACCGGCAGCGATATGCACAACCGTTCCCCCGGCAAAATCAAGGACTCCAAGATTTCTCAGCCAGCCGCCCTGCCCCCATACCCAGTGACACAAAGGATCATATACCAACGTGGCCCAGAGCAGACTGAACAACAGAAAACTCTTGAATTGTACTCGCTCGACAAACGCTCCGGTAATCAGCGCCGGGGTGATGACTGCGAACATCATCTGAAAGGCGGCGAAAAGCCCATGGGGGATGGTCTTGCTATAGTCCTCGTTGGGCATAGCGCCTACGCCATTAAATCCCGCAAAGTCAAGGCCCCCGATTAATCCACCAATATCTGTACCGAAGGCAAGAGAATAACCGTAAAGAACCCACTGTACGCCTATGAGGGCCATGAAGATATAATTCAAGGTTAATGTGGAAAGAACATTTTTCCGCCGGACCATGCCTCCATAAAAGAGCGCCAGGGCCGGCGTCATTAATAGGACAAGTGCACAACTTACCAGTATCCAGGCAGTGTCGCCCGAGTTCATATAATGTACCTCCTTATTCTTGAAATCACTATTTATGTATATAATAGCAAACACGGTGCCACGAATAGATCTACTTGATTATATACAGAAATCAGTAATTCATTGGGGATGGCAACGCAAAATAATGTGACTATTTTGTTCTATTGGGAACAGTGTTGTACAAAATTGTAAACCTGGCATTTGACAATATCTTTTTCATTTGACACACGGGCTGCATCTCACACATAATGCGAACGGTTTATGACTATGTCTGGGAACGTTTACACCGTGGTAAGGGTTCAGGGGGTCGGGGATTCCAGTGACGAGGCGCAAAGAGCCCCTAACTTTAAACCTCAAACTTTAGACTTTTGCTGGAGGATTTATGGAACGGGCTGATAAGGGACTGCCGTTTCTGCTCAAGTATGAAAATGTCGCCGACTATGAAGACGGAGAGGTGCGGATCCTCGACAGAAGGACCTATCCTGCCAGGGAGGAATTTATACGCTGCAGCAATTATCATGAGGTCGCAAATGCGATTGCCGATATGGTGACGCAGAGCGGTGGCCCCTGGCTGGCAGCCGCCCTGGGAATGGTATGCGCAGCGAGGGAAACAAAGAAACTCCCCATGGAAAGGGCGAAGGAAAGGCTGAATCAGGCGGCAGATGTGTTAATTTGCGCCCGCCCTACCACCTCGGGAAATATGGAAACCCACATCCGGCGCATTCTTAAAGTAGCGATGGATGCCCTGGATCGGGGTGAGGATACGGAGGCCGTTACGTATGAATACGTGCAGAAGAATCTGGAAAACCGCTACCGTAGTTCACGTAAGATCGCAATGTTTGCCGTTGACCTGCTGCCCGATGAAGCGCATATTCTGACGCAGTGTTACGCCGAGACCCTCATCGGCTTTCTCCTTCTTGTTTCTCAGGAAAGAGGGAAAAAAGTATCATTGATCTGCCCGGAGACCAGACCTTATCTTCAGGGGGCTCGCTTGACCGCGAGCGTTGCCTGTGATATGGGTGTGCCCGTAACAGTAATTACCGACAACATGCCCGCGTACATCCTGTCAAAGGGTATGGCGCAGGTTTTTATTTCCGCCGCGGACGTCATCACAATGGACGGATATGTGGTCAATAAGATTGGTACATTCCAAATAGCGCTCGCCGCCCACTTTCACGGTATACCGTACTTTGCCATGGGATTACCATCCATAGCCTATGCTACAATACATGATGTAGCAATTGAAGAGAGAAATCCGGAAGAGGTGCTGCGTGCAATGGGGACCCGCACAGTTAAGACAGGGGTGAAAGGCTATTATCCCGCGTTCGATATTACGCCTCCCGGGCTTGTCACCGCAGTGATAACACCAAAAGGGGTCATCGCCCCGAGCGATGTGAAAAGATATTTTTCATAGGAAGGCATATGCTCTACGAGACCACGCGCAAGGCATTATTGGAAATAGTCTTAAAACTTTATGAAAAAGACTTCATTCAGCTGAACTCCGGCAACGCCAGTATCCGCGCATCCGCCGAACATCTTGTGATCACACCGACCGGCATTGACTATGATGAGCTGAAGGTCGAGGATATGGTAATCATTGACCCGGATGGCACCATAATTGAAGGCAGCCATAAACCATCCTCGGAAACACCCATGCACACAACCATCTATAAGCATATGCCCGATGTGAAGTCCGTGGTGCACACCCACTCGCCGTATGCGCTTGCCTTCGCGGCGGTGGGAAGGAGTATCCCGGTTATCAGCACGGAAGGATTAGCCGTACGCGGACCGATACCGGTTGCCGAGTACGCCTGCCCGGGGACGGAGTCACAGGGATTGGCTGCAATGAGAGCCCTGGAGGGTCCCCCAAAAGTCATGGGTACTCTGTTAAAGAACCATGGCGTCCTGGCCATCGGAGCGAATCTCTCCCAGGCATATGCTGTTGCCTGCCGCATAGAAATGGCGGCAGAGGTCTATTTCCTGGCACGGCAGATCGGCAATCCCCATATTCTGACAGATGAACAGATAAAGGAGATACGACGAATCTATCTTAAAAAACAATAACAGAGGTTTGTACAATGATAGAATTCTTCAAAATGAGCGGCAGTGGAAATGATTTCATTCTGATTGATAACAGAGGTCAGGCCCTGAATGTGGGAAATCTCACAGAATTTGTCAGAACAGTGTGTGAGAGGAAGGTTTCCGTAGGCGCAGATGGATTAATCCTCATCGAAAATTCCGATCACGCCGATTTCCGGTGGCGGTTTTTCAACGCCGACGGCTCCGAGGTGGACATGTGCGGCAACGGCGGCAGATGTGCCGCCCGGTTCGCCTGCATCAAAGGAATTGCCGGAGCGAAGCTATCCTTCGAAACACGGGCGGGTATTGTCGACGCTGAGGTCCGGGGCGATATAGTAAAATTGAGATTGACGGATCCCCACAGTATTCAGGTTGATTGTTCAATACGAATTGATGAACGGCCCTATGAGGTGAGTTTTATCAACACGGGAGTGCCCCACGTTGTTCACTATGTAAATGACCTTGACCGGTTCGATGTCTTCTCCATGGGTCGGGCAATACGCTACCATAAAGAGTTTCAGCCGGAGGGAACAAACGCGAATTTTCTGAAAATTATAGACGGACACACCATGAGGGTAAGAACATACGAAAGGGGCGTGGAAGATGAAACCCTCGCCTGCGGCACCGGCGCAGTGGCATCAGTCCTCATCTCTTCCCGCAGGGAACTGGTAGAATCGCCGGTTGACGTGCGGGTGCAAAGCGGGGAATCCCTGAAGATATATTTCTCCAAAACCGATGAAGGATTCAAAGATATTTATCTTGAAGGAAAAGCCAAAGTAGTTTATGAAGGGCGCATTTGGGACGAAGCATATACATGATACGTTGAATTCAATATTGGAGAACAGGAAGATTTCATATGCAGACCGCCGATCGATTGAAAAAAATTCCACCTTATCTTTTTGTCGAGTTGAGAAAAAAGATTAATAAAGCAAAAGCAGAGGGGATCGATGTCATCAGTCTTGCCATCGGCGATCCCGTAGAGCCGACACCGGATTCAATCATTGATGAGCTCTGCCTCCGGGCGCGAGATCCGGAAAACCACAGATATCCCACCGACGAGGAAAAGGGGATGCTTGCCTTCCGGCAGGAGGTCGCCCGCTGGTACAACTTCAGATTCGGGGTTGCCCTTGATCCCGGAAGCGAGATACTGGGTCTTATCGGATCAAAAGAAGGATGCCACCACTTTATCCTTGGCTGTATAAATCCCGGCGATAGTGTGCTGATGACAGATCCGGGATACCCTGCGTATCGTGCAAGCATTCTCATGGGTGGCGGTGAACCCTATAACGTGCCGATCCTGGCAGAAAATCGTTACCTCCCTGTCCTGGAAGACATCCCTACAGACGTCGCAAAGAAGGCGCGGGGAATGTTCCTCAACTACCCCAACAATCCCACCGGTGCCTGCGCGACGAGGACATTCTTTGATGGCCTGGTAGATTTTGCCAGACAGTTTGATATTGTCGTCTGCTACGATAATCCTTACGGAGAAATTCTGTTTGACGGTCAGGAGCGTTTAAGTTTCCTTATGGCCAAAGGGGCAAAAGAGGTGGGGGTTGAATTGAACTCTCTCTCCAAGCTCTTCAACATGACGGGCTGGCGCATTGGAATGGCTGTCGGCAACCCGGATGTAATTGCCGCTATGAGCAAGGTCAAAGAAAATACGGATTCGGGTATTTTTAATCCGATTCAATACGCCGGAATCTATGCATTGAAACATGAAGCAGCGTATATAGACCATATGCTTCAGATTTACAAAGGCCGGCGGGAAATGGTCCTGGAAACGCTCGGCCGCAGAGGGATCGTGTTTGAACCGCCTAAAGGAACTTTCTATCTCTGGGTCCCCGTACCACGGGGCATGACATCTCTTGAATTTACAAATATGTTGTTTGATAAGGCAGCGATAGTCGTCGCGGCCGGCACGGCATATGGCCAATACGGGGAAGGGTATATACGGATTTCTCTGACGGTTCCAGATAACAGGCTTAAAGAAGCAATGGAGAGAATGGAAAAAGCGCTGCCCTGAGGCGCCTGAATCCTTAAGCGAGCGCGTTCTCCGTAATTTACTGCGGAGGGCTTCAATTTCGCGTCAATCCGCCGCGCTACGTTGTCCTTTTTGACGTCATTCTATATATCCCTAGGTGTCCAGGGCCGTCCTGATTGCATGTGATAGATCACTCATTGTGTAAGGCTTCTGGATGAAACCGCGGCAACCCCTTTCCAGCATCTTTGCCGGACGCCCATCTACGCTGTAGCCGCTGGAAAGGATTACTTTGATCCGGGGATTACTAGTCTTGAGGATATCGAAAACTTCTCCACCCCCCATACCCGGCATAATCATATCCAGGATTACCAGATCGATTTCATCCTTCTTCTCTCTATATGTCTCAATAGCAGCCTCGCCATTGTTTGCAACAATTACATTGTAACCAAGCGTCTCAAGAATTTCTCTGCTCACGTTGATAATCATATCCTCGTCATCTACAAGAAGGATTGTTTCATGACCTTTGTGTACTTCTGCGACAGGCATTTTTTCTGCCTGAATTTCTTTTTCCGAGGCGGGAAGATAAATACCAAAAGTGGTCCCTCGGCCTTTTTCACTGTAAACATTGATGAATCCCCCATGACTTTTGATAATACCATAGGCAGAGGCCAAACCAAGTCCGGTACCGCGTCCCATTTCTTTCGTCGTAAAGAATGGATCAAAAATACGCTCCCTGGTTTTCTCATCCATTCCTACGCCTGTATCGGTCACGGATATCTTCACATATCTGCCCGCTTTAACGGAATAACGCTGTGCAAGCCTTTCATCAAGAATGATATTTTGTGTCTCCAGGTAAAGGTAGCCTCCTCCTGCCATTGCCTGCCAAGCATTGACATAGATATTTAAAAGCACCTGCTCGATCTGTCCCTTATCGACCTCTGATGTCCATAGATCCCGTTGAAATTTGCGGTTAATGATGACCTCCCTTTTGGTGCGTCCAAACATAGTTGCAGTCTTTTCAATAATCTCGTTTAAATCTAATGGTTTGACATCGTACTTTCCCCGCCTGGCAAATCCAAGGAGCTGCCTTGATAATTCCGCTCCACTCTTCACCTGTTCTTCGATGCTCTTGAGCTTTTCATAGTGGGGATGGTCCGGATTCATAGTAAAAAGCATAAGGGACGTATGCCCCGCAATGCCCATGAGGAGATTATTGAAGTCATGGGCAATACCCCCCGCCAGGGTGCCAATGGCCTCCATCTTCTGGGCCTGAAGAAATTGAGCTTCAAGTTTTTTGTTTTCCGTAATGTCACGGATCGATTCAATCGCGCCCACAATATTTCCCCTGCTGTCATACAAAGGACGGGCTTTCCCCCAGAGTACATGATGTGCGCCCTTCAAAGGCACATCCGCTTCGGTGATGAGAACATCTCCTTCATTCTTGACAAAACGATATTTTTGCTTGATCTCCTCATCGGTTTTGAAGACCAGGTCAATAAGTATGGGCCTCCTGACACCGTAAAACGGAAGGGAATATTCATAATTCCCTTTGCCGAGCATTCCTTCAGCCTTGACTCCCGTCATCTCTTCAATGGCCCGGTTCCACGCGATGATCTTTCCCTCCAAATCGATTGCAAAAGTCGCATCCGGCAAAAAATCAAAAATGTCATGAAGCCGTTGTTCCGATTCACGCAGCTCATCCTCGGCCCTTTTACGCTCAGTAATATCGCGGCATACTAAAATCACCCCGACGTTCTCTCCGCCATCCCCAACCAGAGCAGTGCCCATGATATCCATCCAGACATAGTGTCCGTCATGATGTTGCATGCGCCATTCCATTACCCTGCTTTTCCCGGTCTTTAACACATCCAGGAAGGCCATCACCGCAGATTCATGTTCATCGGGATGGATAAAGTCGAAGGCGGTTCTTCCCAATACCTCCTCCGGGCTGTATCCCAGCAGTAGTCCTCCCATCGGGAGGCGATACCTGATCACGCCCTGCGCGTCTACATGAAACACTAAATCCTTCATGTTTTCCGTAATCCACCGGAGATATTGTTCACTTTCCCTGAGGGCATTCTCCATGCGCTTGATCTCGGTGAGGTCCAGAAGCGATGCGACCCTCCTGTCCGTTCCGGGAATAAGAGAAACCGTGATATATGCATTTTTGAGTTGACCGTTTTTATCAATCACGCGGATTTCGTATTCCCTCGGCGCAGCAACCGGATCCATTTGTCTGAGCCGGTAATATTCTTTCATCCGTTCCAGATCATCTTTCGCGATAAATTCAATCCAGTTTTTCCCCTCTATCTCTTCTGCGGAAAAACCGAATTGTTTCACGAATTCCGTATTGACCAGAGATATTCTGTTATCTCCTTCTACAATCACCATTGCTGTTCCCGTGTTCTCAAAAATAGTCCGGTAGAGTGTTTCCGAATCGAGTAATGCCCTCTCTGCATATTTGCGATCTGTAATATTCCGGATAATAATGATGATCTGATTATCAATCAAGGGCAGCAGTCGTGCCTCGTAATAGTGTTCTCTATCCTGGCCGATAGTCGAATACTCAATGCTTATAAGAGAACGCAACTCCCCCACACGGGCAATTGCGTCACTGAACTTCTTCCCCGTATCCGCGGGGAACAAATCATTGATATTCGATCCGATTGCCTTCTCAAGGGATATTCCGCTGGGTTCACCTGATGCCTTATAGTCCAGAATCCTGCCATTTGCATCCGCCCGGAAGAACAGATCGGGGAAGGCCTGATACACCGCCCTCATTTCCGAGTTTGCCTGCAACAGCTCCTGGGAACTGAGTTCAAGTGACCGCTCAAGCATTTCCCGATCGATGTCCATCTGCGAGTATGCCTCGTTGACGGCATCAATGAATGTTTTCCATTCTTTGGGATGTGAGTCCTTTTCCCCCAAATGGCGCTTTATTTGACGTTTCAACAGGCTGTGCATTGTACCCATGACTAAACCTCTGAAAATGCGGTAATCGTCATTGTCTGATTGTGCAACTCACATCGAGCATCTTTGCTAAAGGGTGATATCTCTCCATAGGAATAGAATCCGGACAGCATTGTCTGCTCACCCAATACATCACGGACACCTTCCAGTTCTTCTTCAATTCTCTGCTTCAGAATCAGTTTCCTGCCCACGCAACTGATTAAAATCGCAAATTCCGGTGAAGTACCGATCATAGCAAGGCTTGTTTTCGCTGCTTCAACCGCTCCGTCGATCAAACGGTCGAAGTTGGCTTTCATTAACCGCGCGTACGCGCCTTCCGGAACATCTCCCGCGAACGTCATGCTCTTATCTTCTTCATTTACGGCGAGAATGGTCCGCACTACTCCTCGATCACCTGTTTTGATCCTGACGCTGAGAGGAAAGAGGAGGCCTGTTGAGGGCAGGCTTTTTGCGTGATCTCCAAGGTACTTTTTATAAAGAGCAAGGGCCGACTTCCCGTCAAACTCATAGAGAACATTCCCGCGAGACCGTGTGATTAACCTTTCGGGGCCAAACGGATCCCATCCCCCAAAAGAAGCATAGCCGACTCTAAATTGCGCACCATAGAATCCCAGAACGGCAACCATATTTTTCTCGGGTTCACCGTCCCACAATACGTAGGTTTCCCTGAAGAGCGCGCCATCCCCGGACAATCCCCCCGTGACAGACACAGAATCAGGGAGATGCTTGACCAATCCTTTGACCAGTTCGCTTCCATTGATTTTGAGCCCGTCGGAAAGAACAAAAACATGGGCCAGACCTTCCTTATCAAGAGATTGGGCAAGCAGTCGGCCTACAGTGCAACTGTTCTCCATCTTATCAATGTTAACTTTTAAGCCCTTCAGTTGCGTCCGCTCGAAGCTGATAGCGGTAGCGATAAGAGAATCATCAAATACGTGGGTCCCATAAATTTCTCCTGCAGTAGAGCAGCCTAAAAGATGGGCCTTTGGATAAACGCTTTTGATTTCTTCAACACATTTTTTCAGCCGCAGTATTGATGTACTGCCAAAGAGAAGGACCACTTGGGCAGAATCAGCTAATTCTCCAGGGGGGCTTGGTTCCCATCCCCCCGCTTCCGTCCATTTTTTTTGCTCCAGCTTCATTATCTTTTCCCTTTTGTCTATAATCTCAAAATTTATCATTGATCCTTTAATTCACGTACCATATGTTCTTAGCGAGAAACGAAAGCAAGATAATGGATGGATGCCATGAGGTGTAAACGTTAATTTTCCCTGGGTGCATACACCCGTACCTTAATCTGCACAAAGATTTTACTTGTCTACTATATTTGCTTTTTTTTGTGTAGAATTATCTACAGCATCATTTATGAAGAAAGCTTACGAATATCGTTTAATGACATCTCTTATAATTTTACCGGCGATGGTTTCGCCGGTATGGAGAGAGCCATGAGGACACACCTCAATGCAACAGTAGCAGCGTATGCACCGGTCATAATCAAAATAGAGTGATTTTTCATGAGCAGAAATTGCCCTCCCCGGGCAGATTGTCCAGCACTCTCCACACATGCGACAGCTTCGATCATCACAGACAGGTCTCTGGAGAAGATGTCTCCTGATAAATCCATGAAGTATTTTTGGACCAAACATGAGTGGACTCATGTTGGGTAGTTTGAAATCCCTGATTTCCGGAAGATGACCGTCCACTTCATTACATTCTTCAAAGAGTCCCTGTTCTTTTGCTGTTTTCAGTGTCAGCAGGCTGTCCGGTTCTAAGCCTATCATCTCACATACCATACTATCTACGGCACAGGCATCCTGACTGCCGATCAAAACGCCGATTTCTCTGGGGATGCCGCTTTTGCCCGGCCCCTCCCCTTCCATCGCCAGAATTCCATCAAGAATAGTAACGGACGGCCTGATGCTCTGATAGATCAGGACAAGCAGTTTCGCAAACATAACCCGGTTAATACCTGTTCTCATGTGCCACTCCGGTTTTCTATAACCCACAATACAACCGAAGAGGTTTTTTACTCCGAGGGTGAGGAGCATCTGGCTGTGTGTCTTGAGTTTGGGAAGGTTGATCAGAAGGTCTGCATTCATGGCATCTTCTGCAATCTCAATCGTATTAAACGGTTCTCCAACATCAACATGCTTTGAGGTTTCAAATGCCCTGCAGGTAACATCAAGAGCCCTGAGGGCATCCTTGATGCCGCTTTCTCTCAGGATTTTTTCAAAAGAACCGATGGCAGGACTGTCTGAAACGAGCGGTTGAGCTTCTTTTCGCACTACATATTCGACCGCTGCTCTCACAATGCTGGGATGGGTCAATACGGCCTGTTCCGGCGAAGCCGGGGAAAGAAGATTCGGTTTGATCAGAACACGATCATCTTTTTTAATCAGATGACCACCAATGGCATCCATAATTTCAAAGAACGCCGGTCTGAGTGTAGCATAATCATATGTGGACTTTCTAATTATTACTTTTGACATATATTTGGCATTGATGGATTGATTCACCCTTTTTGCACACGGCATTCATTTCTTGACAAAAATAAAAAAGTAAGTAAAAACTTCATGCCTTCACGGGGATGTGATGGGTGGACTTTGTTTTTATGATTCTTCTTTATAATTAATCCATTGTAAAATTACCGCCCGGTTCATATATGAATAAATACAGGAGTTACCGGAATTCATCAGCATCGATGTATCGTAAAATCGGCATTTCCGTAGTCATCGCATTGCTTGTTTCAAACTCGCTATTATTATATCTTTTTATTAAAGAAAAAAATAACAATAAGAATCTCATAAGTGTAATCGACAAAACAAATAATGACTTTAATCAAATCCATGAATCATTGAAAGAGAAGGATCTGCAAAAGGCCTTCCGTCACCTGGTTGAAGCACAAAAACAGGTCGTCGCGATGCTTCCCGCTAAGGTATCATCTCCTCAAACACTATCAATGGAAAAAAAGGAATTGCCGCCTGCTCAATCACCACAGACCAAAACAGCAACGGCACCCCCTCAAGCTGTCTCATTTTTATCAATTGCTATTCATTCAATCATGGAAGAGGTGGGAATACAATCGGAAAACATTCCTGCAACAGACCTTTCTGTTATTCGCAATGAGCTTAGAGATAAAAAAATCAACTCGTGAAGTTTTCCCTGCCGTAGCGAAGACAGGAGATACATCATGAAAAGGTTCATCTCCGAAACAGATCTGAATTACTTAAGAATTCATGGGGTCAAGGATTTGAGTGAAGTGCATTGATAATAAAATAACAATCACCTAAATCCTTTTATCCTTGAATCCTTGAACCCTTTTTGCAATTATATGGAATGAGAACCTTAAGTATTGTGTACTCTATCGTCCATAGGAAACGTCATGCGCACGGCAGGAATTGATATCGGCTCCATTACCACCAAAGGAGCAATCATGAAGGACATGGTATTGCTCGGTACAAAAGTTATCTTTACAGGATACAATGCTGAAATAGCTGGTAAAAATGTATTAGATACAATTCTTGCCGAGCTGGACATAGCCCACAAATCTATTGACCGGATTGTCTCAACGGGCTATGGTAGAAAAGCCATGACAATAGCCGACAAGGCTATCACGGAAATCACGTGTCATGCTGCGGGAGCCCACTACATAAATCCGAAAATCCGCTCAATAATTGATGTTGGTGGACAGGATAGCAAAGCAATAATAGTGGACGAAAAAGGAAACGTCGTTAATTTTGCCATGAATGATAAGTGCGCCGCGGGAACGGGTCGTTTTTTGGAGGTCATGGCTGGTGCTCTTGAAGTCAATCTTGATGCATTTAGTAAAATTTCTCTGAAGGCAGACAATCCGGCCAAAATAAGCTCCCTGTGTACAGTTTTCGCAGAATCCGAGGTAATTTCACTTATTTCAAAGGGAGAAAAGAGAGAAAACATTATCGCCGGCATCCATGAGTCACTCTGTGTCAGAATATCAGCCATGATGAGACGAATAGGAATCATACCGCCAATCATGATGACAGGTGGTGTTGCAAAGAACATTGGTATTGTCAAGGCATTAGAAAAACAGCTCAATGTACCAATAGAAGTTTCCGTATACGCCCAGGAGAATGGTGCTATCGGGGCTGCTTTGCTGGCTCAAAAAGCATGACCATAGAAGAGAACCCCATACTATTTCGCAGACATTGAAACTCTCCGCAGTAAACTACGGAGAATCTTCAATCCATAAGGAAATATAATTTTAACCATTCGATCGCTTACCACGCAGCAAGCTACGGGGAATGCGCTCGCTACAGGATTCAGCTTTCAGTAACAGGCAATCTTCTATGCAGGACAAAAACACCTCAGCAGATTTGATCCTTAAGATTCAAGAACTCAATGTAAAAGCCTCTGAGCAGAAATACCTGGAAGATGTGTATCGCTCCGTCGTTGAATCGACAAGTGATTCTATATATTTCGTTGACGAAGATTGCCGGTACCTATTTATAAATAATCATTACCTGTCAAGACTGGGGCAGCCGATAGAACAGATCATCGGCAGAAAATATGGAGAATTTCACTCACAGGAAGAGGACAGGGAATTTTCGGAAACGGTCAGAAAGGTGTCTGCTGCCGGGGAGTCTCACCAGCTTGAACACAGAAGTACACGAGACGGAAAATATTTTTTCAGAACTTTCAGTCCCGTAAGAGAACACTCTGGGCATGGCAAAATAACGGGGGTTGTTGTTTTTTCTAAAGATATTACGGAATTCAAGCGGGCAGAGGATGCGATACGTGAAAGCGAGCAAAAGTACAAAGCCATACTCGAAAACATTGAAGATGGGTATCAGGAGGTTGATCTTTCTGGTAACGTGATTTTTTTTAATGACTCGATTTTAAAAATGCTGGGGTATTCTCGGGCCGAATTTGCACGGATGAATTATCGAGATTTCATTGATGAGGTAACAGCAACAGAAATCTTCCAGATATTAAATGAAATCTACGAGACTGGAAATCCTTACAGAGGCGTTGAGATCGAGGTTATAAAATGGGACGGATCAAAAAGGAATGTTGAGTTATTCATATCTCTGATGAAAGATGCAAAAGGCAATGCAACAGGATTCAGGAATTTTATTCGTGACATAACTGAGCGTAAAAGGTCCGAGGAAACCATCAAAAGATTAGCGTATCATGACCCTCTTACAGGCCTGCCGAATCGTCTTTTATTCAGAGATCGTCTCAACATGGCCATAGCACGAGCTAAGCGCAATCGACAATATCTATCCGTCATGATGCTCGACCTCGATAATTTCAAAGATATTAATGACACACTGGGACATCATGTGGGAGATCAGTTGTTGCAGAGCGTCGGTAATCGTATGACAGGACTCTTGCGGAGGGGAGATACCATTTCCCGTATGGGAGGCGATGAATTTTTGATTTTATTACCGGAAATCCAGAAAATAGAAGATACACACAGGGTAGTAAAAAAAATCATTGAAACATTTCGTATGCCTTTCCTCATTGACAACCGTGAACTTCGTATTACAACAAGCATTGGAATTGCTACATACCCAAAAGACTCTGAAGATGTTGACACATTGATCAAGAATGCGGATATTGCAATGTATCATGCGAAAGCGTCAGGACGGAACGACTACAAATTATTTAACCAGGATATGATTACCAAGACCTCGGCTTGATCCTCTATCGTTATCGTCCACGAATGATCTTATGCCTATGAAAAATGTCTCATACTGAATAGCAAATTTGTTGAATACTAAAACGGAATTTGTCTGCGTTCTACGTTGAGAACTCCTAAAGATTGTTTTAAAAGGTTTTCTATGTTTAGCAAATGCTGCACTATACGTTTAAAATTTTCAGTGCTTTTCCTGTTTCTTATGATGAGTTTCTCACGTGCAATCGATGCAAAGGAGGCTAACACAATGAAATCATTCAGTGTTGTAACAGATAAAGCAATTCAACTTCCTGCACCTGTATTGCACGGAAACATGTCGGTAGAAGAAACATTGGCAAAACGGGAGTCTATACGGAACTTCACCTCCGAACCCCTGACACCATCCGAATTATCTCAGGTTTTATGGGCCGCACAGGGGATCACCCGCACCTGGGGAGGGAGAACCACTCCTTCAGCCGGAGCGCTCTACCCTCTTGAATTGTACCTCGTTATACGAGAAGGCTTCTTCCACTATGTGCCCCGTAATCATCAGCTAATCCGCATCTCTGATTGGAATTTGATCGATGATCTGGCATCAGCCGCCCTCGGTCAGGAATGCATAAGAGAGTCGCCGGCTATTGTCGTCATAACGGCAGTATATGAAAGAATCGAACGAAAGTACGGGCGGCGTGGTGAACGCTATGTAAAAATAGAAGCAGGTCATGCAGCACAGAGCATCCACCTTCAGGCTGTTTCTCTTGGTCTTGGATCAGTGCCGGTAGGAGCTTTCAACGATGATCAGGTCCGAAAGGTTTTAAACCTTCCCGTAAAGCATGAACCACTGTATCTGATTCCTCTGGGACACATAAAAAAATGACGCGGAAATTTGCAGATTGGGTTCATTTACACAATGCGTGCAGACATCATCAGGATATAATGGATTATGATGCAGGGTAAGGGTAACGTAAAGAATAAAACTCTTAGTTCTTCCTTGTTACCGGAACCCTTGAGCCCTTGGATCATCACATCCTTGTTGCAACACAATGGGAGCACAACCCAACATATGGACATTAGGGGAGATTGAAAATGGCACTCAACACGGAGGCGATCGGCAAAAAGATAGGTCCGTTAACAAAGGAATACACCTGGAAAGACGCAGTACTCTATGCCCTTGGCGTAGGGGCCGGATTCAACGAACTTGACTATACGTACGAAAAAAAGCTTAAAGCAATTCCCAGTTTTGCAGTTGCCATGATATTTGATCTATTCGGGGAGATAACGGCGGTATGTAATATTAATGTTGCCGGCATCCTCCATGGTGAGCAGGACCTTGTCTTGCATAATCCAATCCCGCCTTCAGGAACCATGATCACAGAAGGGAAAATCAAGGATTTCTATGATAAGGGGGAAAAAGGTGCTCTCATTGTTGTGGAAAGCGAAACATTTCACAGTAATGGTAATAAACTCTTTACCAGCATTATTACCCTTTTCAGTCGCCTGGACGGGGGCTTCGGCGGGAAAAACTCTCCCAAGCAGATCCTGGAATTCCCGCGCCGGGAACCTGATTTTGTTGTCGACTCGATCCCGACGCCGGATCAGCCTCTCATCTACAGACTCTCCGGTGACACATTCGATCTCCACGTTGATGCTGAATTCGCAAAGATGTCCGGCTTTGAAAAGCCGATTATGCACGGACTCTGTACCTATGGCTTCGCCTGCCGAGCTCTGATGGCGTGCCTCACGCCGGGACAACCGGAAAAGGTGCGACGCTTTGCCTGCCGTTTTGCGCAACCCCTCTATCCCGGCGAGCCTATAAAAACACGTATCTGGAAAACCAAAGAAGGCAAAGCTCTGTGGCAGACAGTGAATGCAAACACGGGAGATATTGTGATCGACAGGGGCATCTTCGAATATGGTGAACTCCCGAAGGAAGAAATTCGTTTCGATGGAAAGGTCGCGATTGTCACAGGAGCCGGGGGCGGATTGGGGAAGGTGTATGCCATAGAACTCGCCAGGCGTGGAGCGAAGATTGTCGTAAACGATTTCGGTGGAACCAGGGATGGATCCGGCGAAGGTTCACAAAGTCCCGCTGAGAGGGTAGTAGAAGAGATCAAGAAGATGGGCGGTGAGGCTGTGACTAGTTTCGACAGTGTCACCACACCTGAAGGAGGAGAAAATATTGTAAGGTCGGCGCTCACTGCCTTCGGCAGGGTGGATATTCTAATCAACAATGCCGGGATCTCGCAGGACAAGAGCTTTGCCAAGATGGAGCCGGACAACTGGCGGAAAGTGATTGATGTGCATCTCAACGGTGCTTATCATGTTACCCAGCCTGCGTTCAGGGTTATGCGGGAGAACGGATACGGGCGTATTGTTATGACCACATCAGCGGCCGGTCTCTACGGCAACTTCGGCCAGACCAACTATGGCGCCGCCAAGATGGGTCTTGTGGGTCTGATGAATTCCCTGAAGCTGGAAGGAGAAAAGTATAACATTAAAATCAATACTGTGGCGCCATTGGCTGCCACACGACTCACATCTGATATTTTGCCTCCCGAACTGCAGGAAAAAATGAAGCCGGAGTGTATCGCCCCCATGGTTCTCTATCTATGTGCGAAAGAATGTCCAGTGAGCGGAACAATTTACAATGCCGGCATGGGTTTGTATAATCGTGCCGCCGTTCTCACAGGAAAGGGCGTCAGGATCGGCGATGGCAAACAAATACCCAGCGTGGAAGATGTTGCGGCACACTGGGAGAAAATCTCGCGCATGGAAGACGCACGGGAGTACGCACATATCAATGATTTCATGGGAGATATACTCCCACACTTTAAAACGAAAGAGGAGGATATGATTGTGAAGGATGAAAACAAAGAACTTTCTGGTGTGAAGGCTGTCTTCGAAAAAATGCCTCACGTGTTCAACGCAGATGCGGCATCTGGTGTAGATGTCACCTTTCAGTTCAGCTTATCGGGAGAAGGAGGAGATGACTGGTACGCGGAAATCAAGAGTGGAACCTGTAAGGTGGAACCAGGCACCCATGCAAATCCAACCAGCACCATAAAGATGGATGCAGCGGATTTTCTTGACATGATTGGAGGAAAATTAAATGCCATGCAGGCCTTTATGTCGGGAAAGCTTAAAGTTGAAGGAGATCTGATGAAGGCGCAGCTTATCCAAAAGTTTTTCAAATTCTAAAGCCATCGCATGCACGTGGTATCGTGAAGCTCCCCGCCTTCAGGGCGGGGGTTCACATGCCTATTGAGGGGGGCAGATTCTTCAAAAAATTGTTTCTTTTCGGCTCACACACGGGCAATGTCCCTTTGCGATGTACAAACGCTGTGCAAGAATCCCGTCATGGAGCTCTTAATACCCCGAATATTTTCCCGCACCGGAACTTCTGTTCCATAAGGATGAGGGGGAACCATAACCGTTGATTTTGTAAAGGAGAACTCTATGTCAGGTCCACTTTACGGATTGAAAATTCTTGATTTTACGACTCTTCTCCCTGGTCCTTATGCAACAATGATCCTCGCGGATATGGGGGCTGATGTTCTCAGGGTCGTCTCCCGCTCACGGCCCGATGTTGTCGCCTACATCCCCCCCTTCATTACGGGCATCAACATGTCCGCCGCCTTCACCCATTTAGGGCGGGGCAAGCGGTCTATGCATTTGAATCTGAAAGACAGCAGGGCGGTGAACATCATACATCAGTTGGTTGCCAAATATGACATTCTGATTGAACAGTTTCGTCCCGGAGTTATGGCAAAGTTTGGTCTGGACTATGTAAGCTTGAAAAAAATAAATCCCTCCCTTGTCTATTGTTCATTGACCGGCTATGGACAGAACGGCCCCTTTCGGGACAGGGCAGGACATGATATCAATTATCTGGCCCGCTCCGGGGTTATGTCCTATTCAGGGAGAAAAGAATCGGGACCGAACCTGACGGGCATGCAAATTGCCGATATTGCCTCGGGGTCCAATAACGCAGCTATAGGCATTCTTGCCGCTGTTGTGTGTCGGAGTAAGACAGGGGAAGGTCAGCACATTGATATTTCCATGACCGACGGAATGGTCGCATTCAACGCCATGTACGGCGCGAATTTCCTGGTTGACGGGCAGGATCCGGTACGTGAAAGAACTCTCCTCAATGGAGGATCCCTCTATGATTTCTATGAAACAAAAGACGGTGAGTATTTAAGCGTTGGCAGTATCGAACCTCAATTTTTTGCCGCATTCTGCGAAACCATCAAATGTCCTGACCTTATTCCCGGAGGCATTGCTCCCCCGGATATTGCAATCGTTAAAAAACGTGTCCGTGAAATAATCAAAACGAAGACGAGGGATGAGTGGACGGAAGAATTCCGCAAAGTCGATGCGTGTGTGGAGCCGGTCCTTTCCTTGTCAGAGGCGCTTAACAACAGCCACGCAGCAGAACGGGGCCTGGTGGTGGAAGTGGCTCTCTCCGATGGAAGAAAGGTGAGGCAACTCGCAAACCCCATAAAATTTTCCGAAACGCCACCCTGCTACGAGAATGCCGGTATGCCCCCCGGCAGTCACACAAAAGAGGTCCTCCTCGAAATCGGTTATTCAGAGGAAGATATAGAAGATTTTGAAAATACCGGTCTATTCAGTTAAGTCCTGGCATCCTCCCAGGGGTGCTACTTCATGTTACGGATGCGCACCTCTATTTCCGGTGTGTCCTTCAACAGCTCGACGAGTTTTGAGGCATCCGTGTCACCATAGTGGTAGGGGTACAGAACCGTAGGACGGAAGGCCTTCGCCGCATCGGCAACCATATCCGGAGTCATTGTATAGGGCAGGTTCATTGGCAGAAAGGCAATGTCAATGGCTTTTAGTGCTTTCATTTCCGGCGTATTTTCCGTGTCCCCCGCCACATATACCCGCGTGTCACCAAAGGAGATCACATATCCGTTACCGACACCCTTCGGATGGAACGGTGTTCCCGGAGAACGCATATGAACCAGATTGTAGGCCGGGACAGCTTCAATTATTAATCCCTCAACGGTTTTAATGTCGCCGTTACGCATGACAATACCGCCCTCTATTTGCTTCGCGCAATTTTCAGTCATCACAAATATTGTTTTTGAGGTACGGAGCTTTGCAATAACCTCAGTATCCAGGTGGTCAGAATGTTCATGTGTTACCAGAATGATGTCAGCTTTGGAAATCGTTTTGTAATCAGCCATCTGCCCTACAGGATCAACATGAATGATTTTCCCGCCAAAAGAAAACATGAGGGTGCCATGACCGAGAAAGGCAATTTTCAATTCACCGGCGGATGTCTGAATAGAATCTATTTCAAATCCGCGTGCATGGGCGTTAAATGCGCAGAACACAATTACAAAGGTCGCCACTATCAATAGATCGTGCATACAGTCTCCTTTCTCTCTTCTATGTATGATTCTAAAAGTTTAAATATCATTGATACAAGTGGTATTTACTAATGTATCCTTCATGTGAGAGCGTTGTCAAGCGGGAACCACGCTCTTCGATGTCCCTCGCGTATAGGGTAATTTTCTCTTCATATAATCCTCATTGTTGATAGCTAGGCAACGCATACGGCATCAGGGCTGGTGGTCAAAGCCTTCGCCGATGGCACCAGGTTTACCGAAGGAATGTTAAATCCTGTGGGAGAGGGATCATCCGCTGGTACGATCCTTGTCTGTTGTGCACAACACATCGTAGGAATGATGACCCTGGAAATCATACTGGTAACAAAACAGACGGCACATTTTGGATCGCATTTCACGGCAGTACAAAAACTGATCCATTTGCACGCACGCGGGTGAACACAAATAGTTTGCCCCCGTAGTGTTTTTTCGCTATAGAGAGCTCAGCAAAAAATCCTGTATCTACATGGGATCTATAAATCAAAAGGCCAGTGTACCCTGGGTATAGGTCATGACAACCTGCACTAGTCAAGACGCTATGCGAGCGAGAGCAGGCAGCGGATTATATTTTACGCTCCCTTATATCGCCAGGGAAAATCCGATGCCCGAGGGTAAGTGCACGATTGCATGTTCGTAGTTAACTTTCAGTAGTCCATACCATGCTAATTTTTTACTGTTAGGGATTTCACTTAATGAACATAAAAAAATTTGCTTTATGCTTGTGCCTTCTGGTTGTTTCTTTTTTATGCTCCCCATGTGAGCTTCTCGCTGCACCCCGAAGTACCATTAAGGCAAAGTCTGCCATTGTGATGAATGCGGTGAGCGGTAAAATCCTCTATATAAAAAACCCCGATAAACAGATGCCACCGGCTTCCCTGACCAAAATTCTTACTCTGTATCTCGTGCAGGAAGCATTCGATACGGGAAGAATCAAACCTGCCGATATGGTAAAAATAAGCGTGAATGCCCAGCTTACCGGAGGATCGAGTATGTATCTTGTAGATGATAATGAAGTAGCGCTCGATGATCTGATCAAAGGCATAACCATTGTTTCCGCAAACGATGCCAGCGTGGCAGTCGCGGAATACCTTGGAGGTAGTGTTGAAAAATTTGTGGAGATGATGAATGCCAGAGCCCGGCAATTGGGTATGAAAAACAGTCGCTTTATGAATCCTCATGGACTTCCGGCACAAGGACACGTGTCAACCGCCCGGGATATTCTCACGCTTTCCCATGCCTTTATCCGTGATTTCCCGCAGGCATTACACATTCATTCCATGAAGGAGTATCAATTCCGGGGCATTACCCAAGAAAACAGCAACACCCTGATAAAACAACATTCTGATGTTGATGGCCTGAAAACAGGCTTCGTGAACGCATCAGGTTTTCACGTAGTTGCCACAGCAAAGAGAGAAAATACAAGAATTATTGCCGTAGTGATGGGTGAGAAGAATATCAAAACAAGGGAAAAAGAGGCCTTACAACTCCTGGAAGAAGGTTTCAGGAGATCCATCAGAAAAGCAAAAGCTTCCCGACACAAGACACACTGATCTCCCCGGCAACACAAGAGCACAGCTGATAGCGGTTGATAAATTTTCATTGACGAACATTGTCCTTTAAGGGTAGTAAAACCGCTATTAGTACCTGGACATCTAAATCCCTATGAGAAACAGTCTGCGCGGCAATATAAAACATATCCGCATTCTTGTGATAGATGATGACGCAGTAGCCTGTGAGTTCCTGCAGGAAGCACTCTCACGGGAAGGCTATAAGGTGGACTCGTATACCTCGGGGATGGAGGCACTGAAAAAGGATCTCTCTCAGTACGATCTCTTGATGTCGGACATCAAAATGCCGGAGATTGATGGCCTTCAGTTTCTCCGCCACGTACGCGAAAAATGGTCGGAATTACCCGTGATCCTTATGACCGCATACGGATCACTGGAAACCACCATGGAGGCATTGCGGTTAGGGGCATGGGATTACATCAGTAAACCATTTTCGCCGGAAGCCATTCGCGCCATGGTACAAAAAGTTCTCGAAGTGCGGGAACTCAGGCAGCGCCGTTTACAGGGGGAGCCGAAAATAACAAGCGAACCACAATTTATAGGTTCTTCCGCAACCATGGTGGAATTTTATAAACAGATCGTTCGCATTGCTGATGCAGACGCGAGTGTCTTGATCGAAGGTGAAAGCGGCACGGGAAAAGAACTGGCGACACGGGCTCTCCATCAGTTGAGTTCCCGCCGGGAGAAACCCTTTATCGTGGTTCACTGCGGCGCTATTCCCGACACTCTTTTAGATTCAGAAATGTTTGGGTACGAAAAGGGAGCTTACACGGGAGCAGATCATAAACACGAAGGTTTATTTGCCTCCGCGCATACCGGCACGATCTTTCTTGATGAAATCACAGAAATGTCGCCCTCCCTGCAGGGAAAGCTTCTTCGCTTCATGCAGAGCGGGGAAGTCAGGCGGCTCGGTGGCCACGAAGTCAAGCATTTCAATGTCCGGGTCGTTGCGGCAACGAACCGTACCATCGATGATGAAGTAAGAAAAAACACCTTCCGGTCCGATCTGCTCTACCGCTTTGTGGTACGCTTGCATATGCCACCCCTGCGGGAACATAAAGAAGATTTGCCTCAATTGGTCGAATCCCTCCTGAAAAAGCTGGGGTACCCGTCTGTCCGCATTTCCGATGAGGCCATGGAGCTTCTTATGGCGTATAAATGGCCGGGAAATGTTCGTGAACTGCAGAATGTTTTGGAGCAAACCCTGCTCCTGTCCCCTTTTATAGTGATCCTCCCCGAACACCTGCCGGAAAGGTTCCGTCTCAAGCGTGATGATACATTGCCGCTTTTACCGCCCCTTGAGGAAGCGGAACGAAAACAAATCATCCAGGCGCTGAACACAACATCCTGGAATCAGAGCCAGGCGGCCCAACTTCTAGGTATTGATCGTAAAACGCTGCGGACAAAAATCCAGCGCTATGGCTTGTTTAAAAACAACGCGTCCTGAAAGAGACCCGCAACAAGCAAGGGGGGAGCCGATGTGCCAAACTCCTCCATCCCTCACATAATGATCTTTCACGGAAGCCACATTGTGTGGTGAAAATCAACTTGACACGCAAAATCCTTCTTCATATACTTCAAAAGTAACAGAGAAACGCCTTATCAGCACCAACATCAATGGCGGCCCATCAACGGCGCTGCCATATCCGTCATCAGGTGGTTCACCCCGGACTCTCTCTCACGTATCGCCCGGAAAGGAGGAAGTCTATAATGCATCTGTTGTCAAAAGAAGAATTGCGGATACTTATGGAGAAACCCGAGGGATGGTGTGTCTCCATGTATATGCCGACCCATCGGTCATTTCCAGAAACAAAGCAGGATCCGATTCGATTCAAGAACCTCCTGCGAGAAGCTGAGGAGCGATTGAAAGCCGCGGGGCTGCGCTCGCCGGATGCAAAAAATTTGTTGAAGCAGGCCCGACCCCTGCTCAAGGATAGTCTTTTCTGGCAGCATCAAAGCGATGGATTTGCAGCCTTCGTTCATTCCGGGGGGCTTTCCCATTATCGCTTGCCCCTCAGGTTCGATGAACTGGTGGTGGTCGCCGATCGTTTCCATGTCAAGCCCCTTCTCCCTCTTTTCAGCAATGACGGGCGGTTCTTCCTTTTGGCGCTGAGCCAGAACGAAGTGAGGCTCTTTCTTTGCAGTCGATACAGCGCAAGTGAACTTGAACTGAAGGGGGTTCCGGAAAGTTTAAGCGAAGCGCTCATGTACGACGATCCAGAGAAACAACTCCAGTTTCACACCCGGACACCAACCTTAGGAGGAGGACGAGCAGCCATTTTTCATGGTCACGGAGCGGGAACGGATGATGCCAAAAACAATATTCTGAGATACTTCCAGCAGGTTGACCAGGGACTTCGAGAGGTCCTCCGGGAGGAACGGGAGCCTCTTATATTGGCGGGGGTGGATTACCTCTTCCCCATTTACAGGGAGGCAAACAGTTATTCGCATTTGATGGATACCGGAATCGCAGGAAACCCCGAGGGATGGAAGGCTGAAGAACTGCATGCCCAGGCATGGAAAATCGTCGAGTCCCATTTTCTCAAGGCCCAAGAAGATGTTCTGGCCCAATATGAACAGTTGAAGGGGAGCGGGAGAACTTCGAACGACCTTAAAGCCATTGTTCAGGGCGCCTATGAGGGGATGATCGATACCTTGTTCGTGGCTGCGGGGATTCAACGCTGGGGTTTTTATGATTCAGGGACGCGAACTGTGCATCTTCACCCGTATGCCGAACCAGGAGATGAAGATCTGCTCGATTTCGCGGCAGTTCATACCATCCTTAACCGAGGAACCGTCTACCCCATGAAACCGGAGAATGTTCCCGATAGAGGGGCCGTTGCGGGAATATTCCGTTATTGAAAGGGTTTCTTTCGTGCATGCATCGAAAAAGCCCTTCACCGAAAACAGCAAACGAGGCTCGGGTCATTATCCTCGAATAGGCCAGGATGGATCATTGCATCGCTGGGAGACGGAAGATGGTGCAAAAAGGATCTACTTGCACGATTCCGGGAGCTGAAGGGACTGGGAATCGGGATTGTGGTCTGGGACCATCCCTATGAGACCGCCGCCGCTTACAGTCTGAAGAATCCAGATGAGGTGCGGGAATTTCTTCTTCAACTGATCCCTCTCTGCAGGAGTCCTTCATGAACCCATGGACCCTCACTTTCGAAAGATTCGATCCGCAAAAGGAACGCCTGCGCGAGGCCCTTTGCACCTTGGGAAACGGATATTTCTCGACCCACGGGGCCACCCCGGAATGCGGGGCGGATGAGATTCATTATCCTGAGACTTATCTCACAGGCGGGTATAACCGGCTGAAAACAGACATTGCAGGCCATGTGGTCGAAAATGAAGACCCGGTGAATATGCCCAACTGGCTGCTCACCAAATTCCGGCCGGAAGGGGACGACTGGTTGAATCTCATATCCGTCGATATTCTGCAGCGCTGCTATGCGGGGCTGGAGTTTCGCGACGACATTCTCTTTCTGCACTCGAACATTCCCCGGGAATTGCCGAAACTGACCATGAGAATCAAATACCGGGGCAACTGGTTTGACGTCACTGCGACCCCTGAGGCCATTACCATTGCCTCGGGCGAGGGAATGCTGCAGGCGGCGAAAGTCTCCTTTGAGGACAAGGTATACGAACTCAGGCCAGGGGAAGCGCTGACTTTTGACATTCATAAAAAAGCATTACAAGGAGACCTTACGTGAAAGCATTAAAAAAAATTGTAACCCTTACAATAAACCCCTCGATTGACAAGAGTTCAAGTGTTGCGCATGTCGTGGCCGAGCGAAAACTCTACTGCAAACCCCCTCGATTCGAGGCCGGAGGGGGCGGTGTGAATGTCTCCAGAGCCATAAAAAAACTGGGAGGGGAATCCCTGCTCCTTTATCCCGCAGGAAGCATAACAGGCGAGAGACTTCAAGAACTCCTGGACCAGGAAGGCCTGAACCATCGGCCGTTTCCTATTCGGGGAGTGATCCGGGAGAGCCTTGTCATTTTGGAGGAATCTACCGGTCAGCAGTATCGTTTTGGAATGCCGGGACCGGAGGTTCAGAAGGAAGAATGGCAACAATTTCTTCAGGAATTATCGGCCTTAGAACCCCCGCCCGATTATCTGGTGGCCAGCGGGAGCCTTCCTCCGGGTGTGCCCGCGGACTTTTATGCAAAGGCGGCGGGCATAGGAAAGAAGAGGGGAGTAAAAACGATCATCGACACTTCGGGGGAAGCCCTGGAGAAGGCCCTCAAGGAAGGCGTGTATCTGATCAAGCCCAATGTCCGTGAATTCAGGGAGATGGTCGGGGAGGAAATCAAAGAAAAATCGCAGATCAAGGCAGAGGCCCTAAAAATGGTCAAGAGCGGCCGGTGCGAGGTGCTGGTCATCTCCCTTGGCGCGGCAGGCGCCTTGATGGTTTCGGAGGACTTCGCTGAACACATCCTGCCGCCGACAGTGCCGATTGTCAGCAAGGTCGGGGCCGGCGACAGTATGGTGGCCGGTATCGTCCTGAGCATTGCCCAGGGCAAGCCGCTTAGGGAATCCATTCTCTTCGGTGTGGCGGCCGGCACGGCAGCTGTCATGACACCGGGAACGGAATTGTGCCGAAGGGAAGATGCCGAAAGGTTGTTTAAAAACATGATTTCAGGGTCCTGACACATCGTAAGTATTCGAATTCCGCGGAAAAGGCCATAGGAAGGTATCCTGTTGAAGCTGTTGAAATGATCGCCAAAATCGCAACCTCCGCTGGACAGGAACGAGAATCTATAGGAGATTTATTCGATTTACCTGCGTACTTCAGACAGGGTACGGACTCCGGCAAAAGCACCGTTAAGTATATTGTTTGTCTGAATGCCGTTGAAGCCGCCCAGGCGTTAAAGATCAATTATATCTTCATTACCACGCAAAGCGGGGACACACCGCGTCGTATCTCCAGATTCAAATCCGGCACTACGGCTTGTTGAATAACGGGAAGTCCTTAGATACTGCCGTGATTGGTGCCGTTTCAATGACCGGGAAGTGGAGAATAACCTCCGTACCTTTGTCAGATTGACTTTTAATCTCAAACTTCCCACCATGCATCTTTACGATATCCTGAACAATTGCGAGACCAAGACCGCGCAGGCCTTCATCCGTATGGGTACTGAAGAAAGGTTCACAGACTCTTGCCAACAATTCAGGAGGTATACCGGGACCGTCATCCTGAACGGTGATCGCCACAGTATTGTTCTGTGGAAGAGCGGAAGCGCTCACGGTAATGTTGCCTCCCCCGGACATAGCCTCCAGGGCATTCTGTATGAGATTGAACAGGGCCGTCTGAACACGGTATCGATCCACATGGAGAATGGGGATGTTCTCATCCACGTTCACAATAAGATTAATGCCTGATTTCTGCATGAGCGGTTCAACAAGGGGTAAAGTCTCATTCAAAAGTTCATGCACTGTTGCAGCCTCAAAGTGCGGTTCAGGGAGACGTGTGGCATGACGTACATTCTGGATAACCGTGTTGAGCCTCTGCGTCTGTTGAACAATAAGTCCCAGTTTCCTGCCGGCATCCGGCGGTAATGTATCATGTTCCAGGAGCAGTTTGGCAAGACCGGCAATGGAGTGCAGTGGCGTACCAAGGTCATGAGCCAGCGTTGCTGTAAGGTATCCCAATGCGGTAAGCTGCTGGAGCTGATTCACCTGCTGCTGTAATTGAACCACCTTGTGCGTCGCTTCCTGTACCCGCTCCTCCAGTTGCCGATGGAGCTCCTGGTTCCGGGCCAGCACCATTTCAATTTCATTTGCCATCAAATTAAAATGATCCGCCAGCTGCCCCCACTCATCCCGCCTGGGAATGGGAATTCTTTTCATGTATTTCCCTGACTGGAATTCGTCGATCGTATCAATAATAACCCTCAGCGGTCGACCGATCAGCCACCTGTAGCTTATCGCGAAAAAACAGAGGATGGCAAACAGAAGACCTATAGTACTGAAAAGCAGCAGGCGTTTTGCCCGGGATAAAATTTCCAGTCTGCTTTGAGAAAAAACGACCACTCCCACAAAAACCTGCGTATCCTTTCCCGATGAGAAGAGATACAAAAGCCCCAGGGCAGGTCCTGCATCCGTATTCAACTCAACGCGTTGTGTTTTCGACTTTTCCATAGCAGCACTTATGACATTTTCCGGCCATTCATAGGGAACACGCCCGGCGCCTACAATATATTCAACTTCGCCATTCACCACGGAAAAAAGATCAATACGTGCCAGCGTGTCATCAGATTGTACATGGTCCTGCAACGTATCATCGAGAACTGAGAGCCCCTTACCGCTAGGGAAGTGTTGATAATACGCGATTACAGTTTCCGAAAGCTCCTCCATCCTGCTCACCTGCTGCTCGATGAGAATTTCGTTTAAAACCCTCAGCTGGATCAAGCCCCAGACAGCCATAGTCACTGCAAGACCAAGAACTGCCACTGTCATCAGGCGTGAGCGGACGGTCATGTTAGAGACTTTATATTTCGCTGTAGTGATAATATTCCGTAATGTTGACAATAAAATACCTTTTAAATTAATTATGAATTATTCACTATCGCATCACTGATCTTACATAACTCATTTTGTATATTTTACGCGATCCCCAAATCACACCCTCTAATAAAACGGAACGAAAGGAATTTTCAATATTCTTTGTGACGGCATACAATCATCGATAACAAATATCAAAATAAAGGGAAAAACTCAATTATCCCATAAAATAAAAATGACACAGAGATTACATCTCTATGTCATTTATACAGAGAATAATATTACTTCCAACTTTATTTTTGGGGGGGTGATGCATTAGTCGGCGCCGGTTTTGGTGCAACCTTTTTAATAATCTTTTTGGCGATAACGGGCGTCACCCTGATAGCAATATATTTGTCTTCTCTCTTGATGTAACTTACCCTTACTTTGTCGCCGGCCTTGATTTTTTCCACAGGTTTATCCAGAGTGAATCCCATAGTTTCCGTTTTTCCTTTAACCGTACGCTCAACTGTTATCATCGTATCGGATATATCCTGAACGACTCCTGTAATGCTTACTCTTGTTTCTTTAGGTGGTTTCACAGCGAACTTTTTTGACGGCTCAGCTTTGGCAGGGGTTGCAGAAGGTCCTTCAGCAGCGAATATGCAAGTACAGAAGACGAACAGAAAACCCGCTGCGAACACTATCAGACGTCTCATTCTGTCTCACCTCCTTATAAGATTTTTATAGACTTCCAAAGTATTGGTACTAATCGAATTAAATAATTTCAAGTGTGCAATCTACGTACCATGTAACCATGGATCCAACGGGATTTAACAAACTATAAACAATCACATGATCTTAAACTACTACTTTTAAATCTGTTTCATGAACGGAATGGAGAATTAAGCCCCAAGCATTGAGTAATTTTTCATCAATTCAGACTTTTAAAAAGGCCACTCTCCGGCGTGACACCCCTCAGCCTCATCTCATATTGAGGACGGGAAAGATTCACATGCCATTGAGTTCAACAGCGTACCTGTTCTTTGAGTAATTTGAAAGATTACAATATAGTATCAATAATACTCAGAGATTCGTTACGCCCTGTTTTTTTGTAATCATGCGCAGGACGGCAGGCATGATGTCTATGACAATCGGCAATAGACCCGGTTGTTCTCCGTCCACATCCAACTGAACACACTGTTCCGAATGTGCCTCAACCATCCTTCCTGACAACATGAAAACATTTTTGACTTCTTTGATTTTACCATTGTATAGTTTGGGTAAATTCCATAATACTTCTGCAAGACTCAGATCCCCGATTACCGTTATATGCAGTAGTCCGTCATCGATAACAGCATCAGGCGCTACCCACATGCCCCCACCGTGATACTGTCCATTTGCCACGGCTATATTCCAGACAACGACTTCCCTGTCGTACATGTCGTCAACCTTAAGCCGCACTTTTTTCTTGCCGTAGAGAAATACGGAAACCAGAGTAGACCAGATAAAGGAAATAAAAGGGCCTAAGACCTTACTGTTTCTATTGACACGGTCGACAACTTCACCGCCAAGACCGAAACTTGCGATATTGTGAAAATAACGGATATGAAATCGCCCCTCGCGATCATGGTATTGAAGCCTTCCTAAATCAATGCTCTTTATATATCCCTCTTTAACCGTATCGAGAGATTGTTCAATCATTATGGGAATCGGTGCGGTTTTCACAAAGTCACAGCCTGTTCCGTTCGGTACAAACCCCAGAACGGCGTCAGTCTTAATCGGTCCCTTCTCATCCATGAATCCATTCACAACCTCATTAAGGGTGCCATCCCCGCCTACACATACTATCAAATCAGCACCTTCACCAAGACACTTCCTGGTTATGCGTGTTGCGTCCCCCGGTTTTGTCGTCAGATGAGTGGTAAAAGAGCCCAGCCGATTACGAGCCTCAACCTGAATGCGCGGCCATTCTTTTTCTGTCGCACAATTGCCGGCGCGTGGATTCACAACGAACACAATTTCTTTTGAAGCCATCCCCGTCATCTGTTGTCTTATTTGCAAAGAGATATTGCTATACTTTTATCCGCCTGTAGACCCAACAATGAAGAAAGAAAAACAGAGTCACAGGACCGCCGAGCCGAATCATTTTTTTTGCCGCTTTTTTCACATCTTTCTGCTGATCAACTTTTCGGTCGGCTAAATACATGCCGAGCAGGCCGCGATTGATCATGCGATGGAAGCGAGGGTTGGGCAGGCGGGAAATGCTCAGGTCTGCCTGAGTGTAAAAATGCGTTAATCTTACTATCATATCATCAATGTTGGGATAGTAAGAACAAAAATTCAAATCTCCACCTGTACGATCCTCCTCCTGATCGATCAGATAATCAAGGAGAATATGCAATCCTTGCACCCACGGGAAATATGCCTCTTTGATATTCCGCGCCAGCTCTCCGGAACAATCTTTATGAAAAGCATGGGAGATAATACAGAAAATACCGAGAGTGGAACCGGTACACGCCGCAAATTCATACCAGCTCATTTCAGGTAAATTATTTTTATACGTATCAAACCATGTCTTTAACCGCGGTACACGTTCCTCTGCTCTCACATGCTTATGGACTTGCAGTTCACAATAATAGCGGGCGAGTTCATGTAAGGCAGGTGCAATTATAGCATACGTTGGTAATCTTCCAAGTATTTCCTGGCAGGTTTCCACAAGAGATTTCAGGTAGCCGCCGTCATCCCGTTCATTACGACGCCGGTAATACTCCATCCCGGAAACATGCGGGGTGAGGGCGTGCGGCATTGATTCATGGAGGGCAAAAAAATCATCCGGATCAAGGGATGTGCTGCGGTCACATAAATTATCCAGATAATCGCTTATGGTCTGGTAGGCAACAATGAAGCGGACCACCTCATCATAGCGGTCTCCTGCTAATAACGCATAGATAGCCCCTCCCTCACAATGAAAATCCTTTGTCTCGATACTCATGAGGGCCTGTCTGCGAAGCTCAGGATCGGGAATTTTTTCTGCCCGCTTTTTCCACTCCTGCAGATAACGGTGAACATCAGGACGCACCTGAAGAATAATTTTCGTCGTCATCTTCCACAGGAAAGTCGGGTTGTTCACGAGGTGGTACCCCTTATAAATTTTATAACCATGCATATTCATAACACAAGGTACATTTTAACTCAACCTGCACAGTATAATCATATACAGGAATTGCCTTGACCCTCTCTTTCGTTTCATGGTACCGCTGGCACAGTTCAGCCACCATGTACGAAGTGCGGCATGACGTTACTTACAATGTAAACAGCTCTTAGCGACACCACATTAAAATATTATGCACCACCAAAAAAAAATAATTGTTATCGGCGGGGGAGCGGGTGGCATGATGGCCGCGGGAAGGGCTGCCGAAAGGGGTGCTCACGTCATTCTCCTGGAAAAGACCGGAAAACTTGGCCAGAAAATACTCATCAGCGGCAAGACTCGCTGTAATCTGACGAATGTCAGAGATCTGGATAGATTTATCTCCATGTACGGCCCGAACGGCCGATTTCTGTACAGGGCTTTCCAGCACTTTTTTCGCGACGATCTTATTGCTTTCTTAAAGCGCTATGGCATAGAAACAAAAATTGAACGGGGAGGAAGGATATTTCCAGCGTCTGACAATGCCGCTGATGTAGTCTCGGCATTCAAAAAATACCTGAACGATTACGGTGTACACATAAACACACACGTAAAGGTCACCGCAATTCAGGTCACCAACGGGAAGATAACAGGTGTTGAGACAGAGAAAGAGAACTACCAGGCCGCGACGGTCATTCTGGCAACAGGAGGCAAAACCTACCCCGCAACCGGGTCTACCGGAGACGGCTACACCATAGCCGCTGCCCTTGGTCACACCATCATTAAGCTGCGGCCGGCCTTAGTCCCCCTTGTAGTGAGGGAAATTTCCCTCGCAAAATCCATGCAGGGTGTCAGCCTTAAAAATGTCCGTTTGACAGCGTTCCAGTGCCGGGCAGACACCATTGATCCCTTTCTGACACCGGATTATGATACAGGCCGCGGTATGGGGAATAAGCAGCCGCGCCATCCGGTAATTGAAAGCTGCATGGGGGAGATGATGATTACCCACTTTGGTATCGGAGGGCCCGTTACCCTCTTGATGAGCCTGGCGATTGTTGATGCCCTGGAACATGGTCCCGTGAGTATTTCCATAGACCTCAAACCCGCCCTCACTAGGGAACAGCTGCGCCAGCGCCTTCAGCGTGATTTCGACCGCTTCAGCAAGAAAAAGTATCGCAGTATCCTCAAGGGACTTCTTCCCGCCAAAATGGTTGAACCCATTCTTTCACTGACAGGTATCCCCCCAGATACACAGGGGCATCAAATCAACGCCGGAGTGCGTTCCCTTCTCCTTGACCTGCTCAAGTCTTTTCGCTTTAACATCAAAGGCCCCCTCCCCATGTCATCCGCCATTGTCACTGCCGGCGGCGTATCTTTGAAAGAAATAGACCCTCGCACGATGGCCTCGCGTATAATCAAGGGGCTCTATTTTTGCGGGGAAGTTATGGATATTGATGCAGATACGGGAGGGTACAATCTTCAGGCCGCCTTTTCCACAGGCTACTTAGCGGGCGAGCAGGCCGCAGCGTACGCTGATTCCACATTGAGTTGAAGCGATCGGCTGCCGGTGTAGCTCACGATGATGCCCTTGGCCATCCCAACCGTTATCGCCATTCTACTGCGCAACCCCTGCCGCTTCATATGCCCGCCGGACGATCATCATGGCTTCTTTTTCAAGCAGGCGCAAATGATCCTCACCCAAAAAACTTTCCATATAGATTTTGTTGATGTCCTCCGTGCCCGACGGACGGGCAGCAAACCACCCATTTGCGGCAACCACTTTAAGCCCTCCGATATCGGCATTATTGCCTGGGGCGCGGGTGAATGTGGCAACGATAGGCTCGCCGGCCAGCTCTTTTACTGAGAAACTTTCCGGCGAAAGCATCTTGATCGCTGCCCTCTGCGCAGGTGACGCCGGGGCGTCAATACGCATATAAAAAGACTTGCCGAACCTTTCTTCGAGATCGCTATAAATATGGGCAGGGTCCGCGCCGGTTTTTGCCATCATCTCACAGGCAAGCAAGTCCATGATGATGCCGTCCTTATCCGTTGTCCATACAGTGCCGTCCCTTCTCAGGAAGGACGCCCCGGCACTTTCTTCTCCTCCAAAACCGTAAGATCCGTCAAGAAGGCCGTCCACAAACCATTTGAAACCCACGGGCACCTCGGAAAGCCGCCTTTTGAGGTTTACCGCTACGCGGTCGATCATGGATGTGGAGACCAGCGTTTTTCCTACGGCCGCATCCTTCCTCCACCCAGGCCTGTTCCGGAAAAGATAAAAAATCGCGGCAGACAGGTAATGATTGGGGTTCATAAGCCCCGCGCCCCTGGTGACAATTCCGTGGCGGTCAACATCTGTATCATTACCGAAGGCGATGTCAAACTTGTCTTTCAAGCGGATCAGACCTTCCATCGCGTAGGGTGAGGAGCAGTCCATCCGAATCTTGCCGTCTTTGTCCACAGTCATGAAGGAAAAAGTCGGGTCAACTATGCGATTTACAACTTCAAGGGAAAGTCTGTAACGGTCGCGAATGGGATCCCAGAAGTCCACGGCCGCTCCTCCGAGAGGATCTACGCCGATTCTGAGACCTGCTCCCGCAACAGCCTCCATATCAATGACATTCCTAAGATCTTCCACATAGGGTGTTACATAATCGTACTCTTTAACATACTCTCCCCTAAGCGCCTTTTCAAAGGGAAGTCTGCGTATATTCTTTAGTTCCCGCGCCAAGATTGCATTGGATCTTTCCTCAATGATTCTGGTCGTTTCCGTGTCCGCCGGTCCGCCTTCAGGAGGGTTATACTTGAAACCACCGTCTTCCGGCGGATTGTGGGAGGGGGTGATGACAACTCCATCGGCAAATTGGCTTTTTCTACCCCTGTTGTACGTCAGGATCGCATGTGAGATAACCGGCGTAGGTGTGTACCGGAGACCTCTCTGGATCATCACCGTAACCCGGTGAGCAGCAAAGACTTCGATGGCAGTAGCCAATGCCGCTTCAGACAGGGCATGGGTATCCATGCCCATAAAGAGCGGACCACTGATCCTTTTTGCTTTTCTGTATTCGCAAATGGCCTTGCTGATAGCCAGGATGTGTCCCTCATTGAAGCTGCTTCTCAGAGACGATCCCCTGTGGCCGGAGGTTCCGAATGAGACCCGCTGTGTCGGGTCAGAAACATCGGGCTTGTATGTATAATAGGATGAGATCAGCCTCGGGATATTCGCGAGAAGTGATCTCGGCGCGGTCTTCCCGGCAAACTCATGAACATGCATTCCTCGTTCCTCTAATTATTCTTTCACCTTCTCCTGGCTTGCCACCGCCTCCTTAGGTTCCTTCACCTTTTTTTTCTTTTTTTCTTTACCCTCTTCAGGAGGAACTTCCTTTGCCTTCTTTTCCTTGATGCTTTCCTCAACTTTCGGCGGGACCGCCGCTTTTTCCGCCTTTGCCTTCGCCAACTCTTCTGTCTTCTGTTCATTTGCGGCAACTGCCTTCAGTCTGTCATTTACGGCCCTGATATTTGCCCGCAATTTTTTCACGATTGCATCTTTATTGATCTTGGTAGACTCGATTCCCTTCTTAGATAGTAAAGACAGGCGCTCTTCCAACATTCTTTCAAAATTTGTTTTTCGTGCTATTTGCGTCTGCTTCTGCTTTGATCCCATATTTTTCCTCCCTCTCTGCTTCACGTATTTTGCTTCTGCATTGCATACTATTATGCAGAGCGTTCATCCTTCCTGCCAGGTAGACGAATGATGTACGTATATGTATCAGGGATTACGATGAAAAGCTATCACATTTCAAACTTCGTAAAAAAGTATGAAGGAAAAATTACATCATCAGGGAGGGCGATCTTCAAATATTCAGTTTAATGTCTGATAACGCATCAAAAAGCACAATTCTTTTCAAAAGGACATTCACAAATTTTTTACATCTTAACTATTATACCTACGAGTCAATAATCTCATAACATGAAAAACATTGATGATTGCTGGTAGAAAGCTGCTGCTCTTGCAGGAGAAGGCGATGAGTTATTCATGACAGCAGTCCTTGCACTTTTCACAGGCAAATCCGTCATACAGATCTCCGCAATCCAGATACGGTAAATGACCATTCCAGATAAGGCTGTGAGAAACCACGGCCTTATCTCCTGCCCTGAGAAGCTTGACGGGCTGATCCGACAACGATTTCCATAAGCATCCTTTTGTTGCTTTTTCCCTTATTTTGGTTTAACTGTGAGCGATCTTTAGTCAGAATGAGGAATATTTATTGAACTTGTCAAATATCCACCTTCCCAGGGAACTGGAGGCCGATGACAGCGCCGAGCGCCTATATCGGCATATAGAGCAACTAATGCAGGACCACAGCCCCAGAGTCCTTGGTTGTTTCCTAAACATCGACAGCAGCATTCTGGGGCATCTGATGATGGGAAAAGACTGGCAAATCAAAGTCCTGATGGCGGAGCACAAGCAGGCGGTTTCCGAACTACTGCGGGCGATGATGCCCGGTCCAGTTCATCCTGATGTTTGGGTCAATTTCCCTATCCGTTGACATGTCAGAAAGCACTCTCAATTACCCGTGCAATGTTGTGTAGAAAGGATTGCATTTGAAGCAACTATTGAGTCTATTTGGAAAATTTCTTTACTTCCTGATGGGTTGGGAATTTGAACCGCTCCCCTCCTATTTTTCCCGCAAGCATGTAATTATCGGCTTTCCCCATACATCTAATATGGATGCGGTCAGGGCCTTCATTGGATATAGGATTATAAAGCGCACCGGGCATATTATGGTAAAGAAGGAATGGTTTTTCTGGCCACTGTCTGCTGTCTTCAACTTCATTGGAGGTATTCCGATCGATCGCCGATCGCCCCGGGGCACCGTGGAACAGATGGCCGATATTTTTAAAGACAGGGATGAGTTTCTGCTGGCCATTGTGCCGGAGGGGACACGCAAAAAAGTAAAGACTATCAAGACAGGATTCTGGCACATCGCCAAAGCCGCCGATGTTTCCATTATCTGCTGGTTTCTGGATAACGCAAACAAAAAGGCTCGCTGGCTGGGCGAAAGCGTCCCTGGAGAGAATATGATGGATGACCTGATCCGGATACGGGATATCTATGAGAAGGCTGGTTATCGATTTCCATTGGAAGTAACATCACCGGTTCATGGAAACAACTCCTACGACTAACAAAATCTTTTAATAAGAGTTTCTTTTCCGGGAAGGGATTCTATAAAAGCCTCCATTGTATGTCACTGAAAATTGGGGCCCTGATTACGACTCGAAAGGCAGCATATCTGCGATAATCATCGGGACCTCTCTTGCAGGAGAAGCAACGGAGCGCGCTTGTCACTTATTCATGAGCACAATGAGTGTGAAATGGTTGAATACTACCGGTTGTAGATGACTCGTGATCCTCCTAAGCTTACCTGGATCGATCAAGTTCCTTCCTTACTTCCAGTCCCAGTTTCTCCATGACATAGGGCTTTCTCACATAGGCGCCCGCACCGAGGGACTGGGCGGCATTCACACGGTGTGTTTCTGAAAAACCGCTGACGATAATCGCCTTCTGTGCGGGATGGATCTCAAGAACGCTCCGATAGGTGTCAAGCCCGTCCATGCCGGGATCCATGATCATGTCCAGAACCATCAAATCAGCTTTGTGTTCCTGCAGGTACGCCACTGCCTCTTCACCGCTGGAGACGCTTGTGACATTGTAATTCAGTGTCTTAAGCATTTCGGCTGCCAGGTCGCGCTGACCCTTGACATCATCCACAACCAGAATATGTTCGCCTTTACCCATATATTCTGAAATTGATAGAGCAGCAGCTTCAGCGGGAATATCTTCCCTCGTTACAGGAAAATACAGGGCAAAGGTACTTCCCTTTCCTTCTTCGCTCTGTACATTGATATAGCCGTAATTATCCTTCACCGTACCCCACACCACCGACAACCCCAGGCCAGTGCCACTTCTTCCCATGACCTTCTTCGTGTAAAAAGGCTCAAAGATACGCTTCAGGTCAGCCTTCGGTATACCTTCACCCGTATCGGACACGGTAAGCACCACATAATCTCCCTCCCTGACGTCATCATAGCCATAAATGGGCTTGTCCAGATATTGATTGGCCGTTTTGATGGTCACAATGCCGCCTTTCTTCATGGCCTCACTTGCATTTGAAACCAGATTGAATAATGTCTTGCCAAGATGTACAGGAGATCCGGAAATGTTCAACAGGTCCGGCTCAAGATCAGTTTTGATCGTTACAGAGGGATGATAGGAAGACAATTTTTCAAACTCCGGTGACTGTTGACAATCAGCAATGACCTTGTTCAGATTAAGAACCTGTCTACTGGGCACACTCCTCCTGGCAAGCGTCAGCAGGTCCTGAACAATGGCGGCGGCCTTCTCGCCCCCTTTCATAATGTTCAAGAGACGGGGTTTGATCGGGCTTGACTCATCCGCACTGTTAAGGAGCAGTTCTGCATAGCCGAGGACAACGCCGAGAACATTATTGAGATCATGAGCGACACCGCCCGCCAGGGTGCCCAGGGACTCCATTTTCTCCGCGCGTTGTAGGCGTTCCTCCAATCTTCGCTTTTCATCCTCCGCACGCTTGCGTTCGGTGAAGTCAATGGCAATGCCCCTCAGACCGATAACCTTTTCGTCCGCGTGAATCGGTGTCGAATAGATGATGACCGAGAACTCTTCCCCGTTCTTGCGGAGAGCCGTATACTCCGTCCCTGATTGCATTTCCTTTTTCATCATCCTCATTATGTTCATCGCAGCTCTTTCCCGGTCGACCGGCGCGATCACATCAATCGCATTGACTCCTTTTTCAAAGTCAGCCTGTGAATATCCGAACATTTTGAATGCGGCCCGGTTTGCATAGGTGAAGCATCCCCGGAGATCAAATTCAAATACCGCCTGGGGAAGAAGCTCGGAAAGGTCACGAAATTTTGATTCACTGTCACGCAATGCCTTTTCAGCCTGCTTGTGAGTGGTGATGTCCGTGACTATTTCAACCATCCCGGCAAGATTTCCTTCCTCATCCCGGACAGGATAAGCGCGCATCGTCCATCTCTTGCCAAGAGACGAAAAGTCATCAACGGTACAAGGTTTCCCTGTTTCAATAGACTTCACCACGGGGCAGATCCTGCAGGGTCTCTTCAGTTTGTGTAATACCTCGTAACATTTTCTCCCCTCTATTTGGCTGGATTTCATATTAAACTGACGGTTCATGGCGCTATTTGACCATATTACTTTCATATCCGTATCCAGATAAATAACCATTTCTGTCATAGTATCCAGGATTGCAGACTTTTCCCGCTCCGCCTTACGCAACGCCTCCTCCGCCTGTGTGCGCTCATTGAATTCCCGCCGGAGTTGTTTATTTGTCGTTCTCAGTTCAGTCGTGCGCTCTTCTACCAGCTCCTTGAGATGCTCCCTATAGTTCCTTAATTCTTCCTCTGCCTGCCTGCGCTCGGTAATGTCGCGAATATTCATGACAAAACCCGCAACCGTCGGATCATCTAACAGATTATTACCAACGCCCTCTAAAACGTGCTCCGAGCCGTCTTTGTGTCTGACACGAAACGCATTCGGGATGTTAATATCTTTTGCTATTATAGCCTTGCCAAAATCATATATAGCTCTCGGAATATCTGCGAGCATAATAAAATCAAAACCGCTCTTGCCGATTAATTCTTCCGGCTTATATCCCAGAAAATGTTCAACGGAGGAATTTACATATGTTATCGTACCTTTCTTATCCACAATAATAATTATATCTGAAGAATTTTGTGTGATTGCTCGAAAATACTTTTCACTTTTTTGCAAAGCTTCCACTTTTTGTTTGTATCCGGCTTCTGATTTTTTTAGCTCTGCGATTTCCCGGTGTAGTGTGGCTAATGTATTGTTTATTGCTTTTGTTTCATTATTCATTTTAGAAACCTCTAAAATACGGGTTGGGATAAGCACTTTCTTTTGAGTCGGAAGTATAGAAAAGGCAACCTTACATGTCAACGAAATAGTAACCGAGATAATATCGATTTTTATGTGAAATACTGCATGGTATTAATGAATTATAAAATCTCATATACAGGAAGGACTAAAAAAAGAACCCAACTACGACTTTTTTGAGATCGGTCATACATGGAATTGCCGGTTGAACCTGCTTTTCAATTTCGGGGAGCAGGTGATGCTGGAGAATAAGGGGGAGGAAGAGATACATTATTTCACCTGCCTCTTTGATCAAACATTCCACCTCTATCTTCTTTAAATAAAATCAGATCCGGAGTAGATATTTCCACTTTATTGCCATCACCCACTCTGACGACTGTAGTTGCTCTCAGAATGGAATACCATACACCAATGGCTTGCCCCTTGTTGCCTTTGATAATGAAACCGTGCTGAGACATTCCACGTTCAAGGGCTCTCGACTGCATTGCCATGATTAATTCATTCAACACGTTAGGTTGTGCCTCTATAGGCTTCCACAGGTCTGAATCAAGCACATAGCTCTTTTTCACTCCTATTAAAGCATTCGGGTAAGCATCGGGCCCGCTGTAATAATAGTTCATATCGGGGTCGATTCGGAAGGACTCAAAGGCTTTTGTCACTGCCGTGTCGGGAATGATACTCCCGTAATTTGCACCCATGCAGCCTATGAAAAATATCAAGGCTGCCGAAGCGAAAATACTAAAGGGGGCTTTCCATAGTATCTTCTTCATACTTTCCTCTCCCACACGAAACTCACCTGCTATTACATAAGTACATAACGTCAACTGCCACGTCTCTTCTGTATATGGGGCATTGAGGTTGCCTTTTGGCATCACGATGACTAATACGGATTTTTGTCTGTCACTATCTTGATTTCGTGCTTATAGCCGTCGTTGAAGGGACTGTGGAGTTTGCTGACCGAAAAAATAACGGTAGACTTATGCTCCGCCGTCAGCCCTGCTTCTTTGACAGCCGCAGTTTTCCCTGTAATCTTCACCCCGGCGAGATCGATGCTGCTGTTAGAAACGAGCAGGCCAATATTCGCATCGATGCTGCAGCCGCTCATCGTCGTGACGGAATCTATGATTTTCACCCCCACATCTTCGGATTTAATAGAGGCGCTTTCAATCGATACGATAGATTTCTCAACATGAATGTGTTTTGCTGCTACATTCACAATCTGGGATTGATTGCTGTTTCTAATCTCTATACGGTCATACTCACCGTCGGAGATGATACAATCTTTATGCTCGCAGAGAAAGACTTTCTCGCTTGTCCATAACGGGGGTTTGCGTTCCTTCTGTTGAGGGGGAGCAGAGAGCCAGGCCGTTATAATCTTATTAAATTCATGCGGACGTTCGAGCATTGGGGAGTGACCGACATCCGGCATTATCCGCAACTCAGACCCGGGAATCATCCATTCCAAAACCCTTCCGGTCCTGAGCGGCGAGACAGAGTCTTTCTCGCCCCAGATGATGAGGGTAGGGATGTTTATTGTGCTGATGATACCGCTGAAATCAGTGTGGAGCAGGGCAATGGAGGCTATTTTTTCAGGATCCCCATCGTACAGCTTCCTTCTGAGAAATTCGGACTCCAATGATTTTTCGACTGTTTCCGGTTCCAAGACGCCGTCCAATTCCTCGAGTTTTGCAATCATATAGTTATATGCAACCGGTACAGGTGTCTGAAATATATCCAGCCACTTATTAGGTTTTATGGAAATGAAGCTTTTCGTAAACGCTGAGCGGTACAATATTCCTGCTGAATTTACAACAACGAGGCGCTCCAAACGTGACGGATACATTTGCGCATAATACAATGATATTGCACCGCCCATTGAATGCCCTATGATGCTTATGGATCCCTTTGTGTATTTCTTTACGATCCAATCGATAAATGAAGCAAAATTCTTAGGGGAATACAGCTGGTTGTCCTTGCTTGAACGGGCAAAGCCGGGAAGATCAAAAGCAACGACATGATATTTTTTTTCTAGTTCAGGTATGAGGTCCTTCCAGACTCTGGCTCCTTCCCCCCCCGTTCCATGCACCAGCACAACGCTTTTTGGATGCTTTCTTCCCGATTCGTGCAGGTATATTTTGCTGTTGAATATGGGCTCGTGAATGAAGTCTTCTGTGCGCATTGTTTCACCATGCAAATCTGCTACGCAGAAAAGGGAAGAAAGCACGAGTACCGCGATGAGTGTTATTATCTTTTTCATAACAGCTTAAAGAAGTTTCAATATTTCACTGAGGGTCGGATGGGGAATAATCCAGTTTTTCAATTCCTTCATTCCTATTTTATTGGTGACGGCCAGTGCCATGGAAGCAATCAATTCACCGGCATCATCTCCTGCGATCGTCACCCCGATTAATTTGTCTTCGCAGAAGACTGCTTTTACAAACCCATTTCCTTTCTGTTCCGTTCTGGCAATGATATTGGCCGCGTATTCCACCTTCTTTATGTCCACCTTCAAACCCCGTTCCGCGGCCTGTTCTTCGGTAAGCCCGACACGGGCCACACCCGGATGAGTATAAATAACAGAGGGTACCGCGTCCTCCCTGTGAATGACCGAGCGATCACCGTAGAGATAACTGGCGACAGCCCTGCCCTGCTGTATCGCCCTGTGGGCCAGCATGATGCCACCGGTAACATCGCCGATCGCGTAGAAACCGTCTTTACTGGTCATATGATTTTCATTGACGATGATTCCCTTCTGATCATATTCAATCCCACAGTGATTCAATTCATCCATATACAAAATGGGCTGTCTGCCGGTACAGACGAGGACATAATCAGCATTGAAATTGAGAATATGCGAAGCATGCATCGCGTTTAAAGATACTCCATTCGGCGTTTCCGCTATTGTCTCCATCCTGGTCGATGTATGAATGACAATACCAAGCCTGAACAGCTCTTGCCGTAAAAAATCGGCGGCTTCTTTATCTTCACCGGGGAGGACCCGGTCAAGAAGTTCAACAAGGGTCACTTTTACACCCAGTTCGGCGAGAAACGTCGCAAACTCCACACCGATCACACTTGCCCCGACAATCACGACGGAATCCGGCAATGCCTCCATCGCCAGAAAACCATCGGATGTAACAACACGGCGGGATGGTGTAATGCCGGGGGGGAGCAGCGGTTCTGAACCCCAGGCAATAATGATATTAACGGCCATGAGACGATGTGCATCACCCTGTGGCGTTACCCATTCTATCTCCCGTGGTGCAATAATTTTCCCTTCCCCCGATTTCAGGACAACTCCGGCATCCTTGAGAGTTTTTTGTACCCCCAGGGACGAAGTGGTAATCATCTGCTTCTGATGGCGCTTCATTGAGGTGAAGTCAAAGGATACTTCCCCTGGTGAAATGCCAAGACGCCTCATTTTCTTGAGATTCACGTAGTGTTTGCTGCAGGCCAGCAAGGCCTTCGTCGGGATGCAGCCCTTGTAAGTACATGTACCACCCCACTGGCTCTTCTCAATAATGGCAACCCTGGCCCCCCATCTCGCGGCATGTTCAGCCGCGGCATGACCGCCGGGACCGGCGCCGATAACAATAAGATCGTATGTTTCAGACATTATGAAATCCTATCTGTTCAATTATTCGAACCCTCAGGAAATACTCATCATGTCATTGCGAGGGAAGAAGCGACGCGGGAGCCTCACCCATCTTTTATTCTGAACGAAACTGAGGAATCTTTAAGATTTCTCTTCGATCGGGGCAGGTATTCCTCCCAACGCTTGCTCTTGGCAAGCGCGAAGGGTTCGAAATGACACATTGAAAATTTACTAACGTTATTTCATCAGGATATTCGCAGCATGATAGGAACTGCGGACCAGAGGACCGGCTTCCACATGCTTCAACCCCATGTCATATGCTGCCGTTTTGATCACTTCAAATTCATCGGGGTGGTAATATTTCATGACAGGCCAGTGGTTGCGTGTAGGTTGCTGATACTGGCCAATGGTTACACATGTGCAATGCACAGAAGCCAGGTCACGAAGCATCCCCATGATATCATCTTCACTCTCTCCAAAACCCACCATAAAGCCTGATTTGGTGATTATTGTCTTTTCGCCATAGTTATGTACCTGACGAAGTAGTTCCAGTGATACATGGTAGTTCCCCCGCGGCCTGATATCTCTGAAATAAGCAGGAGCAACTTCCATATTATGGTTAATGACGTGAGGCCGGGCTTCGATTATACACTTCAGGGCACCCCAATTGCCCTGCAAATCCGGAATAAGGACTTCGACCCTGCATCCCGGCACTTGCTGGTAAAGGCGTATTACACAGCGGGCAAACATCTCTGCCCCCCCATCAGGCAGGTCATCCCGTGTAACTGAGGTAATGACTACATACTGAAGTCCCAGATTCTTCACCGCCTGGGCGAGCCGTTCTGGCTCATGTTCATCAACTCCTCCGGGTGTCCCATGCTGAACGTTACAATAACGGCAGTTGCGGGTGCAGATATTCCCGAGAATTAAGAACGTGGCTGTTCCAGAGTGGAAGCATTCGGTCACATTAGGACAACGTGCCTCCTGGCAGATGGAGTGGAGATGCAAATGCGTCAGGATTCCCTTCACATGTTTGAATTCACGAGAAGCCGGCAGTTTTACTTTTAACCATTCAGGTTTCCTTTTGATCTGCATTTGTGCTTTGAACCTGCTTCCTGGCCTTCACGATACCGAACATACCGAACAGGATAAATATTCCTCCCAGGACGAGTTTGGGAATTACGTCTTCAATTTGTCCCGTAATGTGAAAATGCATCAATGCCTGCACGATGTTCATAAGACCGAAAAAAATAAAAAGGCCGGGAAAGATATAATTGATGATTTTTCTGGTGCTCACAGGAAGCTGAGGATGTTTTTGGGACCGTTCAGGAACAGGAGTCGATACACGCTTGAGCGGCGCCACCGGAGCAGGCTTCTCGCCCATTACTTCTTTTTCCTTACCGTCCAACGCCCAGATAATCCTGTCTCTCTGTGCGGGATCCTTGATATCTTTCAGTTTTTTAATAATTTTATTTCTGTCCATCTTATTCTTCTTTCTCTATCTCATCTACGTCTTGCCCCCTGTCCGTGCTTTTCCCCAGCATACATCAGGCTCCCTGGCCGCTTTCACATCATCCAGGCGTCGCACGGGAGTAGTAAGAGGGGCTGTCTTGACAAGATGAGGATTATCTTTCGCTTCCCTGGCTATATGTATCATTGTTTCGCAGAAGGTGTCCAGGGTTTCCTTGCTTTCCGTCTCGTTGGGTTCTATCATAATCGCCTCGGGTACAATCAAGGGGAAGTATATGGTCGGTGGATGGTAGCCATAATCCAGGAGACGCTTGGCAATATCCGAGGTGTGGACTCCGCTCTCCTTCACCTGCCGCTTTCCGGAAAAGACACACTCATGCATACAGATTCGGTCATAGGCGACATCGTAATGAGACTTTAATTTTTCCTTTACATAATTGGCATTCAGAACGGCAATTTCACTTGCCCTCTTCAAACCCTCGGGACCTAGAGACCGGATATACGTATACGCCTTAACCATTACATTAAAATTGCCATAGAAGGCCCTTACCCTTCCAATACTCTCCGGATATTTGTAGTCCCAGTCATAACTGTGCCCCTGTTTAATCACACGTGGTATTGGCAGGTGCGGAACCAGGTTTCCCCTTACACCCACTGGCCCGCTGCCGGGACCGCCGCAGCCGTGCGGGGTTGAGAACGTCTTATGGAGGTTGAGTTGAATCACATCAAACCCTAAATCCCCTGGCTTCGTAATGCCCATAAAGGCATTGGCATTGGCGCCGTCGCAATAAAGAAATCCACCCTTATCATGAATAATCTTCGCAACCTGTTCGATATTTCGTTCAAAGAGCCCCAGGGTGTTGGGGTTCGTGAGCATGAGACCGGCAACGTTTTCCGTCATCAATTCCCGGAGGTGATCGATATCCACACCGCCTTCCGTATTGGACCGCACCGTGACCACCCGGTATCCGCACAGCGCACCAGAGGCGGGGTTGGTGCCGTGAGCGGCATCGGGAATTAATATATGCGACCGCTTTTCTCCTTTTTTCTCAAAGTATTTTTTGATAACCATGACGCCGGTGAGTTCCCCGTGGGCGCCCGCGGCGGGCTGGAGGGCAAAATCGGCCATACCAAATATTTCACTGAGATACTGCCGGAGTTCATACATAAGCTGCAGCGATCCCTGGGAAAATTCAACAGGAGCGTAAGGATGGAGCGCCGTAAAACCGGGAAGCTTTGCCGCTTCCTCGTTGACTTTGGGGTTGTATTTCATGGTACAGGAGCCCAGGGGATAAAAGCCCACATCGACACCGAAATTGCGCTTCGATAACTGTATATAGTGCCGGATCAGGTCCACCTCCGCCACCTCGGGCAGATCCACATCATCATTGAGCAGGCCCTTATCAATGACACTTTCAATTGCGATCTCCGGCACATCTGACTTCGGAACACGCGTGGCGACTCTCCCCGGCCTACTTTTTTCAAATATCAGTTCCATGAATTCCTCCAGTATATATGCCTTTAATCAAGCAATGAGACAATCCGGTCAATATCCTCTTTCTTAAGCATTTCAGTCGCACAGAGAAGAAGGGTGTTTTTCAGTTCTGGATAATCTTTTTCCACTTCGTAGCCGCCAATAATGCCTTCAGCCTGCAGTTTCTTATTGACAGCCCGCGGATTGGGACATCGAACAATAAATTCGTTATAGACGGGTGCCGGAAAAACCACATCCCATCCTTTAAGCCCGGAAAGTCTTTGTTTAAGATAGTGAGTATTGTGAATGTTGAGTTCGGCTAATTTTCTGAGGTTTTTCCCCAGGCTGACAAGATAGACGGCGGCGGCCAGTGCGCAAAGGGCTTCATTCGAGCAGATATTCGAAGTGGCTCGCTCGCGGCGTATGTGCTGTTCCCGGGTCTGAAGGGTCAGAACAAATCCCCTCTTGCCTTCCCTGTCGACGGTTGCTCCTGCGAGCCTGCCGGGAATCTTCCTCAGAAACTTGTCGGTACCGGCAAAAATTCCCAGATAGGGGCCTCCGTAGTTCATGGGGTTCCCAAAGCTCTGCCCTTCCCCAACGACAAAATCGGCCCCCATACTACCTGCAGGTTTAAGAATACCTAAAGACGTCGCTTCCGTGAATCCTGCAACGAGAAGCGCTCCCTTCTCATGCACTGCTGACGCAATCAAAGAGATATCCTCAATGACTCCAAAGAAGTTTGGGCTTTGTACCAGAACAGCAGCGGCACTTTCATCCACAGCCTCGAGAAGAGAATCTTGATCAAGCTGACCGGATTTATTGTAAGGAACTTCCACCACCTCGTATCCATTTGACCAGGCATACGTACTTACCACCTGCCGATACTCAGGATGAACGGAGCGGACGATCACAATTTTCGTCCGGTTCAAAGTTTTGGCGGCAAGAACCGCAGCCTCAGCCATGGCAGAGGCGCCGTCATACAGGGAGGCATTCGCAACCTGCATGCCCGTAAGCTTGGCGATCATGGTCTGATATTCGTAAATAGCCTGAAGGATACCCTGGCTGATCTCCGCCTGGTAAGGGGTATATGCTGTATAGAACTCGGAACGGGAAATGACATGCCCTACAACAGCGGGTATATAATGGTGGTAAACCCCTGCTCCCATCAAAGTGACAGGGGAAATAGCATTCTGAACACTGATACCTTTCATAAGGATAAATACTTCCTGTTCGGATAGGGCGGGAGGCAGGTTCATAAGCTTCTTGAGCTGATATTTTTCAGGTATATCGACAAAAAGGTCGGTTATTGATTGGATGCCGATCGTCTCCATCATCTGTTTTTGATCTTCCGAAGTATGGGGAACGTAATCCATAATGCATATCTTTCTATTCTGAAGAGAATGTGCGAGGTAATTTGTTTTTACATTTACATGCACGTAATGATGTGCATGACTAGTGTTTTTCTTCTTTAATCATCTCTGAGTAGCCGGCTGCATCCATGAGGTTACCCAGCTCTGCCGGATTATCCATTTTAAGTTTCACCATCCAGCCTTCTCCAAAGGCGTCCTGATTCACAAGTTCCGGATGGTCCTCCAGTACTTTATTGACCTCAAGTACTTCTCCGCTTACCGGTGCGTACACGTCAGAAACCGATTTAACAGATTCCACCACCGCAAGCGGTTCCATCTGTTTAATTTTTTTCCCGATTGCCGGGAGTTCCACAAAGACGATGTCAGTAAGTAGCTCTTGGGCATGATCGGTTATCCCCATTATAATTGTCCCATCCCCGTTACCCTTCGCCCATTCATGTTCTTTTGTATATTTTCTGTCCGCTGGATTTGGTTTTGACATCATATTCTCCCTTCAATCAATTATTACATCTCTCCCCGAAATTATTATTTCTTCCTCTTATAAAAAGGCAATCTCACAACCCGCGCTTTTGCATGGTGTTCACGGATCTGAATGAAAATCTCCGTGCCTGGCTCACTGAAGGATACAGGTACAAAGGCGAGTCCCACTGCTTTCTGTAATGTAGGGGTATACGTTCCGGATGTCACTTCACCTATTTCATTTCCCTCTTTAAAGACTTTATACCCGTGCCGGGCAATGCCTCTTTCTTCCATTTCGAATCCGACCAGTTTCCGGTTAAGCCCCTTTTCCTTCAACTTCCTTAAGGCAGTACTTCCGATGAAGTCCTTTTCAAGGTTTGCTATCCATCCGTAGACGACCTCGAATGGCGTGATCGTCTCATCCATATCATTACCGTACAGCATCATCCCGGCTTCGAGACGAAGTGTATCTCTTGCACCCAGGCCGGCGGGCTTCAGTCCCGCGACGGCACCGATCTTCAGAAGTCTATCCCAGATTTCGCCAATATTCCGGCTCTCCGCATAAACCTCAAAGCCGTCCTCACCGGTATATCCGCTGCGCGACACCAATGCAGGGAAACTCATAATTGTAGTGTTCACAACATGGTAGTACCGCAAAGGAGTCAAATCATCCGCCGTAATTTCCTGCAGGATCTTCTGCGACAGGGGCCCCTGGATATCCAGTTTTCCCGTCTGATCGCTGATGTCGGTAACGTGGACATGGGAAAAACCTTTTGCTTCTTTCTGCTTTGTAATCCATGAGAAATCTTTATCTTTCGTGCCGGCATTGGTCACCAGCATGTAGCGGTCATCTTCAATCTTATAGACAGTTAAATCATCAATGATACCGCCCTGTTCATTCGTGATAGCACCAAGCTTGATCTGTCCGACAGCCTGTTCTTTTATATTTCTGCTTACTACCCATTGCAGCAGATCAAAGGCCTGGGGGCCTTCGACCTCAATCTCTCCCATATGGCAGATATCGAACAGTCCCGCTTTCATCCTGGTAGCCTGATGTTCTTCAATTACGTTGGTGTACTGCACCGGCATGGCCCAGCCGCCGAAATCAATTATTTTTCCGCCAATTGCGAGGTGTCGATCATACAGGGGGGTCTTTTTCATGGATTATTCTCCGTGGCAATGCAAGAAGGATATATTTAACAATTCTGTCTATCAAACCGGTTCAGGGTAAGAGCCTGTTTCTTTTATGGAACAATTATTCATACACAAGAAGCAATAGTATGAGCATACAAGATACGATGGGAAAATGTTCACAATCTCATAGGTTCAAATCCTACGGAAAGACTTCCGCACGCTGTTCATTGCAAATTCACGTAACTCCCCCTGCAGGATTAAATGAGGCAAATTTAGTAGCATGGCTCAGGGGACATTTCAAGGCAAAATACCTCGCCAATGATTGAGGCTTGGCTTTCCCGTTATGTTGATCCGACTCTCTTGCAAGGTATTGCCATAAGCGGGAACTATGAGGTTTTTCTGGAGACGGTTTCGTCAGGAATTGGGGTTATTTCTTTGAAAATTTTGTCAAACAACTCTTTTTTTTGCTTCGGGATGTACAGGTCGCCTTCGTAATCAATGATTAATTTCCCCTCAAGGTGGTCAATTTCATGTTGCGCTACACGGGCAAGGTAATCCGTATAGCGTTTACTTATTTTTTTCCCATTGATATCATGCGCACGAACCTTGATCTCAGGAAACCTGCTGACTTCGACCTGGATTTCCGGGCATGAAAGACATCCCTCCGCCATAGTAACCATTTCTCCCCGGGCCTGGGTTATCCTTGGATTCACCAATACATCATAATCACTTTCACTCTTTGACCAGCCTTTCTCGTTGAACCCTTTGTTTCTAAAGATTATTATCCTTTTACTGATACCGATCTGCGGGGCTGCCAGACCTACAGCGTCATTCATGGCGAGAAAGGCATCGATGAGGGTTTTAATATCCCTCTTTCTTTTTTCATCAAAGGGGACCGGTATCTCTGCACAGGATTTCCGAAGGACACGCGTTTCCTCTTCATTGATAGCAGTATCACTCCATACGGTTAAAACTTTTATCTTTGACATCATTTTCCTTCGATAGAAATTCTATATCTTTGATCATATAGCACCCCTCGTCTATTATTTCAAGAGACATACAATTTTAAATACCCTTGATAATTTGAAAGATGTCTGTTAGCTTCCCTAGAATATAACATTAAAACGACACACTGTATGGGGCGAGACGCCCATTCTGCAAAATCGTAAGACAGGCGTATCGCCTGTCTCCAATATCCGGACATGCATACTAACGAGAAAAGCACATTACTACAAAAGAATACAGACTTGATAAACACAGTCGTTGCCAAGAAGGCCAGGCAGGAATTTGCCCGACTTATGAAATTTGAAGATGGAGGGTTACCGGCAATAAATCCTGGCAACCCGATGAAATTACCCCTTCTGTATATCCATGTCCCTTTCTGCGAAAAACTCTGTCCCTATTGTTCTTTCCATCGTGTCGTGTTTGACCTCAACCTCTGCCGTGACTATTTTGCAGCCCTCAGGGGCGAGATCATGCTGTATAAAAACGAAGGCTATGATTTCGGCGGCATTTATGTGGGAGGGGGAACTCCCACCATCCTGATAGATGAACTTGAGGAAACATTAGGCCTGGCAAAAGCGTGTTATTCGATCCGGCAAATTTCTGTGGAAACCAACCCGAATCATCTTACAGATGAAAATATTGCTGTCTTCAAGCGCATCGGTGTAAACCGGCTTTCCGTGGGTGTGCAAAGCTTCGACGATCAACTGCTTCGGAACATGGATCGATATGAAAAGTACGGAAGTGGTGAAGCCATAATCCAGCGGCTCTCGCACACCATGGGACATTTCGATACCCTTAACGCGGACATGATTTTTAATTTCCCATCACAGACCGTGACCATGCTGGATAGGGATATCGACATTTTGAAGGACATTGGAATAGATCAGATCACATACTATCCGCTGATGGTTTCAGATTCAACCCGGGAGGTAGTGAGTGAAAAGTTCGGGCACGTTAGTTACAGGAAAGAAGAACAGTTTTACCACCGCATCAGAGAACGGATGCTTCCACACTACAGACACTCATCGGCATGGTGCTTCTCAAAAAATGCCGTCATGATAGATGAGTACATCGTGGACTATGATGAATATGCGGGGCTTGGCAGCGGATCTATTGGTTATTTACACGGAACATGCTATGCGAACACCTTTAATATCAGTGACTATATTACACGGCTCAACAGAGGTGATATACCCATTGCAGCTTTCCGACATTTTCTCCCTAAAGATCAATTGCGCTATGATTTTCTCATGAAACTATTCGGTATGAAAATGGATATTCCGGCCTTACAAAAGAAATCCAGGGGATCTTTTTTTCGTTTTCTCTGGTTTTATATTCTTGCTTTTATGATCGCAGGTGCATTAAAGTATCGGCCGCCGCATCTGCACCTGACAAAACGAGGATGCTACCTTTGGGTAATCATGATGAGGGAATTTTTTATTGCAGTGAATAATTTCCGTGATTTCTGCAGGGTCAGGTAAAAGGACCATGAAAAAACACACAATTGATGACCACAAAAACGCGTTGTTGAGAAACCTTCCTAAAATTGACGAAGTAATGCTTTTGCTCACAAAAAGGGATGTCTTTGTACAAACCCCTAGAAATATTGTCAGGTCCGTCTGCCGTTCCGTTGTCGAGGAACTCAGGCAGGAGATACTGAACACGAAGGCAGACTCAAAGGAAATCAGACTGCCTGCGGCAAGACAGGTGGCTGACAGGGCAATGCAGATACTTCAGGGCCTTCATCAATATCGTCTGCGCAAAGTGGTGAACGCCACTGGCGTAATTTTGCACACCAACCTGGGCAGAGCACCACTCTGCAATGATGCATTACAGCGACTTATGGAAATAGCGGGGGGGTATTCAAACCTGGAATATGACCTTGAAAAGGGGGAGAGAGGACTCCGTTATGATCATGTGCAGAAAATCCTCTGCGAGTTGTCTGGTGCAGAAGATGCATTAGTTGTCAACAACAATGCCGCCGCCGTACTCCTGGCCCTCAACACCCTCGCCGAGGGGAAAGAGGTTATTGTATCGAGAGGAGAACTCGTTGAAATCGGTGGTGAATTTCGCATACCGGAGGTTATGGAAAAAAGTGGTGCCCGTCTCCGGGAAGTGGGAACAACCAATCGAACCCGGCTTATGGATTATGAAAAGGCAATTGGTCCGGAAACCGGTCTCATATTGAAGGTCCATACTAGTAATTTTAAAATAGTCGGTTTTACAGAAGATGCAGACCTTCCCTCTCTTGTTGCGTTAGGGGCGACTCGTGACATACCTGTGATGTATGACCTGGGAAGCGGTTGTTTCGCCGAACTTGATCGTTACAATTTGACGAGAGAACCCACTGTCACTGAGGTGTTGAAAACAGGGGTGAATGTAATCACTTTCAGCGGCGACAAGCTGCTCGGCGGTCCCCAGGCGGGCATTGTCCTGGGAGAGAAAGGCATCCTCAGGAAAATCAAACAGAACCCTCTCAACCGTGCCCTTCGCATTGACAAGTTGACCCTGGCTGCATTAGAGGCAACGATGATACAATATTTCCAGCCGGAAAGGGCCGTCAGTCGACTCCGGGTACTCAAGGCATTGACTGAACCTCTTAAAGATATTGATAAACGGGCAAAAAAACTTCTGTCTTTGTTACGCAAAGAGCATTTGGAAGGATTGATCATGTCTATAAAGAAAGGTTTTTCTATGTCCGGAGGGGGATCGCTTCCCACCCAGGAAATTCCGACAATCCTGCTCAGTATCGCATCAAAACACCTGTCGCCCAGCAATTTTGAAGAACGTTTACGGTATCTTGATACTCCGGTCATTGCGCGTATTGCAGAGGACGAAGTTCTCTTCGATCTAAGGACTATTGAGGAAGAAGAATTTCCCTATATAAGGGAAGGGTTAAAAAAAATCTTCTCGTCCTAAAGGACACACTGATGGATTCGCCGAAGGGGAAAGTTTATGAATTCATCGTCACATCCGGCGAAGCGGGCATCCGGCTTGATATTTACCTTTCCAGAAAGGAAGTGGAGTTATCCCGTTCACAAATAAAAAAATCCATCGCTGACGGATTAATTCTGGTAAATCATAAAAACACGAAAGTCAGTTACCGGCTGAAATGTGGAGAGCATGTACATATCAGTAAGCGGGACCCGGTACTTTACCATGTTTCACCCCAGGATATTCCCCTTGCTATATTTCATGAAGATCCGTATATCCTCGTTGTTGATAAGCCGGCAGGGATGGTTGTGCATCCGGCAGCGGGAAATTACCAGGGTACTCTCGTGAATGCCATCCTCCACCATTGTAAAGACCTCTCTGGAATCGGCGGTGTCTTGCGACCCGGTATCGTTCATCGTCTAGATAAAGACACTTCCGGATTACTGGTAGTGGCCAAATCAGATCAGGCGCATCAGGGGCTGGCCGGTCAGTTCAAGCGGCATGAAGTTCGCAAGATATACAAAGCTCTCGTCTATGGCGCTCCAAAGAACAACGAGGGAATAATTAATGCGCCTGTGGGCAGGCATTCTGTGGATCGAAAGAAGATGTCCACGAGAAGCACGCGAGGAAAAGAGGCGCTTACCCGCTGGCAAGTTTATGAGCGGTACGGAGTTGCAACACTTTTGAATGTGGATATTGTTACAGGAAGAACACACCAGATCAGGGTTCACCTCACCGCGTCGGGCCATCCTGTAGTAGGGGATCGCGTGTATGGCAACCCCAGGCGGGCAAGTTCCATTGATAGCCCTTTTTTGAGAACCACGCTGCACGCGATGAAAAGACAGGCTCTCCATGCGGAACGGATCAGCTTTGTCCATCCCATCACTCGGCAGGATTTGACCTTTTCCTCTCCACTGCCTGGAGACATGGCGGAATTATGTAGAATTCTCAAAAAATACAGCGGTAATTAAAAAGTACCGATGTAGAGATTATGAATATCTGGTGTATGGATCTGGGAGATTGAGCCATATTGTGTGAGTAATGTATACTTAAGACAGTCACCATTTAATTGATAGTACCCCATGTTCCGATTTACAAAAAATGGTCCTTTAGAATATTTAGAAGCAACGGCACTGAATGCGTGCGATTTTCTTATTCATGCGTTTTGTACCCGGCGGGGTGGTGCAAGCAACGGCAATTTTCTCAGCCTCAATTTCAGTTTGCAAGAGGGAGACAGCATTGAAAACGTCCGACAAAACTGGAAAATTCTTGCCACGGCATTCAACATCACGGTTGATCAATTTTTTGTAGTCAATCAGGTTCATGGGGACAGTATCTTAGTGATTGATCACCCCCTTCGGGAATTTATCAGTCATCAACCTCTCAAATTCGATGCCATTATCACCGATCAAACGGGAGTTGCGATTGGCATCAAAACAGCAGACTGCGTACCCATTTTCTTCGTTGATAAAGTCAGGCAAATCGTTGGGGTTGCACATGCAGGCTGGAAAGGCACGGCTCTTAATATCAGCGCAAAAGTCGTGGATACCTTTGTGAAAAAATTCTCATGTAATGTAGATGATATTATGGCTGCGGTCGGCCCGGCAATCGGGCCTTGTTGCTATCAGGTCGACGAATTAGTTTACAATACTATGGAGTCACAAGAAAGCCGGGAATATATTTTCTGCCCTTGTCGTCAAAAGGGACGCTGGTTCCTTGATCTTTCTCTGGCCAATACACTTCAGATAGCAGGCAGGGGCATCCCGCGGACAAACATACATACAACGGACTATTGCACGGCGTGTAACACGGGAATATTTTACTCTCATAGAGCAGAGGAGGGGAAAACGGGAAGGCAGCTTAACTTTATAATGCTGAAATAATGCAAATCTGCAAGGGTTTTGAAAAAATATTTCTGCTTGCCATTACAACATTCCATCACAATTATAAAGAGGATAATGTTGTAATTCATTGACAGGCAATACAGTTGACGTGCTGATGATCCTTCTTATTGAGCAGGTCTATGGCTCAATTATGCAATGACATGAGGTGCGGTTTTTCAAAGGCCCCGAGGGTTACGTTTCAAAAAGTGCTTGACATAAGAAAAGATGGTGGTATACATTATAGGAAAATCATAGAAAGGCTTAAATAAAGTCCTTCCTTTTGGATTGTCTCAAGAACCCAATTTAACAACTCATTACTAATCCACGTTATTCTTTATAAACTTCGTGTCATGATAATTTTGCCATATGTATTACGAAAATGGCTTGAACTAAGGATCGGGAGTTCTAACGGGCATTTACTATAACTAAAGAGAGGGGTACGCACAAGAGAGAGAATTATGAATATAGAAGAGATAAAGAGATTACCAATCAGTGAGCTTACAAGTATGGCAAAAGATTTAAATGTCGCCGGTGCGAGCGGCATGAGAAGGCAGGACCTGATCTTTGCCATATTGCAGACCCAGGCAGAAAAGAATGAGAGTATAACCGGGTCAGGGGTCCTGGAAATCCTTCCGGACAGCTTTGGTTTTCTAAGGGCGGTGGATTATAACTATCTCCCCAGCCCGGATGACATCTATATCTCGCCCTCACAAATCCGGAGATTCAGCCTGAGAACAGGCGATACCGTAGCAGGTGAGGTCAGGCCGCCAAAGGATGGTGAAAAATATTTTGCCCTCCTTAAAGTAGATACGGTTAATTTTGAAAGTCCTGAAGGAGCGAGAGATAAGATCCTTTTTGACAATCTCACACCTCTCTACCCGGAACAGAAATTGAATCTCGAAGCCGATCCGGAAAACTTTTCAACGCGGATCATGGACCTTTTCACACCTATAGGAAAGGGGCAGAGGGCGTTAATTGTATCTCCGCCAAGAGCGGGGAAGACTGTTCTCCTTAAAGACATTGCCCATAGTATATCAACCAATCATGAGGAAGTGAGTCTCATGGTGCTCTTGATTGACGAGCGTCCGGAAGAAGTAACCGATATGCAGCGCAGTGTGAAAGGAGAAGTCATATCGTCAACGTTCGATGAACCAGCGACACGGCACGTCCAGGTAGCGGAAATGGTGATTGAGAAGGCGAAACGTCTCGTCGAACATAAAAATGATGTGGTTATTCTTCTCGACAGCATCACAAGGCTTGCCAGAGCTTATAACACGGTAGTTCCACCGAGCGGTAAAGTTTTGTCCGGTGGCGTTGACTCTAATGCTCTGCACAAACCAAAAAGATTTTTCGGCGCTGCCAGAAACATAGAGAATGGTGGCAGCCTGACTATCATCTCCACGGCACTTATCGATACGGGAAGCAGAATGGATGAGGTTATTTTTGAAGAATTCAAGGGTACAGGCAATATGGAACTTCACCTGGACCGCAGGATTGCGGACAGAAGGGTCTTTCCTGCTTTCGACCTCATTCGTTCCGGCACAAGAAAAGAAGAGCTTTTGATACCCAAAAGTAATCTTAATAAAGTATGGATATTGAGAAGACTTCTCCAGGAAATGAACCCTGTAGAGGCCATGGAATTTATTGTCGATAAAATACGTAAAACAGAAACAAACCAGGCCTTTTTAAACGCAATGAATCAATAAAAGCCAATGTCATGAATCAACGGCTCGCACCGAAATGCTTTTACGCTTGCATTTCTGGTGCAAATGATTATAAGGTACGGCAATTTTTACGAGGAGGATTATAATACACGATGAAGGAAGGTATCCATCCTGAATATTCAGAAACAACCATCACTTGTGTGTGCGGAAATGTCATTGAAACCAGGTCCACTAGAAAAGATATTAAAATTGAGATATGTTCTCAATGCCACCCCTTTATGACAGGCAAGCAAAAGATTATTGATACGGCAGGCCGGGTAGAGCGATTTAAGAGGAAATATGCCGCCGGTGAAGAAGTCAAAAAATAATAAGGGTAAATCCCCCTGAATACACCTTATTGTAGTATCAAAATTAAACACATAGAGGAATATATTCGAAACAATTCCCCCTCCCAAAGATGGGAACTTTCCGCCTATCACTTCACTGTTGCCCGGCAGTTATTGGTAAGGGCAATCTCTCGCAGATTTTACTGGCAGTGATCAAGCTCTCGCATTCCAAGGCGCTTATGTATTATGTAAAAACAAAAATATGTTCAAAAGACTGAAAGATATTGAAACAAGATATAGATTCCTTGAGGGATTGCTGAGTGATCCCGATGTGTTAAGCAAACCCAATGTCTATCAAAAATATGCCAAGGAGCATTCCGATCTTACTACGCTTGTGGAAACCTACGGGGAATATGAAAAAACGAGCGCCCGCATAGCAGAAGGCCAGACTTTGCTTCGTGGAAATGATGATGAGTTAAAAGAAATCGTCAAAGAGGAGCTGCCGCAACTCAAAGAAACCCTGCAGTTATTGGAAGATAAACTTAAATTTCTGCTCCTTCCTAAAGACCCCAATGATGATAAGAACGTATTTTTGGAAATCCGTGCCGGAACAGGTGGTGACGAAGCCGGTCTTTTCGCAGGCGATCTTTTCCGCATGTATGCTCAGTATGCAGAGAAGTACCGATGGAAAGTGGATGTCATAAGCAGCAATCCCGCAGGTGGTATGGGTGGATTTAAGGAAATTATCGCACTCATTGAGGGTAAGGGCGCCTACAGCAAGCTGAAATACGAAAGTGGCGTGCATCGTGTACAGAGGGTTCCCGTTACGGAGTCCCAGGGACGGATCCACACCTCCGCAGTTACTGTCGCCATCCTTCCAGAAGCGGAAGAAGTGGAGGTTACTATTGATCCCAATGATTTGCGTATAGACGTCTATCGTTCCAGTGGCCATGGCGGGCAGAGTGTCAATACAACAGATTCTGCTGTCAGAATCACCCATCTGCCCACGGGTCTTGTTGTCACCTGTCAGGATGAAAAATCACAACACAAGAACAAAGCAAAAGCCATCAAAGTCCTTAGGGCAAGGCTTCTGGATATAATGGTACAGAAGCAGAATACCGAAATTTCCGCAACACGCAAAACCCAGGTTGGAAGCGGCGACAGGAGCGAACGGATCAGGACATACAATTTTCCCCAGGGGAGAGTTACAGATCATCGCATCGGTTTGACTATTTACAACCTGGAGACCTTTCTCGACGGCGACATTAAGGATATGCTTGACGCCCTCGCAACTCATTTTCAGGCCGAGGTGCTGAAACACTCTATCAGTTAATTCGTAGCAGATCTTTACTGAAATCAATTCAATGGATATTACCAGCGTTCTGAATAAAGCAATCGCATCTCTGAGGAATCAAGGTTTTTCAACGGCAAGGATAGATGCCGAGGTGCTCCTTTGCTCTGTATTAAAAAAGGAGCGTACGTTTTTTTACAGCCACCCCGGAGAACAACTCACAGAAAAGGAGCGTGAGGAATATCAACAACTGATTGAAAGGCGAAGACGTGGAGAACCGGTCGCGTATATTGTGGGGATTAAGGAATTCTGGTCACTTCCTTTCGAGGTTACCAGACATGTTCTTATACCCAGACCTGAAACAGAAATCCTTGTGGAGGAAGTTCTGAAGGTCTGTGCAGGTGGAAAAGCAAAAAATCCCAGAATTCTGGAAATCGGCACAGGATGCGGAGCGATTAGTGTATCCCTGGCATCTGAACTGAAGGAGGCACATATTGTAGCCACCGACATTTCAGAGGAGGCAATCTCCGTCGCTATGAAGAATGCGCACAACAACGGCGTCGGAAATCAAATTTCTTTTCTATTAGGAAATTTATTTCAACCGGTGTTGGGGAAATTTGATATCATTGTTTCAAACCCACCCTACATCTCTGAAGAGGAATACGGCCGGCTTCCTTTGGATGTTCAAGCATTTGAGCCGAAGGCGGCACTAGTCGCCGGACCTGATGGAACTGAAGTTCACCGTGCGATAATCAGAGAGGGCATAGTGCATATGGAATCAGGAGGATGGCTGCTCATGGAAATGGGGGATGGACAGCAACATCGAATGGAAAATATGTTGAAGGAATCTCACCTTTATGACAGTATTGCCTTCCGGGCCGACTATGCAGGCATCGATCGTGTTTCAATGGCAAGGAGAATACCAGCAGATGGATAAGATTATCATCATCGGTGGCGAAAAGCTCCACGGGGATGTAGAAATCAGCGGAGCCAAGAATGCCGCCCTTCCCATTATGGTCTCAGCGCTTTTATCACCAGGAGTAAGTACGTTTCATAACATTCCTGATCTTGTAGACATCAAAACAATCAAGAAACTTCTAAGAAATTTAGGGGCAAAAATCGAGGGAGGGTCTACGATACGCATCGATTCAAGCACTATAACTAATTGCGAAGCCCCTTATGAATTGGTCAAAACCATGCGGGCGTCCATCCTGGTCCTAGGCCCCCTTGTGGCCAGGATGGGAGCGGCTAGAGTTTCCCTCCCGGGGGGATGCGCCATCGGTGCCAGACCGGTTAATCTGCACATAAAGGCCCTGAAACAGTTAGGAGCGGAAGTAGAACTGAAGGATGGTTACGTAGAAGCCAAGGCGCAGAAACTGAAAGGCACAACCATTTACTTTGACATTTCCACCGTAACGGGAACGGAAAATATCATGATGGCGGCGTGCATCGCGGAAGGGACGACAGTTCTGAAAAATGCGGCAAAGGAGCCGGAAGTCGTCAATCTTGCCGATGTCCTCAACTGCATGGGAGCAAGGATCACGGGAGCGGGCACGGACATAATAACAATAGAAGGCGTGGATGAATTGCACCCGGTCGAAGCATCCGTCATCCCCGACCGCATAGAAGCAGGGACTTTTCTGATTGCCGCCGGCATAACAGGGGGAGACATAAGGCTCCTGGGGTGTAACCCCGTGCACCTGGACGCGTTGATCCTGAAATTAAAGGATGCCGGCATGGAAATCACTATCGTTGATGGCGGCATACGGGCCGTGGCTAGAAAGAAAATTAAAAGTGTGGATATAAAAACTCTCCCATATCCCGGCTTTCCAACTGATTTGCAAGCTCAGATCATGGCCTTAATGGCTGTGGGAAGCGGACTCAGCGTCATAACAGAAACAGTCTTTGAAAACAGATTTATGCATGTGAGCGAATTGATGAGGATGGGCGCGGACATCCTGATTCATGGCAACAGTGCCATGGTGAAGGGGGTACCAAAACTCAAGGGGGCACAGGTTATGGCTACGGATCTCCGGGCCTCGGCATCACTGATTATCGCGGGATTAGCGGCGGAAGGAAAGACCGAATTATCCAGAGTCTATCATATAGACCGGGGATATGAGGGGATCGAAAAGAAGTTTTCTGCCCTCGGTGCGAATATGAAAAGGGTTGCGGGATAAGATGAAAATTATCTCTACGGACGAAGCCGCTTTTGAAGATACATTTTCTCAGATTAGAAATCGCGGCAAGATTTTTGATCAGAAAATATGGGAAACCGTAAAAAATATCGTTGACGACGTCGCCGTACGAGGTGATGAAGCCCTCTTTGCGCATACCAAAGCATTAGACGGCTATCAACTGACGGCTCGTAACGCCGCCGTTTCTCCCGAAGAAATAGAGGATGCCATACTGCGTATACTTCCGCAGGATTACGCCATTCTGAAACTTGCGGCTGAGCGCATCGAAAAATTCCACCGGAAACAGCGCCTTGAAGACTGGTCCTATACCGATGAAGATGGCACTGAACTGGGACAAAGGGTACTGCCGCTGGAGAGGGTCGGCATTTATACACCGGGAGGCCTTGCATACTACCCATCCACGGTTATCATGGCCTCTGTTCCAGCAAAAATCGCCGGTGTGCGTGAGATAATCCTGGTTACACCGTCCAAAGATGCAAAAGTAAATCCCCTCATAGCCGCAGCTGCAAAACTGTGTGGTATTACAAAAGTATTCAAGATTGGTGGCGCACAGGCCATAGCCGCCTTAGCTTATGGTACCGAGACAATACCCAAGGTGGACAAGATAGTTGGGCCGGGCAATGCGTATGTTACGGCAGCAAAAAAAATGGTATACGGTCAGGTTGCGATTGATATGCTCGCGGGTCCCAGCGAGGTTCTCATTATCGCCGACACAACAGCAGACGCGTCTTTCATTGCCGCTGATATGCTCTCACAGGCGGAACATGATGAAATGGCGAGCGCCATTTGCGTCACGTCGGACAAAAACCTTGCCAAAGACGTGGCCTCCGAAATGGAAACGCAGCTTGCCGGTCTTAAGAGAAATGCCATTGCGGCGTGTGCCTTGAAAGATTTTGGAGCCATCATCGTCACCAAAGATATGGACGAGGCTGTTTCAGTGGTGGACCGCTTCGCCCCTGAACATCTGGAGTTGATGGTAGGGAATCCACGGGAGTTGCTCGCCAAAATAAAACATGCCGGGGCTGTTTTTCTGGGGAACAACACACCGGAAGCCATAGGAGACTACATCGCCGGGCCGAACCATATCCTTCCTACAGGCGGCACGGCGAGATTCTCCTCACCCCTAGGAGTCTACGATTTTGTGAAACGAAGTAGTGTACTTTTTTTCTCCCCGGAATCACTAAGAAAATGTGGGAAACAGGCAGCCCGCTTTGCAGAAATGGAAGGACTTGATGCGCACTGCAGGTCTATTGAAAAAAGGTTGTCGCGAAAAAAATCTTGACAAAAAATCCCTGATGTTTAAGATGCTCCCTGCTACTCCAATATTCATCTGGTTTCTGAATGCCTATTCTGAGCGGGCGTAATTCAGCGGTAGAATGTCAGCTTCCCAAGCTGAACGTCGTGGGTTCAACTCCCATCGCCCGCTCCAGTATTTTCATGCTGTCTCCTTTATAAATCCTATATTTTCTCTTGCAATGGATATTTTTATATGTTAGGAATTCCCTGAAAATCATCTTGTACGTACGTGATGAGTGGGCAGATGCCCACTTTTTTTTTCCAAAAAGGCATAGAAGAAGATGACTGAGACAATGCATACATATCAAGAAGAAATGAGGCGGCTCATTGAGCCCCTACTCGATTCGGAAAATATGGAACTGATTGACATTGAATGCCTGAAAATGAAATCCCGCTGGCTGGTGAGAATATACATAGACAAGGATGGCGGCGTAACTATAAATGACTGTTCTGAAATTAGCAAACAAGCAGGCGATCTTCTTGATGTCCATGATGTCCCCCCTGGCCCTTATACTCTGGAAGTCTCTTCTCCGGGTCTGGATCGACCGCTTACGCGAGACAAGGATTATATTAAATATACAGGGCATAAGGTCCATGTCAGAGTGGGCGAAAAGATAGAAGGCATAAAGAATTTCCGGGGGAAATTAATCGATTACCTGGATGAAAACGGCAGGAAGACTTTGCTTGTCGATGTTTCGGGAAATATTTATCGGATACCGAAGGATTTGGTAGTAAAGGCACATCTCGAGTATGAATTTTGATATAAATATGGAGGACACTCTCAATGTTACCAGAACTTAAACGTCTGATAGAGCAGATGGGTAAGGATAGAGGTATAGACAAAGGCGTTATTATAGAAGCGTTGGAAACTGCCATGTTAACCGCTGCGCGGAAAAAATTGGGTGCTCATGTAGATATAGAGGCCCACTATAATGAGGAAGCAGGAGAAATAGAGGTATTTCAGTTCAAGACTGTAGTCGATAAAGTACTGGACCCCGATGTTCAGGTTTCGTTAGCAGAGGCACGGCGAAGCCTAGATGATGAGGCACAGCAGGGAGACAGTCTTGGTATGAAAATAGAAACCAGTACCTTTGGCAGAATTGCTGTTCAGACAGCCAAACAGATAATTATTCAAAAGGTTAAGGATGCAGAACGTGATAATGTCTATGAAGAATACAAGGATAAAAAAGGTGAACTGATCAGCGGTTTTGTACAAAGATTCGATGGCGGGAATATTATCGTGAACGTAGGCCGTGCTGAAGGTGTGATACCAACATCGGAACAAATTTATCGGGAAGTCTATAAGCGTGGAGATAGAGTGAGGGCATATGTGTGTGATGTCAAAAGGATATCAAAAGGCCCACAAATCATTCTATCCAGAACACATCCGGGCTTTCTCAAATCCCTTTTTGAAGTTGAGGTACCGGAGATAGCTGAGGGACTGATCGAGATTATCAATGTGGCAAGAGAACCAGGGAAACGCGCCAAAATCTCCGTGAGAACAAAGGATAAAGATATTGATCCCGTGGGTGCCTGTGTTGGTATGAGAGGTTCCCGGGTACAGAGCGTGGTGCAGGAATTGCGAGGTGAGAAGATTGATATCGTTCCATACTCAGTGGATAACGCTGCGTATGTCTGCTCTGCCCTCTCACCGGCTAAGGTTAACCGGGTCATTATGGATGAAGAAAATCGTTCTATGGAAGTAATCGTCCCAGATGATCAACTGTCTTTAGCAATCGGGAAAAATGGACAGAATGTCAGACTGGCCGTTAAATTGACGGGCTGGAAGGTCGATGTAAAGAGTGAATCCATGGCTTCATCACAAGAGGAAGAGGGATATAAATCACTCATGAAAATTCCCGGCATTGGCGAGGCAATGGCGGAAAGATTATATGGCGAGGGATTTAAAAGCATCGCCATGATTGCGGCAACCGATCCTGAGATGCTCTCCTCGATTCAAGGGGTGGGAGAAAAAAGCGCATCACATTGGATTGAAACGGCAGTCAAAATTATGGAAGAGACAAGTGGGGAAAAATCACCTGAATTGAATGCGAAATCTTTTAAATAAAGTGCGACAGCCTTTTTTTGCAGAAACTATTAGAACTATATACGAGGGTTTCAAGAATGACTAAGAAAAGAGTTTACGAGTTGGCCAAAGAGCTATGCATCGACAACAAAGAGCTTATCTCTCGCTTGGAAAAGCTTGGCATTGCTGTAAAATCCCCATCGAGTGGCCTCGAGGACAACGACGTGGAGAAAGTCCGAATGGAATTTCAATTAGGTGAACCCCGTGAAATGGTCGAGCAAAGAATAAAGTCTACTGTCATCAGAAGACGGGCTGTGCGTCCTGTTGTTGAAGAAGTAACGCCGGAACCTCCGCCTGTTGAGGCGGAAATTATCATCAAGCCTGAAGAAGAGAAAAGTGAACCAATCGTAGAGAGAGATGTAAAAAAGGAAGTGCTATCTAAACCTGCAGCCCCGGTTGAAGTAGTACCCCCTAAAACTGTGCCGGAAGAAGCTGCGCCGATTGATGTTGCAAAACCGACGGAATCCCCGGTTGAAGTGAGGGCAGAAATCCCGAAAAAACCAGCGGTAGTTGAAGAGCTTCCCATGAAGCCAAAAAAGAAGGTGGAGCCTGTTGAAAAAACACCCCCGTTGCCGGTTGTTCCTCCTCCCACACCGCCGACAGAAACAAAAGAGACCCTGAAAAAAGAAGTGAAGAAAGAGGCAGCGCCCACTCGGGTCCCCAAAGAACCCGTCATAGAGGTCAAGAAAGATATCCCCAAAAAGCCCGAATTGAAGATCGTCAAGGAAATTACCCCACCTAAAGCAGTCGAAAAACCAGCCCAGTGGGAACCAGAGAAACCTAAAATAAAAGGGAAAAAACCCGTAGAAGTGGTGATGGAAGAACTTCCTTCGGCACGGAAAAAGGCTTTTATCAAAAAGCTCGTCGATAAAAAAGACAGGCGTGAAGACTTAGATAGAGATGAAAGGGTTATCAAATGGAAGGAAGGCAAAAGACCTGTCACCACAAAAATGAAAAAGACGGCTATCACTACCCCAAAGGCAATTAAAAGGAGAATAAAAGTAGGTGAAGTAATAACCGTTGGTGAACTTGCAAAAAAAATGGGCGTTAAAGCAAGCGAAGTTATTAATAAGCTCATCGGACTGGGTTTGATGGTTACTATAAACCAGGCTATAGAGTGTGATGCAGCGACTCTTATTGCCGGAGAATTTGGATATCAGGTTGAGCCGGTCGGCGCTGAATATGATGAATCCCTTCAAAAAGTAGACTCCGTTTCAGAAAACCTGAAAACGAGGGCGCCTGTTGTAACTATTATGGGACATGTTGACCATGGGAAAACGTCTCTTTTAGACGCTATACGACAAACAAATGTCATCGCCGGCGAGGTAGGAGGTATTACTCAGGCTATAGGAGCATATCATGTCCACATTAAAGATAGAGATATCGTGTTCCTTGACACTCCCGGTCATGAAGCATTCACTGCGATGAGAGCAAGAGGAGCTCATGTGACTGATATTGTTGTACTCGTAGTCGCAGCCGATGACGGGGTAAAGGATCAGACGATAGAGGCAATTAACCACGCGCGGGTAGCAGGAGTTCCCATTATCGTGGCTGTCAATAAGATCGACAAACCGGGGGCCGATCCTGGGAAGATTAAACAAGTCTTAGCTGACTACAACCTCTTACCCGAAGATTGGGGTGGAGAAACAATATATTGTGAAGTATCAGCCAAGAAGAAAGAAGGTATAGAAGAACTCCTGGAAATGATCCTTCTTCAGGCCGATGTTATGGATTTACGCGCCGACCCGATCCGACCTGCCAGGGGTATTATAATTGAAGCAAAACTTGATCGCGGGCGCGGGCCGGTGGCGACAGTGCTGATCCAGGAAGGTACCCTGAGAGAGGGAGACGCATTTGTCTCTAAAACAGAATTTGGCAAAGCCAGAGCCTTGATTAACGATCAGGGAGAGCGAGTAAAAGAGGCGGGACCGTCCATGCCGGTGGAGGTGATCGGGTTTTCAAAAGTTCCCCAAGTAAGTACAGAATTCATATGCGTTGAGGATGAAAAGAAGGCACGCAACATTGGAGAATACTGGAATAGAAAGGAACGGGAGCGGGAACTTACCAAATCATCAAAAATCACCCTTGAGCAATTGTATGAGAAAATTAAAGAGGGAGTTAAGGAACTTAATGTCATAATAAAAGGAGATGTGCAAGGTTCCATAGAAGCTTTATTTGATGCCTTAACCAAGCTAGGCACATCAGATATCAAGGTGAAAATTATTCACAGTTCAACAGGAACAATCACAGAAACAGATGTTCTCCTCGCATCGGCTTCCAATGCTGTTATAATAGGGTTCAATGTCCGACCGGATGCCAGAGTAATTGACATTGCCGAACAGGAGGGCATCGAAATTAAATTATATGACATCATATATGACGTCATTGGAGATATTAAAGCCGCCATGGAAGGACTTCTCGAACCTGTGTATAAAGAAATAGACATCGGTCGAGCGGAAGTACGGGAAATTTTCAGAGTTCCCAAAATCGGAACCATTGCCGGAAGCTATGTGACAGATGGCAAGATTACGAGGAGCGCCAATCTCCGATTGGTGAGAGATGGTGTAGTGGTCTACAACAGCAGAGTACTCTCCCTCAGGCGGTTTAAAGATGATGTCAAAGAGGTATCTACAGGATTTGAATGCGGCATCGGCATTGAGGGCTTCAATGATATCAAAACAGGCGATATTATCGAAGCTTACACCCATGAAAAGGTGGAGAGAAAACTGTAAAAGAGACAAGGATTCGAGCGTTCAAGGATTAAATGGTTCAAGTGTTTATTGTTCAATGATTTTATATATAAATATCCAAATACAATGTATATGATTTCTGCCAAATCTTTAAATCCTTGTATCTTATTAGTATTTCACTCGAATCCTCGATCCCTTGAGCCCTTGAATCCTGGAGAGGATAGTAACTTTTTCGGAGAAGATCCGAACTTATTAAGGCTTTAGTAAAAAGATGGTTATTGGATCGGGTATTATAGAATTATGGATCGTCGAAAGCAGGTCTCTGAAGGAAAAAAGAGGCGTGCTTAATAGAATACTAAAACGAACGCAAAACGAATTCAACATATCTATTGCAGAAATTGGGGATAATGACAACTGGAAAAGAGCTAAGATCGGGTTTAGTGTAGTAGGAAATGACAGACGTTATATAAATGGAAAAGTTGACCACGTTTTGAAATTTATCGACAACCTTCACCTCGCCGATGTCTTACATACAAAAATTGAAATCACCAACTTCCCTGATTCAATTGGTCACCTCGAATATGAGGATAAGTATAATGAGCATTAAAAGGTCAAGTCGCGTAGCAGATCTAATTATGGCAGATATTTCGGATATTCTGTTAAGGGAGATCAGAGATCCGCGAATTAAATCTGTTACAATTACCGGAGTAAAATTAACAGATGATCTCCGTCTTGCGAAAGTATACTATGTTGAGATGGGCAAGGATACATGTGATCCTCAATTAAAAACGGCCCTCGAAAGAGCGACAGGTTTTTTAAAGAGGGAGCTCGGGAAGAGGCTGAAACTGCGCTATATTCCAGATATTATTTTCATGTTTGACGAATCATTCACATACGGGAGTCGAATCGACAGACTGCTTGCAGACCTACGAAAGACGGATGAACCGCATGTTGAATAGTATTATTGATATAATAAACAGGTTCAATTCTTTTCTTATCACATCCCACGTGAGACTTGACGGCGATGCTCTTGGATCGGAACTTGCACTTTATCAAATGCTGAAAAATATTGGCAAGGATGTTGTGGTGTATAATCAGGATGAAACGCCGGAAATTTATTGCTTTCTCCCTGGCAGCAACAAGATTGTTCATACACTTCCAGCACTTGAAAATTTTGATGTGGTCTTTGTGATAGATTGCAGTGAGCTGGATAGAATAGGAAATGAAGCTCGTCGTATAGGCACTGTGGAGAAGATTATTAATATTGATCACCATGTCTCAAACGAAAACTTTGGCACTGTTGCTTTCATAGACCATCTTGCGAGTTCTTCGGCAGAGCTGATTTACAGGCTTATAATAAAGATAAACAGCGCTATTACAAAAGATATAGCAACCAACTTGTATGCGGCCATTCTGACTGACACGGGAGGATTCTGTTACAGAAATACGAGCGCGAACACACTAATTGCAGCAGGAAACCTTGTTGAAAAAGGTGCTGATCCTCAGTGGATTTCAGAAAATATATATGAAAGCAATCCTCTTGCTAAAATCAAACTTCTCACACGGGCATTAGAAACTCTTGTTTTTGATTGGGACAGAAAGGTCGGCTACATGCTCGTCACCCGAAAGGACCTGGAACAAACTGGAGCCTGTAATGAACTCGCGGAAGGTTTTGTAGATATTCCCCGCTCTGTTCGAGGAATCGAAATATCTATTCTCTTTATGGAATTATCGGAACATCAATTTAAGCTAAGTTTCCGATCAAAAGGGAAGGTCAGCGTAGAGCGCATTGCCGGTTTATTTGGAGGAGGAGGACATATAAATGCCGCCGCATGCCACATAAGTGGGGATTTCGAGAATGTTTTATATAGAGTTTTAAAAGCCATAGAGGAACTTTCATTTAACCCATGAACGGCATTGTTGTTATTGATAAACCGTCCGGGAAAACATCTCACGACGTAGTCGAGGATGTGAAAAAGGCACTCTATGTAAAAAAAGCCGGACATACTGGCACCCTTGATCCTATGGCAACAGGCGTTCTGCCTGTCTGTATAAATGAGGCAACGAAGCTTGTGCAGTTCTTTGCAATGGACACGAAAGATTACACGGCAACAATGTTACTGGGCGTTAGATCAGACACTCAGGATATAGAAGGTGAAATTATCTCACGTGATGATTTTCATATCAGTGTAAACGACATAGAAAATGCTATGTATGGCTTTGTTGGCAGAGTAGAACAGGTGCCTCCCCGATATTCAGCGATAAAATTTCGCGGTAAATCTCTCTACAAATGGGCGAGGAAGGGGATCACAATAGAACCGCCATCAAGAATTGTGGAAATTTATAATATTGTAATTAAGGATCTGAAATTACCCTATGTAACTTTTTCCATGTCCTGTTCAAAGGGCACTTATATCAGAACCTTATGTTCTGACATCGGTGATGTATTGGGCTGCGGGGCATGCCTCGCGAGCCTGCGAAGAACAAGGAGTGGTCGTTTTTCCGAGTCATCTGCGGTGTCGCTCAGTGGCTCTATTAAGGAAAATATTCCCCCGGAACACATTATTCCCCTGGTTGATGCGCTTCCTGACATTCCGGCTGTCTATATCGACCATGCATTCGCCAAAAAATTGAGGGAAGGTTATCAACCAATTTCAGAAACCTTCAGAAAATATCATATCCCTTCCCTTGCAGTGGGAGATATGATAAAGTTCATCGCGGATGAGAATAACCTTGTCTCTATTGCAAAAATGCTTTATGCATCCGACCAGATAAATGAATTGGATGACAGGAGACATGTCGTTAAAATATTGAGAACATTTAATAGTGACCAATAAGGCTTAGTGCCTGCTGCTGGAGCTTGTTGGATGTGCTTGTGGTCACTGAACACTAACTTTTAGGGAGGAAATAAAGCGGTGTTAGATTCGGAAAAAAGGAAGGAAGTCATTGGTAATTTTCAATTGCATGCGGTTGACACTGGGTCTCCTGAAGTCCAGATTGCTCTTCTCAGCGCCAGAATTGAGTACCTCACAGAACATTTTAAAATTCACAAAAAGGATCATCACTCTCGCAGGGGTCTATTGAAACTTGTGGGACAGAGAAGACGTCTTCTGGATTACCTTAAAAAAAAGGATGTGGCAAGGTACAGGAATGTGATTCAACGACTTGGGCTCAGAAAATAATCCAGGACCAAATTCTAGTGACAGAATACAGAAAATAAGATTTTACCAACGCGGGTCAGTTTGTATTACACCCGGCGTTTGTATTTCAGCAATATATAAAACATCATAATGAGGAAATAAGTGCATGCAAAACACGTTTAGTATAGATTTTGCGGGAAGAGATATTTCTATTAAAACAAACTATATGGCAGGTCAGGCTGATGGATCAGTTCTTGTGACCTATGGGGATACGGTAGTCATTGTAACGGCTGTCTCGCTTAAACATAAAAGAGAAGGCGTCGATTTTATGCCCCTGACGGTTGATTATCAGGAGATGACTTTTGCCGCGGGAAAAATTCCTGGAGGGTTTTTTAAACGGGAGGGCCGCCCCAACGAAAGAGAAATATTGACATCAAGGATAATCGACAGGTCCCTCCGACCCCTTTTTCCGAAAGGCTATTTTCACGAAACTCAAATCGTCGCGACATTACTGTCCATGGATAATGAGAATGATCCCGCTGTGACAGCGTTATTCGGTGCATCTGTAGCGCTCGAAATCTCTGATATCCCTTTCAACGGCCCCGTTGCCGCTATTCGCGTCGGGCGTGTTGACGGCACATTTGTATGTAATCCCCCTTCAGATGCCCTCGAGAAAAGTGATTTCAATCTTTTTATCGTGGGAAGAAAAACTGCGCCCGTTCCTGGAAGCAAAGATTTTGATATTAATCTGGTGATGCTTGAAGGATCGGCCGTCGAGGTAGAAGAGGATACAATTGTTGATGCGATTAATTTCGGCATAGAGTCATTACGTCCAGTATTTGAACTTCAGGGTCATATTCGTGAGACGATAGGGAAAGAGAAAAGGGCGGTGGACACAATCACCGTAGATGAAATCCTTCTTGCAAAAGTTACGGAAGCGGCAGCCAGCAGCATGAAAGAAGCCTATTGCATAGCAAGAAAACTTGACAGACATAAGCAGCTGGATTGGATAAACGAAAAGGTTATCAAGGATATTTGTGCCGATGATGACAGGCTCGCTCTCCAGGTGAAAAATATTCTGTCGGATCTGGAGAGGCAAATCATCAGGAATATGATAATACACGAGAACAAGAGAACCGACGGAAGGTCTAACGAGGACATCAGGCCGATAAGCGCCGAAGTAAGTATTCTACCGAGGGCTCACGGATCTGCCCTTTTTACAAGAGGAGAAACCCAAGCCCTTGCCGCTCTCACGCTGGGCACGTCCTCGGACGAACAGCGACTGGACTATGTCAGTGGTGAAGAGATGAGAGCTTTTATCCTCCACTACAATTTCCCGCCGTATTGCGTTGGAGAAGCAAGACCTTTAAGGAGTCCAGGCAGGAGAGAAATTGGACATGGTGCTCTTGCGAGAAAAGCTTTACTGCCGATACTCCCTTCAGAGGAAGCGTTTCCTTACACCATTAGAATTGTCTCTGAAATCCTGTCTTCGAATGGTTCCTCATCAATGGCCACAGTATGCGGAGGTTCGCTTTCCCTCATGGATGCGGGTGTACCGGTAAAGAATGCTGTCGCCGGTATTGCCATGGGTTTATTAAAGGAAGACGACAAGGTGGTCATTCTTTCTGATATTATCGGAGATGAAGACCATGCAGGTGATATGGATCTCAAAGTATGCGGGACAAAAAAGGGAATCACGGCATTGCAAATGGACATCAAAATTGGCGGATTGAATGAGGATATCTTGAGAAAAGCGTTATACCAAGCAAGAGATGGTCGCATTTTCATCATTGAAAAGCTTACACAGACACTTTCCGAACCAAGAGGGGACATCTCGAAATATGCCCCACGGATTACGACGATAAAGGTAAAACCTGAAAAAGTAAGAGATGTGATCGGCAGCGGTGGGAAGAATATCAGACAGATTATCAGTGAGACGGGTGTCACCATCGATGTAGAAGACGACGGTACCGTAACCATTGCATCGAGTGATTCAGAAGCGGCATCGAGAGCTGTAGCAATGGTTAAATGGTTAACTGAAGACGCAGAGGTGGGAAAGATCTATCGCGGTATTGTCAAGAAGATTGTTGATTTCGGAGCTTTTGTGGAGATATTGCCGGGGACGGAAGGTTTGGTACACATATCGCAACTTTCCAGAGAAAGGGTTAAAAAGGTTACCGACATCATCCAGGAAGGGGAAGAAGTTCTAGTAAAAGTCCTCGAGATCGATAAGCAAGGAAAAATACGGCTTAGCAGGAAGGATGCACTGAGTGCGAATGCACAATAAAACCGTTCTTTCCAACGGTATCAGGGTCATTTCCGAAGAAATCAATCGTGTCAGGTCAATATCAATAGGGCTCTGGGTACAGAGTGGTTCCCGGTATGAAGATTCCCTGTCGAACGGAACGGCTCACTTTATCGAACACATGCTCTTTAAAGGAACTGAGAAAAGGTCTGCGTTCGATATCGCGTCGGCTATTGATTCTGTCGGTGGCATGATGAATGCGTTCACGGGCAAGGAACTTACCTCATTTTATATAAAGATACCGGACTATCATCTATCGATGGCGATAGACCTTCTTGCCGATATTTTCATACATTCCTGTTTTAATGAAGATGAAATACGCAAGGAGCAATCCGTTATCCTTCAGGAAATCAATATGATCGAAGATTCACCTGATGATTATATTCATGATTTTTTTGAGAATGTATTCTGGAACGACCACCCTTTAAGTCTCCCCATATTGGGAAAGAAAGACCAAGTAGCATCTTTTACAAGAGAAAAAATCCTTTCCTTCTTCAACGCAAGGTACAAAAGCGATAACCTGGTTCTGGCAGCCGCAGGCAACCTAAAACATGATATGCTTTCCGACCTGGTAGAGCAGGCATTTGGATCCATATCTGGGAAAACGCATCCTTCAATAAAGAGTACTCCGGTGGTTACATCAAAAGTGGCTACCCTGGAAAAAGACCTGGAACAGGTACATATGATAGTCGGGACCCTTGCTCCATCTGCAACAAGCCCCAATAGATATTCCAGTTTCTTATTAAATGCTGTTTTGGGAGGATGTATGAGCTCGAGGCTGTTTCAAGAAATCAGAGAAAAAAAGGGGCTCGCATATGCAATTCATTCATACCTTAACCCTTATATGGATGTAGGTTCTTTAGGTATATATGCGGGCACCAGTGAGGATAGGGTTCAGATTGTCGTAAAGCTAATACTTGCAGAATTGAAGCGGTTACGCGATAATATTCTCTCAGAAAAAGAAATGATGCAGGCCAAGGAGCTAATCAAGGGAAATTTTCTGCTCTCAATGGAGAGTACCGATAATCGTATGATCAGATTGGCAAAGAATGAGATCTTCTTTGAAAGGCATATATCTCCGGAAGATGTCATTGCCTCGATAGATGCAGTCACGGCAGAAGATGTGAAGAATCTGGCCTGTGAAATTTTCACACCCGATACCATAACCCTTGCTGCCACGGGAAGGGTCTCAAAGAACGACATTTCTTTTGACTTTGGAGATAAAATTTGAATTCCAATGATGGAAGAAATTAAAATACCCATACAGATATTGTCTGGTTATCACGACATTTCCCTTCCCCGATACATGACTGAACATGCAGCAGGCATGGATATCTATGCAGCTGTGAATGGAGAAGAAACCATATTTCCAGGCCAAAGAAAGATGATTCCCACGGGTATTGCGATTGCACTGCCGGTAGGTTATGAAGCTGAAATAAGGCCTCGTAGCGGCCTTGCCATAAAAAATGGCGTGACGCTGGTAAACTCTCCGGGAACCATTGATGCAGACTATCGTGGGGAGATTGGCATCATTATGATTAATCATGGGGAAACACCTTTTGTCATCAGGCGCGGTGACCGTATTGCACAAATGATAGTACACCGTGTATGTAAGGTTTCATGGACATTAAGTCAACAACTTGATATAACTCCAAGAGGGGATGGGGGATTCGGTCATACAGGATGGACACCTCATGAAAAAATTCAAGGTAAATAAATCTTACGAAGAGATCAACGAGAAGATCAGGCAGGGCAAAGCTGTTGTTGTCACAGCGGAAGAGATGATTCAGATTGCTGAGAAACATGGTCATGTGGAAGCTGCCAGAAAAATAGATGTGGTCACCACAGGAACATTCGGTCCCATGTGTTCATCAGGTGCATTCCTGAACTTCGGGCACACCTCTCCAAAGATAAAAGCCTCTAAAATATGGCTGAATGACGTACAGGCATACGGTGGCATCGCTGCAGTAGACTGTTATTTAGGAGCAACAGAAATTGTCGAAGGAGATCCTCTCAACAGCGTCTATCCGGGAGAATTCAACTATGGAGGAGGACACGTCATTGAGGATCTGGTGGCAGGCAATGTAATCAGACTGCGTGCCGAAGGGTATGGAACAGATTGTTATCCTGCAAGAAAATATGAAAAAAATATTACAATTAATGATTTACGAGATGCCGTTCTCTTCAACCCTCGAAATGCCTATCAGAATTACAGTTGTGCTGTCAATATGTCCGATAAAACTATATATACCTACATGGGGGTTTTGAGACCCCGCATGGCGAATGCCAATTTCGCGACTTCCGGACAATTAAGTCCTATGTTTAATGATCCTTATTACATTACAATCGGTATCGGAACAAGAATATTTTTAGGGGGCGCCCAAGGCTATGTTGCCTGGCAGGGAACTCAGCATAATCCAAATGTTGCGAGAGGTAAAAACGGTGTCCCCAAAGAGGGCGCGGGAACAATCGCCACCATCGGAAATCTCAAAGCAATGAGTCCTGCATGGCTTGTAGGAGCCAGCATGTTAGGATATGGGGTTTCTTTGTACGTCGGGATAGGTATTCCGATCCCTGTGTTAAATGAAGAAATGGCACGATACACATCGGTAAAAAATGAGGAGATATATACACAGGTCTATGACTACAGCATGGATTATCCAAAAGGCGGTGCTCTTAAAAGCCTTGGTGAAGTAAGTTACGGGGAACTCTTCTCCGGTGAGATAACCTTGAACGGCCGTAAAATCATTACTGCACCTCTTTCCAGTTACTATAAGGCAAGGGAAATTGCCCATATTCTTAAAGAGTGGATTGAACGCGGGGACTTTCTCCTTGGAGAACCACAGCAGCACCTTCCCTCCGTGGCTTCATGATACATCAAAAGGCTCCTCTATATAGGAAACCCCTAATACAATCCATTAATGGAAACATTAAACCAAAAATCCTTCGATTTGCGGGGCAGAAAATCAATTAAGTCTTTTCTTGCCGTGTTGCCTTGAAAAGGCCATATCATATTGAAGTAATTTTATAAACACCTGAAATTGATATAACACGCCGTGTGTGAAGCGTAAGATGCCGATAGTATAGGAAAAATATGCTTACACGATGATGTTACTTTAATTAATATTAATGAATTTTTAAAAAATGCCGATAGTATAGGCAAAGTGTGCTTACACAATGACGTTACTTTAATTAATATTAATTAATTTTAAAAAATATTGTAATTTTGTGATCTTTATCACTTGACATAATTTATAGTTAGTGTATAACACTCTCAAAAAGGTGGCTATTTTTCATGCCGGAATGATCGAATGAAAAAAAATAAAGTAAAGCAACTGCGTGAAGCTATTCCTTTGAGCATTGCCGAGCTTGCGAGAAAGGCAGGTCTGGCGCCTCAGACCATCACGAAGATGGAAAAAGGGCTACGAACACGAAAGTACTCTGAATTGAAAGTCGCAAAAGCTTTACAAAAAAAATATGAGGATGTTTTTTTTGCAGACTGAATGTTTTAACGTGTTTTATTACTATATTTTTTTACTATTTAATGGATACAAAAGGCTGGAATGAAGATTGGCAGATATCTCATTGTGTTTGTGTTTTTAATGAGTATGCTCATTACTTTTGGGAAAAGGGGCCTTGTTGACAATTACGCAATGAAAGAACGGCTACTGGCTTTCAAGAACACAAACAGCGATATTGCCCTTGAAAATAAGGAATTGAGTAAAAAGGTCGCACTGCTAAGGAATGATTTTCAATATATAGAAATGGTGGCAAGAAACGAAATTGGAATGGTCAGGAAGGGAGATCTAGTTTATCGATATTCAAAATGAATCTCGAGATAATAATCTACACACGGAGATCCTATGCTAAACATTAAAAATCTGTTACCAGGTGGTCTTGATATCTTTAAAAACCTGTTGCCAGGCAGCAAGCAACTGGTTGGGCTGGACATAGGGTCAAGTTCTATAAAACTTGCCGAAATGCAGGAAACTCCAAAAGGATATATTCTGAATCGGTTTTCCCAAATACCTCTGGAAAAGGGTATCATAGTAGATGGTGTTGCCGTGGAGCAGCAGGATTTGGCCTTGAAAATTAAAGAATTGTTCAAACAATCCGGCTGCAAGAGAAAAAATGTTGTAACATCCCTTTCCGGACACTCCGTAATAGTCAAAAAAGTGACTTTCCCCACAATAGAAGAAGGTGAGTTGCGTGACCTGATAAAAGATGAGGCAGGCAAGTATTTGCCTTTCGACGATATGGAAGCAGTGAGCTACGACTTCCAAATCCTTGGTGAAAATGAATTTAATCCCAATCAGATGGATGTTATTATCGTCGCCGCAAAAAAAGACATCGTCAATGGTTACACTGATGCCATTCAACAAGTGGGGTATGTACCCATAATAATGGATGTAGATTCTTTCGCCCTCGAAACCATGTATGAAGAGAATTATGATTTTGAAGAAAACGAAATGGCTGTGCTCATCAACATAGGAGCAAGTATAACAAATATTAACGTGGTGAGAGGCGGCGCATCGATTTTCACCAGAGACTTCACTCTCGCGGGAAATTCCATCACGGAGGCAATTCAGCAGAAGCTGGGGGTGACATTCGAAGAAGCTGAAAGGATCAAAATTGAAGGACCCGGCGGAAGCGAAGCAGAAGATAAAGAATTCAGGGAAAGCCTCCTTTCTTATACCGAGCCTATCTGTTCTGAAATTGAAAGATCGGTCGACTATTTCCGGTCAACCTATGGGGGAGAATATATAAAGCATGTTTTAATTTCCGGAGGGAGCGCAAAAATACCGGGTATAGTAAATGACTTGACTCAAAGGCTCAATGTGGAAGCGGAAATTGCGAATCCATTTAAAAAAATAGGTTACAATACACAAACCCTTGATCCGGCAACAATCGAAAATATTATTCCTATCGCTGCAGTCGGAGTTGGGTTGGCACTTAGAAAAGTAGGTGACAAATGATCAGAATTAATCTTCTCCCCTATCGGGAGAAAGAAAAGAAAGAAGACATTACACGACAGATTATGATCATCGGCATCGCCTTTCTTGCGTTCCTTCTCGCATTAGGTGGTTTTCACCTTTATCTCAACATGCGCATAAGTAGTCTCGAAGAAAATATAACAATGCAGCAGAATGAGCTTGATCGTTTGAACAGGATTATTAGCGATATAGAAACATTCAAAAGAGACAAGGCTCTATTGGAGAAAAAACTTGCTGTTATCAATACCCTTGAAGAAAACCGTCTGGCACCCGTTCGCATGCTGGACGAATTAACAACAATGGTACCTGTAAAAGATGTCTGGCTTGAAAAATTATCAGAGAAAGGGACTGCCATTACCATTGAAGGTATGGCCAGGAATAATATCGCTGTTGCGCATTTCATGAAAAATTTGGCAGGATCTACCTTCATCAAATCCGTCGATTTGGTCTCTACGAAAGAGAAAGAGGTGGCCGGCATCAAACTGCAGCGATTTATTATATCGTGCGTGAAAAAGAAGGGATAATAATCACATGGCTTTCACCCTGGATGATATCAAAAAAATGCCCCCCAAGCGCAAAGCTTTGATTGTCGCCTTACTTATGATTGTGTTAGGTGCAGCATATTACTCGCTCTTTATGCAATCATCTCTACAGAAGAAAGGACAACTTGAAACAAAGTTGTCCCAAATACAGGGGCAGGTAGTAGAAAAAGGACGCCTCGCGGCCGAAAAGGAAAAGTACGTCAGAGAAGTGAATGCCTTACGGGAAACATTAAAAATTGCTTTGGCAAAACTTCCCGATCAGCGTGAAATACCGGGGCTCTTATATGCTGTCGCACAGGCAGGAAAAGATTCTGGTATCGACTTTCTCCTCTTTGAGCCCAAACAATCGGAACAAAAACCACCGGAACAAAAACCTGGTGAGAAAAAACCAGCCGATGCCAAAGGAACTTCAGCGAAACAGCCTGAAGAGAAATTTTACGATGAAATACCTGTAAAGGTAACAATTACTGGTGCCTTTCACCGCGCAGTTGTTTTTTTTGAGAAGGTTGCGAAGCTTCCAAGGATAATCAATATAGAGGAAATAACCATGTCAGAAGGGAAGGATGTAAAGGGAAGTGGCCGTACTTTAACTACATCCTGCATGATAAAAACCTATATGTTTGTAGAAAAAATGGGTGAGAAAAAAGCTGATGAAAAAAAATAACAACACAGCTTGCATGATGACTCTTTTCCTGGTCTTCATTGCTATTATTTGGGTATCAGACGTTAACTCTGCCGTTGCAAAAACAACAGTTACAAAGGCGCCTGAAGAAAAGGATGTATCCACGTTAGTCACAGATATGAAAGTAGCGCCTGCATACAAATACAATCCTGTCGGGAAACCTGACCCATTTAAACCATATATAACAGAAGAAATGAGCGCAAAGAAAAAACGTGAAACGCCGAAGGCCCTCCCTATTAATCCTCTGCAAAGAGCAGGTGTTGATCATTTCAAGGTTGTAGGTATTGCCATCCAGGACCTTTCCAGGATAGCAATTGTTACAGATGTGAAGGGGAAATTCTATCCCATTTTTGTGGGAACATATATTGGTCTGCACAATGGCAGAGTGGTAGAGATACTTGCAGACAGAGTCATCGTCGAAGAAACTATAAAAGCGGAGTCCAAACAAGCGAAGACGAAGAGGGTCTCGATGAAGCTTCGTAAGGAGGAAGGTGAGGTAAGACCATGAAAAAAAATATACCATGGATTATAGTGTTGACTGTTTTTATCGCGCTTTTTGGTTATGCAGAATACGCAAGGAGCGCAACGCCAGATACAGGACATCTGCTGGATATAACCTTTGAAAAGATAAAAGG
>CAZMBE010000009.1:16958-20439 GCA_964564625.1 uncultured Syntrophaceae bacterium | reverse complement strand
GCGCAACGCCAGATACAGGACATCTGCTGGATATAACCTTTGAAAAGATAAAAGGAAAAGAGCGTCTTACCTTTCATATATCGAAACAAACCGGCGCCACTGTAGAAGCTCTCGCTGGCAATGCCGTGCTGGTGAAAATGGCAAATGTATTTGTGCCTCAGGAGTTAAGAAGTACATTAGGGGGAGGAAAGCTTTCCAATGTAATCAATGTCCTCCCGGCCCAGAACACAATCGAAGGACAACAATGGGCCTTCATCACAATAGCTCTCAAAGAGCGAGTTCCGTACAGTGTGGGGCAAGCAGGTCAGAATGTCCTTATTGATTTTAATGTCAGCGCTCTTGAGGCTAAGCTGATTGCGCAGGAACAAAAAGAATTCGATACTGCGAAAGAGGATTCACCGAAAAAGCAAGAGAAACCCTCGTGGGCGAGGGTCGACGGAGGCAAAGAGGCCCCCAAGTATATGGGGCGAAAAATATCTCTTGATTTTCAGGATGCGCCGATAAAGGCCGTCCTGAGATTACTTGCCGAGGCAGGGGAAGTTACAATTGTCGCCGGGGAGGATGTCAAGGGATCCATGACAGTTCACATGCATAAGGTCCCCTGGGATCAGGCCCTTGATACCATTTTAGACGTCCAGGGTCTTGCCAAAAAGCAGATGGGCGATGTGATCAGTGTTGTCACCTACGAAAGAATGAAAAAAGACGAAGCTGACCGGAGAGCGGGCGAAGAAGATCGTATGAAGGCAGAGGCCCTTGCCAAGAAAGCGGAACAGGACCGCCTGGAAGAAAAAGGAAAGCTGCGGCAGATATCCATAGAGGCAAAAATTGTAGAGGCCTCGGATGAATTCACCAGAAGCCTAGGCGTAACGTGGGGGGGCGCCTCATACTTCAAAGTGGGGAGTTATTCCGCTGCATTGACTGGGGGTACAAGCACGTTACAGTCTAATGCAGCGACATGGGGATATCCATCGGCTATTCCATTTCTCACCACAGCAGGAAAAACAATACAGTCTGCCGCTGTTAATATGCCTGCAGCAGTTGCATCACCGACATTCGGTCTCATTATAGGAGGCTCCAACGCTGTCCTCGAAGCCCAGCTTCAGGCGCTGGAAAGGGGATATCAGGGAAAAATAATATCCTCACCCAAAGTTACCACTATGGATAATGTCAAGGCAACCATCAAGCAGGGCGAGGAAATCCCTTACATAACCATAGACAAGGATGGAAACAGGAGTATTACTTTTAAAGAAGCCGTCCTCAGGTTGGACGTGAAACCAAAGATTACGCCGGAAGAAACGATTTCCATGGAAATCAAGGCGACAAATGATTATGCAGACTATACGAAGGGCGCCACGTATTTAGATGGGAACCCCCCGATCAATAAAAGCGAGGTAGAATCCAAAATTGTGGTCCAGGATGGAGATACCATTGTCATTGGAGGAATCTTAAAAACACAAGATGAGACAGGGGTCACCGGTGTTCCCTGGCTCTCCAAAATACCGATTCTTGGCTGGTTGTTTAAAACTGAAGATATCACAAGAAATAGGCGGCAGCTCATGGTATTTATCACTCCCAAGATTATAAGAGGTGAAGAGGCTGCCGACAAACATGAAAAGCCAAAAGGCGGATAACGAGCAGTCCATTTTCGATCACTTTTTAAAACACATTGAAACCTTTGCCCACTTTTCGCAAAGGTTTCAATGTTTTATTGGGAAAAACAATTTTATACGAAGGTCTGGAATCATACCATGAGTACGATTACTATCATGAAACAGGCGATTGTAATGGTATGCATCATTACCATTACGGCCTGCGCAACGAGCCCCTGGAATAAGGAACAGGGAGAAGTGCACCTTAATGTGGGGATTGCCTATCTGGGTGGAGAACGTTACAATGACGCCCTTAAGGAGTTTATCCAAGCGGAAAGAAACATTCCCACGGATCCTAAACTCCATTACTATATGGGTATTGCGTACTTCGGAAAAGGGCTTGACGACAAGGCCATTGAGAAATTTAACAAAGCGTTATCCCTAAAGTCCGATTACTCGGAAGCGCACAATTACCTGGGATACATTTATCTGAAAATGAAACGTTGGGATACTGCCATAGAATACTTCAAAAAAGCCCTTTCCAATATTCTTTACGATACTCCTGATAAGTCGTTTTTCAACATGGGAATGGCCTATTATGGGAAGGGGGATTACCCAATGGCCCTGAGTTCCTACGAGAAGGCGAAAAACATAAAGCCGAATACGGTGCCTCCTCCTCTATTAGATTTTCACATGGGAATCGCGTATTATGCTAAAGGGGACTTAGATAAGGCGGTCCAACATTTCAAGGCATCACTACAAACAGCCCCTTCATTATTAGAATCACGCTACTGGCTGGGACAGTGTTATATCAGGCAGGGCTATTTCGAAAAGGCAAAAACAGAGTTCAAAACCATTATAGAACTAACACCGGAGTCGGATTTGGGAACCTTGGCCAGAAAAAGCCTTGATTCCATTCGCTCCCGGCAATAAACCACCAACGACCTTGTCGGTGGCCTTGAATACGACTCGGCAAGCCTAAGAACAATGTCCTTCCTTCGCCTTGGCTGATAGGGTGTGAAACTACTATTCTAAAACATTGTTCACCTACACTATCGGCTCACATATGGTGTGGGGCCTTTCGGCCCCAACCTCTCACACCACCGTACGTGCCGTTCGGCATACGGCGTTTATGTAAGATTCTGTAAGCGTCGCTATAAAAAACGGGCAGGTTCGAAAAACCTGCCCGTTACGTTCACAATCATTTTCAAGCCTTACAGAGTCTTCATATTTTCACTGCAAGCGTTGATCCCTCCAGAAAAGCATTCTCGAACTTCTGCCTCCTCCCGGAGGATTAAACGGTACGCGCCCAACTCCACCACTGCTTGTCGTTACATAAATATCAGAAGTGGATGCGCCCTGCCCTGTCGACACTACGGGGGACGATGCGATGCCTTGCCCGACAGACACGCTCCTTGCACCACCCGCAAATGCACCGGCTCCCGAGGTGTACCGTATACCATAGAGGGACGCTGTCCCCGACTGAGAACAGGGGTCACTCCCCGAAGGCGTGTATGTCGTAAAATAGACGACACCGCCGAAGACGACGGGATCTGCGAGGATCTTTTCTCCGCTTCCTGCAATATTGATATAATACCCGGCGTTGGTGGACGTCGTATTATCGTACGTGCCGGTGGTAATATTTTCCAGATTATTGATTGTGTAAGTCGTGGTGCGGTCGTTATCCTTCACGGCATAGAGTTTTTCCTGGGCGTTGGCGGCGGTGGGGTCACTCTTGTCGCCTGTCCCCCAGTAGATCCAGAGATTCCCCGCTCCGTCCACGGCTGCAGCGGGCATCGTGTAAATAGGCCGGATCACGCCGCTGGAGGAATCATAAAGGATCGTCTGCTGCCATGAAGATTCATTACAACTCGACCCCTGGATCCTTGTGC
>CAZMBE010000009.1:0-16858 GCA_964564625.1 uncultured Syntrophaceae bacterium | reverse complement strand
AGGATCGTCTGCTGCCATGAAGATTCATTACAACTCGACCCCTGGATCCTTGTGCACAGTTTAAACCTCCACATGTTTCCTCCAAGGTCCCCTATGTAGGCAGTGTCGATAAAGCCGTCATTATCAGCATCAACAATGCTGGCGGTGGCCGGGAGGCTGTATTGCATCCTTGTATCGTTGTAGAGGGTGAAGCTTCTTATGACCGTCCCATCTTTCATGTCAACAATAAAAAATCCCTTTCCTCGACTGTCACATGCCCCGCCGCCCGAGCAGTCAGTCGCATTGTGGCCAGCGCCGATAAACGCGACCCATCTTTCCTGACCGCCGATGATAACCCTGCCGGGCATTACCTTGCTCCATGGATCACCCAGATAGGGCGCCTGCTGCAGTGAGTCCAGAAGCGTGCTGGTGCCCCCCAGGCGCCACATGAAGGCAGGAGCGAGGGTGTTGGTAACATCGAGGGCGTAAAAGCCGCAGTAATAGGGATAACCGGCGCCGTAGACAGGACTAAATCCTGTGTCACAGGATGACGAGGAACTCCATGCATTGGGATTGATGCCTCTCCCTTCACCGAAAACCAAAACCGTTTTCCAATCGGCAAACGCTTTATTTGTACCATCTCCTGTTCCGAGCCATACATCAGCTACTGTTACCGACCCATCGACAAAATACGTATGGGTAAGGTTCGCAGGGTGCGCGCTGTGGCTGATCTGGTTTAATTTGGAAAGGAGATTGGGCGGGATGAAGCTCCATGCCTCCGACATATCAGAGGTCTTAAAGGCGTGCAGCTGGCCGTCGTTTGCCCCCGAGACAATAATACGGAACCCATTGAGAGAGCTGCGTGGATGATCGCACCTGTGTTTCGCAAAAGCATTGAGATTGGTCGCGCTTCCGCATGGATTGGAATAATTCAAATCGCGGTTGTCATCGTAGAAGACAGACGGCGTTCCCACGGTGATCGGAGACGACCGGAATATATCACCCAGCTTAAAGACATTTCCGCTCAGGCTGTCCGGGTTATATGCAGGATCTCCCCTGATGTATCCGACAACGGCATCGCGCGCCGTCGTATCAGCGGAGGCGTATCCGAAATAACTGGGATCTATGGAATTTGTGAAAGACGTCATCGCACCGGAGATTAAGGTATACATGGTTCGGCTGGATTCACCAGTCGTTTGCAGGACCGGCCCCGCATCGTAGAGTTCCGGGGTAACGATGTTGCCACTGGTATCAATCTGGAATTTTTTCAGATGCCCATGCCAGAAAGGGTCATTACTTATGGGATCAAAGGACGCTTCGTAGAGATAATTTTCGTCCACCGTACGGGAGGCCTGGACGGAGGCCTGGGTGAAGGAAAAGGTCGCCTGCTGGATGAGGGTAATAGCCGTCTTCAATGCCGCGGAGAGGGCATCCGCGTCCGCGGCAAGAAAGGCATACCCTGAGAGAGGGGTATCTCCTGGGTCGTTTGACGGCGCATAAAAATAGGAATAGTTCGTGCTAAGACAGGTTCCTGTTTTCATGCTTGTGATCGTCTCATCCTGACAGCAGAGAGGGCTGTAGGCCCCCAAACAACTTGTTGCGGCACTGGTAGGATATAACGAACCCGTAGGGATGCTATACCCGGTTGTGCTCCCTGAGTTGGTCACGTTGGGGTCGTCCGTTCCACCATAGTATGCCGCCCAGTTGAGGGTATTCTGGAGATACGTGGGCATGCTGGATCCGAACCCGATGACAAAAACCTTGTACCCCGCATCAGAGAGGGCCTTGACCCGGGCCACTACTTCTCTTCTTCCTTTAAATCGTCTGGAATACCCGGCAGCATCGGCGCTGTTTTTACATTCCTGACCGTCACTGCCGCACGCATAGGTGTCCGCCCCGTCTGAAATAAGAATCACGAACTTCTGCCGGCACGCCCCGGCAGCATCCGCTGCCTTATGGGCATCAAGATACAGCTTCGCCTCGTAGAGCGACATGGCTAAGGGCGTCCCTCCGTTCGCAATCTCACCGACGATGCATTCTGTCCAACCGGTAATTTGACAGCCCTGGTTGGAACAGGACGTTACTGTCGAGGCGCAACTCGAAGCATTGGCACAGAACAACCTGCTGTAGGCTGATCCGATGGGGCACAAAACCCTGCTGTTTCCCGTGCTCCAACTACCCGCCGTATCGTTACCGTCCCGGAACCTCATGAACCCTATCCTGACGCCGAGACTGCCCTCGTCATTCTTGTTGATCACATTGTCATTATTATCGTCAAAAAGAGAAAAGAGGGCCCTTTTGGCGATTGCGATTCTCCGGCAATCAGTGGTATAACTCCCTCCATATGTCGAAGAAAAAGTCCCTGTACATGAAGAATTGCCCCATTTTGCAGTGCCCCCTGCCGGATTCCATTCCATGCTTCCCGAAAGGTCGATGAGGATCAAGGCATCCGGGGATGTGGATATGGTAAACAGCATTTCTTCGCCGGTGGCGGCCGTTGGTGCCTGCGCAGAGGAAACCCCCGCGAACGATACGATGCATACGCTGATACAGATAAAAAATGCGAAAATCCTCCTGAATTTCATACAACCTCCTTACTGGTACAAGGTGGTAATATCCACCGGACCATACCCCAAGCCCACACCGATTGTTACCTCTGTGTTATACTCCGTGCTTCTTCCCGTCACGCTTATGTTATATCTCCTGTCCCCATAGATCCTACCACCCCCGATATCGTAGCCCGCGAGACGTATACCCATGGGACCAGTTGTGGGGGCCGTGGCCGGATAATTGATGGTATAATTGGACACCCCATCCGCCCTTGTTGTGGTTACCGGCGAAGTGACAGGGGTGGTCTGGGGATCAAAGGCTTGACAGACGCTGTGAATACCCTCTTCCGCGGACGCGAGAGCGCGTTTGTCGCCGACAATTTTTACGCTTGTCCGGATATCCTGAGTCGAGAGAGAATACACCAGCATTCCCAAGGCAAGCAAGATAAGGCAGGCCATGATAGCCGCGATAAGGGCAAATCCCTTCTCAGATTTTCTTAGCCGCAACGCTACCTGTGTATTATTACGCATGATCCCTCGCCAATCAATGGTTTCTTAATATCTCGCGGGTTGAGTAAATCATTCTTCGCCTCTGTTTTGTGTCCGGATTAATTTCGTCCGTTTCTACCGCCAGGGTGATTTCTATCATTCGAATATTGGGAATCTGTGCGGTATTAACACCCGCGTTTGTGTCGATGGCCCAAGAAGTCTCTTGCCCGTCAAAGTAACGGAAAACCGGGATGCCAAGGTCTGCATTGATGACCCTCACCGTGCGGGGGTTTCCGCTGGCCGAGAAATCACCCAGAAAGGGCTGAGCCCCACCACAATTTGTAGTTCTTGTAATTACGCGATCCGTACCGGCAGTCACGTAGTTATAATTGATGATTTCGTTGCTTTCCGCAGGAGACCCCATAATAAGGCCGTTCCCATCGCCGCCGGCACCATCAGAGATATCCATTTCCACAGTGATTGAATTTGCCGTCGCCGACTGTATGCCCCCCCATAGTGGATTGCCGGAGAAACCGGCACAGGTACCGGGATTAAGCCAGAGTGCGTTATTGCTCGCAAATATCGGGTTATAGGACGCCATCCTGATTTCCATTGCCATAAGCTCCAGGGCAGTCCGAACATCCTGCTGGGCAGTAAGCTTTCTCTCTATGCCCCCGGATGATCTCGATGCAGATTCAATTGCCGCACCGATGGCGAACAGCATAATCAACGAAACTGCCACGGCTACGATGATCTCAATAAGTGTAAATCCTCTCGTATTATTCATACACATCCTTCTCACTCTCACATGGTCATGGCAAAGTACAATTGCCGTTACCTGTGCACGTGCCTGCACCATCCTGGGGGAATGCGAACCGTGAACGTTGCTGCTGTGCCACTACTATGCTTTCCGTAAGATTTCTGTAACCGTGTATCTGTTGATCGGGCCATGTAACCGTGGCAGTAACCCTCCATGCGTTCGTAACGCCAGCCACGGGGGTAATTGTTGTAGTTACCGTATATTGAGCATCACCGGAAGCCGCTGCCCCAAGGCCGCTGATCAGAATAGGGGGGGCTGTTGCCGTGCCTGTGGTGACAGTATTGCAGGGATTCATGATGCAGGCTTCTCTTCTTTCCAACTCTCTATGCAGGATCCCGGCGCCCCTGCCCAGATAATCAGACTTTCCTACCAGTCTCCACGCCGATGGCTGCATGGACAAAATGGCCAAAACGCCAACGGTGACCAGAAATATGGAAATAACTACCTCAATGAGGCCGATACCCCTACTATTGGATATTAAACGTGACATAGGTCCTTCCCATCGCATTGACAGTTATTGTAGCTGTAGAATTTCTACTGTTGTTTGCCAGCACAACACCATCCACATTAGGTGCAGGGTTCCCCAAGGGCGTCACCATGCCCCTCGTATCGAAGACAACCGTCTGTGATTGTGCCGGTCCGAAACCGGCACTCACGATTCTTATGTCCGATCCGCCTTCCGATAGAGAAAGGGGTCGCTTGGTGACGTTAGTAGGTTGAATGGTATAATCGCCCCCGGCAACGTTAAAAATGATTTGATATGCTACATTCTCGGACATTGCCCTTGCCTTGCAGAGAGAAAAGTCAGCCACAATATTCCTCGCCGCCGTTTTGAGATTTCTGTTTAATGTATAGTTGCGCAAATTTAATCCCGCAATGGCGGCAATGACTGCCAATAAACCAATAACGACAATCAGCTCAATGAGCGAAAATCCTTTGCGGTTTCTCATGTTATTTTTTCCCGTCAATCAAATCTATCAAATCCGCCTCGGGCATGGCTCCCTCTCGTATCCTCCCGTCTGGAAGTATCAGTGCGGGAGTTCCCGAAATACCGAATGATGCAGCAAGCTTCATAGAGTTGTTGACCTCTTCGGTAGTGCATCCCGGCCTGGGTATTTCCTTCTTTGCGAAGTTGTCCTCAAGCATCTTCAGTGATTTATTACACACGATACTCTGTGCCTTCCAGTAAGCGTCTTTATGAAACTCCAGGGGTAAGAATTTTATAAAAAAGGCGATGTCTTTTCTTTTCGCGACAATCTTTTTCATGGTCTCATGGAGCTGGCCGCAAAAAGGACAATCCGGGTCGGTAAAAACAATTATCTTTCTGGAAGCACCGTTCTCCCCAAGAATAAGCGCTTCGTTCACAGGAATTTTCGTTATGTCTATCCTCTTCTTGTCTTGAATCTTCCTGATGCTCTCACTTGTCTTGTCAGACATACCCGCAAGTTCCACCAAGGAACCAAAGATGAGGTATTTTTTATCACTATCAAGATAAAAAATTCCCATGCGCCCCATATTATCGATCACTATTTCACAAAGCCCCCTTACAGGACTCTCGGCAATGTTCAGTATTTTTGCTCCAGGAACATTGAGCTTCATTAATACATCTTTAAGCTCTCCACCACTTATGGCAAGACAGGCATTCCTTTCCTTTTGGGCATCTCCCTCCGAAGCAAAGCAATATACCGAATGCATGGGGGTAAATAGTAGTAAGGCACCTGCAAGGATCGCAACCGCAAAAAGTAAGCTCTTTTTTATCAATTCTATACCTCTCTATTAATTTTTTTTTTAAAAGGATTTCCTTTTTGCGCGTTATGTCATACTTTCTATACAAAATCAAGTAAAGCATCGATTTTTCATATAATATAAAAGGTATACTTTAACGTCGGCAGGGTTTTTAGACGGTGTGCGTGGCATATTCAATGCCGCACTTTACACCAGCATAAGTAGGGCATTGTAATCGTCCGGCAACCCTGCTGCCTTATCCACTTTACAGTGAGACTTAGGCCAGTAGCTTTACGTCCTGTCTTTTCAAACAGTTTGCCTTTTTCAGGACTTCTTTTACGATTTCAAAGACTTTAAAAATTTTCTCAGCCAGCGTTTATCACTCGGATTCTCTATTACCATTATCGGCAATTACGACAAAAAACTTTATGATGAAAAACAGAAGCCTAGAGTGACAAAACTCAGCAATTAATGTGCCAGATATACTGCATCCTTCTCTTATAATATAGTAAAGATCAATTGTCTTTTGTAATTAAGGCAGTTAGATGACTCCCATACCTATCACATGGCGGACATACTTTGCGATGGACTTGTAAAAAATCGGGGATTTTCACATATATTATGTAAAAATCACCATACAAGGATAATATTTAGTAGGAATTTATTATACAAAAAAAGTGTGGATTTCTTGCTTGACACGTCATGGGGGCTGTGTTACAGCTCTCAGCGGCGTAGCACTATTGCAGTACAATTCGTTAAGATTTTTGGATATTTGCCTATATTCTGTGCAAGGAAATATCTCTGCCGAAAAGAGTGCTTATGGAAGAAGGTATCATTAAAGAAAGAGAGGAGTTACTTTCTATTGCAGAAGCCTATATAGAGCAGAATCTGTATAAACAAGCATTGCACATAGCTGAGTCATGGCTTAAACGTTATCCGATAGACGCTGATGTTAACATTGTCCGTTGTCATGCCTTGTTAAAAATGGGAGATTTAGAAAAAGTTAATGAGATTCTCAAAGATGTTGAAAATACGGTCCTTCAATTGTCCCGGATTTACAATCGCGTCGGCGATCTTTGTATGGATGGCGGGCTGACGCAGGAAGCGATAAAATTTTATCGTAAATTTATCTCTTTGAACCCCGAATCACCGATTGCAAGAGATCTGTCTGACAAAATCAATTCTTTTGTATCCAATGAAGATGGCACAATCAATAGAAGTGATGAGGAAAACTATAATAATATTGATCATGTTGCATCTGATTTCTACACTCTAACTCTCTCAGAAGTCTACATTACACAGGGTCATCTTGATATGGCACATGACGTACTTAGTGAAATCCTTAAAAGAGATCCCGAAAATCAACAGGTTGTGAATAGATTAAAAGACGTAAGGGCCATGATAAATGCCGGGATACAAAAGGATGGATCTTCACATTCACGAACAAATGAGGCAGTTATTCAAGAACTTACAAGGTGGCTTAAAAATATCAACAGGTTAAAAAGTTATGCGTCATAATTCTTCAGTATCATCCCAGAGGATATCAAAAGTACTGTCGAGCCTTAATAGCCATAATGTGGAAGCGTTGCTTTTTCTTGATATAAAAAATGTTCGTTATTTAACTGGTTTCAGGGGCAGTGATGGGGCACTGCTTATAGGAAAGAGGCAAAAGTTGCTTATGGTTGACGGCCGTTATACGAATCAAGCAAAAAGAGAAGTCCGTGATGTAGAGATTTTCCAGTATCGGGAAAAGGCAGAGGGAATCGAGGCCGTCATCTTAGATACCAGTTTAAAATCCATAGGGTTTGAATCAACATCAATGAATGTCACTAACTATATGAAACTGAAGAAAAAACTCAAGTCTGTAAAGTTAAAACCCATGTCTCACGAAATAGATACCATCAGGGCTGTTAAAGATAAAAAGGAACTTTCACATATAAGGAAAGCCGCTGATATAGCATATAAAGCCCTTGGCACTGTGTATGAATTCATAAAGCCTGGCGTCAGTGAGAAAGATATTGCCATAGAATTGGACTATCGTATAGTCAGAGCTGGAGCAGAAGAAGTTTCTTTTTCCACTATTGTGGCGACGGGTGTAAACTCATCTCAACCTCATGCTACACCGGGGTCTTGTAAGATCAAAAATGGAGATGTCGTCATGATTGATTACGGTGCTGTATGTAACGGTTATCATTCTGACGAAACCTGTACATTCATTGTTGGTCGTGCTGATAAGAAACAGAAAGAGGTGTACTCGCTGGTCAAGGAGGCGCACGACAAGGCATTGGCATGTGTGAAAGCCGGTGCCGCGTGCAAAGGAATTGATCACATTGCGAGAACATGCATAGAAAGCGGGGATATGGGAAAATATTTTACCCATGGCACAGGCCATGGTGTCGGGCTTGATGTCCATGAAGCACCGAGGATCGCAGACAAATCCAAACATATCCTTGAGGCGGGTATGGTGATAACGATAGAACCCGGTGTCTATATCCCCGGTGCATGGGGAATTCGTATCGAGGATATGGTGATGGTAAAAGAAAATGGATTTGAGGTCTTGACAAAAGTACCAAAAGACTTCACGGTATTGCATTAATAATATAGTGAGAAACACAATACATATTAGGATGTCATGATATGAAGGTATTTCCAGATGATCTTCTTTATAATCGGGAACATGCATGGGTAAGAGTTGAGGGTGAATTAGCTACAATCGGTATCACCGACTACGCGCAGGAGAATTTAGGAGAGATCCTCGCGATCGAACTCCCCGAAGATGATTCTTGTGTGGAGCGGGATGAGCCTTTTGGAACCATAGAATCCTCGAAGGGTGTTTTTGAACTCATGTCACCGGTCAGTGGTGAAGTAATTAATGTCAATGAGGATTTACTGGACGATATCGGTATTATCAACAGTGATCCTCATGATACGGGATGGATGATCGTTGTAGAAATGAAGGATTTGGAAGAGCTTGACGACCTTCTAGATTCGAGGGAATATCATGATTTTGTAATTAAGGAAGCGGAGGGTGGTTAAATCCAACTGATGATATGGAGAGTTATTCCCTTCAAGCGCTTGAGCGCCTCTGAAAATATGGCTATGGATGAGGCCATTTTCCGGGAAAATCAACGAAATGATTCACCACCGACTCTCAGATTATATGACTGGTGCCCTCCTTCCATATCTCTAGGATATTTTCAGGAAACACGGGATGAGGTTAATGTTTCCGCATGCAATCGTTATCAGATTGACATTGTGCGGCGTCCAACAGGAGGAAAGGCCGTCCTGCATGAGAATGATCTGACGTATGCAGTGATCGCAAAAGAACATAATACCCTGTTCACTCAAGACATTCTGGGGACGTACAGAATCATCAGTGGCTGCATCGCAGACGCTCTCTCAGAACTTGGTATTCACGCTGAGATGTCGGCTGACGGAAGAACCACGGGAAACGTCCCCTTAAAAGCAGTCTGCTTTTCATCACCGTCCCATTATGAACTTCTGGTAAACAGACGGAAAATATGCGGCAGCGCACAGGTAAGATCCCGTGGCGTGTTCCTTCAGCACGGTTCCATTCTCTTGGACTTTGATCCTGTCAAAACCTGCGCTCTTTTTGTATCCCGGGACGGTGATCGTGAAAGGCAGGTCGAGAAACTGCGAAAATCCGTGACTTCAGTCTATGAATGCACCGGCGTCGATCTCGATGTGACGAAGATGTGCCACATTTTGCAAAAAAGCTTCGAGAAGAAATTAGGTATCGATTTCGTCGAGCGTGGATTAACTGCTGAAGAAGCGGCTCTTATGGCACGACTTATAAAAGACAAATATACGAATGATCAATGGAATCTGGAAGGCAAGAGGACTTTACATGGATATTAAAACCCTCATTCGAAAGGAAGTGCTCGAGCAGCCAGGATATCGAGTAGACACCACACCATGCCGCATTAAAATGGATGCGATGGAAAGTCCTTTCACCATTCCCTCTCACCTCAAGGAACAATTATCGAAAGAGATGAAAAAGGTTCCCTTGAACCGTTACCCGGAACCCGGCGCTCGCGTCATCAGGAAAAAGTTTGCGAAGCACTATGGTGTTGATGACGAGATGATAATGATCGGCAACGGATCGGATGAACTCATTCAGACACTGTGTACCGCCCTGGTCGCTTCATCATCAGCGGTCATTGTTCCATTACCCACGTTTGTCATGTATCGGATAATCGCCATCAATACGGGCCGTACGGTTATTGAAGTGCCTCTCAATGAAGCGTTTGATCTTGACCTGGATGCGATCCTCACGCACGCAGCCATGAAATCTCCTGCCCTGATATTCATAAGCTATCCCAACAATCCTACGGGTAACTGTTTCAGTCATGACAAGATAAAAACCATAATCGAAAACGCGAACGGTATTGTAGCAGTCGATGAGGCATATGGCAGCTTCTCCGGAAATACTCTTGTACCTTGGCTCAAAAAGTATGACAATCTGGTTATTCTGAAGACCCTTTCCAAGGTGGGACTTGCCGCTATGAGAATAGGGTTCCTTATCGGCGCCCCGCAGCTCATCCATGAATTCGATAAGGTAAGGCTTCCCTATAATATCAATTCTCTTTCTCAGGCGGCGGCTGGTTTCTATATCGATCACATGGACACGTTTTTACACCAGACGAAGGAAATTGTACAAAGTCGGGATGCTCTCTTCAAAGCATTAAGAAAGATTGATTGTGTTAAGCCCTATCCCTCAAAAGCAAATTTTATTTTTTTTAGTTGCGCTTTGGATACAGATAGCGTATATGAGGGACTGATCCAGGAAGGGATTCTTATTAAAAATCTCAACAGTCCCGGAGTACTAAGAAACTGCATGCGAGTAACAGTTGGAACCCGGGAGGAGAATGAAGAATTTTTAAGGGCGTTAAAAAAGGTCGTTATAAAGTTAGGAGCGTGATTTAATATAAGGAACAACAAAGGGTAGAATACGGCGTAGGCTAAAAATAGAGAGCTTAATGCCGTACTGCCCTTTTTTTGTTTCTATACGCTTAAAAATTATTATGCTATGAGGCCTTTGAAAACCTACTCACCGCGACACTTTCTCCATTCTGTCGAAAGGACAAAGCGGAAGCTTTTCAAATGTTGTGTCATGATACAGTATTAAAATACTCGAGAAAGGAAGGGTTGTTTTGGAAGTAAAAGTATACGATAATGATATAGAGAAGGCATTGAAAATCCTTAAGAATAAACTTTCGAAAAGCGGTTTATTCAAAGAACTAAAGCTGCGCAGAGCCTACGAGAAGCCCTCTGTGAAGAGGAAGCGAAAAGCCATTGAGGCCCGCAGGAGATACGCCAAGGTCCAACGGCGGAGAAGTTATTGAAAAAAATATAGATAATAATGGAGACCGTAACACAAGGTCTCCCTGAGGTATGTGTTCCTCAGACTCACCAAGACGGGGTCCTCTCACCGGACAAGGCGGAAGATCCCCCATGGATCAATTATGGAAGACAAACAATACCTGGTTGATGCATTATCCGTAGAAGAGTCCTGGCGGATATTTCGCATCATGGCCGAATTTGTGGAAGCCATTGAAACCCTTTCCAAACTGAAAAACTCGGTCAGCATTTTCGGATCGGCGCGGGTCCGTCCCGAAGATCCATACTACAAAAAGACAGAGTACCTTGCCAGGAGGCTTGCCGAGAGCGGTTTCAGCGTAATAACCGGAGGCGGCCCCGGGCTCATGGAGGCAGCCAATAAGGGAGCAGCGGCAGGGGGCGGCAGGTCTGTGGGAATGAATATTCGTCTACCCTTTGAGCAGAAGCCGAATCCTTATGCAAATACCACTATTGAGTATAAATATTTTTTCGTCCGCAAGGTAATGTTTGTCAAATATGCCGTCGCGTATATAATCCTGCCCGGAGGCTTCGGTACCATGGATGAACTCTTCGAGGCCCTGACACTGATTCAGACGCAAAGAATAAAAGGGTTCCCTGTCGTTATGATGGGAAGCGAATACTGGCAAGGCCTGCTTGACTGGTTAAAAAATACTATGCTCCAAAGTGATATGATTGAACCACATGATCTAGAAATTATCCAGGTGATTGATGATCCAGACGAAATAGTCAAGCATATTAAGAAATTTGTTATCCTCTAAAAAACCTATCCCTTTTGACACCACACAATCAGAGCATCATTGAAAACAGTCTAAAATACTACGGAAAGAATAATGAATTTTGAGAAAGTGTTGATTGATCTTAAGAAAGGGAGCACAGCCTCTCCCTGCTATCTGCTTTACGGTGAAGAAGATTATCTGATCAAGGAGGCCTTGAATAAAATCATCGAGGTCGCCCTTCCCGCAAGCGATAGAGATCTTAATCTCTTTTTCATGGACGGCGAAAACGAAGATATTGATGCCCTTTGTGATACCATCCTGACACCCCCCCTCATTCCGGGGAAGAAAGTGGTCGTACTAAGAAATACCCGTCTTTTCCAATCAAGAAACATACTCCCGGAAATACTACAAAAAGTTCGTAATTATATAGAAAACGATCCCGATACGGCAGTGAAATACTTTACTCAGTTTATGCGCATTACGGGCTGGAATCTTGATGATCTCAGTAATGATGGATGGAAAAGAATTACAGACGACGAATGGCAAAAAATTGTGGAAGGAGACAGCGGACATGATCGGGAAACATGGTTGCCCGCAATACTCGAGATTGCAATACGCCGTGGAATAGGAACGACAGCAAGGAGGGATGATACAGAACGTCTTGAAGGTGTTCTGAAAAGCAGTATCCCGGAAGGAAATCATCTGATAATAACCGCAGAAACGGTTGACAAAAGGAAAAGGCTCTTTAAAGTTATATCAGAAACAGGAACAATCCTTCATTTTTCTCTTGTAAAGGGTGAGTCCCGGCAGAAGAATGTACTGATGGAGGCAGCGAGGGATCTTTTAGCGAAAAGTGGGAAAAAACTATCGCCGCGCGCGTGGATCGCCGTTGGCAGGAAAACCGGTTTCACTCTCGCTGATTCCATGGGAGCCCTCGAAATGTTAATCACCTACACGGGTGAACGGACATTAATAGAGGAAGCAGATGTCGAAGAGGTCATCGGAAAAACAAAAGAAGATACCGTTTTTGACTTGACAGGCGCAATCGCAGACAAAAATCTTACAAAGGCCTTAGTAAGCCTGAAGGATCTTTTCGATCAAGGTGTCAACCACGTGTTAATCCTGTCTATGATAGCGAGGGAAATAAGGTTCCTCCTCCACGCAAAAACGTTCATCAAATCGGGAAAGATTGCTTCTTTTCATCAGGATATGGAATATGATGCGTTCCAGAAGTCAGTGTACCCGGTTATTCAGGCATTGCATAACGATAAAAGGAAAAGAGGAAGTAAAAGTGCTCTTGGCACACAACATCCTTATGTTGTTTATCATGCCCTGAAAAATTCGCATCGCTTTGTACATGAAATGTTGGTTACATATCTGGAGGATCTCGTTGAAATGGATATGGCCTTCAAAACAACCGCGAAGGAACCGAAGTTCCTGCTTGAGCGCTTTATCGTGAAAGTATGTACCTGAGAGGAGTCGTCACGCATCAACCGTCAATGCTCAGAGTTTCCGAATTTTTGCCAATGCCGATTTTTGCCTACGCGAAAGCCGCTTTGCTGGCCCTTTCCTTTTAATGCCTATCCTTGTCTCTTCATCGTTATTTTTTTCATTCTCTTCGACGCACAGGATGAGTGATTCGGAAGGGCTGATTTTTAACCTGCCGACATGCCTTTCAAAATCCTGAGACGATATCGCGGTTACCCCTCTGCGGCTGACAAAATCGGCAATATCCCTATCTGAAGTAACCACAACGATTTCTTCCCCTACTCTTTGTACCATCCGCTTGACGACATCATCCGCCTTTTCGCCCCTCCGGGAATATATGATATCAACACCTTCCTGTCGATCACGCTCCTCCTCGGCCGGACCTCCCTCCCAGCCGTCAAATACAACCGTCACCTTATGCTCTTTATGCCTCTTGTACAGCGCCATAAAGTGTATCAACGCCCTTCGGCCCTCCTCCAGGCTGAATCTCTCATAACGTCTCAGTGTATCTGATTGTCTTATCAGGTTATATCCGTCAATGATGATGTGCATAATGGCTCATGGTGATGTTAGTATATATTATGATACGTGAGGCAATAGTCTAACAAACGCATTGGGTATCCTCCCCGGCAATATTTATTATCCACAAAAAATTGGTTTTTACTTGACCTCAGCACGGCGCTTCTGCTATTTTTCATCTACTTATATAGTAGAAAGTTCTTGACAGGTCAAACCCTACCTTACATAACCTCCTGCAAGAGAGCAGTGTACTGCCCTGAACTGGCGAAGATTAAATGTCTGTGAACCATTTTAATATTTCATAAAACTTGCAAAGATACAGAGCTAATAAAAATATGAGGAGGATTGATATGCCAGAGAAAATCTATCAGCCGGGTGAGTGTTACAAGTATCAATTGATCATTAAACACCTTCTTGAAACCCCCTTAATTTTTGCACCTGATCAGCAGATCATCTACAGAGACAAAGTTCGTTACACCTACAGAATGCTCAACGAACGTATTCATAGACTGGCCAACGCCCTAAGGTTACTGGGGGTCAAGGCAGGTGATACGGTCTGCGTATTCGATTATGACAGTCACCGGTATCTGGAATGCTTCTTCGCTATTCCCATGATGGGAGCGGTTCTCCATACTCAAAACTGGCGGTTGTCTCCGGAACAAATCCTCTACACGATGAATCATGCGGGGGATGATGTGGTCTTGATTCACGCGGATTTTTTGCCTCTCCTCGAAGCAGTAAAGGATAAACTGACGACTGTCAAAAAGATTATCCTTATCACTGATGGGGACACAAGGCCTGATACAAAAATACCTATTGATATGGAATATGAAGAGATGCTTCGAGGAGCTTCTCGTCAGTACGATTTCCCTGATCTCGATGAGAACACAAGGGCAACAACGTTTTATACCACAGGAACAACGGGAGCCCCCAAGGGTGTCTTCTTTTCGCACAGGCAGCTTGTTCTTCACACGCAGGCAGGATTAATCGGGTTGAGCGCCTATGAATCACCCGCCAGATTCCGTTCGACTGATGTGTATATGCCGCTTACCCCAATGTTTCATGTACACGCCTGGGGAATTCCCTATTTGGCAACCATGATGGGCGTCAAACAGGTCTATCCCGGCAGATACGAACCGGAGGTCCTCGTGAAATTGATCTTGACGGAAAAAGTAACCTTTTCTCATTGCGTTCCCACGATTCTTCATATGCTGGTGAGCAGTCCCGTGGTCAAGAAAATTGATTTATCCAGATGGAAGGTTATTATCGGCGGTTCGAGGCTGCCCAAGGGGCTGGCCAAGGCGACAATGGATCTCGGCATCCAAGTGTTTTCCGGATACGGTATGTCGGAAACCTGCCCGGTGATCTCTCTGGCGAACCTTAAACCGCCCATGCTCGATTGGAATAAGGAAAATCAGCTCGATAAGCTGATCATGACAGGCCTTCCCATACCCTTTGTGTATGCGAGAATTGTAGATTCCTCAGGAAAAGACATACCGCATAACGGTACCGCCACAGGCGAACTGATTTTAAGGGCCCCCTGGCTTACGAACAGTTATTTCAAGGATCCCGAAAGAACGAAAGATTTATGGAAGGACGGATGGCTGTACACGGGGGATGTCGCCTCCATTGACCAGGCGGGATATATACAGATCACGGATCGAACGAAAGATGTGATCAAAACGGGAGGTGAATGGATTTCTTCTCTCGAACTGGAGAATCTGATCAGCCAGCACGATGCGGTGTCGGAAGCGGCGGCGATCGGGGTTGCTGATGAAAAATGGGGAGAGAGACCAGTGTTGATCGTTGTTCTGAGACCTGAATACAAAGATAAGGTTAGTGAAGAAGACTTGAAGAAGTTCATGGCAAAATTTGCACAAGAGGGAAAAATTCCGAAATATGGCGTCCCTGACCGCTTCCTGCTTGTCGATGGGATTCCCAAGACCAGCGTGGGCAAGATTAATAAAATTCAGCTGAGAAAATTATACAGTTAGGAGGACAAACATGGATTTCGAATTGACCGATGAATTGAAAATGTTAAAGGAGATGGCATATAAATTTGCCCAGGCTGAGTTTTCCGGAATATCCCATGAATGCGACAAGGAAGAGAAATACACCCCAGAAATCCGAAAAAAAGCTGCTGAAAATGGTCTTGTCGGGGCCTGGATTCCCGAAGAATACGGAGGCGCGGGGGCAGGCTTCCTGGGCAACTCAATAATCACAGAAGAACTATCAAAGGTGGATATGGGAATAGGATTGAACGTTGCCGCTGCCACGTTTGGTTGTGAAGCCATACTGCACTTCGGCTCGGAACATCAAAAAAAGACCTATCTCCCTCCCGTTTGCCGGGGAGAGCAGGTCAGTGCCGGAGCTTTTACAGAACCGAATGCAGGTACCGATGTGGCGGGATACAGAACAAAAGCAGTAAAAGACGGGACCGATTACGTTATCAACGGGAACAAAATGTTCATCACGAACGGGACTGTCTGCGATTTCATGGTTGCCCAGTGCATTACTAACCCGGAAGAAAAAAAGCACAACAGTTTCAGTCTTATCATAGTCCCCGCAAACGCCAAGGGGATTACCCGAAACAAGATCCACGGGAAAATGGGTATCCGCTCCAGCGACACGGCGGAAATCGCCTTTGAGGACGTGAGGGTTCCCCAAACCAATTTGGTCGGCAAGGCAGGCAACGGCTTCCGCCAGTTGATGCACTTCTTTGACACAACAAGGGTGATGGTTGCCGCCCAGGCCCTCGGCCTTTCTGAAGCATGCCTGGAGACAAGTATCAAGTATGTGAAGGAAAGAACGGCTTTCGGCGCTCCCCTAGGCACGTTCCAGTTGACCCAGATGAAGCTTACCGAAATGGCAATCAAGATAGAAGCATTACGAGGGCTTATTTACAAAGCAGCCTGGCTGGTTGATCAAGGTCGACCGGATTACACTTTGGCCGCCATGGCGAAGTATTTTGGAGGTCAGACAGCCGTGTTCTGCGCGAATTATGCCGTGGAACTGCATGGCGGGTATGGCTACATCGACGAGTACAGCGTCCAGAAATGGTACCGTGATGCAAAGATCCTTGAACTCTACGAGGGAACCAAAGAAGCTGAAATCATGACTATTGGCAGAACACTGCAGGCGCGATAGTCTGATAGAGGTGAGTGGGGTCAAATCTTTAATCTTGACATTTC
>CAZMBE010000008.1:67081-99976 GCA_964564625.1 uncultured Syntrophaceae bacterium | reverse complement strand
CGTCGGTCAGTGCCGCAACCGGAATAAATGAGGCTCACAGCAAGAAAAACCAGAATTGCTATGTTTTTCTTCATTTCCGACATTCCCTTCAAGGGACGATTTACCCCACATCCCTTGCATTAGGGACTATCCATTGTCGGATAGTGTTTCATCTTACCATATTTTAAGATTTTTGTCCCCCACGGGTATACCATGGATCGCCTCCTCTATGACCCCGCTTCTTCTCTCCCGGCTTCGGACGAACTACGGTGTGCACAGGATCTCAAAATACGATCTGAAAGGGAATCCCCTCCCGTTCAAACGCCTCCCCCAGCTCTTCACTTTTTTGCACAAAGAAACTGTCTTGACTTGCCGACTGCAGTCCGTGCCTTTTGTATACCCAGTCCGCGTAATGATAGTTCAGCCTGTCCAGGATCACATAATCCACGTGACCCGTTAGTTTGCCCACCAGGCCCTCTGAACCGGGAAGGATTGGAGCCACCATGGCAAAAGTCCTGATTCCCCGGGAGTGGAGCGTTGCCAATGCCTCCATCCTTTTGCGTAATGGTGACGCACCCGGTTCAAATATCTCCCTTATTCTCTCATCCACTGTGGTTATGGTAAATCCAACCTCGCTACCGTGTGCTCTCCTCAGTATTTTAATATCCCTCATGACAAGATCGGATTTGGTCTGGACGGTGACAGGCCAGCAGTTTTCCACAAGGATGTCCAGACATTGCTTCGTGATCATGTACTTTTTTTCCAAAGGCTGATAGGGGTCGCACACCCCGCTTATCCATACCCTGCCGGTCTTTTTTCTCTTCACCTCATGGGCTAAGAGTTCGGATGCATTTATTTTTACATCGACAAATTCCCCCCATTTCTCCCTGTGTCCCGTAAACCTCTTCATAAATTTCGCATAGCAGTAGACACAATTGTGCTCGCAGCCGACATAAGGGTTCAGCGCATAATCATACACCTGAGATTTGGATAGGATACTTTTTGCTCTTATCTCATTTATCTTCATTAAATGAATTTTATCACGATTCAGTTAATTTCTAAAGCCTTCCGTGGTATGATACAGCATGGTCCTGGAAATCATGATGGAATTTGCAAATCTTACAGGTCTGGTAGCGGAGAGGGCAACGCCGCGCCGCTACTTATGGACGGATGCCTTTGCCGTCTGCAACTATCTCGCCCTTTCTCATCAAACGGGTGATCCGCGCTACACACAGCTCGCGCTGCACCTCGTCGATCAGGTTCATGCCATCCTCGGACGCCACCGCACCGATGATTCGCGAAAAGGCTGGATCAGCGGACTCGACGAGCAGGAAGGCAAACTGCATCCCACCACGGGCGGGTTAAGAATCGGCAAGGAAATGAGCGAACGCGGGCCCGGCGATCCTTTTGATGAACAGTTGGAATGGGATCGGGACGGGCAATACTATCACTATCTGACAAAATGGATGCACGCGCTCAATCGCGTGAGCCGGTTCACCGGAGATTCAACCTATACTAAATGGGCTATCGAGCTTGCGAAAACGGCACATGCCGGGTTTACCTATGTTCCACCCTTCGGGGATCAGAAACGCATGTACTGGAAAATGAGCATTGACCTCACCTATCCGCTTGTACTTTCCATGGGTCATCACGACCCCCTCGACGGATTCATCACGTATCTCCAACTTCAGGCAACGGAAGCGAAGGATTCCCAATCATCCAAGGCGCTCGACCTTAGCAAAGAAATTACAGACATAGCCACCATGTGTGAAGGGAAAAGCTGGGCTACGGATGACCCTCTCGGTCTTGGAGAACTCCTGAGTTCCGCATACAAACTGGCACAATTAATACTCCTCGAAGGTGTCGAACACGTCGACCTTCTGGAGATTCTGTTGGATGCCGCCCGGATTGGATTGCTCTCCTATGAAAGAAGCAATCCTTTGAAGCTTCCTTCCGATTACCGGCTTGCATTCCGGGAGCTGGGATTGTCTATAGGATTGCACGCACTTGAGCAATTACAGGAACTGATCAGGCAGACTCCATACGATTCCACCATGAAACATCATCTGCACGCGCGGGTCGAACGCTTGATGCGATATGCGGCACTGGGTGACATTATAGAGACGCATTGGCTTAAGCCCGTAAACAGACACGCGGATGGCTGGATAGCCCATCGTGATATAAACATGGTGATGCTCGCAACCAGCCTGGCCCCTGAGGGGTATCTCTCTATATGAGATATTTGTCGTTATGTACGCTGATCCGGTAAAAACTGGTGAAAACTTCTGAAACGCGCCCCTTACATAATATACAGGAAAATCGCCCCAATGAACACGCGGAATCAGAACGGCAGGACCGACCGTATTGTAGAGCTAAATTGCCTTGACATAGAAGCAGCGAATCCCTTATACTTGATTATCTGAAAAGGGAATTCTATCAATCATTTGCGTGGGGAAGTGAGGATAATGACGGGAAACTAATCGCTCATTGAAAACATACCATAGTACTACATTCATATTGTTCCAGGAAAGAAGGAGGGAATATACATGATGTCCAGAACAACAATTAAAATATTCTTTCTGCTGTGTGCGATTGGAGTAATAGCGGTCTCTCCCGCAAATGCAGCACCCACTCAAATCAAAGGAACTTTGATATGTACTGTTGTGGACAATTCAAGCACCGTTTCGAATCCTATACCTTTTGTATCTTTATCTATAAAAAAATATGGCAACACAACGACACTTGCAGACGGCACATTCACATTAAATGTTCCTTCCGGGGTCCATGATTCAACCGTTCATCTCACCCTTAGTTACAGCGGAAGAGTGGAAACGAAGGCCAATCCACCCGACGTACCAACGAGCATCTCCACGCCTCTTAAAGTAATAACGGATAATCTCAATAAAACTCGCACCGACGAGGTCAATGCATCCGGCACAGCAAGTGCCACAGAACTCAATCTCGGAAACGTCACTGTGAAGACGAGCGACTGTGAATTATGGCGCATCGGAGTCAAGGTCCTTGATGACTATCACAAGGTTGATTTACGATCTCCCCCCGCAAAAAAATTGCATATCATGCGCCCTGGCGGGGTAGTAGTAGGCACAGCGTATGCCTTTTACGACTATATCAGGGTCCGCAGCGATTACCTCTCGAACCAAGGCGACGCTTTTATCCGCGAGAACACTATTTTTCATGAATTCGCCCATACGGTGCGGCATGTTTTCGATTCCCCTGATAACATCAATCATTGGAATTGCGACGATTTCCGCTGGGCTTATGCCCGAAATCACTGCGGTAATGAAATCTATAATATGCATTATGCCTTCAATGAAGGCTGGTCAGATTACTGGGCTTCAGCCCGGCATAGAGGTTCCGCGCTTTACAATTTAGTTGATTATTGCGGTTTTGCGCCGCCGCTGACCGGAAATGAGGATTGGGTTGAGCTTTATGTTGCCAATGCACTTATAAATCTGGAAAATCAACTCATTTCCACAAAACATATGACGAAAGTTCAGGCCGAACGACAGATGCTGGACGTCCTGAGAAAAAATCCCAGAACCATTCATTCTCTCTACGCCTTTAAGGCAAAGCTTGCCGCTGCCGTCGGTTGGCCACCAGTGCCGGAGCCTGCAAAATGTCCGAAGGACTATACTAATGATGGCTTGACCTGCCGAAAAGATGTTGTGGTCCAAGCCAAACCAAGCTACGGACGCGGTGCGGGGACTCCACCAAAAAGTTGTAAGGAAAACGAAGATTACGATGCGGGTCTATGCTATGCCGAATGCAAATCCGGCTATAAAGGTGTCGGGCCTGTCTGCTGGGGCAAATGTGAGGCCGGCTACCACGATGACGGCGCTACATGCCGTAAAGATGCGCATATCGTCAAAAAGAATTCCCATGGGCGCGGCGCGGGAGTGCCGCCGAAAAGTTGTGGCACCGGTAAAGTCTATGATGCCGGTCTATGTTATACGGCATGCAAATCCGGGCATCACGGTGTCGGCCCCGTGTGCTGGGAAAGCTGCAAAACCGGTTACCACGATGACGGCGCCACCTGCCGACGAGACGCTCACATCTTCGGTAAAGACAGCTATGGCCGCGGCGTCGGCAAACCGCTCCCCTGCAGGGACGGCAGGGAACGGGATGCTGGCCTGTGCTATAAGAAATGTCGCGACGGATACAAAGGAGTTGGTCCGGTATGCTGGAGGAGGTGTCCTGAAGGCTATCACAGTGATGGAGCCACCTGCCGCAGGGATGCCCATATCTATGGAAAGAAATCGTACGGCCGAGGCGCAGGCGTTCCACCCAATCAGTGTAAAGCCGGTGAAGACTATGACGCAGGGCTTTGCTATAAGGCGTGCAACGCCGGATTTCATGGAGTGGGACCAGTGTGCTGGGGCAAATGCGAGACCGGCTATCGCGATGATGGTGTGACCTGCCGGAAGGACGTGCATATCGTCAAGAAGGCTTCTTATGGACGCGGCGCCGGTACACCGCCGAAAAGTTGCGGTTTGGGAAAGAATTATGACGCAGGACTTTGCTACAAGACATGCAAACATGATTTTCACGGCGTAGGACCAGTGTGCTGGGGCAAATGCCCGAAAGGCTTTGAAGACCACGGTGCTACCTGTTATATCGGAACCAATATTATTGTCCGGGGAGGTTCATGCAATTTTGAAGCATGGACTTGGTATTGAGAATGCTCTCCAATACCAGGCCATTACATGTAGCAGTTTAAGATAATGCAGCACCCTTCCGGCAGTTGTGCAGTGCAGCCATAGATGGCAGGCGATGTCCTTCTCGGTGTAGTCTTGCCTGCAAACTGCCTCCTCCATGGCCTCCCTTCTTCTCTTCCCGGTATCTCCGGGTCAACAGGTGCAGGTGATCGATCGTCGGCTTGTATATACGCTTATGGATCAGAGTATCTCGAGTCTTTTCTCCTGATTCTTGACACAGTGCATGATTTCTTCTATGAAGTCATCTGCCACTGTCAGCCCCTGACTTTGACGGTTCTTCAAGCAGGATGTTTGCCTCTTTACTTATCTATCAAACTATTTCCCGGGAACTTTTTTGCGATACCTCCTGTCTAAAGAAATAAAAGCCCATAACACACGAGGAGGTGTAGTATGAAAAAGGCAATAGTATGGTTTATATTCCTTGGTATGGTCATATCCTGTTTTTCCCTCACTGCCGCATTTTCCCAGCCAAGAGAACCGGAAGACCGGACGCTCTCTCCCTACTTCTTCATCAAGAGCGATGATACCGGCACGGACCGGCTCCCCCTGAAATCCACATCGGCAGCCGTCACGATTTCCGGAGTTATCGCCGATATCCAGGTTGCGCAGGTCTATAAAAATGAAGGGGAAAAGCCGATTGAGGCGATCTATGTCTTTCCCGCATCCACACGAGCAGCGGTCTACGGGATGAAGATGACCATCGGCGAGAGGGTGATCGAGGCAAAAATCAAGAAAAAATACGAAGCGCGCCGCGAGTATGAACAGGCGCGGGATGAAGGAAAAAGCGCGTCGCTCCTGGAGCAGCAGCGGTCCAATGTCTTCCAGATGAATGTGGCAAACATCATGCCGGGTGACACTATACAAGTCGAACTGAAATACACGGAATTGCTCGTGCCCACAGACAGGGTGTATGAATTTATCTATCCAACTGTAGTCGGCCCCCGTTACTCCAACCAGCCCGCTGAAACCGCCTCTCCTTCCGAGCGATGGGTGGCGAATCCATACCTGCACGCGGGAGAAGCGCCCCCTTACGCGTTCGACATCAATGTGACAATTGCCGCGGGGATTCCGATCCGGGAACTCGCCTGCCCGTCCCATACGGTGAATGCCGCGTACAGTGGACCATCTGTCGCGAATGTCAGCCTCGATAAATCGGAAACGCAGGGCGGCAACCGCGACTATATCCTCCGCTACCGGCTGGACGGCAACCGGATACAGTCAGGACTTCTTCTCTATGAAGGAGAAAAGGGAAATTTCTTTGTCCTTATGACGCAGCCGCCTAAAAAAGTTACGAAGGCGGATATCCCCGGTCGGGAGTATATATTTATTGTCGATGTGTCGGGTTCCATGCACGGATTTCCTCTGGATATCTCCAAGAAACTGCTGAAAAATCTGATTGGTAATCTCCGTCCCACGGACCGTTTTAATGTCCTACTCTTTTCCGGCGGGTCATCGGTAATGTCCGTGGAATCCCTCCCGGCGAACGCGGAAAACATTCAGCAAGCGATCCATTTCATCGAGCGCCAGCGGGGGGGCGGCAGTACGGAGCTTCTTCCGGCGATGAAGCGCGCCCTCGCCCTGAAGAAACCGGAGAACTACTCCCGGACCATTGTCGTTGTCACGGATGGGTATGTCACCGTTGAAGAGGAGGTTTTTGATCTGATCCGGAATAACCTGCAAAGTGCCAATATGTTCGCCTTTGGCATAGGATCGAGTGTCAACCGTCACCTCATCGAGGGCATGGCCCACATCGGCATGGGAGAACCCTTTGTCATCATGAAACCGGAAGAAGCAGAGGAAAAAGCGGCGCGTTTCCGTGCCATGATCTCCTCGCCGGTACTCACCCAGGTGAAGGTAGACTTCAACGGCTTCACTGCCTACGGGGTTGAACCTGTCACTTTGCCCGATGTCCTCGCCGATCGCCCCGTTGTTGTATTCGGCAAATGGCGCGGCAAGCCCTATGGCACCATCACCGTGAAGGGTATTACCGGCAGTGGGAAATTTACGGAAACCATCGATGTCGGAAAGGTCAACCCGCTGCAGAGCAACTCGGCGCTGAGATACCTGTGGGCGCGCCACCGGATCACGATACTCTCCGACTACAACAAGCTTCGCAACGATGACAAGCGCATTAAAGAGGTGACCGACCTGGGGCTTACATACACCCTCCTGACTGCGTATACGTCTTTTGTTGCTGTCGATTCGGAGGCAAGGAATACGGAGGGAAGGCCCGCAACGATACAGCAGCCCCTGCCCCTCACCCATGGCGTTTCGGACTATGCCGTAGGCGGGAGCATGCAGATGAGCTATGCACCCATGGCCATGATGGCAAGGAAGGAGGCTCGCGCACCACGTGAATATGAAGCCTTAAAGACGTTTGAAAAGAGGCAGGCAGACAAGGATGAGAAAATATCTGTAACGAAGGCATTTTCCATGAAAGATGTGAGCGTTACAAAAGGTTTGACAAAAGATGATTTTCTCAAGGTTGTGCAGGCACACCTCCACGAGATAGAAAAGTGTTATCACGGAAGCAGCTTTCAGGGAAAACTTGTGTTCAGGCTGACTATAAACCCAGACGGCATAGTGAAGGATGCGCGGGTAATTTCAGGCATATTCAAGAATAAGGCGATACAGCAGTGCCTCATCGCGCGTGTGAAGAAGTGGCAATTCCCCGCAACACAGGACAGTCGCGAGGTGAAGGCAACGGTGACACTGGTTTCCGGATCGTAGGATAGAAGAAAAGGGAGGACAGGCGTCCCGCCTGTCCATCCCCTGGATATTGTAAAAATTTTTTTCTTGACAAGATGGCCATTATCGGGTGTCCATATAAAGAAAACAGCAGGGGAACTCCTCCTCTGGCAGAGATGTCGAGGTACATGGATAACGATAACCGGGCACTCGGAGACGATGATATTGAGTACGTCGTATTATGCCAGAAAGGCGATACGGAAGCCTTTGCCGTGTTGGTGGAGAAACACCAGAAAAAGATGCTGAATATCGCATACAGGATGACGGGAAACTATGAGGACGCCTGCGATGTGGTGCAGGAGGCATTTCTCTCCGCATACAAATCCTTAAAAACATTCCGAAAGGAATCCCGGTTTTCTACGTGGCTCTATAGAATTGTCGTGAACCACACGAAAAACCGCGTACAACAGATCAAAGCCCGTTCATTGCATGAAAATCCGGCAGTTGACGACCCCCCGGAAATGGAAGGTGGCAGGTCGTTCTGCCGGATGCCTACCGGTGATGCAGCGCTCATCGAACAGATTGAGAAACGGGAGCTCAATGAAAAAGTGCAGGAATGCATCGGTGCTCTTGACGATGAATTCAGGGAAGTAATTGTTCTCCGGGACATCCAGGGCTTTTCCTACGACGAGATTCAGGATATTCTCCATATACCGGACGGGACAGTGAAATCAAGGCTTTTCAGGGCGAGAACCGCCCTGAAGGACTGCCTTGTGAAGATATTTGGGGATCTGTAATGTTGTGCAAGGATATCGAACATAAGCTCTCCGCGTACCTCGAAGACGCCCTCTCTCCCCAGGAGAAAGGCCTTATTGCGGAGCATCTCGCATCGTGCCCGCGGTGCAGCAAGTCCATTGAGAGCCTGAAGAAAACGGAAAAACTGGTGCGGGAAATGGAAAAGGTGGAACCACCGCCCTGGTTCACACAGAGAGTCATGGCCCGCGTGCGGGAGGAGGTTCAACAGAAAGAGGGCTTTTTCAGAAAACTTTTTTATCCTCTCCATGTTAAAATTCCCATCCAGGCACTGACGGCGGTCCTTATTGCGGTTCTTGCCGTCCAGATATATATTGTCGGTGAACCGGAAATGAAGGTGATCGTCGCCCCTCCGGCAACTGTGTTTGAAGCCGGAAAAGAGCACGCTCCGGCGGCGCCTCAGAAATCTCCGGAATTTGTTCCTGCCCCGTCCGGCAAGAAAAAGGCCGTCCCCAGGGGAGGCGCGAAGAAGGATAGGGATATGCAGGTGTCTTCACCACCTGTCAGCAGTGACGAATCGATCCGCCGTGAGGAATTGCCTATCCCCCATGAGGCTGAGACTCCAGCACAAAAATCTGTGGTTGTTGCAAAAAAAAGAGAAGCGATGCACACAAGGTTTTCTGCAAAAACACAAGAAGCCCCAAAAGCAACGCGCACCCCGGCTCCCGAATACAAACGCGCAGAAAGTGGAAATTATGCGAGCACAGACAGGGAGAAGGGGGCATATGAAGCGACGCCCGCCGCGCCGCAGTTGATGGGCGCCGTTGCCATCAAGTCGGTGCGAATCGGTGTTGTGGTTTACGTCAAAGACTTGCATAATGCCGTAAGGGAGGCCGAGACACAGCTCGGAAAATCAGGCGCCCGGAAAATCCAGAGGCAATCCCGTGATGGAAAAGAAGTTCTCACCGCCGTAATCAATGACCAAAGATTAAGGGAGTTCATGGAAAAACTGAAATCCATCGGAGAAATCGAAGAAAAAGGAATCCGTGCCGATATTCGAGGGCGGGATATATCAATAACGATAGAATTGTTCAGCAACCGCTGATATGATATGGAAAATGTTATGATTACTCTATCCGACATTCACAAAGCCATTCACGTTCTGAAAGGTAAAGTAATACGGACGCCCCTTATCTATTCGCCTACCTTCAGCAGTATGAGCGGGACGGAAGTCTATCTGAAACTGGAAAATCTCCAGGCAACAGGTTCCTTCAAGCTCAGGGGAGCAACGTTCAAGATACAGTCTCACCTCAAACGTATCGGCCCTCAAGGGGTGGTTGCCGCATCCGCCGGAAACCATGCCCAGGGGGTAGCCCTGGCGGCAAAACGCGCGGGGCTTCCCGCCACCATCGTCATGCCGGAATGGGCCTCGATTACAAAACAGGAAGCCACCAAGGGCTATGGCGGTCACGTGCTTCTGGAGGGACAGAGCATTGGAGATGCCATCAATAAAGCCTGTGAATTGGCAGAGGCAGGAAGGACTTTCATCCACCCCTTTGACGACCCTGACATCATTGCCGGCCAGGGTACAATCGGTATCGAGATTCTTGAGGATCTGCCTGATACAGACATGATATTAGTCCCTATCGGAGGCGGAGGCCTCGTGAGCGGTATTGCCATCGCGGCGAAAGCCGTAAGACCAGAAGTTCATATCATCGGTGTTCAGACAGAAGCATGCCCCGGAGCTTACCAGGCGCGAGAGAACGGCAGGCCGACAAGGGTGGATGCAAAAAAATCCATTGCCGACGGCATTGCCGTAAAGCAGGTGGGCGACCTTACTTTTCCGATTATTCAGGAAAAAGTAGATGAAATCGTGCTGGTGAAAGAAGAGGAAATTGCGGAAGCCATTCTCATGCTTCTGGAACGAAAAAGAATCCTTGCCGAAGGGGCCGGAGCCTGCCCCCTCGCCGCACTTCTGGGGGGCTATATCAAACTAAACAAAGGGCAGAAAGCGGTGCTGGTGATCAGCGGCGGCAATGTGGACAGCCACCTCTTAGACCGGGTTATCCGGAAAGGGCTGTTTTGCCATGGCCGGATTATGCGTATATCTGTATGCTTGGAAGATGTACCGGGTTCACTCGCGCGATTGCTGCACATCATTGCCCAGATCAAGGCAAACGTCCTGAACATTTACCACGCCCGAAGCGAGAGAGACCTTGCCATACACCTTAGCCGCGTGGAGCTGGAGCTCGAAACACGCGGACAGGATCACATCCGGGAAATTCTCGATGAATTGGAAAATGCAGGCTATGAGGTCAACGTTCAGGGACCCGTGATATAATTATGCAAGCCGCGTATGCTTTTCTCATAAGGGGAAGCGGCAACACCCGCCTCAGTAATAATAGCCGTGATGTAACGGTTTGGCGTAACATCGAAGGCGGGGTTATAGACAGCCATCCTTTCCGGCGCTATCTTGACTCCCCGGATAGTCGTCACTTCCTTCGCATCCCTTTCCTCTATGGGAATTTCTTCACCGCTCTCTATTGATGTGTCTATTGTAGAAAGTGGTGCCGCGATATAAAAAGGGATCGAATGCTCTTTTGCCAGGACGGCAAGGGAGTACGTGCCGATCTTGTTCGCCGCATCGCCGTTCGCCGCAATCCGGTCCGCCCCGACGATAATTTTGTTGACCTTCCCCTGCTTCATTAAAAAGCCTGCCATGTTGTCGGTAATCAGGGTTGCAGGGATATTCTCCTTCATCATTTCCCACGCCGTCAGCCGGGCTCCCTGGAGGACGGGTCTTGTCTCATCGACATACACATGGATTTTCTTCCCCTCTTCCCGGACGGCCCTGATCACGCCCAACGCGGTACCATAGCCGGCCGTCGCCAGGGCGCCGGCATTACAATGAGTAAGAATAGTGTCCCCATCCTGGATGAGCGATCTTCCATGCATACCCATTCTTTTATTTATGGCAATGTCTTCTTCGCAGATGCGGACAGCTTCCTCCACAAGTGTCTCCGTGATCCTTGCCGGGCAAGATGACAGTGTTTCCTCAAAACGTTTTTTCATTCTCTCGATGGCCCAGGAAAGATTCCGTGCCGTGGGACGCGTTTGGGATAACTGTCCGCAAATTTCATGGAATGCGGGTTTGAGGTTTTCGTGAGATGAGGGGATAACATCGAGCATACCGAGGGCGATTCCCATGGCGGCAGCGACTCCTATGGCCGGGGCACCGCGGACAGTGAGGTCCTTAATCGCCGCAACTACTTCTTCATAATGCCTGCACCTCAGGTATCGCTCTTCCTGCGGCAGGGCATTCTGGTCAATCATGACCACCGCATTGTCTTCCCAATATATTGTTCTGATTGTCATTGATGAATACGTTAATGATTGCCCTATCAATTAATTCTCTCAACACACGCCACTGTTGAATAAGATACCCTCTCCCTGCGCCATACGAACGTTATTGTATAATTATAGTATTATTGAGACCAAGAAGTCAATTATTGCATTGACACACAAGGACTCTCGTTTTATATCCCCTCCACAATACTGGAAGGTGAGAACGAAGGTAAATCGTATGAAAGTATTTGATGGTCTTCACGCCTTTCTCTGGCGCATACCCACACAGAATAACTGCAATGCCTACCTCATTGATGGTGAGGTGAAAATTCTGGTTGATCCTGGCCACCGGCACCTGTTTGGCCATGTCCTTAAAAATCTGGCTCTTTTGGACATCGATCTTGATCAGATTGACGTGGCCGTGGTGACGCACGGACATCCGGACCATCTGGAGGCTGTCACAGAATTACACGCATCGACCATGTTTACCATGAGCGAGGAAGAATACAGGAACATCAAGAAATATGCCGGTTCTGGTATGCCGGAACCGGATTTTTTCCTCGAAGAGGGAGATGTGACTATCGGTGAGCACAGGTTCCAGGTAGTGATGACGCCAGGGCACTCCCCAGGATCCCTGTGCCTGTACTGGCCCGACAAGAAGGCACTGTTTACGGGAGATGTGGTATTTTTTCAGGGGATCGGCCGCACGGACCTACCCGGCGGGAATGGGAAAGAGCTGAAGAACAGCATTCAGAAAATCAGTCAACTGGATACAGAATATCTTTTCACGGGACATGGGGAAATTCTGATCGGGCAAGAAGCGATAAAGGCAAATTTCAAGAAAATTCAAGCCTACTATTTTAATTACCTGTAAGAGATGATACCTGATTCTTAAAATCCAATCTGAATTTTTGCAGATATTCCCGCCATTCACTATCACGGTCCATATTGGGAACAACGGAAGAACCGAATATTTTTTTCTGTTCTAACGCTTTTTTGATGGCTTTCCGTCTTTCGATCATAGTCGCGCTCAGGTTGTTTTGAAACAGCGTGATGAGATCCATAATCGGCCGTGTGTCTGAATCCAGTACGTCTTCAAGAAGCTGCAACAAGAGCGCATTATTGCTCTCAGGTTGGATATGTTCTAAAATCTCTATCTTGAGAATATTCCGGATTTCCTGAAATTGTGATTCGCTCGATTCGATATGTACCTTAAGATCTTCGAGATGCATTGTTCCATCAATGTATTTCCGCACCCAGCCCTTCACTTTTCCTTCCCACTCTTTCCTTTGAAAGGCGTTCTTTTCATCCGCCGTCATGGTGAGATTCTTTGTCCTTTCCATGATGAGATCAAGGGTACTTTTAATTTCCGCCATATTCCTCCGCTTATAAATGAGTTTTGCGACCTGTTAGAAATGATCCCTTCTGTGGCGACTTACGCCGGGGCTATCCACCGGAAAATACGAGTAACTTCCGAGTGGAATCATGGCTCCCCATAGAAGGGAACGGTGCGCTTCATTACCATAATCACACCGTTTTTACAAAACACAAGTTTTGCCCGCATTCGGAAACGTAAAAAAGATTCTCTCATCACACGCGGGGCGCTGCGGATAGCTTCGATTCATAACAAAGGTGATTTCTCATCCGCAAGATCCGGCTCGCCGCAGTGGCGCAGTATGTGCTCACGGGCGGCATCCCGGAGCTTCAGCGCCGTTGACCATACGTTGTCCTTCGCCCCATCTCTCGCCTCGGCGGGCTCGATGGGTTTTCCTATTGTCATGGTTATCCTCCCGCGGCGGGGAAACCATGTTTCATTCAGCAATATCGAACGGGTACCGCGGATGGCAACCGGTACGACCGGCAAATCGGCTTCGGCAGCAGCCAGGAATGCTCCCATGTGAAAGGGAAGGAGACCCGGAACCCGGGTGAACGTGCCTTCCGCAAAAAAGAGTATTGAACGGCCGGTCCGCGCGGATGAGGATATTCGCTGGGCGTCCTTTACACCTCTTTGCGCGTCGAATCGTTCCACGTACTCTGTTCCGATTCGATCGAGGTATATACGACTCACCGTGTTGTTGATTAGCTCCGCTTTCGCGACAAAGCTGAATTCAAAGGGAATGGTTGCCACCATCAAGAGGCTGTCTATATAACTTGCGTGATTGGACACGATAATGCAGGGACGTTCTCGGGGGAAGTGTTCCTTTCCATGAACGATGAGCGGCGTGAAAGAAGCCCGTGTAAGGAAGCGGGCAACTCTCCTCATACATTTCCACCGCCAGGAAGATCGCGGCGCCAGAACGATGCATAACCAGGTGGGCGGGGCTGTCACACAGAACAATATCCAGCAATACGCAGCATACAACCCGGCGGATGTAACATGCCGCAGGCGCCGCAGTTCCGGAAGCACCCCGGACAGCAATACACGCGCTATCTGCCACCAGGCCATTATCTGTTGTTTACCGATCTTTCCGCTTTCATAAAGGTGGCGGTTTGCGGCACGGCGGATCTTGCCGCTGGAGGTTTTGAGGATGGTTCCAGGAGGCGTTAATACCACATTGTACACCGATGTGCCCGCCAGATCCATGGTAAGGGCATTAATCTCATTTCGAAGCGCCTCCAGCTTCTGAAGATCTTCTTCCCGTGTCTCGGCCAATACGACGATCTGTTCTGTTCCCGCAGCAGGATCGACTGCGCCGAACACAACAACGTTGCCTTTACGGACACCTTCCAAGTCGCCAATTGCCTCTTCCAGTTCCTGGGGATAGATATTTCGTCCGGCGCATATAATTATGTCCTTGATACGTCCGGTAATAAACACGTCGCCTTCCGCAATATACGCCATATCTCCAGATTCCAGCCAATTGTCATGAAAGAGGCGCTTTGTATCTTCCGGGTTCCGGAAATAACCGCTTGTCGTCGATGGTCCGCGGAATTGAAGTCTCCCCTCGTGTCGTTCGGGAACCTCTATATCAGCAGGGTCTACAATGCGAACTTCATGGCCAGGAACAGGCCGGCCGCATGCCACAAAATTGAGAACCTTTGTTCCTTCCACACCGGCCGGTATGGCCTTGCCGTCCTGCATGAAAGCATCCCTCTGAATACGATCAATGAGCGGGCCCCGGTCAAGGGGCGGAAAGGTCAGGCAGAGCGAGCTTTCCGCCAGACCGTATACGGGCATGAACGCCTCACGACGGAATCCATACGCGCCGAAACGCCTGCAAAAACGGTCCACCGTTTCAGGACTTACCGGCTCTGCTCCATTGCAGGCAACCCTCCAGGAACTGAGATCCAGTCCCTGTATATCACCATCGCGCACTCTCTTGAGGCAGAGCTCGAACGCGAAATTTGGCGCTGCCGATAACGAACCCCTGTACCGGTGAACCGCCCAGAGCCACCGCTCGGGCCTGGATAAAAAGCTGAGAGGGGACATAAGAACGAGCATGCTCGCGAAGTAGAGGCTGTTCAGCCAGGTCCCGATAAGACCCATATCGTGATACAAGGGGAGCCAACTCACGATCACATCGTTGGCGCTTATCTGGGCCACATCGCCCATTGTCCGCATATTCGCCAAGAGATTGGCATGCGTGAGGATAACCCCTTTGGGACTTCCCGTACTTCCTGATGTGTACTGCAGGAACGCAATATCCTGGCTTCCTATCCTGGTTTCCTTGTAGGTCAGGCATTGTGCCATCAATTCGCTCACCGTTACCAGGCTGTGCAGGCTCTCCACCTGGGTCTTGAGGACCTGCGCAAACCGCTTGGCCTCCGGTATGATAATCATGATGGAGGCACCGCAATTCCGCAGGATGACGCTGCTGCGGCGCAGGTGATCCTCTAACTGGCTCCTGCGGGCAGGAGGATACATGGGCACGGGAACGCCGCCCGCAAGCAAAATGCCCATGAAGGCAAAAAAATATTCGTCACTCGTGGGCAGCATAATGGCTACGCGGCCGCCGGGTTTCAGACCTCCGTTCTGCAATGCCGCTGCAACATCCGACGCCCGATTCATGAGTGTCCGATACGTCATGACCTCACCCTCTTCGTCATCGCTGTAAAAACGGATATGGTGTCGGTCAGGATGAGCCTGTACATGCCACTTCAGAACGTCCGTGAGCGTGTGCACGCCGTAAGGCACAGAGAACGCTTCATCAAGTTTCGGTAGCTCTACATTAGGGATTTTCGTGATGTCCCTGGAAGGACGCGCACTCAGAACGGCCCGCTGGAGATCGCGGGGAGTTTCGGCATCTGCAAAAACCCTTTCCGGCAATGTGATGTTGAAGGTTCTTTCAAGGCGACTGACAAGTTCCACCCGGGCGAGGCTGTCCAAACCAAGATCCCGGGCAAGAGAGCTGTCCAGGGTCACCGGTCGGGTTAATCTGCGGCGTTGGCGCAGCTCGGCGATAAGGTCCTGAATCATCCCTACAATCACATTGCCCGTTGCGCCTTCGTTATGTGATACGTGTTCGCGGTTCAACTTTTCCTCTCCACTTTCTGAACAAGGTCTATACTATAATTCTAATATACTATCTTCTTCTGTCAATCGAAATAAAGAAAAGGTTGAGGTATTGTTGTTGCCGGTTTCAATATCCCTTAATCCAAACATTACGGATCACCATAATACTGCCGGGCAGGACGAAGCTTGTAGGGAATAAGCATGGGGACTTTCTTTTGATATTCGATATACCGGTCGCCGAAGTCTTCTACAAGATCACGCTCTTCAAGAAATGCACCGACAATTATCCAGATCGTCCAGAGAACATTGAACAGCAACCTGTCCATCGTCAAGACCGGACACGACCAGATCATCAACAGCACGAAAAAATAGAGCGGGTGGCGTACCCAGCGGTACGGACCGCTGATGGTGAAAGGCATTTGCCTTTGTTTTCTGCCGCGCACACGATACATGACCTGCCGTACACCGAGGGCATCAAAGGATTTTAGCGCTCGTGTACCCCAGACAAAACCTGCCAGCGCTGCCAGATACAGTAAACGGAAAACCCCCCCGGGAATACCCTTAAATACTGCGATCGTCCTGTTTGATTCCTGCCATAAAACCACTACCGCCAGAAGAACCATGCCGGAAACCACTGCATACAAAGGTCTGTAGTATTCTTCCAGGATACACCGGACCACCCTCTTGCGGAAGGACCTTCGAATCATGAAGCTGTGTTGGATAAAAAAAAGCACGGAAAGACTGCCATCGAACAACAGCACACTGTGTTCGTCCAGACCAAGATCCACAAGGTTACATGAGCCACTATAGAGAAACACTGCAAACGCGATTAATGAACCGCCGCCGATCAAATAAGATAAGGTTACTATGAGATACGCAACACGTGTGTTCATTCAGTTGTCCTCCATCCATCGTATACGGATCCCCGGAACCCTCATTTTTCGATTATACCCTGGGTGTGGAGGAACATTTTGACGCGTTTGGTCAGGTTTCTAAAACCTTCCCCCCAGCGGGAGGCCTTGAGTGAGAGGAGAGAGGGATTTGGTGGTCGGACGGCATATAAATCTTGGATAATTATTCTTTGGCCAACATCTTTTTTAAAAGCTCGTTAATGAGCTGGGGATTGGCCTTGCCCTGAGTAGCTTTCATGACCTGACCGACGAAGTATCCGAAGAGTTTTTCTTTCCCTCCCCGGTACTGTGCCAGTTGTGTGGGATTTGCCGCGATGACCTCGGCAACAGTTTTTTCGAGGGTTCCTTCATCGGTAATCTGTATCATGCCCTTTTCTTCAATAACCGTCTGAGGTGACTTTCCCGTCCGGTACATTTCCACAATAATGTCCTTGGCCATTTTACCGCTGATGGTGCCGTCTTCAATGAGCTGAATCATCTCTGCAAGAGATCCTGGCGGAACACGACATTCTTTGATGTCCCTCTTCTCCTCATTAAGGAAACGGAGAACATCACCCATAACCCAGTTGCTGGCAGTTTTCGGCTTCCCGGAAAGCCTCGCCACTTCTTCAAAGTAACCGGCAAGGGCCCGGCTCGACGTCAGTACCCCGGCATCGTAAGGAGGGATCTGGTAATCTCTGATAAAACGCTCACGTTTTTCCAGGGGCAGTTCAGGGAGACTTTTTTTCATCTCCTCTATCCATGCATTATCGATGAAAATCGGAACGAGATCGGGATCGGGGAAGTAGCGGTAATCGTGGGCTTCTTCTTTGCCGCGCATGGATTGGGTCTCTCCCTTGGAATCGTCCCAGAGTCTGGTTTCCTGGATGACATGCTGACCGCTCTCCAGGATGTACTGCTGCCGCTTGATTTCATAGTCCAGAGCCCGCTGGACGTTCCGGAAGGAATTCATATTCTTCAGTTCAGTCCTGGTGCCGAACACCATTTCACCTCTGGGCCTCAGTGACACATTTGCGTCGCAGCGGAAACTCCCCTCTTCCATGTTTCCATCACAGATTTCCAGATAGACCAGTATCTCATGAAGTCTTTTCAGATAGGCCACGGCCTCGTCGGTACTTCTCATATCCGGCTCGCTGACAATCTCGATCAGGGGTACCCCTGTCCGGTTCAAATCCACATAACTCGACGGCAGATACTCATCATGCAAAAGTTTCCCCGCGTCTTCTTCCATGTGAATCCGGGTTATGCCGATCCTTTTTTTCCCGCCGTCCAGTTCGATGTCCACATACCCATGTTCTGAAAGGGGCTGGGCATACTGAGATATCTGGTACCCCTTGGGAAGGTCCGGATAAAAATAGTTTTTCCTCGCAAAATTGCATTCTTCATTGATCCTGCAATGAGTCGCCAGTGCCATCTTCATAGTGTATTCGACTACCTTCCTGTTTAACACGGGTAGGACGCCGGGCATCCCCATGCACACAGGGCAGGTGTGACTGTTCGGTTCAGCTCCGAACTGCGTCGAGCAGCTACAGAAAATCTTTGCTTGCGTTAGGAGCTGGGCGTGTACCTCCAGCCCGATAACCGGTTCATATGGCATTAGAGGGCTGGTCTCCTTTTCTCAATGTTTGCATACTTTTCAAAGGCAGACGCTATCTGGATCAGTTTCCCTTCCTCAAAATGTCCTGCCAGGAACTGAGCGCCTATGGGAAGACCATCCTTGGTAAATCCGCACGGTACAGAGATGCCGGGGATTCCTGCCAGGTTTGTCGATATGGTGAAGATATCGGAGAGGTACATCTGGAGGGGGTCGTCCATTTTCTCACCAATTTTAAAGGCGGGAGTGGGTGACGTCGGTGTAAGGATGGCGTCGCATAGCGTGAAGGCCTCAGTAAAATCCCGCTTGATGAGCGCCCTTACCTGGGAAGCTTTCTTGTAATACGCATCGTAGTAGCCTGAAGACAGCGCATACGTACCGATCATGATGCGCCTCTTTACCTCCGCTCCGAAACCGGCGGAGCGAGTTTTTTTATACATCTCCAGGAGGTCAATGCTACCCTGTGGACGGAATCCATATTTCACCCCGTCATAGCGGGCAAGGTTGGAACTCGCCTCCGCGGGAGCAATGATATAATACACGGCCAGGCAATACTCCGTATGGGGCAGTGATATCTCTACACACGTAGCACCGAGCCCTTCAACGGTTGTAATGGCCCTTTGCATCGCCTTTTCGATGTCGGGATGAATGCCTTCAATAAAGTATTCTTTCGGAATCCCCACCTTCCAGCCATCAATGCCCCGGGAAATGAATTCCGTATAATCAGGCACCTTCATAGGAACAGACGTTGATTCCCGCGGATCATACCCGGCAATTGCGTTCATCATGATGGCGCAGTCCTCCACATCCTTCGTAAAAGGTCCGATCTGATCCAGGGAGGAGGCAAAGGCAATGAGTCCGAACCTGGACACCCTGCCGTAGGTTGGTTTCATGCCGACGACACCGCACAGGGCGGCAGGCTGTCGGATAGACCCCCCTGTATCGGACCCGATCGAGGCGATGCACTCATCGGCGGCTACAGCCGCCGCGGACCCGCCGCTGGACCCGCCTGGTATCCTCTCGAGGTCCCATGGGTTTCTGGTTATCCCGAAATATGATGTCTCCGTCGATGAACCCATGGCGAATTCATCCATGTTGGTTTTTCCGGTAAACACGGCGCCGGCTTCTCTTAATTTTTGCACCACCGTGGCATCATAGGGGGGAATATAGTTATGCAGGATATGAGAGCCGCATGTCGTCAGGAAAGCCTTCGTGCACAGAATATCCTTAAGGGCAATGGGAATGCCGGTCAGGGGTTTGAGCATCCCTTCCTTGACATCCTTGTCGGCTTTCGCCGCTTCCGCAAATGCATACTCCTTCATGAGGGTTATATACGCGTGAACGTTTCCCTCGACCGCATCAATTCGTGAAAATACGGATTGTACTATGTCGGAAGAAGCTATCTCTTGCGATCTGATCAGTTTCTGCAGTTCGTGAATCGTTAACTGATGAAGCTCCATTACTCCTCGATTACTCGATAACTTTTGGTACCCGGAAAAAGGGGCCCCGCGATTCGGGGGCATTGGACAGGGAAAGGTCATGGCTGAGGGAATCGTGGACACTGTCATCCCGGAAGGCATTCTGGAGGGCAATGGCATGGCTCATCGGTTCTACATTCGTGGTGTCCACCTGGTTCAGCTTCTCCACATACATCAGGATATCATTGAGCTGGGAGGTGAATTTCGACTTTTCCGCTTCGCTGAAGTCCAGCCTTGCCAGATGTGCCACGTACTCCACTTCTTCTTTTGTTATTTTCAATCCCGTATCCTGCTTCTCTATACCCATTACAACTTTGCAACGTGAATGAAAAAATCATTGCGAGGAACTGAATAACACGGCAATCTTCAACAGTTTCAGAAGCTCATGAGATTGCTATCATTTCGTTCGCAACGACGTAAACAACATTTCCCTTCTTAAAATACCTGCCAGATCGGGTTGATCTGATCCTTTACTTTCTGTATTACCGCATCTATCCGGTTATCTGCGTCCTGCTCCATACAGCCAAGGGTTTCGTCAGATACATGCGTTCCATCCCGCATTTCAATAAGAACCGCCTTTATCGACTCCGCAAGGCCTGTAAGGTGATACCCTCCCTCGAGCGTTACGACCAGTCTCCCCATGCAGCAGCGGTCAGCAACATCCATAAGTATCCGCGTTAAAGCGGCAAAACCGTCGGGGGTTACTTTCATACCACCGAGCGGATCCTTGTAATACGGATCGAACCCGGCCGAAATCAGCACAAGATCCGGCTTAAATTTCATAGCAACCGGGTACAATACCTTCCTAAAGATCCTTACATACTGGTAATTGTCTGCGCCGGGTCTCAGGGGAACATTCACGTTGTATCCGAGACCGTCTCCCCTTCCAATCTCCTCTATTGCGCCGGTACCCGGATAGTAGGGGTACTGGTGCGTAGAGAAATATAGAACTCTGCGATCATCATAAAATTGTGCCTGCGTCCCATTTCCATGATGCAGATCCCAGTCCACTATAAGGATTCTATTCATCTTGTGCTTGGAGATCGCGTGTTTTGCCCCTACGGCAACATTATTGAACAGGCAGAACCCCGCAGCATTCGATACCCCGGCATGATGCCCGGGTGGCCTGACGAGGGCGAAGGCATTTGCCACTTCTGCGGACACAACGCTGTCAATAGCGTTGCACAGCCCCCCTATTGCCAACTTTGCGACATCATACGATTCCGGTGTTGTGGCGGTATCGGGATCGAGGGCAACGAATGCCTGACCGGCTGTACTGGCCACAAGCTTGATATAGGAAGAAGAATGGATCATGCCTATTTCTTCATGGGTGGCATACCGCGGTTCTATTTTAACAAACTTCCCCGCCATATCAGGGGCTCCCAGCATAATATGAGTCGCGCCAAGCCGCTCAGGTGACTCCGGATGCCCAAATCCGGCGTCATGCTTTAAATACCTTTCGTCCTTTACAATACCAGTTTTACGAGACATTCGACACCTTCCCTGGAAGGGGTTTTTTTGCACAGAAGCAATTTCTTAGCATAAAAGTAGTAAGAACGCAAAAATTTTCCAAAATAAGAACGGCTGTCCGTCTTTTTGGAAAAACGTTGACAAATATATAAATCTATATATATGTGATACGTCTTAAGAATGCAAAAAAGGTGGAACCTATGTTCGGAATCGGTTTGCCCGAACTCATCATAATAGCCATTATCGCACTCCTCGTTGTGGGTCCTAAAAAGTTGCCGGAGCTTGCCAAATCTCTGGGGAAAGGTCTCACTGAATTCAAAAAGGCAGCCGATGATGTTACTGAAAACATTAAAGATACTCTGAAGCCTGATGATGTGAAAAAAGAAGTTGATGACTTTAAAAATTCGCTTCTTTTCGGGAAAAGAGACGATCAGGAGGATCATACGCAACCTTCATCCATCAAAGATGAAGCGAACGTGCAAACCCCCAAAGACTCCGCAAATACAACACATTCTTGACACTCCACTTCAACATCCATTTTACTAAGGAGACACGTAAGAGTTAATCCATGGAAGACCCTGCAGCAGAAAAAATGCCTTTTACGGATCATCTGGGAGAATTGCGGACACGGCTCATGCGCGTACTGATTGTAGTGGGTATCGGCTGTGCTTTTTGCTGGTTTTATAAGGAACAGCTATTCCAGATCATTACCAGACCATTGTTTCAGGCGCTTCCCCAGAACAGCCATATGATTTATACCGGCCTGCCGGAGGCATTTTTCAACTACATGAAAATCTCTATTTTCGCATCCCTCTTTCTGACAAGTCCCTATACCCTGTATCAATTATGGAAATTTGTGTCACCCGGCCTCTATAAATCGGAGAAGAAATATGTAATCCCGTTTCTTATTTCCTCTACCGTATTATTTATCGGCGGTATTCTCTTCGGATATTATCTTGCCCTGCCCCCAGCTTTTGGATTTTTTATTGAATTTTCCTCAGATATTCTCAAACCAATGGTTTCACTGCGCGAGTATCTCTCTTTCAGCCTGCAACTCCTGCTCGCCTTTGGTCTTGCCTTTGAACTCCCCGTGATAATTTTCTTTTTGGCTAAAATTGGAGCGGTAACCTCAAAAACATTAGCGAAGCACAGGCGATACGCCATCCTTGTGATATTTATCGCTGCCGCGATTCTTACCCCTTCTCCTGACGCGTTCAGCCAGATTATTATGGCCGTTCCCTTACTGGGTCTTTTCGAAGTCGGTATATTTGTCGCAAAATTTGCCGAGAAGAAACGCCCTAAAGAAGCCGAAACACCAGAACAACACGAGGAAGCATGATCAGTAGCAACAAGAAAAAACGTCTTAAATCTTCCGGCCTCGGGATACTATTTTTGTTAATAATCCTGTCCGTTGTCCTCCTGGCGTTCATAGCGGGCAGCATCACGTTCTATGTCATTTTTAAAGATTTGCCGAGCATTGCCGCTTTAAAGGACTACCGCCCCAGCATCGCAACACGGGTATATGCGGATAATAAGGAAATTATCGAAGAGTTTTTCCTCGAAGACAGAAAACTTATCAAGCTCCCCGATGTTCCCAAAGTAGTCATACAGGCCTTTGTGGCCGCAGAAGATGCGAGATTTTACCAGCACACGGGGTTCGACTTCTTGAGCATGGCGAGGGCATTCCTCAAAAATGTTGAAGCGGGACGTATTGTCCAGGGTGGAAGCACGATTACACAGCAGGTTGCAAAATCTCTCTATTTATCTTCTGAAAGGAGCTACGCAAGAAAAATCAGGGAGGCCATACTGGCCTATAAGATAGACAAATATCTTACAAAAGACGAGATCATGAATCTATACCTGAACCATATTTACCTGGGACATGGCACGTACGGCATTGAGGCCGCATCGGAGGGATATTTTGGAAAAAGCGCTAAATATTTAACTCTGCCCGAAGCTTCCCTCCTGGCTGGCCTTCCCAAGGCGCCCAGCACGTATTCACCTTTTCTCCATTTCGACAAGGCACGCCAGAGACAGGCCTATGTATTAGACAGGATGCTGGAAGACGGTTATATAACACGGGAAGAAAAAGATCGGGCCCTCGCCACGCACATTAAACTCAAATCCATAAGACCGAAAGAAAAAATCGCCCCTTATTTTGTCGAGAACGTCCGCAGATATGTCCTGGAAAGATACGGGAGTGACGTACTGTACAAAGAAGGTCTTGAGATTTACACTACCCTGAATATAGACATGCAGAAGGCGGCCGTGGAAGCTGTGGAGAGGGGTCTCAAAGAGTTAGAAGCCCGGGAAAAATACGACAAGGAAACCGTTCAGGGAGCTCTTTTCTCCATGGATGTGAGGACCGGTGAAATCAAGGCCATGGTGGGGGGCAGGGACTTTAAAAAGAGTGAGTTCAACCGCGCCACCCAGGCGAGGAGGCAGCCTGGATCCGCCTTTAAGCCATTCATATACACAGCCGCATTCGACAAAGGCATGACACCGTCAACGCGGATCATGGATGCTCCCATTATGTTCCCCGACAGATCGCAGCCCGACGGTTTCTGGAGGCCGAAAAATTTCGACGGAACATTTAATGGACCCACGACCCTCAGAACAGCCCTTGTTCAATCCCGCAATATTATTACCATAAAACTGCTTCAGGAAATTGGGGTCGACTACGCGGCAGCATACGCAACCAATATGGGAATTACCTCCCCCTTGTCAAAAAACCTTACCATGGCGTTGGGAACTTCCGCAATCACCCTTCAGGAAATGGTCACGGCATACAATGTCCTGCCAAATCAGGGCAAGCGCGTGAAGCCTTTCTTCATCAAGAAGATAATCGACAGAACCGGTCACGTGTTCGAAGAAAATCAGGGGAAAAGTGAACAGGTTATCGATCCCCGCATTGCCTTCATGACATCTTACGTCATGCAGGATGTTGTAGAAAGCGGAACTGGCAGACGGGTAAAGAGTATCGGCAGGCCCGTCGGCGGTAAAACTGGAACTACGGACGACGTAAGGGATGCGTGGTTTATAGGCTTCAGCCCCTCCCTGATCGCAGGGGTATGGGTCGGTTTTGACCAGGAGAGAACGCTGGGCAAGCAAGAACAGGGTGGCAGAGCCGCCGCTCCCATATGGCTGTACTTTATGGAAAAGGCCCTCGCGGGCAAACCGGTGGAAGTTTTTCCTGTACCGGATGGCATTGTTTTTATCAAGGTAGATCCCCATTCAGGCGTTCCGGCAACAGGGTCAACTCATGGGGCGATATTTGAATGTTTCCTTGAGGGCACCACTGCAAGTGATGCAGTCCCGATAGAGATAGAAGAGTCCCGTGAGGGTCTTACCAAAAACCATACAGATAACACACGTTAAAGAGAGAAAATATACGATGTAACGCGCAAAAATTTCTTGACAATTAATGTTTTTATATATAAACAGGCAGTTAGTTATATAAATAAAGGCCATTGTATGACCCGTCACATCCTGATCAGCAATATTCCAAATGTAGCCGTAGTGGTAGTACTTGTACTTAGGGGGACCGCCGCTCGGTTTCTGTGACGGAATGACATAGAAACGAAGAGCCGCGGGCCCCGCTACCCCGCGGCTTTTTTATTGATGAAAAGGCCGCCTTAAAAATGTGCGGCTTTTTTATTGTCATAGACGCAAGGAGAATGAAGGAAAGAAAAAATGGAAAGCATTGGAGCAGATATCATTATACAAATCCTCAAAGAGGAGGGAGTGGATGTCATTTTCGGATATCCGGGGGCAAACACGTTACCCCTGCATGACCGTTTGACGACCAGTCATATCCGCCATTATCTCATGCGGCACGAACAGGCAGCGGCCCACGCCGCAGACGGCTATGCCCGCGCTACAGGAAAAGTGGGGGTTTGTCTCGCGACATCGGGACCGGGTGCAACCAATCTTGTAACAGGCATTGCCACGGCCTACATGGATTCAACACCCCTGATTGCCCTTACGGCGCAGGTGAGTACGGCTCTCCTGGGACAGGACGCCTTCCAGGAAACAGACATCATCGGGATCACCATGCCGATTACAAAGCACAGTTACCAGGTGCATGACGTGCATGATATTGCACAAACACTAAGGCATGCCTTTGAACTTGCCAAGACAGGGAGACCGGGGCCTGTCCTGGTAGATCTCCCCCGCGATATCCTGGCAGCAAAATGTGAACAGACTGAAGAAAAATCGTCATCGACATTGAAAAAGAACGGCAATGCAGTGGAAGATCAGGAACAACTGGAAAAAATTGCCAAGGCTCTGAATCAGAGTGAACGGCCGATCCTCATCATTGGCGGGGGAGTCAAATTGAGTAATGCCTTTGACCTGATACGCGAACTTATCGCAAAAGCGAAAATCCCCTTTGTAACGACGATGATGGGCGTCGGTTCCGTCGATTCCGCAAATGGCTACAACCTGGGACTTATTGGAACGCACGGAAACGAACTGGCAAACAAAATGGTTCATCAGTGCGATTTTATGCTTGCCATAGGCACCCGTTTCTCAGACCGCAGTACTGCACAAATTGAAGAATTCGCACCCCTGGCAAAAATCGCCCAGATTGATATTGACCCCACATCCATCGGCAAGAGCATCAAGATCAATCTTCCCTATGTCGGAGATATTCGTGAAACCCTTACGGCATTGCTCCCCCTCATAGATAAGAAGGAAAAGTCCGACTGGCTCCAGAGGATCGATACGGAAAGGGATGCCATCGAGCACAAAGTCAGCGACAGCGGGTGCGGACAGGCGGGGAATTTCATCCGTTTGGTACAGGAATCCATGCCCAGAGAAACCACGGTGACGGCGGATGTGGGATTGAACCAGATATGGACGATCCGTACATGGAAGGCACAGGGGCCCCGCAGCCTGATCACCAGCGGAGGGATGGGCACAATGGGATTCAGCCTGCCTGCTTCAATAGGCGTCAAGGTGGGCGCACCGGAAAGGGCCGTGGTGGCCATTATGGGTGATGGCGGCTTCTATATGAACATCCAGGAATTGGCGACCATCGGATACTACAATCTGCCGATAAAGATCATCGTTATCAATAACGGCCACTTGGGCATGATCCGCCAGATTCAGCATCATTTCTATAACGACCGTTTCAACACCATAGATCTGGGAAGAAATGTTGATTTCATCGCCGTCGCGAAAGGCTTCGGCATACCCGGCTGCAGGATCGATGTGGAGAAAGACCCGCGCGCCGGTATCGCTGAGATGGTCAACACGAATGGGCCTTTTCTCCTGGAAGCCCTCGTTGATCCGGAAAACTATGTGTATCCCATCATTCCGCCGGGATGCTCAAACATCGAGATGATGTATGAAAGGCTTGATTAAATACCGTTGGAGAACATGCTATGATAAAAAAGATGCGTGAACAGGAGCAGACCATTTCTATTTTAGTCAACAACCAGCCGGGCGTTCTGTCCCGCGTAGGTGGCGTATTTGGCCGTCATGGATACAATATCAAAAGCCTCTGTGTGGCGGAAACGACAAATCCCGAAATATCGCGAATTACCCTTACCAGCGAATCTGATCCGGATTTTACGGAAAAGATAAAAAAACAACTGGATAAACTGGTAGACGTGATTCAAGTCTCCGATCTCTCGGGACAGGCCTTTATTCAGCGAGAGCTCATGCTGTTCGGGGTTACCATAAAAGAGGGATCGCATTCTGAAATACTTCGGGCAATTGACATGCTGGGATGCAGGATAGTTACAATGTCCCCCGATTATTTTATCCTGGAAATAACGGGTCATCAGGACGAAACGGCATCTGTCCTGAAATATTTTCAATCCTTCGGTGTGGAGGAAATAAACAGAACCGGATCAATCGCTATACAAAGAAACAGGCCGAAAGAAAAAATCTGAAATACAAGAATTTACTTGACAATGAGAAAAGAGCCTGTTAGAAAAGCCAACAATAAGGAATAATTGTATGCAGACGTTAAGTATCGTCACCATCGCCATAATTATCGGGATAATTATTCCCTTCAGGGGAGGGGCTGGCTGATGGTTTGCGTTTGACATATACCATGCATGAAGCAACCGTTACCAGTCAAAGGTAACGGTTTTTTTTTGGTGAGAAAAATTATCCCCAAGAAATCATACCTACACAACCACGGCGGGGGTAACACCACACCCTCTTTCTCCATCGAGGGGAAAAAAACAAGGCATGGGAAACAAAGAAGTTAAGGAGGAAGGAAAAGTGAAATTAACGGGAGCGCAAGTTTTATTTGATGCTTTGCAAAAGGAGAACGTCGATACTATCTTCGGTTTTCCTGGAGGCGCAGTACTGGATATTTTTGATGAACTCTACAGAAGGAAAATTAAAAATATTCTGGTGCGGCATGAACAGGGCGCCATACACGCGGCAGACGGGTACGCAAGGGCTTCCGGCAAGGTTGGTGTGTGCCTGGTGACGTCGGGTCCCGGAGCAACCAACACGGTCACCGGTATTGCGAACGCTTTCATGGATTCAATTCCGGTTGTTGTTTTGACCGGTCAGGTGGCGACATCACTGCTCGGCGGCGATGCCTTTCAGGAGGTGGATATTACCGGCATCACGAGACCGTGCACCAAGCATAATTTTCTGGTACGGCGCATTGAAGACCTGGGAAAAACCGTCAGAGAAGCCTTTCATATTGCCCGCACAGGACGTCCCGGACCGGTCTTGATCGATATTCCGAAAGACGTCACACGGTCTGCCATAGAGGAGAGCTCCATATCCTGGACAGTAAATCTTCCTAGTAATGGTAAAAAGACCGCTATCGAAGAGGGATGTGCAAAAGCCCTTGATATGATACGTCAGGCAGAAAAACCACTGGTTATTACAGGTGGCGGTATCCTGTTGGGAAGGGCGTGGGATGAATTGAGAACATTCGTCCAGAAACTGAACATTCCCATTACCACAACATTAATGGGGCTCGGAGGATTCCCCGCATCAGCCCCTCAATGGCTCGGCATGCCGGGGATGCACGGCACCTACTACGCCAACATGGCTATCAGCAATTGCGATCTCTTGATTGCCATAGGTATGCGGTTTGACGATCGTGTTACTTCAAAGCTCGATGCGTTTGCACCCCATGCCAAGGTTCTTCATATAGACATTGACCCGGCATCCATTGATAAATTTGTAAAAACCCATCTCTCCATCACGAGTGATTGCAAACCGGTGCTGCAGCTTCTCAATCAATGGATTGCCGAGGATAAGATTGCGATCCCCGAATCGCAGACGAAGGTCTGGCATGATCAGATAGACGCTTGGAAAAAACACGCGCCTTTATCATACTGCCAGGCTGAGAAAATCAAACCCCAGTTCGTGGTTGATACACTCTATCGGCTCACGGACGGCAAGGCTATCATCACGACGGAGGTGGGACAGAACCAGATGTGGGCGGCGCAGTTTTACCGCTTCGATTATCCCAATTCATTTATTTCATCGGGCGGTCTGGGCACGATGGGATATGGATTTCCTGCGGCAATCGGCGCGCAGGTCGCCTGTCCGGACAAAGTAGTCGTGGACATTGCCGGTGACGGAAGCATCCAGATGAATATTCAGGAACTGGCAACGGCGGTGAATTACAATCTCCCGGTAAAAATAGTTATCTTAAATAACGGTTTCCTGGGCATGGTTCGCCAGTGGCAGGAATTCTTTTATGAAAAGCGGTATTCCCACAGCAACATTCGCAATGTTCCTGATTTTGTGAAACTGGCGGAAGCGTATGATGCTGTCGGTCTCCGGGCAACTCGTCCTGAAGACGTAGAAGCCACATTAAAGCAGGGTCTCGATACGGAAAGGACGGTAGTAATGGATTTCCACGTTGAACCCGAGGAGGGTGTGTACCCCATGGTATCACCGGGTGCGGCCCTGACAGATATGGTACTGAAAAAGTAGTGTGCTATCGCGGGAAAACATTTCGAGAAAAATGATTAACAATATTGCCAAATAATTCTAAGCATGGGAGGAGATTTATTGTATGGAAGTAAAAGAAAACACGATTTCAATCCTGGTAAATAACAGGCCCGACGTCCTGGCCAGGATTGCCGGCACTTTCAGCGGCCGGGGGTTCAACATCGAAAGCATCTCGGCAAATATTACCAGGAATCCTGAAATTACCAGAATCATTATTACCACCCTCGGTAATCGGGAAACCGTCATCAAGCTGGAAAAGCAGCTATCCAAGATCATCGATGTCCTGGAAGTGAAGGATTTAACACGCGCCGATTCAGCCTGCCGGGAAATGATCCTGGTGAGAATGAAATGGACCGAGGAGAATCACGGAAAAATCATGCAAACTATTGACACACTCAAGTGGAAAATTGTAAGTATGGACGCCGATATATGTATTCTGGAAATAACGGGTGGAAAAGAGGAAATAAGCAACGCTCTGGCTATTCTGGATAAACTGGGTATGGATGACTTTACGAGGACGGGCGTTATCGCCTTAGAGTGCCATCCATAGCTTTCATACGGATACAAAGCAATACCAGGCTTTTATACTACAAATCATAACAACGAGGAGGTACTACAAATGCCAAAAATCAACATTGGCGGAGTCATGGAAGAGGTTGTAACGTCGGAAGAATTTACTTTGGAAAAGGCGCGGCAGGTACTTAAAAATGAAGTCGTTGCCGTCATCGGTTACGGTGTGCAGGGACGCGGTCAGGCGCTCAATATGAAGGATAACGGTATCCGATGCATCGTCGGTGAGGGGGAATACAACTGGCAAAAAGCTATTGACGAAGGTTTTATTCCGGGGGAGACACTCTTCCCGCCAATGGAAGCCGCCAAGCGCGGCACCATCATCCAGTACCTGCTGTCTGACGCAGGCCAGAAGGAGATGTGGCCGGAACTCAAACTCCATTTGACGAAAGGGAAGGCCCTCTATTTTTCCCACGGATTCTCAATTGTGTATAAAGAACAGACTGGTGTAATCCCTCCCGCAGATATCGATGTCATTCTCGTGGCCCCAAAAGGAGCGGGGCGTACCGTGCGCGACAATTTCCTTGCCGGAAGCGGCATTAACTCCAGTTACGCTGTATTTCAGGATTCCACAGGAAAGGCACAGGAAAGGACCCTTGCTGTTGGCATTACTATCGGATCGGGATACCTTTTCCCCACCACCTTCGAAAAAGAGGTGTACAGCGACCTCACGGGTGAGCGGGGCGTGCTCATGGGTTGTCTGGCCGGTGTTCTGGAAGCCCAGTATAATGTTCTTCGCAAACACGGACACAGCCCCAGTGAAGCTTTCAATGAAACTGTCGAAGAGTTGACACAAAGTCTCATGCCTCTCGTCGCGCAAAACGGCATGGACTGGATGTACGCCAATTGCAGCACGACTGCCCAGCGGGGTGCCCTTGACTGGAAAGACAAGTTCCGCAATGCCGTGGCGCCTGTATTTGATGAATTATACGATCGGGTGGCCTCCGGCAAAGAAACGGCTATTGTCCTGGAAGTCAACTCCGCGCCCGATTACCGGGAGAAACTGCAAAAGGAGCTCGATGTCATAAAAAACAGCGAGATGTGGATGGCAGGAGCAGTTGTTCGTTCTTTGAGACCGGAACGGAGAAAAAAATAACGACAAGACCGTCGTCTACAGCCGATGGCTTGAGGATTCAAGGATACAAGGGGTCACGGGAGCAGGGGAGCATTTCTTCATTACTCCTCTCGAATCCTGGAATCCTCGACCCCTTGCGACGCAAAAGATTGAACCGAAACCTTCGCTTCAAGGCGAAGCGTTTGCTCCCACTCCCCGAGGGGAACAATTATGTAAGGAGAAAATATGCGAAGCGACCTGATGAAGAAAGGGTTGGAGCGAGCCCCACACCGGTCATTGTTCAAAGCCATGGGGTACACCGATGAAGAAATTGCCAGACCATTAATCGGCGTGGTGAATTCCGCCAATGAAATTATCCCCGGCCACATTCACTTGGATATTATTGCTGAAGATGTAAAATCAGGCATCCGTATGGCGGGAGGCACGCCAGTCGAATTTCCTGTCATCGGAGTGTGTGACGGGATTGCCATGGGTCACACAGGCATGAAATACTCCCTCGCCAGTCGGGAACTGATTGCCGATTCCATTGAGATCATGGCAATTGCGCATCCCTTCGACGGGCTGGTCATGGTCCCCAACTGCGATAAGATCATCCCCGGAATGTTGATGGCGACCCTTCGCCTGAATATCCCCACCATATTCATCAGCGGCGGTCCCATGCTGGCGGGTGCCCTGGAAGGGAAAACGGTGGATCTCATCAGTGTCTTTGAAGGAGTGGGAAAAGTCAAATCACGACGCATGAAGGAAAAGGAACTGAAGGCCTTGGAGGATTGCGCCTGTCCCGGGTGTGGTTCCTGTGCCGGCATGTTTACGGCGAACTCCATGAACTGTGTCACCGAGGCCCTTGGTCTCGGCCTCCCCGGAAACGGAACGGTGCCCGCTGTTCAGGCAGCCCGGCGGAGGATGGCAAAGCTGGCCGGCATGAAAATCATGGAACTCGTCAAAAAAAATGTTCTTCCACGGACAATAGCTACCCTCTCGGCCTTTAAAAATGCCATCGCTGTGGATATGGCCCTCGGATGCTCGACGAATACGGTCCTGCATATTCCCGCCATCGCCCATGAAGCGGGCATCACGCTGGATTTGGACATATTCAATGAAATCAGCAAGAAAATTCCGAATCTCTGCAAACTGAGTCCCGCCGGAGCGCACCACCTGGAGGATCTCGACGCGGCAGGCGGCATTCAAGCGGTTATGAAGGATGTCAGCTCTCTCGGCGTCATTGACCTGAAATCCTTGACGGTTACGGGAAAAACAGTTGGGGATAATATCAAGAGCGCCAAGGTTTTGAACCGCAACGTCATCCGGCCTCTGGACAACCCCTATACGAAGGAAGGAGGAATCGCGATCCTCAGGGGAAATCTTGCCCCTGACGGCGCTGTGGTGAAGCAGTCCGCCGTGGCAGAAAATATGCTTATTAATGAGGGCAAAGCCCGCATCTTTGATTCCGAGGAAGACGCCATTCCCGCCATCCTGGGCGGCAAGATCAAACCGGGCGACATCGTCGTGATCCGCTACGAGGGCCCGAAAGGCGGCCCCGGTATGCGGGAAATGCTGGCGCCGACATCAGCAATCGCCGGTATGGGGCTTGATACCACAGTTGCGCTGCTTACCGATGGGAGATTCAGCGGCGGCACCCGCGGTGCGGCGATCGGGCACATCTCTCCGGAGGCTGCCGAGGAGGGCCCGATCGGACTCGTCAAAGAAGGAGATATCATTGCTATCGACATCCCGAAAAAAACCATCACCCTCAAAGTCAGCCCGGACGAATTGAAGAAACGGCAAAAGGCATTCAAGCCCAAACCGCCTGCTATCAAGAGCGGCTACCTGGCCCGGTACGCGAAACTCGTCACCTCTGCCAGTACCGGGGCTGTCTTCAAAGACTGACCGCCTCTTTTA
>CAZMBE010000008.1:46393-66981 GCA_964564625.1 uncultured Syntrophaceae bacterium | reverse complement strand
GATGCATACTTTTCATTACGATGCTGATAGGTATGAAAACGAAAAGCAGATAGAGATAATGCATGGTTATGCCCCGAAATTAAGGAAGTATGTCCGCTGTAAGGTATGTGCGCACATATGGAGGAGAGCCCTTCGATCGTGTGAAAGAGCGGCCTCTGTCACATGATCCCCTGCTGCGTGTCACTTTGGTGGACCGGTTCCCGGCATCTTTCCCTCGAGATCCTTCACTAATTTATTGAAGGGCTCCTGCGAATAGAGGAGTTTGCCGGCCACTTCCCTCAATTTGTCCACCTGCTCTTCCGGAAGTCTGAGGGCCGTAGGGATTTCCTGGAAGTAGTCCCGTTCCGCTTTGTCGGAAAGGAAGGCGAAGGCGACATGAATGATGTAGATTTCAATGGATTTCTTTCCGGCTGTCTTGCTTTCATAGGTCCATTCCTCAGCATAACGGCGCAACAAGTCAATGGTCTCAAAATTGTACTTGTTGATCATGATGGTTGAAGACGCCCCAAGGATCGCCCCCAGGCCGGGGATCTCATCAAGAATCCTCCAGCGCGGTTTTTCCTGCGTCTGGGCATCGACAATGATAAAAGCCACCCGGCGTGTCTTAGAAAGACTCTCTCCTTTCAGGGCATCTCGGATACCACCCTGTGCCGCTATGGTCTCTATCATTCCCCGGATACCGAGGTTATCAGAAACACCACCATCTATGAGATGGATATAGGGCTTCGTATCAGGATCAAGATACGTACTTGTCGTGACGGCATTATAATACACGCGGCTCGCGGGGTCGGGCTTCGCGAGGGCATTGGTAATCCATTCAGGAACCTTGTGTTGGCATTGTCCCGCATAGTTCTTGAGAATAATCGGAGTCAGGGGTCCCGGGAAAGCCGCCGAGGCGGCAACTGCCCGGGCCAGGGGGAATTTTTCGAAATCTGAGCAGATCAGGGCAAAACGGCTTGGAATGAAAGGAAAGACAATTCCGGCATTGGCATCGGTAGCCAAAATGATAACGGCAGGCCCTTTGCCGCTTGCCATGTCACCGAGCGTAGCGCTGTGAAAAACCATGTAGTCATAGTATTCCTGCGCCAGGTCGCTTCTCCCGAAGCGTGGAGACCCTAGCCGGACCCAGTTCACGGGGTTGATGAGCCCCCAGAAGAGGCCGCCCTGAAGATTCTTCCGAAGAACCTTTTCCCTGTAGTCTCTGAAGGCGTTCCTGCCGTGCAACCCATAGTAGGCCGAGGTAAAGCTTCCACCGGAAACCCCGGTAATGAGATCCACCTCATCAAGCAGGGTGTGCTTTATGCGTGTATTATCCGCGCCTATACGCCCTTGCGGAGTCGGAATCTCAACACGGTCCAGGGCTTCAAGGATGCCGTAGGAAAGTGATGCCGCACGGGTCCCGCCGCCGGAAAAAGCGAGGATGAGGAACAACTCATCGGATTTGTTTGGTGACAGCAGCTTGCTCTGGAAGGGGTTGGTCCTCGTTTTGAATTCCAGTTTGGGATTCAGAGGATACTGGGCAGTGCACGATACGAGTGCAAAAAGACCCATAATGGCAATGAACACTTTCAGCGGCGGCGCTACAATATTGAACCCCATATTCAGCCCCCCTTTGCCAAGGCGATACTTAAGAACTTTAACAAAGTGACAGCCCCAAGGCTTAACTCCTCATAAGCACTTGCTTTTTGACAGTGAAGTATACGGGGAGGGTTTCTTGTATGTCAAGACAATTTTCTTCCAATGATAACCGGCCATAATCTTCTTGCTGCTTTATATATTTCAGGCAATTACTGCGGTTGAGTAAACGAACAGCATTATTCCGTAAAGATCGGAGATTCTCCACAGTGTACAGCGGAGAGTTTCAATGCCTTGACATGACCGGTAACCATCTGATAAGTTTTTTTATACGTAATCAAGAAATCGTTGTACAGGAGTAACGCGTGAGCCAGCAGAAAAAACAGGGGAGTAAAGGCAAGGGGCCTTCACATTATGGAGATCCCGATAGAAGAAAGGGACGACGTTTCTTTTTTATCTGGGTGCCTGTCATTATTTTGGTCGTGTTGTTTTTTTATGTCCTGGTATTAGATCCTCCACGGCCAGTCGGGCAACCGATCCCGGGCATTTCAAAAGAAAGTGAACAGGCACGGTTGGGGGAAACCGCCGGGAAAGCATTCATGGTTGTTCTTGACGACGGCAGAATAGTGAAGCTTGACGGCATGCAGATGGGATCTCTTGAAGCAGGCCGCCGTGTGCTTGTTCAGGAAAATATAACCCTCATATTCAAGCGAAAATTCTTTTCTTTCGTGCGATATCTTGAATAACAGCGAGACTCGCCAACGACCTTGGCAGCATTGTAATTTTCTTCAGCCTGACGCGCGTCAGCAGATTCCTCCGAACGCAGTTTCGTGAACTTGATACCCACACATCTATACCGGCCCTAACAGTCACCCCGGAACCTGCATGGGTTTGTCTTGACATACCCCGGTGTTCTCCTTATACTGCAAAGAGAGAATGCGTGTAAGCGGTTCTTTTATATCAACCATGGGATACATTACGAGGAATTTATGATGGTATTGCAGGTTTTCTGAATCTGAACTTATGGCATGTTTACTCAAGGAATTTATGAAAGGAGGATTAGGCTATGACGAAGCGAGATATAGAGGTATCCTTTCGGAAGCTCAGGGAAGACAGTGTCTATGATGTTATCGAAGGGCTGGATGAAATAGCGAGAAGGCTAAAAGGATTAAAGGCACAAGAATTCAACGAAGCAATCCTCGCTGTATGCAGTATATTCCATATCGACCTTTTTGACCGCCCCGATCTTGAGCCGGCCGTGGAACGTGCCTTCAAGATCCTGGTCGCGACAGGTGAAAAGTCAATCCCCCTTATTCTCTATCAATTGAAGGAGGCGGATTTAAAGGTCCAGATGCAGTTGACCAGAGCTTTGGGCCAAATAGGGAAGCCGGCCATTAAACCGCTGCTCAAGTTCTACTCAGGGTCTTTCGATCCCTACATGAGAATTTTTGCGCTCTATGCCATGGGGAAAATCCAGGCGCCGGAGATGGCTTCCATCATTCCCAAGGTAATCGTGGCCATGGATGACTCCAATGCAGAGGTCCGGGATACGGCATCCCGGCTGTTGGGAAAGCTGGTTGAGCATCTGAAACCTCAGCGGATTACTCCAAAAACAAGGAGTAACATGTTTCGCGCTCTTACGAAAAACCTGTCGGACAGCCACTCTACCGTTCGGGCAAAGGCGGTACGCAGTATAGGGAAGATGGCAAAGTTCGGATTTATCGGCCCTAAAGAGAAGGCTCTCGCCAAAAAGGCGCTGGGCAGAATTTCGGGGCTGGATGAAGCGTTCGCGTGGGACTATGCATATATCGTCCGCGCTGAAGCCGAAGAGGCATTGAAATATATGGACTGATCACTCTTCTCCATATATCAAAGTGTGGGTTGTACCATTGTACGTAACGGCAGCGCTTGTCAATCATTTGCGAGCGCTGCTTAGCTTTTATACTATTTGATCTTCTAATGGCTCTAGTTGATTATATTGTTTCCGTATCTTTCAAGACAAATTTCACCGGAACCTCAACCCACATGCTGACAGGTTTCCCCAACCTGGTCCCGGGTTCAAATTTCCATGTCTTTACGGCTTTCACAGCTGATCTATCCAAAACCTCGTATCCCGATGATTTTTTTATCTTCAAACTGCCTACTCCACCATCGCTGAATATTTGCGCGGCAAGCAGTACAACACCTTCATAACCCCGCATTCGGGCAATCGAGGGATAGGCGGGTGGGGCATTCTCACGATACCGCGGTACGGCAAGGGATATTTCCTTTACCGGCGAATGGCCGGGCAACACTGACCAGCCTTGAACTGTATGGGCAGTCTGTGACGGTGTTACATATACCGTTTCAGAATCGCTTGGTTGAGGTGTTTCTACAATTGCCCTCCTGAAAGATTCTTTTTCAAGAGTATGCTGAGTAACCGGTTCAACATCCACCTTGTGTCTATCCTGTTTATCGATAGGTATGTCTATGTTCGCCATCTCGACCATTTTTTTCTTTTTGCTCTCTATAACGTCTCCAGGGGATTGCGGACCCCATGGATGTGCGTTATGTTCGGTCTCTATGGAAGCAATAAATACATGAATGATCTGATCATCTTCCACCTTTAATATGGCGGGGGCGGCGGTAGCCGTTATCAAGATCAAGAATATGACCATATGAAAAGCCAGGGATATGGAAAGGGCAAAAAAAGTGCTCCTTTGTGTATTGCTTCTTTTTCGGAACAATTCATACGGCTGCATTACACATCTCCTTCTTGTTATAACCTAGAATTGTAAAAAGGCTGTCCATGTTCATATGAGCACGGAAATGGTCTGCCAGCAGATCATACTGATAATCTTTAAAATCGGATGCATGACCTCTGTGGCAATCGTGTTTTCCTGGGTTATAATTAACCGAGATCCCCTGCAGGAACGAATGTCTGAAACTAGGCATGTCAAAAAGACCATGGAAATAGGTGCCCCAGATTCTGCCATCAGAACTTTTCCCTCCATCGCAACGGTCAACGGGGTCACCATTTTGTGTGAGAACATGAATCACAGGGCGTACTCCCGGGTCGCGTTTAGTAACACCCATGTGTATCTCATACCCCGCTGCCTTTTCTCCGTCATCCTCCCAGATGCCGGTGGAACGGGACAGTATTTTTTCCTTGTGCAGCGTCGTCTCTACATCCAGAAAGCCAAGGCAATATGTCTCTCCCGGTGTTCCTTCAACACCGTCAGGGTCGATGATCACCTTACCGAGCAACTGATACCCGCCACATATACCCACAAGTCGGCCGCCGTCTCGTATGAACTTTGAAAGTTCGGCTGCCCAGCCTGTATCCTTCAGCCATTCCATATCGAATCGCCCATTTTTCGTACCGGGAAGAAAGATCACATCATAGCCATCCAGAGGCCGAGCACGGGCAAGATAGTGGACATTCACAGATGCATCACGCATGAAAGGGTCAAAATCTGTAAAATTGGAGATATGCGGCAGCCGGATTACCCCCATATTAATCTTTCCCGGTTCGGGACCGGATGACGGGTCGATCCGGACATCCAGGGGCAGGCCGTCTTCAGATTCTATCTGGATGTGATGGAAGTACGGTATCAGACCAAGAACGGGGATTCCGGTTTTGCTTTCGATATACTCAATACCTGTTGTGAAGATATGCGGATCACCCCGGAAGCGGTTGATGACGATGCCTTTCACGCGTTCCCTGTCATCTGCCGGAATGATATCCAGGGTTCCAATAATCTGGGCGAATACACCTCCCCGGTCTATATCGGCAACAAGGATAACCGGCGCATCGGCAGCATGTGCCATGCGGAAGTTTACAAAATCACGGGATCGAAGATTGACCTCAGCACAGGAGCCGGCGCCTTCCATGAAGATGAGCGAGTATGACCCCCGGAGACACTCCAGACTGGCTAATGCTTTTTCAAAAAGGTAATCTGTGTTTGCAAAATATTCTTTTGCTTCTCTGTTTCCCATCGGTTTTCCCTGGAGGACTACCTGGGCACATATATCCGTTGACGGTTTGAGGAGCACTGGGTTCATGTCCACATGGGGAGTGATACGGGCAGCTTCCGCCTGGACAATCTGTGCCCGTCCCATCTCTCCTCCTTCAGGTGTGACATACGAATTATTGGACATATTCTGCGCCTTAAACGGGGCTACGGGTACGCCGAGATCATTGAAAATACGGCATAAGGCCGTAACTACGACACTTTTTCCTACATCTGAACCGGTTCCTAAAACGGCAACACATTTTGCCTCAGAATGTTGTGCTATGTTCTTCATATGTATATTCTATGAGTGCATCATTACGCATACCGACTCATGACGTCCATGGATTGGTAAAGCATTCCTTCATCGAAGATTTCCATCGTTACAACCCTGGTTTTATTCGACCCGTTTCCCAGCCTTTCTACAAGGGTTCTGAGCAGCCGGGCAGGCACACAAGATAGGCCGCGATGATCGTGCCCGTCTTCAACTCCGTGGAGATGAACCACTCGAGTCCGTGACAGATAACGGTCGAGATACTCTTCCGGCTCATATCCGTAAAGAAGGAGATGGCCCATATCGAGGCAGATGCTCAGTCCATAGTCACTTACAATGCCATCGATGAGTTCGTAGGGATAATCGAGCAATTCCACACACAGGTCCTGGGCATCAACGGCCCGAACAAGCATCTCCGCAGATTGCCTGTGACCATCGACCCATCGTTCCATTTCCAGCGAAGGGCTTTTGCCCCGTTGATCCCCATGGAAATGTACAACATAGGCAAAGGGCGAGAGCGGAGCCGTGCGCTCGATAACACGGAGACATTTATCCACAGATTGCTGCCGGACAGATGCCTGAGCGTGTCCCATCAAGGTATCGAGAGGAAGATGGACGGTGTAGGTCAGGTCAAACCGTCCTGCTATGTCCTTGAGCCTTTCGATAGTGACCGCATCCGGCAGATTGGAAAATTCATCCGATTCAAACAACACCAGTTCGATGTCATCCACCTTATCTGCTAAAAAGCCGACATTCGGCAGCAGATCCGCCGGAATGATGTATGAAGTCGTTCCCAGACGGAAGGGAAAACGGTTTTTCAGAGACCAGTCTCCTTTAAAGTTCAAAGGAAAGTCCTCCCTTACACATGATCCCCGGCATGGGATAGTAAGTATTAGGAGCTCCCGCACCATATGCAGGGACATTGTACGAACCAAATGACGAATATTTCTCGTCGGTCAGATTCTCTACACCAAAAAAGGCTGTCATCGTTACTTTTCCAAACGTCGGCTTATACGAGAGATAAACATTATAGAGGGTATGGGAATCCAGTTTCTCGGCAACGTTGTTATAGTCTTGGGACAGGTAGGTCTTTCCCACGTAGCGAACTTCAGGACGCAGAATCAGGTTGTAGGGAAGATATATCTCGATGCCGGCATTCGCCATCCGTTTAGGCACCAGAGGCATTTCCTTGTTATCATACGGCCCATTTTCAAAGGTAGCCTTGTGGTAGGTGAAATTGCCATAGAACTTGGCCCATTTACCCCATGCATAGGACAGGGAAACCTCTGCGCCGTCATGACGTGTCTTATCTTGATTTGTATTATACCCGGTAAACAGACCTGTAGCGAACCATGAAATTTCATCCTCCATATTGATCCTGAAGACGGTTAGTCCTATTTTCAGGTTATCCAGGGGATACAATTCCGTGCCCGCTTCCATGCTGACCCCTTTTTCTTTCTTGAGGTTCTTGTTAAACAGGACACCGCCGCTATATCCGTTGAACATGGCGATTTCATCTAAAAAAGGGATCCGGTAGACCGTAGCATACTTCGCGAAGACCTTTGTTTTCTTACCCACAAGTAAGGTCAGTCCCGCTTCATACGCGTCCGCGTTGTACGTGTTTTCCTCGTCTGAGAAATTGTTGGCCGGATTCACATTGTCCTTGTTTGACCCCTCAATGGATGTATGTTCTGACCGATATCCGGCATGCAGAATCAGGTTTTTTAAAATGCTGAATTCATCCCTGACATAATACGCAAGACTGTTCCTGGTAAAATCTGCCGAGCTTGTTTTTAAGGTTCTTGCCCGGCTGCTGTATAATTCCTTCTCATAAGGTTCATGGTAATAATCCAGGCCGATAACCAGTTTATTTTTGAAGCCAAAGATGTCCTTTGCCAGAACATATTTCGGTGTAACACCGTACGTGTCTGTTGAGGTATCCGAAAACAGGAACCATGAGGGCATGTTGGTCTCAAGGTCCTTTTTACCATACAGAAAAGAGACATCGATCTCCCCGATGGATCCCAAGAGGGACTTTATGCCCAGATTGACGTTGGTATATTTATCTGATCCATCATCATCGGGTGTTGTGATACTGTATAATTCCGGCGGTGCATGCTGGTACTGCCGCCTGTCCTGATCGAGCTGGGTTTGCGTAAGAAACCCCGGCATTTGATAGTCCGTTTTATTGAAGGAAGCTCCTAAAGATGCACTGAAGCTCTCACTTGCGTTATATCCAAAATCAAACCCGCCTCCTTTGGATGAGAATTTTGATCGGTCCCGATAGCCGGAGTTGTAATTGTTTTCTCCGTTCAGCGCGTAAGTAAATTTATCCACAGAACCGGTTACACTCACCCGTTCATCGTGGAGGCCATAGCTTCCCACTATTACGGAAGCGTTCACTTTCGGTGGTCCCTCGCCTTTCTTGGTAATTATGTTGATGACGCCGCCGATCGCCGCATCACCATAGAGGACACTGCTTGCGCCACGGACGACCTCGATCCTCTCAACATTATTCAAGGGAATCTGCAGCCAGTTGATAGAAGACATATCCGGTCTGTTCAGGCGCCTGCCGTCAAGCATGATCAGGCTCTTGCCAAAAGGATTATCGCCTCCGAAGCCGCGTATATCTATGGTCGCCTGGGAGGAGTTGCCGCTATAGGAGCGGAACTGTATGCTTTCCAGCTTATCGAGGACTTCCGGAATTGTCGTTGCACCCGATTTTTCAATCTGCTCAGTCGTAATGACGGAAACATTCGCAGGAATCTTTCGAATTTCTTCCGTATCCCGTGTCGCAGTGACGACTACCTCTTCCATGAGAATTGCTTTTTCCTGGGCAGCTTTTTCCTGGGCAGCATCTTCCTTCTCCGCAAGCGTTACGCCGGCCGATGCGGCAAGCAACAGGAACACAGTGAAAACAACAAGTAATTTTAAGCCTTTTTTCATTTGATTTTCTCCTTTCCCCCTCGGGAACGTAGTTATTTGATCCATCAGATGAGTGTCCTGGCTTGCGGCTCGTACCTTGCACCTATGTTCCACGCCTTCCCGGCCTTCCTCGTATGGAAAACCCGTGGCTTTCTGTGGATTTCGTTCCGCTTACAGTTGCGGGGCAGCACCGGATTGAAACCGGTTTCCTCCCTCCGACGGATATGAACTCAAGAGCGTGACCCGTGGCTGACCGGTCATTGGATTTCTATCAACGGTGACATCTGTTTTGTACACTTCCTTAATGTTTGATTCCGTGATTACCTCTTCGGGACTTCCCATACAATGGATATCGCCGCTACGAAGAAGCATAATCCTGTCACAGTACAGCGATGCCAGGTTGATATCGTGACTGGCGCCGATTACCGTGAGTGCCTGGTCTTTGTTCAGTGCTTTTATTAAATCAAAAAATTCTACTTGATGCCGGATGTCCAGAAAGGCGGTGGGTTCATCAAGGAGCATGATCTGCGGTTGCTGTGCCAAAGCCCTTGCTATTAAGACCCTCTGCCGCTCACCACCACTCAATTCATTCATGTTCCGCTTCATCAAGGATAGCGTATCCGTCATCTCCATGGCCTGACGAGCAATCCTGAAGTCTGTGTCTCCTTCAAATCTCCATTTGCCTAAATGCGGCGCTCGTCCCATTAACACGATTTCCTGAACGGTGAAGGGAAAAATCATCAAGGACTCCTGGGGAACAACTGCAATTATTTTCGCCAGGTGTTCTCTCTTGAGCTTACCGCTCGGGGTTTCGTCTATCCACATTTCTCCTTCCTGGGGAGTGAAGATACCATCCAGTATCTTGAGGAGAGTCGTCTTACCGGAACCGTTGGGACCAATTACGCCTACGAACTCTCCCTTGTGCACCTCGAAAGAAATGTTCCTTAAGACCCAATCGTCATCATATCTGAACCCAATGTGTTGCAGTTTTATAATGGGCATGGATCAGATTGCCTTCCTGCGTAAGAGGTAAATGAAGTAGGGAGCCCCGCACATTGCCGTAATTACACCCACGGGCAACTCTGCGGGGGCGGTAATCGTTCTGGCAAGGGTGTCCGCAACAATAAGAAATGAGGCGCCGAAAAGCGCGGAAGAGGGGAGGAGAAGCCTGTGATCCGAACCTAACAGCATTCTCATCATGTGCGGTATAATCAGGCCGATAAAGCCGATGGTGCCGCTCACCGATACGGCTACTCCCGTTACAAGCGATGCGGCAAGAAGGAGTATCTTCTTGGTTTTCTCAACATCTACACCAAGCTGCATGGCTGTCTCTTCGCCGGAGACGATGAGATTCAAATGTCTCGAATAGATGTACATAACAATGAATCCGATCATTAAAAAAAAGCCGGTAAGTATAATCTCGTTCCATTCGGCGAGACTCAAATCTCCCATTAACCAGAATATCGCACTCCGCAGTTCATGATTATTTGTCATAGAAATGAGTAACATAATAACGGCAGAAAAAAAGGCATTGACGATCACGCCTGCCAAGAGAAGGGTTGTAGAGTGAAGTTCTTTCTTTGTTCTGGCAATACCATACACCAAACCGATGGTGAGGAGCGCCCCCGAAACAGCGAGACCGGCAACACCAAAAGGAACGAAGCTTATCCCCATGATGATAGCAACAATCGCCCCGACCGCTGATCCTCCAGATATCCCAAGGATGTAAGGGTCTGCAAGGGGGTTGCGGAGAAGTCCCTGAAATACAACACCAGCTGCCGAGAGCGACGCGCCAACAATACCGGCAAAGATAATCCGCGGCAGGCGAATGGAGAAAAGGATTGTCTTTTCCGTTATAAAAAGATTGAGGTCCTCACTCTTTATCATCGCCAGCAAGGCTTTGACAAGAGATACCGTACCCAACTGGCTGGATCCGACGAGCATCGAAGCCACTGAAATAATAATGAAAACTGCAAGGAGCAAGAGGCTCACCCGAATGACCCGGGAAAGCGTTACAACCTTATCTGTCATGTCTTTGGTGATCGCAAGGACGGAAATAGAGGATAGAATGAAAAATGGTAGGAAAAAGTACTTAAGCATTATCCCTCCCGCGAGGATCTTCTTGATGGATCGGTTTTCCGGCTTCAGGCTACCTACTCACCCGCCTTCCCGTCATAGTATGACAGTGGCAAATCGGGTTTTCGTTCCTTTCACGGCTGCGGGGCAGCGGGGGCTTTTAACCCCTCTTCCTCATATCCACCAATAATGGTTTTTCTATTTATTTTATGCTAATTAGCAGAGGTAAAGATATTTGTCAAGATCAAAGATAAGGCTCAATATCCGCGAAGATGCCCTTCGATTTCCTCAATACCGGACATAACCCTTGGTGTCAGTCTGTACAGTGATTCACTGGTATAATAGACTCGACCTTTTCGGACCGCATCAAGCCTTGCCAACCTTTTCAGGAGGGTTTTGGAGGTTTCTCTGGTCATGGGGCCGATGCCGATAAATATCACATCGGGAGATCTGAGGATTACTTCCTCAATAGAATATTTGGGGTACCGTGCATCAGTATCGGAAGCGATATTCTGTAATCCTAAGAGATTGAATGCATCATCAATGACAGTCCCAGGCCCCGCTACAATTAGCGGTTCCGGTTGAATAATGAAAATCGCCTTTTTCCCAAAATAGGGGGGCGGTGATTTCTGAACATTCCCTGCATACTTGCGAAGCCCTGTTTCGATCCTTTTTGCCCGTTTGTAAGCCTGGTTTTTTATCCCAATCGCAACGCCTAAATCGCGGATGCCCTGGGGAAGTTCAGAAAGGCGTTTTGCCCTGAAAGTATAGGTAGTAATCCCTAATTTCATCAACCTATCAGACACTTCTATAGGGTTCCCGTCATCGGTCATGACCACCAGGTCGGGCCGCGCGGCAACAATAGCCTCGATGGACGGATTTGCATAGCCTCCAATCTTTGGTTTATGCATGGCCTGGGGGGGATAATCACAAAAAGTGGTAACGGCGACAACACGGTCTTCCAGGCCAAGATCATAGAGAATCTCCGTAATGGAAGGCGCGAGAGAAACAATCCTTCCCGGGGGTGCGGCAAAGGCGGTACCGGAAAGAGCGCACCACAATAATACCACAAGTGGAAAAATTTTCTTCATCGTCCTCTGAGAAATCAACAAGCTATTCATACTGTGTCGTCCGCTATCAGGTAGTCGGTCTTCGGGTCTTCGGGTCATCTGGCCATAACAGTCAATACCGAGTTTTGACGCGGTGTAGTGGGCAAGTTCGGCAATTACAAACATTTCTTACCATCATTCATTTGAATTTATCGGTAGCGACACCGTTTTTCAAGTATTTACTCCTGTCTTCCATGAATTCTTTGTAAATACGGTAGTGATCCGTATCTTCATACCGGATGGGCTGTGCGGGGTTATAATCAAAACTGTAGATTGATGCGTTCGGACAGGCCAGAAGAATAGGAGAGTGCGTGGCAATCACAAATTGAGCGTAGCCCGCTTCACTTGTCTCCGTCAGAATCTCCAGCAGGGCGAGCTGGCTCCGGGGAGAGAGCGCTGTCTCCGGTTCATCAAGCAGGTAGAGCCCCTTGATCCGATAGCGGTTCCGGAAAAAGGACAGGAATGATTCGCCATGAGATTGGGTTATTAAAGACTTTCCGCCATAATACATAAGTTGCCCTGGATCGGCCGCCGCCCATTCATCCAAGAGCTGTGTGAAGTGCCTGAAGATACCGGACCCGAAAAAGGAGCCCGGAACTTTTCCATCTGTCCATTGTACAGTAAGGAAATGGTGGAATTTGTCTTCATAGGGATTTTGATTTACGCGAGTTCTCTCAGGTTCCCGCCAGATATGGATACCGCAGGCACGGGACATAGCCTCCAGCAACGTCGACTTACCCGAACCGTTTTCACCAATAAAGAACGTCACAGGAGATGCGAAGGCAATGTGTTTCGTGTGTTGAAAGACGGGCACAGAGAAAGGATAACAATCCTGTGTCGGATATCGGGACGGGTTCAGGATCACGCTCTTAAGATGCATCGCTATGTCTCATTCATCACAGGCATCCAGCCTTCATCCCGGCTTTGAAGCTTTTCAACATCAAGATCCGGTGAAGATACGCCTGTATTTTTCATCCAGGAGCCGGTTTATGCTTTCCATGACGATCCCGGTTACCTGTTCAAAATGCTTTTTATATTTCTGCTGTGATTCTTTGGAAAAAGGCTTGAATTTTTCTTCTATGCGGAATTCTTTCAGTTGATCCTGCAAAGAGAGAGGCTCTCCAATCCTGTATGTGATGACACCGCTTTTTGCGAAGGGAAGACTCCCTGTATAGAGCTCGTCGGAATTATTACACCCTACGGGAACAATCTTTTTCCCTGTTGCAAGCGCTATTTGTGCCAGGCCTGTTCGTCCCTCACCAAGGACGGTGCCTCTTGTTCCCTCCGGGAAAATGATGAGATTGAGATTTTGCTCACACAGGGCCTTCCGGCTTAGCTCTGCTACCCGCTCCATAATGAGATCATAGTGAGAGCGGATAAAATCGACAAACTGCTCCCCCATGGCACTGATGACCTCTGCCGCGGCCGTTGGATATTGTTCGATCTTCTCATACTTACCATCGATTACATCTTTAATAGCTCGGTAAAGATTGCCTTCAATCCTCTTCTTGAATTTCTTCTTGTAAAGTTCTTCTATCAAATATTTCATGGATGGCACGGGAATCAAATTGCAAAGATCAAGACCTTTCGCCAGCAGTGAATTTCGGTAATACTTTCCCTTTACCCATACCGTGGTGTAAGGAAAAGACTTCATGCTCCACAGCTTATACTGGAAAGGCCAGTAGTTGAATCGGTCCGTGTGGTTCATGGCAAAAATCACGTTTTCATGGCGGGGAATGCGCTCGATATTTTCGATTTTGATATCCACGTGAGCGAAGATATGATAATTGGCGTACAACAATAATGCCGCCACGATCCGCTGGCCCATGGGTTTGGACACCAGCGTAATCTTCTCTAAGTAACCAAGGTCGACCATAGCTACTGCCTCACTATCGGGAAACACCCCCCCAATTTTCGTCTTTAGAAAGGAAGCGGGTCAGATTCGTTCGGTTATGCACAATCCACCTTACTCTCCCTTCTTTGTACAAGGGGAATCGCTCTGCAGGAGGCTTCTCACCCTTTCAAGCTCCTGGGGGGTATCGACCTCTACAGAATCGTAAGGGGTCTCCACTACCTTAATCCGGTAACCATGCTCCAGGGCTCTCAGTTGCTCCAAGGCCTCCAATTTTTCGAGAACGCCCTCAGGAAGCCGGGAGAATGTCTCCAGGAATTCCCGTCTGTAAGCATAGATGCCGTGGTGTTTATAGTATGATACCTCATGTCCCCTGTCCCTTACAAACGGAATCGTTGCCCGGGAAAAATAGATGGCAAAATGGTCGTGATCAAAGACGACCTTGACCGCATGGGGATGGGTAATCTCCTCTTCTCTTATAATTTTATAGATCAGGGTAGACATGGAAAGGACGGGGTCATCCAGGAGAGGTTTTGCCACTTCATCAATCTGCGCCGGTTCAAAAAGAGGTTGATCCCCCTGAATATTGACGACAATATCTGAACTGGCGAGATTAATCCGGGCAGCTGCTTCGGCGATGCGATCCGTACCTGACCTGAGCGTCTCCGAGGTCATGATCGCGCGGCCCCCAAAACGCTGTACGGCAGCAAAAATCCTCTCATCGTCCGTAGCCACGGCGGCGAAGGAAACCGTCCTGGCCTGCAATACCCGTTCGTAGACGTGCTGAATCATTGGTTTCCCGCACAGATCAGCAAGGGGTTTCCCGGGAAATCGGGAAGATTCATAGCGGGCAGGTATGATACAGATGACGTTCATAAATGTGGATCTGATGTATGCAGATAATTCACAACATAGTCCTGTACCGTCTCTTCCAACGGCAGGAAAGCAGCCGGGTATCCTGCATGCCGTAGCTTGTCCATGTTCGCCTCGGTGAAATACTGGTACTGATCGCGGATCTCCGCAGGCATATCAATATACTCAATACAGGGTTTCATATTCATGGCAGCAAAGACTGCATGAATCAGGTCATTCCATGTTCGGGCCTTACCGGTGCCTAAATTGAAGATGCCGTGTATCTCCGGGAATTTTACCAACCACCACATGACCTCAATGCAATCTTTGATATACACAAAATCGCGCATCTGTCCGCCATCGCCGTATTCAGGTCTGTACGACTTAAAGAGCCTCACTTTCCCTGTGTCACGGATTTGTTCGAAGGCTTTGTGCACCACGCTTCGCATGTCCCTCTTGTGGTACTCATTGGGACCGAAGACGTTGAAAAATTTTATCCCCGTGAGTTTTGTTTCCACCTTGTTCCGTAAAACCCAGAGGTCAAAAAGCTGCTTGGAATACCCGTACATGTTGATTGGGCGGAGCGTTTCCGTCACGGCATTCTCATCGGAAAATCCCTTCGATCCATCGCCGTATGTGGCAGCTGAACTCGCATAGATGAAGCGGATGTCGTGCGAGAGCGCCCATTCGGCCAAGCGGCATGTATAGTGGTAATTATTGTCCATCAGGTAGTCGGCATTCCGCTCTGTTGTCGACGAGCAGGCTCCCATATGAATGATCGCGTCAGGCTTGAATGGCATCTGTTCACTGCGGAGCATCCTGAGGAAAACGTCTTTATGGATATATTCCACGTATCGTCGGTTCACCAGATTTTTCCATTTGTCCGTCTGCCCCAATTCATCGACGATGACAATATCGTTGATACCCTCTGTATTCAACTTCCAGACAAAGGCGCTTCCAATAAATCCGGCTCCGCCGGTGACAATAATCATTATTTAGCCCCTCAATCCATGTGTACTTCCTATACTATACCCTATCTCTGATGGCGTAGAATTTCGCTTTGAGCGCAGAGGTACTATGTCAGTATGCTTCTCCGTATATCTCAATGGCGTCCTCTATCGTCACTTTGCGGGGATTGTTTTCCAGCGGTCTCGCCACGGTCATTGCCACTTTCGCAAGATCGGGAAAATCCTCCTCGGGAATGTTCAAGTCCTCAAGGGTGGTATAAATACCACAATCTTCTATGAGGGACTGTACGGCTTCCACCGCAAGGTATGCCGCTTCACGCAGAGGCATGTCGTCAACAATTTCACCCATCGCTTCCGCAATGACGGTGAATTTCTCAAGAGCCCCCGGAAGATTGAAGGACATAACGTGCGGAAGCATGACTGTGTTGGCCAAACCATGAGATACCCCGTATTTCCCTCCGAGAGGATAGGAAAGAGAATGGACAGCGCCTACCCCCGCATTCGCAAGACCTAAGCCCGCATAGAGACTCCCCAGGAGCGTCTTTTCCCTTGCTTCCAGATTGTTGCCGTCATGCACGCACGTTCTTAGATTCGCGGAAATCAGCTGTATGGCATCCAGCGAAAACATTTCGCTCATGGGTGATGCATTTACTGATGTGTACGATTCTATTGCATGACAGAGCGCATCAATTCCTGTTGAAGCAGTCGATACCGGCGGGAGGGTGAGGGTGAGCATGGGATCAAGTACGGCCAGATCCGGATATAGATAGGGGCTATTCATGCCTTCTTTTTTCTTGAGGTCCTGCCTTACAAACACTGCGGTAAAGGTTACCTCACTTCCTGTTCCCGCCGTCGTAGGAACCATTACGGTAGGCAACCCGGGTCCGGGAACCTTGTTCAGCCCTAAATAATCCACGGCCTTGCCATTGTTGGCCGTCAGCACCGCAATAGCTTTTGCGACATCCATGGCGCTTCCTCCACCGATGCCAACAACAATATCACATTTCCCCTTTTGTGCGGCCTTTGCTCCCTCATCTGCTATTTCCAATCTTGGTTCAGCTTCGACCTGTTTGTCAAATATAGTAGCTTTAAAGCCATTTTTACCAAGCACATCTGAAACCCGATCTCTGAAACCAAGTTTAGACAGATTCCTATCAAGGATGATCAGGGGACGGCTCGCGTTCATTGCGCGTATATTCTCTCCCAGTGTATCGAAAGAACCATTGCCAAAGATAATTTTTTTTGCCCCCGTAAAGGAAAAGTGCTTTTTCATGATGTTACCCCCATGGAATTTGGCTGAGTATTAGATTTATGTCAATGAAAAGTCAAGTCTTTTTGTTTCTCATGGACCAGTCCAACTGTCGGCAGATGCCGCGTATGATCTTTACTTCTTTGGAAAAAAGCTTCGCTCTCCCGAGGAAACGGCGTATGTGCATCATCCAGTGATCAGGATTTTGCGGATGGAGAAAACCAATGTTCATCAACACGGTCTTCATCTGTGCATACATTCCCTCGAGTTCTTCAGAGGAAGCCATGCGGGGCGTGAACTCTTCCAGAGAACCGGCATGTGCCACGAAGATTTCATAGCACAGAATCATGACTGCCTGGGAAAGATTCACCGATTTCATCCCTTTCGACGTGGGAATGGTTACCAACAAATGGCAGAACCGCAAATCATCATTGGACAACCCCGTATCCTCGGGTCCGAAAAGGAGCGCTACTTCGTTGCAATGGCTTATTTCCAGAACCAATTCCGCCATTTCTCGGGGTGAGACACAGGGTCCTCTCCCGGAGCCACGTCTCGATGTGGCGCCAACAATATAATGAAAGTTCGCCAGGGCTTCATCCAGCCTGTCGAAGTGTTGAATGCACTCCACAATGTCAGCGGCAAAGTGGGTGGCCATCTGCTTCATTTCCTCTACAGGAAGATCTCTATTGCCTACCACGAAGATATTTTCAATGCCCATGTTCCTCGCACACCGCGCCACGGCTCCGACATTGCCCGGATATTTCGGTTTGTTCAGAACAATAGTTACGTGTTCCGTTTTTGCCCTCACGTGCATGCTCCCATCCCGCTTCTTTTTTAGTTATAGTGTTCCTTGTACCATAAAAACCGTTCTTTCATCACGTGTAAATTAAAATATTCCCCCTGCCTTGACACTCTGATGTATTTTTCCTATAGTGCAACTCAAAGAAATGTATGCCTTACATAGAACAATGAAGGGAGGGTGCACACAATGTTACAGGATGGAGAAAAGGGAGTAATAATTCAGCGTGATAAGCAGACCTACGCAATCGCGCCGCATATTCCATGCGGTGTGGTCAGCCCGGCAACGCTGCGCACACTGGCTGACGTCGCCGAGAAATACGGCGTCGCAGCACTGAAAATAACCAGTGCGGCAAGAATTGCGATTGTTGGCCTCAAAGAAGAAGATGTTGACGCTGTCTGGGCTGATCTGGGAATGCCTCCGGGGGCGGCCGTCGGCCTCTGCGTGCGGAGCATCAAGGCATGCCCGGGGACTACCTTCTGCAAACGCGGACAGCAGGACAGCCTTGGATTGGGCCTCAAACTGGATGAGAAATACCACGGTGTACAAGTGCCCAGCAAGCTAAAGTTCGGCGTCAGCGGCTGTGCGAATCAATGCGCAGAAACCTGTATAAAAGATATCGGCATCGTTGGTTTTCCGAAAGGCTGGCGGGTCTTTGTCGGGGGTAACGGCGGCGCGAATCCAAGATTATCACAGGAGCTTATCCGGGATCTTACCACAGAACAGGCTCTCAACCTTATCGATAAGATAATTGGCTATTACACGGCAAATGCCGGTCCGCGCCAGAGACTGGGCGCTATGATAGACAAGATCGGCTTTGATGTATTCAAAACAGCCGTCCTTGCGTAAAGCATCACTGCATGTCAATGCGATGTTATTACAATAGATTTCGACAGGTGGGACATCTGTTCTGCGATTGACTGTTTGGCGAGACGTCTGCTGTATCCTTGGAACGGCTACACGTTTCGCCTGACATTACGTATCGAGATAAAGGAACCCTCACATGAGAGATATGCTTGTCAACGGAGCCTTCTCATTAGGCATAACTCTCTCAGAAAAAGAATTAGCCTCGTTTGCAACATATCAAAGGGAACTCCTCCACTGGAATAAAAAAATCAATTTAGTCTCAGTAAAATCAGACCTCGACATTCCCATCAAGCATTTCCTTGACTCTCTGACACTCGTACCGTTCATTCAAGCTACACGCGGTCAGGTTCTCGACATAGGATCAGGTGCCGGATTTCCGGGAATACCCCTGAAAATCGCCATTGATGCATTAAACATCTCCCTTCTTGAATCTTCACGCAAAAAAGCGTCTTTTCTAAAGCACATTATCCGCAGTTTACACCTCACAGATATTACCGTCATTCACAATAGGGCCGAATACCTTATGGAAGATGAAACCTATCGGGGCAGTTTCTCGATCATCATTTCAAGAGCCACATTGAAACTGCCGCAATTCTTCCGCATGGGAGCATATTTTCTGGCTCCGAAAGGCGTCCTGCTCGCCATGAAAAGTAAAAGAGTTGAGGAAGAATTTACGGAAGCGGACAATATTTCACAAAACCTGGGATTTCAATATGTTGCACGCCATGATATAACCTTGCCTGTGACGGGTGATTTCAGAACAATAATAATGTATGAAAAGGCTTTTTAAGCGCCCCTGTCAGTCAAAAAAACTTACTTCGCACGAAGTGAATAATACTGTCTCCCCTCCCCCTTTCATTACATCCGCGTGAAGGACCTCATAAATATGCATAGCCACTTACATTTACCGGGTTTACATTTCTGCAGAAATTACCGTGTATGACGAATTCATCCCTTAATAAAAAAGTCAAATATTCCTTCTCAAGCATACCTTTTTATGTTAATGTTCCCGCAAAATTTATAACCGCACACATTATGTGGATGTTCCAATAAATCATGCGTAAAATCATATGCATAGCTAATCAGAAAGGAGGAGTTGGCAAGACCACCACAGCCATTAATCTTGCTGCATCTCTGGCGGCAGCGGAGCAGAAAACTCTGCTCATCGACTGTGACTCCCAGGGCAACGCTACGAGCGGCGTAGGCATCGATAAGAGCATTATTAGCAAAAAAAATCTCTATCACTCTCTCATTGGCAAGTTCCCGCTGAAAGACGTTATTATCGGCACGCAATTACCTCTTCTTGATGTGGTTCCCGCCAATCAGGACCTTGTAGGCATAGAAATAGAGTTTGTCGCTCTGGAAAACAGGGAAAAAAGGCTGCGCAACCTATTGAATACCCTTGATATAGCGTATGACTTCGTGATCATTGATTGTCCACCATCTCTCGGGTTTTTAACAGTCAATGCTTTAGTTGCTTCTGATTCCCTCATAATTCCTCTGCAGTGTGAATATTTTGCCATGGAAGGTCTTGGACACCTGCTCAATACGGTGAAACTGGTCAAAACAAGGCTTAACCCTTCTTTGGGTCTTGCGGGAATATTACTTACTATGTTTGATACAAGAAATTTGTTATCTCATCGAGTCACTGAAGATGTGAGGAAACACTTAGGCAAGAAGGTCTTTAATACAATTATACATCGGAGCGTAAGGTTGTCTGAAAGTCCGAGTCATGGTCTTCCTATAATCCTCTATGACGTGAGATCGCGAGGTGCCATTGCATACATGGAGCTTGCGCAAGAACTTATGACCAACGGGAGGATTTAAATGCCACCAAAAAGTTCCCTCGGTAAGGGCCTCGGGGCCATGTTTCCTGATCTGCTGAATGATATAAGTGCCAGGCCCTCGTTCATCATGTGCGGAATCGAAGAGCTTTCTCCCAACAGGTTTCAGTCCCGGAAGGAATTCAGTGACCGGGAGCAGAAGCGTCTTGTCACATCTATAAAGAAAAACGGTATCATTCAACCTATTGTTGTGCGAAGATCCGGCA
>CAZMBE010000008.1:0-46293 GCA_964564625.1 uncultured Syntrophaceae bacterium | reverse complement strand
ATTGCCAACACCATAAGGCTCTTAAAGCTGCCCGCAGAAATAAAGGCGGCCCTCATTGGCAAAAAAATCAGCTCAGGCCACGCCCGTGCCTTGCTTATGCTTGACTCTGCGGGAGAGCAGATAAAAATTCTCAATATCATTCTGAAAAAAACGCTCAGTGTAAGAGAAACGGAACGCGTAATTCAGAAGCTGAAAAAAAAGCCCGCGGGTAAAAGTATCATAAAAAAAGATCCCTACCTGCGCGATTTGGAAAAAGGGCTTTCATCACTGTTCATGACGGCGATACAAATCCGGAGGCAAAAAAATAAAGGGTCGATAGAAATCAAGTTTAACACGGCAGAAGAATTAAACCGCCTCGTAACGCTACTGATGAATCTTACCGAAAGCAAATAGGTGCATATGTAATACAACTATCAACAGGTGTTGATAACTATGTTTATAAGGTAATATACGTTGGATATTCTCTGGGAAAAAAGTATTCAAATCATTAAAGAAAAGATCAGTCCTCAAAATTTTGAGACATGGATTAGGCCTATCAAAATATCTTCCATGGAGGGGGACAATATTATTTTCAATGTGCCGAACAAGTTTTTTAAAGACTGGCTTATTGAAAATTATCACGCTGTCATCAAGGAAGCCCTTGCTTCAATAGCAGGCATTGACCTAAAGGTCGATCTTCAGGTTGCCCAGGAAACGAAAAAAAGCCCCGGTGCGAGCCGCCGAGCGGGAGGGGACAGTCAGGAAAAAGCGCGGACCCATAAAAAGCCGCCACGTTCAGGAACCCATCAGTCATTGAATCAGCATTATTCTTTTGACAGATTTGTCGTCGGCCCTTGCAATCAATTTGCTCATGCCGCATCGGTTGCAGTAGCAGAGCAACCGGCCAAGAATTATAATCCACTCTTCATTTACGGCGGTGTGGGGTTAGGAAAAACCCACCTGCTGAATGCCATTGGGCTTCACACGCTTACGGTCTTCCCTGATTTAAATGTTGTATATGTATCCGCAGAAGAGTTTATGAATGAATTGATCAACTCGATCCGGTATGACAGAATGCCAAAGTTTAGGGAAAAATACAGAAATATTGACTGTCTTTTGATGGATGACATTCAGTTCGTTGCCGGGAAGGAAAAGACCCAAGAGGAGTTTTTCCATACCTTCAATACCCTTCATGACTCGGGAAAGCAAATTGTAGTAACGAGCGATAAATTCCCTAAAGACATTCCGAACATGGAGAACAGACTGCGTTCCCGGTTCGAGTGGGGTCTTATCGCCGATATTCATCCGCCGGAAATCGAGACAAAGATCGCTATTTTAGAAAAAAAAGCACAGGAAAATAAAATGGTCCTTCCGCAGAATGTGGCCTACTATGTAGCATCACATGTTGAATCCAATATCAGGGAACTTGAGGGATATCTTATAAGAATTTCCGCTTTCTCTTCACTGACAGGTAAAGAAATTGATATGAACCTTACCAAAGAGGTTCTCAAGAAGGTAATCAAGCTGAATGAAAAAGAAGATGTGACAATCGAGGATATTCTCAAAACGGTTGCCAGTAAGATGAATGTCAAAGTATCAGACATGAAATCACACAAAAAGAATAAAAATCTTGTCTTATCGAGGCAGATCGCGATGTACCTGTCGAGAAAGATGACCAGTGCCTCCTTCCCTGACATTGGAGAAAAAATCGGTGGTCGCGATCATTCAACCGTCATTTATGCCAACAACAAAATAAAACAACTCGTGGAAGAGGACGCACAATTAAAAAAACTTGTCCGGGATATCGAAGAGTGTATACAAAACAAAGCTTAACAGTTTATGCACAAAGGTTATACACAGATGTACGTTTCCCATGTACGCGTGATTACCCCGATAAAGAAATTCATCAACAAGAATCACAGTCCCTATTACTATGACTATTAATTTATAACTATATAAAAAATATTATAGAAAGGATGTGGCAATGAAATTTACCGTGCAAAGAAATACCTTCCTGGAGGGTATCCAAAAGACGCTCAGTATTGTTGAGAAAAAAACTACCATGCCGATCCTTAACAATATTCTTCTCAAGACGGATAATAATAAAATCAGAATAGTGGCTACAGACAGGGAGATAGGATTAGTTGCGGATTATGATGCGGAAATTATCACGGAAGGTCATGTTACCGTATCCGCACGAAAACTGTATGAGATGATACGGGAAATACAGGGTGATAGTATTCAGTTTGAGTCGAATGAAAGTAACAGGGTGACGGTAACCTGTCAAAAAATAATGTATAAAATTTCCGGTTTGCCCGCAGATGATTTTCCCAGTGTGATTGACGACCGCGGCGAAGTTATGTTTCATACTATGAAAGGACAATTGATTGAGGGGTTAATTGGTAAGACGTCTTTTGCCATGTCTGGTGATGAAATGAGGAAAAATTTGAACGGTGTCCTTTTTGAAACTATTGATGATGGTGGAAAAAAAACACTAAGAATGGTTGCAACGGATGGGCATCGTCTGGCTATCGCGAATGCAGATATCGGGGAAGAGGCGTCTTTTGCACTCGAAAAAGGAATCATTATTCCGAAAAAGGGGTTGAATGAGATTAAGAGGCTGATTGAAGATGCGCCGGAAGAAGTTTCTCTGGGGGTACGTCAGGGCATGTGTATCGTCAAGACGGACAGCACCATGTTGAGAGTAAGCCTTGTGGATGCGGAATATCCTGACTATCGGAGGGTTATACCGTCAGAAAAGGGAATTGTCATAAAATTTGAAAAGAATTCAATTCTCCATGCTCTCCGCAGGATGAGTGTGGTATCGAGTGAAAGGTACAGTGGTGTTATTTTCTCGTTATCAGATGGAAAAATGATGCTGGAGTCAACAAACCCGGATGTAGGAGAAGCAAAAGAGGAGATTGAGGTAGCCTATCATGATCAAAACATTTCCATGGGCTATAATGTGAAATACCTGATTGATGCCATAGAGGTTATTGATGAGGAAACAGTCATCTTTGAAATGGGTGTGGGTATGAAGCCGGGAGTTATCAAACCTGCGAGCAATGATGAATACGTGTGCATTGTCATGCCACTAAAAGTTTAATAATTGACATCGTATGGAATTCCGGGGTGCTCAGCACCGCGGTGATCGTGGTAATGTGAGGAGAGGGGTAAAAGGAAAAGAAACCATGACGGAACAGTATGGTGCAGATAGTATAAAAGTATTGGAAGGCCTTGAGGCTGTGCGAAAAAGACCTGCCATGTACATAGGCAGCACCGGCAAGGAAGGTCTCCATCACCTGGTATATGAGGTGGTTGATAATAGTGTCGATGAAGCGGCTGCGGGTTACTGCGACACTATCGAAGTGAAGATCAGGGCGGATAACAGCGTGATGGTTGATGATAACGGCCGTGGAATTCCCGTAGGCATGCACAAGGATGAAGGGGTTTCGGCGGCACAGGTGGTGCTTACCAAACTTCATGCCGGAGCAAAATTTTCCAACGAAAGCTACAAAATATCCGGCGGGCTCCATGGTGTAGGTGTTTCCGTCGTCAATGCCCTTTCCTCATACCTTGAACTGGAGGTAAGGCGGGATGGAAAAGTGTACCGGCAGTCCTACTGCAGAGGAGTGCCCACACAGGACCTGGATGAAGCCGGGAAAACGAGGGGGCGGGGGACAAAGATTACCTTCAAGCCCGACCATGAAATATTCGATGATATCGATTTCAGTTTTGATATTCTTTCCAACCGGCTCCGAGAACTTGCCTTTCTGAATAAGGGTGTGAAAATTACCCTTATGGACGAAAGGGACGGCAAAAAGAGCGAATTCTTTTACAAAGGCGGGATTGTCTCATTCGTGGAATATATCAATCGGCACAAAGGGGTTCTGCACAAAAAACCGATCTATTTCGACGGCACCAAGGAAGATTGCCAGGTGGAGGTAGCCCTGCAGTATAATGACACGTATGCCGAAAGCATCTTCTCTTATGCCAACAGCATCAATACCACGGAAGGCGGAACGCACATGAGCGGTTTCAAATCCGCCCTCACGCGGGTCATCAATAACTATGCTGCGAACAACAACCTTATCAAGAACGGGAAAGATGTCATTCGGGGGGAGGACGTACGGGAGGGTCTCTCCTGCGTGATCAGCGTGAAACTGAAAGAACCCCAATTTGAGGGACAGACGAAGACCAAGCTCGGTAACAGCGAGGTCAAGGGACTGGTTGAAGGGATTGTGTATGAGAAACTGGGAAGCTACCTGGAAGAGAATCCCTCTGTAGCGAAGCAGATACTGGGCAAAGCCCTGGATGCTGCAAGGGCCAGGGATGCGGCGCGGCGCGCGAAGGAGCTCACGCGCAGAAAGAGCGCCCTTGAGGTCGGCGCTCTGCCCGGCAAACTTGCTGATTGTCAGGAGCGTGATCCCGCCCTGAGCGAGGTCTACCTCGTGGAAGGCGACAGTGCCGGCGGCTCGGCCAAACAGGGACGGGATCGGAAGAATCAGGCGATTTTGCCCCTCCGCGGCAAGGTGCTCAACGTGGAAAAAGCCCGTTTCGACAAGATGCTGCAAAATGAAGAAATAAAAGTTATTGTTACCGCTCTTGGCGCCGGCATAGGGCGGGAGGAAGGTGATTTCGATGTCAGCAAACTCCGGTATCACAAAGTCATCATCATGACGGATGCCGATGTTGATGGCCTCCATATCCGGACATTGCTCCTCACATTCTTTTTCCGGCAGATGAAAGAATTAATAGAGAGGGGATATCTCTATATCGCCCAACCGCCACTCTTTAAGGTAGTGGACAGGAAGAAAGAGCTCTATATCCATAATGAGGAGGAGATGAGAAACTACATCCTCGAAAACGGGGTGAACAAACTTTCCCTCCAGACCGGTAATGGAAACAATATCACGGGAAACCGCCTGCTTAATCTTGTGAAGAAGGTAATGCGGATAGAAACAGTTCTGGATCGTTTTGAAAAAGAGGACAAGAACAGGACGGTCATGCGGGTCATCGCCGGTGACCCAGCTTTTGCTCCGGCCGATTTTCAAAGCGAGGAGTCCCTGCTGAAAGTTGCAAGGCGGACCAGGATGGCTGTCGGGGAAAGGCTCGAAAGCTACAGAACAGAACCCGATCCGGAGCACAGCAGCTATAAGCTCGTCCTTGATTACCGCATGAAGGGGCAAATATTCACCACAGTCATCGACCGGGAGATATTCAAGTCACCGAGATTTATTGAAATCAAGGACCTGCTCAACCAGGTAAGCGTCCTGGGAGAGGCACCTTACACCGTGGTCATGGACGATGAGGAAAAGGGCAGGAAAGAACTTGCCGGCATGACGGCCCTCGTGGAATACGTGACGGCGATGGGTCAGAAAGGTCTCTCGATTCAGCGCTACAAAGGTCTCGGTGAGATGAACCCCGAACAGCTATGGGAGACCACCATGAATCCGGAAAAAAGAACTCTCCTCCAGGTCAGGGTGGATGACCTGGTGGTCGCCGATGAAATCTTCACTACCCTCATGGGAGACCATGTGGAACCCCGCAAAGAATTTATCTACAAAAATGCCCTCTACGCGTCCAATCTGGATGTGTAAGGGGGGGGGATGCTTCCCCCGCAAAGAGGCAACCATATCCTGATTTTTTTAGAACAGGAATAGTTTGCTCTGTTAAGGGCATGGGCATTACCTTATCTCCAACCGGACACAACGGCTCTACCAGAGCATGGCAAGGGCATGGACAGGCCAAGGATACACTTGAACATTGGATACCACCTTCAGGATCCGGATCCATCAGGGGCAGAGGTGTAATGTGTTAGCCCAGGGCTTTGATTTTGATCTGTGAGAACTACAATGCGTGCCGTCAAACTATCGATACTATTTCTGCTTGCCATCTTCATTATTGCGCTGACCGCCTCAAAAAGCTGGACGCAAGAGGGAGCTTCATCCGGGAATCTGGTGATACTGTTTACCCATGATCTTCACTCCTACTTCCTTCCACACCCGGTTATTGGAAGTGACGGAAGGGTGACGACAGAAGGTGGCTACGCCAAACTGGCCGCAGCCATACACCATGAACGTACCCGTCACGGCGATAAGACACTCCTTGTGGATGCCGGCGATTTTGCGGAGGGGACCCTTTTTCATACAGTACTTCCCGACAAGGCACTGGAATTCAGGCTTATGGGAAAAATGGGTTACGACATAACCACCCTGGGTAACCACGATTTTGATTTTTATCCGGAAGGCCTTGCGAAAATGCTTCGTACAGTGAAAGCACGGGGAAAGCCCCATCCTGAGATAGTTACTTCGAATATCGAATTTAGCAAAGACGGGACAGGAGATGCTGAGCTCAAAAAAGCGTTCCGTGACTTTCCTGTGCGCGAATATATTGTTGTCGAGCGGGGTGGCATAAAAATCGGTATTCTCGGCCTTATGGGTAAGAACGCAGCGGAAGTCGCACCGTATGCAAAACCGGTGACCTTCGTCAATCCGGTGGAAGCGAGTAAACGTGTGGTCAATATCCTGAGAAAGAATGAAAAGGCAGATGTGATTATCTGTCTCTCACACAGCGGTACTCGACCCATACGGAACATTTCCGAGGATGAAATCCTTGCGGAAAAAGTGCCCGATATCGACGTGATTATCAGTGGCCATACCCACACGATTCTACCGAAGCCCCTCATAGTCGGCAAGACAATCATCATTTCAGCCGGCAGTTACAGTTCATATCTCGGGGTTCTGCACGTGTCATTTTCCAAAGAGAAGGGCGCTTCGGTGGAATCCTATAAGCTGGTGAACATGGCGCCAGAATTGCCGGAAGATCCCACGGTTGCTCAAGATATTGAGTCTTTTAAACACATTGTGGAGCAGGATTATCTGGCTCACTTTCACTACCGTTTTGATCAGGTCTTGGCTGAAGTTGGTTTCAACATGGAACCGCTTTCCTACCTGTATGCCCATCCGGGAGAGACGGGGCTCGGCAATCTAATCACCGATGCCTTTCGCCATGCCGTGAAAAAGACGGAGGGTTCACACTACCGTCATGTGCACGCGGCGGTTCAGGGAATAGGAACAGTACGCGCTTCGTTCGTCCAAGGGAAAATATCCGTTCCGGATGTGTTTCACGTACTCTCCATGGGCCCTGGTGATAATGGTCTCTCCGGAAACACGTTAATTGCGGGCTATCTTACCGGTGCAGAACTTAAAAACTTCCTTGAGGTACATGCGTCCGTGGCACCGCATCAGAATGATGCATATCTGCAGGTGTCCGGCATCACGTTCGAGTACAATCCCCATCGTGTGATATTCGATCGTGTCATCTCGGTGAAGGTTCAGGATGAGAACGGCGAATACAAACCTTTGGAAGCAGGCACGCTCTATCGCATAGTGGTCAACTCGTTCACGGCGGATTTATTACGTAACATCAGCGAAAAATCCCACGGGATACTACGTGTTCAGTTAAGGGATGACAAGGGGATCCCGGTTAAGGATATCAAAACGCTGACAGTAGGTGCCAGTGGTCAATCCGGCATCGGTGAGGTCAAGGAATGGGTTGCTCTTGCCGAGTATCTCGCATCATTCCCGGATTCTGATGGTGACGGCATTCCCAATGTGCCTGAACGCTATCGTGGCGTGGAAGGCCGTATCGTGCTGAAGGCCTCCCGGAACCCCGTAGATCTTCTCAATGGGGGCGGCTGGGTCACATGGAGTGTCCTGTTCTTGATTCTTGTTTCCTGCGCCATTGTCCTTTTCATAGTGTGGGTCATCGTACACAAAGTAGATCGCATTCGCAAATCAGATACGATGGGAGCATAATTCGAGAGCTCGTATTCTCACATAGGGTTCAAGGAGTCAAGGAGCGGGTGATCACTCCCGACTGTAAGAAGATCGCATAGATGCGGTACCAGGTCTCCCATTCATGTCCCCCGGGCACCACACATACCTGGTCTTTCGGCAGGATTTCCGCAAGCAGTCTGTTGGATGTGGCGAATCTGTCTTTGTTCCCGTATCCAACCACAAGGAGGGGAAGGCGTTCTTGTGAATGTATATACCCTTTGAGCCATTGCCAGAGGTTGCGCTGATAATCTTCCCCGCGTATAGGTGCCTGGGGAGACCATAGCGCGAGCCCGCCTGCAGACGCAATCTCGTCACACACATCCTTATCGCCGAGAAACGGTGCAAGCACGATTACTCCATTGAGGGTATCGGGATGCTGCTGTGCATAGAGAAGTGCCCCTAACCCTCCCATAGATATTCCTAATAACCATACATTGTTATAGCCCCTCTGTCTGGCTGGGAGAATGACGTCTTCATAGAGTCGAGGGAGAAGAGTTTTATCGTGATAGTATCCATAATGGGCATCCACTGCGAGAGCATCGGCGCGGATGCCGGAATCCTGCAAGGCTTTAATAAAGCCGTGGTGCATATAATCCACGGATGCATCCCTGCTCCCGGGAAGCATCACGATGAGGCTCTCCGCCATTTCTTGTCCTGTCATGTAATAAATGGTATCTATCGACTTTTTTGTAGGACACATGAGTACACATCCCAGACATGCAAGACATACAAACGAGAGTAAAGAAAATTTAATCCGCATTTCCCAAGCTCCCCGAAAACATCAGTCTCATCATAATCAGAGAAATGTCTAAAGTCAAATATTTCACGGGATTTGCCGCGAATCATGCAGCCGAAATTTTACCGGCATAAAGATAAAAAAAAGGCGACTTATCCGGCAAAAAATGGTATAAGACTACACAAAATGCCTGCCGTGTTAGTAATTGAAATTGCAGGATATTTTTGAAATCAAAATACGCAACGAGGGCTTGATTTGTATGGAGCAACTTTTCCAGAAGAATATTCCCATTAATATAGAAGATGAAATGAAAAAATCCTACATGGATTACGCCATGAGCGTAATTATCGGCCGGGCGATTCCGGATGTACGGGACGGTATGAAACCGGTCCACCGCCGGGTTCTCTATGCCATGTCGGAGATGGGAAATGTCTGGAACAAGGCCTATAAAAAATCCGCAAGGATCGTCGGTGATATCATCGGTAAGTATCATCCCCACGGGGATACCGCCGCTTACGATACCATTGTCCGCATGGCCCAGGACTTCTCCATGCGCTATCCGTTGATCGACGGACAGGGAAATTTTGGTTCTGTTGATGGTGACCCTCCTGCCGCGATGCGTTACACGGAAATCCGGATGGCGAGACTTGCCGAGGAGATGCTCGCTGACCTGGAAAAAGAAACGGTCGATTTTGTCCCCAACTACGACGCCTCCATGCAGGAACCCGCTGTCCTGCCTGCACGGATCCCTGCGCTTCTGCTGAACGGCACTTCGGGGATTGCCGTGGGTGTGGCTACCAATATCCCGCCCCATAACTTACGTGAACTCATCGAAGGGACGATTGCCCTCATCCGCACACCGGAGATCACGATTGAAGAACTGATGCACCATATCAAGGGACCCGATTTTCCTACTGCCGGTTTCATCAACGGGAGGGAAGGGATCATCTCCGCCTACCAGACAGGACGGGGCTCCATCCGCATGAGGGCGAGAGCGATCATTGAGAGGAACGCGAGGAACGACCGGGAGAGCATCATCATTACGGAACTTCCTTATCTCGTGAACAAGGCCAACCTGATGGAGAAGATTGCCGACTTGGTAAAAGAGAAAAAGATCGAAGGCATTGCCGACCTCCGGGATGAGTCGGATCGGGACGGCATCCGTATTGTCATCGACCTGAAAAAAGATGAGCCCTCCGGAGTTATTCTCAATCAGCTTTACAAGCATACCCAGATGGAGACGACATTCGGCGTTATCATGCTGGCGATCGACCGCAGCCAGCCGAAGGTACTAAACCTGAAGGAGGTTCTGCAGAAGTTTGTCGATTTCCGCAAGGAAGTCATTACCCGGAGAACGATCTATGACCTGCGCAAAGCAAAAGAAAGAGCCCATATTCTGGAGGGGCTGATTATTGCCCTCAATCATATTGATGCGGTGGTGCAGCTCATCAAGAAGTCCAAAAGCCCCCAGGAGGCCGCACAGGCGCTGTCCACACACTTTGGTCTTACGGAGATTCAGGCACGGGCTATCTTAGATATGCGTCTGCAGAGGCTCACAGGGCTCGAGAGGGATAAGATCCTTGACGAGCACAAAGAACTGTCCCTGCTGATTATTACCTTGCAGGGGATCCTCGATGATCCTCAGAAGGTATTGGATATCATAGTGTTGGAACTGGAGGATATCAAGAAGAAGTACGGTGATGAAAGACGCACAGAAATCGTGGGGAGTATAGAGGATATTAACATAGAGGATATGATTGTGGAAGAAGACATGGTGGTGACCGTGTCGCATTCCGGATACATTAAAAGAAATCCTGCCAGCCTTTACCGAAGCCAGCGCCGGGGAGGAAAAGGGAAGGTTGGCATGGGGACCAAAGAGGAGGATTTTGTCGAGAAGATATTTATCGCTTCCACCCATCACTATATCCTGATCTTTACAAACGTAGGAAGAGTATACTGGCTGAAAGTATATCAGATACCCCAGGCCGGGCGGGCGGCAAAGGGGAAGGCAATCGTGAATCTGGTCAATCTTTCGCAGGGAGAGCGGGTAGCATCGGTCCTCCCGGTGAAAGAGTTCACCGACGGTAAGTCCGTGGTCATGGTGACGAAACGTGGCATAATCAAGAAAACGGAGCTGGCGGCATACTCTAATCCACGATCAGGAGGGATTATTGCCGTTACGATAGATGACGGGGATGATCTCATCGATGTTCAATTGACAAGGGGCGATCAGGATATCTTTTTGGGAACACGAAAAGGACAATCCATCCGTTTCCATGAGGGGGATGTGAGGGACATGGGAAGGACAGCCCGTGGCGTTATCGGGATCCGCATGGATGAAGACGACGCGGTAGTCGGGATGGAGATACCAACGGAGGGCAATTCCATCATAACCGTGTCCGAAAACGGCTACGGAAAGCGAACGGATGTGGAAGAATACCGACGGCAGAACAGGGGCGGACAAGGGGTAATCAATCTGAAAACGGTTTCGAAGATAGGAAACGTTTCCGGAGTTCTCCAAGTCACAGGTGAGGAAGACATTATACTGATAAGCGATGCGGGAAAGATTATCAGGCTGAAAGTAGCAGAAGTTCCCCTTTTGCACAGGAGCACACAGGGGGTAAAACTTATTGAACTTGATCCTGAGGAAAAACTGGTAGGAGTGGCCCGCGCCGAAAGGGAAGTAGAGGAAAAGGACAATGGTTTGTCACCGGAAGATGAAACTGAAGAAGAGGCGGGAGATCTGAATTTCGTTGCCGGTGAAGAGGACGATGTAACATAAATTTTACGCAATGGTGCATGGCGGCTCAAAATTCCCCCAACCTCCCTGTGCAAAGAGGGGCGATGGGGGATTTTTATTATCTTGTGTGATTGGGGTACTATACAGAATGTTTCATAACATGGTTGTGGAAGTTATGACGGTATGTATGATAGAGTATAGCGTACTATGGACAGATACAGGATCTTTGATCATACGGCAGATTTGGGAATGGAAATATTCGGCAAAACGGTGCAGGAGCTGTTTGCGAATGCTGCCTTTGCCGTATTTGATACGATTACCGACCTGAGCCGTGTACGCGCACGTGAGGAGAGAAAAATAACCGTCGAGGGAACGGGCTGGGAAGACCTCCTGGTAAACTATCTGCGTGAAGTTCTGTACCTATTTAACGGCGAGGGAATTTTGCTGAAAGAGTATTCCATTATGGAAATAGATCCGCAACATTTGAAGGGGGCAGTATCGGGGGAGCGCTTTGATTCATCAACGCACAGGATTAATACGGAAATAAAAGCGGTAACCTATCATCAGGTTACGGTCAGAGAAACACCGGATGGGTGGATAGGAAGGGTTATTTTTGATGTCTGACGACTTCGTAAAAAGTTCATATGCTGCGTTGCGCTGCATCTCTCGTCACTGCGACGTACATCTGTGTACGCCTCATTCCTCGTGATTTGCGCGCCTTGCCTCTGGACTTTTTACGAAGCCGTCTATTTCAACACGGGTTATGATTTTTTTGTGAGAACATAATGACTGGACTTAAGAAAATTGATGATTGCCGGTGGATGGTTCCCCAAACCGGTGGCATGAAGGTCCCGGGAATCATTTATGCGAGCGAACGCCTTATCAAGGAAATGGGCGCCGATGAAAGCCCTAAGCAGGTGGCGAATGTGGCGCACCTCCCCGGGATAGTGAAGTATTCCCTGGCCATGCCCGATATGCACTGGGGCTATGGTTTCCCCATAGGCGGTGTGGCCGCCTTCGATCTTCAAGACGGCATTATTTCCCCGGGCGGTGTCGGCTACGATATCAACTGTGGATGCAGGCTTGTTACGACACGCCTCGTGTATGAAGATGTCAGGGAACGCATGCGTGACCTGGTCGGTGCACTTTTTCGTGATATTCCTTCCGGCGTTGGTTCCAAGGGCGCCCTCAAGCTCTCTCCGAAAGAGGAAAGAAAGGTTCTGATTGAAGGGGCAAAGTGGGCAGTGGACAATGGTTATGGAACAGACGAGGATCTGGAAACCACCGAAGACAGGGGAGCAATAGCGGATGCCGACCCTGAAATGGTAAGTACCCGGGCTCTTGAACGCGGACGGGAGCAGTTGGGCACCCTGGGATCGGGGAACCATTTTCTGGAGATCGAGGTTGTTGAGAAAATTTTTGATGCAACAGCGGCCTCCGCATTCGGACTGGAAGAAGGTCAGATTACCGTCCTTATTCACAGCGGATCCCGGGGTCTCGGCTACCAGGTCTGTGATGATTACCTGGCAAGGATGGTGAAACATCTTGGCGAACTTAACATACCCCTTCCTGACAGGCAGTTAGCCTGTGCCTATCTGGATTCGCCGCGAGGGAAGGAGTACCTTGCCGCCATGGCCTGTGCTGCCAATTACGCCTGGGCAAACCGCCAGATGCTGATGCACTGGACAAGAGAGACCTTCGAACATGTTTTGAAAAAGGGACCCCGGGAATTGGGCATGCGCTTGCTTTACGACGTCTGCCATAACATCGCCAAGATCGAAACGTGTGTCGTAGATGGAAAAGAGACTACACTGTGTGTGCACCGGAAAGGCGCGACACGGGCGTTTCCCCCGGGTCACTCCGCCCTTCCTGCGAGATACCGCAAAGTCGGTCAACCGGTTTTAATCCCCGGCGATATGGGAACGGGTTCCTATGTCCTTGCCGGAACGGAGAAAGCCTTTGCGGAAACGTTCGGGAGCACCTGTCATGGCGCCGGGCGTCTCATGAGCCGGACCCAGGCAACAAAGGCGAGCCGTGGAAGGGCAATAGCGCGGGAAATGGCTGATAAAGGCATCATCATTATGGCCAGCGGCAAAGGAACGCTGCAGGAGGAGATACCGGAGGCATACAAAAATCTGGATCAGGTAGTAGATGTTGTTCACAAGGCCGGCATCTCCAAAAAGGTCGCCAAGCTTAAGGCGCTGGGCTGCATCAAGGGATGAGTTTTTTACCTTGACATGACAATATGACTCCCCTATATTCGGATCGATTTTCACATTATTGTAATGTAACTGGCTTAGAACGTAACGTTTTTGTATATACAGTCCACCTCCGAACATCCCACCGGATTACTTCGGGTCATTAACTAAAGGAATGTAAATAATTATAAAAGTCAAGATGTGTACATAGGAGCAATCCTCTTTCCACCCGCTTTTCGGGGCAGGGAAGGAGTGAAGAGACGGCGCTCATCCACGAACAAGAAAAGGATCATGTGATGCCAAAACGTCCTGACATTCACAAAGTATTAATTATCGGTTCCGGTCCCATCGTGATCGGTCAAGCGTGCGAGTTCGATTATTCGGGCACCCAGGCGTGCAAAGCCTTACGGAAGCTCGGGTATGAGATCGTCCTGGTAAATTCCAACCCTGCCACGATCATGACAGATCCGGGAATGGCCGATGCCACGTATGTGGAACCTCTGAATCTGCAGTACCTGACGGAAATAATCGAAAATGAACGTCCCGACGCAATTCTGCCGAATCTCGGCGGTCAGAATGGCCTCAACCTTACTTCGGAGCTCCACCGAGCGGGTGTCCTCGAGAAGTACGGCGTCAAGGTCATAGGAGTTCAGGTGGATGCCATTGAAAGGGGAGAAGATCGCATTGCCTTCAAGGAGACGATGAACAAGCTGGGGATCGAGATGCCCGAGAGCGAACCCGCGTACAGTGTTGAAAAAGCTGGTGAGATCGCGGCGAGGATCGGCTACCCCGTGGTTATCCGGCCCGCGTATACCATGGGTGGAACCGGAGGAGGCTTGGTCTACAACCTTGAAGAGCTCCGCACCGTCGCAAGCCGTGGCATATCCGCGAGCCTATTGGGGCAGATTCTCATAGAGGAATCGGTGCTTGGCTGGGAAGAGCTGGAGCTCGAGGTCGTGCGCGACGCCAAGAACCAGATGATCACGGTCTGCTTCATCGAGAACGTGGACGCCATGGGGGTACACACGGGGGATTCCTACTGCACGGCTCCCATGCTTACCATCGACCCCGCTCTCCAGCAGCGACTGCAGAAATATTCATATGACATTGTCGAGGCCATACAGGTAATCGGCGGTACCAACATCCAATTTGCCCACGATCCAGAAACGGGGCGGGTGGTCGTAATTGAGATAAATCCCAGAACTTCGCGCTCTTCTGCGTTGGCCTCAAAGGCGACGGGTTTTCCCATTGCGTATGTCTCATCACTCCTCGCAGGGGGTCTTACCCTTGATGAAATGCCTTACTGGCGTGAAGGTACCCTTGATAAATATACGCCCTGGGGAGACTATGTGGTGGTAAAATTTGCCCGCTGGGACTTTGAGAAATTTTCCGGCGCCGAGGACAAACTGGGCACCCAGATGCGGGCGGTAGGCGAGGTCATGAGCATCGGGAAGACGTACAAAGAAGCCTTCCAAAAGTCCATTCGATCGCTTGAAAAGGGCCGTTACGGACTCGGCTTTGTGAAGGATTTGCACGAGAAGACACTCGAAGAACTCATGGATCTCCTCTATGAGCCCTCCAGCGAACGGCAATTTATCATGTACGAGGCTCTGAGAAAAGGAGCCTCTGTTGAAGACCTCCACAAAAAAACCTACATCAAGTCCTGGTTTATCGAACAGATGAAAGAGCTTGTAGCGCTTGAGGAGCAGATTCGCACGTATCGCATAAAAACCCTGCCCGACGAGCTGTTACGGCGGGCAAAAAAGGACGGGTTTTCAGACCGGTACCTTGCCATGCTCCTCGGTGATTCTGAAAAGTTACTACGAGAGCGGCGCCTGGCGCTAGGGATGAAGCAAAGCTGGGAACCTGTACCGGTCAGTGGCGTGGAAGATGCGGCATATTATTACTCGACGTACAATGCCCCTGACAAAGTGAAGGTAAGCGATCGCAAAAAGATCATGGTTCTGGGGGGCGGCCCCAATCGGATCGGCCAGGGGATCGAATTCGATTACTGCTGTGTTCATGCCGCCTTTGCCATTCGTGATGAGGGTTACGAATCCATTATGGTGAATTGTAACCCTGAGACGGTTTCCACGGACTACGATACGTCCAATAAACTCTATTTTGAACCCCTTACCGTGGAGGACGTGCTGAGCATCCATGACAAGGAGAAGCCTGACGGAGTGATCGTCCAGTTCGGGGGACAGACCCCGCTGAATATTGCCAATGAACTCCATCAGGCAGGCGTCACGATTATCGGAACTTCGCCGGAGACCATCGATCTTGCTGAAGACAGGGACCGTTTTCGCCAGATGATGAAGAAGCTGGGCATCCCCATGCCGGAGTCGGGAATGGCGAGTACCCTTGCGGAGGCTGTAAAGATTGCCGGGAAAATAGGCTACCCCCTTATGGTTCGGCCGTCTTACGTTCTCGGCGGGCGGGGCATGGAAGTGGTTCACGACGAAGATATGCTCAGACGTTATGTGGCTGCCGCAGTAGGGGTGACGCCGGAGCGTCCCATTCTCATAGATAAATTTCTGGAAAATGCGATTGAGGCAGAGGCGGATGCGATTTCCGACGGAACCGATGCCTTTGTCCCCGCGGTCATGGAGCACATCGAGCTTGCCGGGATACACTCGGGGGATTCGGCCTGTGTGATTCCACCCCTCAGCATTCCCGTGCGGCATATCGATACTATCTGCGACTACACAAAAAAGATCGCCGTGGAATTCAATGTCGTCGGCCTTATGAATATCCAGTACGCCATAGCCGACGATGTGGTGTACATCCTGGAAGCGAATCCGCGGGCCTCCAGAACGGTACCCCTCGTATCCAAAGTCTGTAACATTTCCATGGCGCGCATTGCCACCCAGGTCATGCTGGGGAAGAAACTCACGGACCTGAACCTCAACAAGAAAACCATCAGGCACTTCGGCGTAAAAGAAGCGGTTTTCCCCTTCAATATGTTCCAAGAAGTGGATCCTGTTCTGGGGCCGGAGATGCGTTCCACCGGGGAGGTACTTGGACTCGCCGATTCTTTCGGACTTGCCTTTTATAAAGCACAGGAAGCCGCCCATCAAGCGCTGCCCGACAAGGGCACCATCTTGATTACCGTGGAGGATAAAGACAAGAGGGGAGTCCTCTCGGTAGCACGAGATTTTCAAAACCTTGGATTCCAGATCAGGGCAACGGAGGGAACCTGCCTGTTCCTCCTCAAGGAGGGTATCAAGGCAGAACCAATTCTGAAGATGCATGAGGGACGGCCGAATATCGTTGATTGCATCAAGAACAGGGAAATCCAGCTGGTTATCAATACACCCAACGGAAGGCTTGGAAAGTACGACGATTCATATATAAGGAAAAACGCGATCAAGTACAAGATTCCCTACATCACGACAATCGCGGCGGCGGTTGCGGCCGCCAAAGGGATTGCGGCAAACCGCCAGGGACACAGCCGTGCCAAATCCCTGCAGGCATATCATACGGATATCAAGTGATCGAGAAGAGGAAGTACACATGAGCGAAATTCGCGACAATTGTGGAGTATTCGGAATCTCCTCAAGTACCGAGTGCGTGGATGATATCTACAGCGGCCTCGATTTTCTCCAGCACCGGGGTCAGGAATATTGCGGCATCGCAACCTTCGATGGTAAAATCCACATGGTAACCCATTACGGCAAAGTGGCCATAACCTTCGATGACCGGGAACTGGCATATCTGAAAGGCAACATGGGTATCGGTCATGTGAGCCTGTGGGAGCGTCAGCCGGTTACCTCGCAATCGAGGCTGGGAGAGATCGCCATAGCCTTTAGTGGGAATATCATGAATGCCGATACGCTTATACGGGAGCTGAAAGATCAGGGCAAAGCGTTCTATCGCGGGTACAGCGTTGAGATTCTCTCGCAGATCATCATTGAAGCGGGGGATATTGTATCCGGCATTTCCGCCATCGCGAACAAGGTGAAAGGCGCCTACTGTCTCATCATCCTCGCGCGCGAAGGGATCTATGCCGCGAGGGACTGCTATGGCTTCCGTCCCCTTATCCTGGGTCAGGATGCGGGGCGTTATGCGGTAAGTTCAGAATCGCGTGCCTTCCAGAACCTGGAAATGGAGGTAGTGCGGGATGTCCGTCCCGGCGAAATCGTCCTTATCGATCAGAACGGTTTTCATACGGTGCAACAGCTGAAATCACCCCGCAGAGCCCACTGCGCTTTTGAATGGGCCTATACGGCCAGCATCGATTCCGTCATTGACGGTCTCTTTGTGCAGGAGGCACGCAATAACCTGGGGCAGAGCCTTGCGAAACGAGACATTGATGAGGGAGGCCTTTCTGCAGACGTCGTTTCTCCGGTTCCCATGTCTGGAATTGGTCATGCCCTTGGGTACCACAGGCGCTCAGGGATCACCTACCAGGAGGTATTTCTGTATAACCGTTATGCAGACCGCAGCTATACCCAGTCTACCCAGGCTGCACGGGAAAAGATGGCCAAGCGGAAGCTTTCCGTCCTCCCCTATGCCGTTGAGGGGAAAAGAATTGTCCTCTGCGATGATTCAATCGTCCGGGGAACACAGATACTCAACAAAGTGAAGGATCTGAAAAAAGCGGGCGCCAGAGAAGTCCATGTCCGAATCGCTTGTCCTCCTCTTATGTACCCCTGCGATTATGGCGTTTCAACACGCTCGTATGAAGAGCTTGCTGCCAGGCAATTCTTTAGATCAGGGAACATTACGACGATGAAAAAACTGAGGGAGCTTGAAATGTGGATAGCCTCCACAATCGGCGCGGATTCAGTGAAATACAACAGCATTGGTGCGTTTGTGAAAGCCTTGGGCATTCCGAAAAATGCCCTGTGTCTGAAATGCTGGGACGGTGTAAGTCCCCTGGTCGAAACCTGAGAGTAACGTATAACAACGTCCTGAACGATCTCCATGCAGAACAGATTTCTTTATTGTCCCACTCCGGGACTGGCAGAAAAATCTCTAATCACTGGACCACTTGAATCCTCACGCTATCGGCTTTTGCCGATGGTGTACGTGGCCTGACACATCAGTATATCCCCGCCTGACAACCGGCTGCGAGGACACTTCCCAGTTCTCGACACCTTACAAGATCGTCTTTGGTGAGAGTCCCCCGGGAGATGACAGGATCATACACGAGTTTGAATTTGTAGCCCTGCGCAATCCGTTCGATGGCTCTCAGGGCGCCTGTACCGTCGTTTCCCGCACTTATGAAGATGACATACGGCTTTCGGAAGACTTTATCTTGGGCCCCGTAAAATGTCCTGTCGAAAAAATCCTTGACCATGCCCGACATGTAACCGAAGTTTTCCGGTGTACCAATGGCCACGCCGTCCGCTCCCAAAAGATCATCAAGGGTTGCATCCCGGGCCTTCTTCAGCATGGCTACCGCATTTTCGATGATCTGGACTCCCTCTGCCACGGCCTGCGCCATCTTTTCAGTGGTTCCTGTTTGTGAGTGATAGATAATTAATATTCTTGTCATCGTGTTCATATCTCCTTTCCGACACGCAGAGGGGATGAGAAACGCAAGGTGTGGAACATTTTTTTATTTTTTTACATCTACAGTGCTTGACAATATATCCCATTTCATTACAATACTATTGAAAAAAGCAATAAGAATAATTCTTTTATGGAGGAAGAAATTATGCCAACGTATGAGTATCTCTGTCAAACCTGCAAAAAAGAGTTTTCCTTGATACAGAGCTTCAAGGAACATGAAAAAAGCAAAGTTACATGTCCAAAATGTAAGAGCAAGAAGGTAAAACAGCTTATCTCCCTATTCACGGCTAAAACCAGCAGGAAAAGCTAACACAGTATCTGGAGTATCTGCTTCAATCTTTTGGAATGGAGCAACAGGTGTATAAGTACGCCTTCACTATAAGGTGTGTTGTATTTCAGATGCGATCAGCAATTGTGAGAGGCCGTTGCGATGATAAAAACAGTTATTTCCATATCTGCCCTGCTCGTCTTCCTTGCAACAAATGTTGATTGTTGGGCCTTTCGATGCGGCAGCGGTGTTGTCAGTACCGGTGATTCCAAAGCCAAGGTGCTTTTCGAGTGCGGCAAGCCCACATCAAAGGAAAAGGCAGGTACGAAGAAAAAGGCCGGACAGCATAGAAAGGCTGAAAGAACCAGAGATAAAGAACGTGCTGCTCACACATCAATACACGCAAAAACAAAACCGATAGAAAAGTGGTATTATAATTGTGGAGACAATGATTTTATTTATGTCCTTACCTTTGAAGGAGGCACGCTAAAAAGCGAAGAAACGGAGGGTTACGGTAAAGGTATCTCTCATTGCCGGGGCCGTTAGGAGAAACGAGGTAACATGTATGGATGCGATGGATGCGATTCTTTCCAGAAGAAGTATTCGTAAATATACACAAGAACCGGTACCGGAGAAGGTATTGAAAGAAATATTAGATGCTGCCATGAGCGCTCCTTCGGCAGGCAACCAACAGCCATGGCATTTTGTGGTAATCAATAATCGGAAAATACTGGATGAAATACCCAGCTTTCACCCGTATTCTCATTCCTTAAAGATGGCTTCCGTAGCCATTCTGGTATGCGGTGACCTGGAATTAGAACAACACAAGGATTTTTGGGTACAGGATTGCTCCGCGGCAACAGAAAATATACTTGTTGCGGTCCATGCAAAAGGATTAGGGGCAGTATGGCTCGGTCTCTATCCGAGAGGTGAGCGTGTTGCGGGCATGCGGGCACTTCTGGGCATTCCTGACCATGTGGTTCCCCTCGCGATAATTCCCATCGGTTATCCTGCGGAGGGAAAACCGCCTGCGATGCGATTCAATGCCTCGCGAATACACTACAACACGTGGTAATGAGCAGCCTCGTCTCATCTCACCATTAGGGAATTATTCCCCAAAGAAAGGGGAATACTTCCTCAATGAAGCAGAAATATCCCCCCACAACATTCCAGTAACCTGTTGTTATTACATGATGACTTATATTTTTCATGGTGTGGAACAGAACTTGCTATCAATAAGGCAAACCACGCGAAAGGAGGTGAAACGAATGAAGAAACTGATGTCAATTATTATTTCTATTCTCTTTGCACTTTCAGTATCCGGTCTCTGCTTCGCACAGGGCGCTCCGGCTCCGAAGGCTGAAGAAAAGAAGGCGGCAGAAGAGGTAAAAGCACCTGAGAAGAAGAAAGCTAAGAAGGCTAAGAAGGCTAAGAAGCCAGCTGAAGAGAAGGCGAAAGACGTGAAGAAAGACGCGCCGCCAGCACCAGAGAAGGCGAAATAAGCTGTGTAATCTTCGTCTGATTATACGCAATTATTCAAAAGGGGCTCTGAGAAATCAGAAGCCCCTTTTGAAGTTTCATGCACGCGGGATCCTGCCGTGTTACATTATTCCTATACCTCTTCTTCTCTTACGAGTTGTGGTAATGCGCATAAATCGAGGTGTTTCGCCGCATCCATGCCCGCGCGCAACGCCAGAAGATTTACCTCCTCTGTCCCTTTAGGAACCCTCGCCATGAGGGCATCTTCCAGGCTTTTTTCAGTTACGTTCTTATACAAGTGACCAAAAGCTCCCAATGCCACCATGTTCGATGCCATCGTATTACCTGTTTCCTGCTGCGCAATGCGTGTAAAGGGGAGAGCGGCCACCCTTCCCGTGGGGACTTTTTTGACATACGTGGTATCTACGATCAATAACCCCTTGGGGTTAAGATCCAGAAAATACTTGTCGCAGGATGCCTGGTTCATTGCCAGAAGCAACGTCGGGCGGGATGCTTTAGGATAATCAATTTCTCTGTTGCTTATCACAACATCGGCCTTGCAGGTTCCACCTCTGGCTTCCGGGCCATAGCTCTGGGTCTGGCACACGTACTTGCCGTCATACACTCCCGCCGCTTCGGCAAGGACGATTGCGGCCATGATAATACCTTGGCCGCCGGAGCCGCAAAAGCGAATTTCGTTACGATAATCATTTTCAATCATGTTTTCTCAGTCCTCATAATATAGTGTTCTTAATCAGAAATTACTTTTTTAGCGATGCCTTCGCCAGTTCTCGAACTAGTTTATATTTCTCCAGGAAGGAAGGCTTATCTGAGTCCGTGAGGACACCGATAGTGACGTTACCTTCCAATTCCTCAGTGTTCATCTGTTTCGCTTTTTGCATCGTTACCGCGTGTTCCTGAAACCATTTCATCATTTTTACCGGGGACCCCATCTTATTTCGTCTTCCGAACTGAACATGGCAGTTAGATAAGATCTCTACCACGCTGAACCCCTTTTTTTGTATCGCCCTCTCTATCAGACTATCCAGAAGCTGTACATGAAATACTGTTCCGCGACCGACGAAGGACGCCCCGGCAACCATCGCTAATTCCGATATGGAAAAGGCATTTTCGATATGCCCGTACGGGGTGGTGGTTGTCATGCTTCCATATGGTGTTGTGGGGGATTGCTGGCCCCCTGTCATCCCATAAATCTGGTTGTTTATGATTATGGCAGTTAAATCCATATTTCTTCGCGCCGCATGAATAAAATGGTTACCGCCGATTGCCGTTGCATCACCATCCCCCATGATAACAATAACATGCAGGGAATTTTTTGCCAGCTTAATGCCGGTCGCGAACGTTAACGCGCGTCCGTGGGTAGTGTGCAATGTGTTGAAATCCGCGTATACTGTCATGCGGCCCGAGCATCCGATGCCCGACACCAGGACAACGTCATCTTTATGCAGACCGGATCGGTCTATGGCCCGGATGAGCGAACCCAATGCGATTCCGTCTCTGGCTTCCGGGCCATAGCTCTGGGTCTGGCACACGTACTTGCCGTCATACACTCCCGCCGCTTCGGCAAGGACGATTGCGGCCATGATAATACCTTGGCCGCCGGAGCCGCAAAAGCGAATTTCGTTACGATAATCATTTTCAATCATGTTTTCTCAGTCCTCATAATATAGTGTTCTTAATCAGAAATTACTTTTTTAGCGATGCCTTCGCCAGTTCTCGAACTAGTTTATATTTCTCCAGGAAGGAAGGCTTATCTGAGTCCGTGAGGACACCGATAGTGACGTTACCTTCCAATTCCTCAGTGTTCATCTGTTTCGCTTTTTGCATCGTTACCGCGTGTTCCTGAAACCATTTCATCATTTTTACCGGGGACCCCATCTTATTTCGTCTTCCGAACTGAACATGGCAGTTAGATAAGATCTCTACCACGCTGAACCCCTTTTTTTGTATCGCCCTCTCTATCAGACTATCCAGAAGCTGTACATGAAATACTGTTCCGCGACCGACGAAGGACGCCCCGGCAACCATCGCTAATTCCGATATGGAAAAGGCATTTTCGATATGCCCGTACGGGGTGGTGGTTGTCATGCTTCCATATGGTGTTGTGGGGGATTGCTGGCCCCCTGTCATCCCATAAATCTGGTTGTTTATGATTATGGCAGTTAAATCCATATTTCTTCGCGCCGCATGAATAAAATGGTTACCGCCGATTGCCGTTGCATCACCATCCCCCATGATAACAATAACATGCAGGGAATTTTTTGCCAGCTTAATGCCGGTCGCGAACGTTAACGCGCGTCCGTGGGTAGTGTGCAATGTGTTGAAATCCGCGTATACTGTCATGCGGCCCGAGCATCCGATGCCCGACACCAGGACAACGTCATCTTTATGCAGACCGGATCGGTCTATGGCCCGGATGAGCGAACCCAATGCGATTCCGTTTCCACAGCCTGGACACCAGATATGAGGAAATTTCTTGTCATGGCGTAAGTATTTATGCGTTAATCTGGTTATTTCTTCAGGCACTTGTCTCTCATTTCATCTGTATCAGCTGGCTATAAATTTCTTCCGGGGTAATCAATTGGCCGTCGATACGGTTGTATGTAGTTACCCGTGTATCTTTCTGATTCACTCGTTTCACTTCCCTGCTGATCTGTCCCATATTCATTTCGGGCACCAGCACGGCCCGGCACTGGTGAAGAACGGTTTCCACAGACTCTCGAGGGAAGGGGAAAAGGGTCACAAGCTGTAAAAGTCCCGCGCGGATACCCAGTTGGCGGACATCAAGGACTGCCTGGCGGGCGGAACGGGTTACGGAACCATACGCGATGACGGCGATTTCCGCATCTCCCATCATGAATGATTTGATCTTTTGAATCTCATGAAAACCCTGAGTAATTTTACGATACAGGCGCCGTATCAATTCATCTGTCTCATCCGGTCTCTGGGTGGGAAAGCCACGGACATCGTGTGAGAGACCTGTGATATGATAAGGATACCCCTCTCCAAAAACCGCCATGGGCGGCACTCCTGTGCTCGTAACTTCATATGGTATATACCATTCCGGAGGCATTTCAGGTTTGATTCGATCAATGATCTTGATTTCCTCGGGAGAAGGCATTGTGACCGTTTCCCGGGTATGGGCAACTGCTTCGTCGGACAGGATGATCACGGGAACACGGTATTTCTCCGATAAATTAAAGGCCTCAACAGTAATTTCAAAAGAATCACGCACTGTGGAAACGGCAAGGACAATAATGGGATGATCCCCGTGAGTCCCCCAGCGAGCCTGCATTACATCACCCTGAGAGGGGTGCGTGGGCAAACCTGTGCTGGGCCCGCCGCGCATTACATTGACGACGACGCAGGGCACTTCCGCCATACATGCAAATCCGATGTTTTCCTGCATGAGGGAAAAGCCGGGACCGCTTGTCGCCGTCATGCTCTTGACTCCGGCGAGAGACGCACCAATGACTGCGCCCATACTGGCGATCTCGTCTTCCATTTGAATAAACGTGCCGTCCATCTGTGGCAGCCGTATAGACATCCCTTCGCTGATTTCAGAGGCGGGGGTGATGGGATACCCTGCAAAAAAGCGGCATCCAGCTGCCAGGGCACCTTCTACGATCGCTTCATTGCCTTGCATCAGCAGAATGTTTTTTCTCTTAGCTCCTGTGCGGTTCATGATTTGGTATTCCCGACCGGTTTGCGTTCCTTCACCGTGATTGCAAAATCCGGACAGTGTAATTCGCAAAAACGGCATCCGATACACTCATCGGGACGTTCAATGACAGGTGCGCCCATATCGTTTAAGCCAATGACTTTTTTGGGGCAGAACTCACTGCAAATGCCGCATGCTTTACACCATGCACTGATGATGACAGGATCATAATGTTTTTTACTTTTTTTTGATTTCCCTTCGGCAGGAAGCTTGGATTTACCTGTCACGGTGGCATCTCTTTTTGCGAACTCTTGTATAATTCGGAGGTCTGTCACGGCATATTCCATTGATGGCCATACTACACGCGCGCTCACTATCATGATGGGGTCGTTCCGTCAAGACAGTTTTTCGCTATGGTTATTTGAGGATACACAACTATTACCTTGTCATTTTGTTCATTGTTCATATAAAATGCACGAATATTGAAAGCGGTCACATGCAATACGCATGTCGTGCGGTGAGGTTTACGAGATGAAAAGCCAAAAGCCAGCGGAACAAGTTACATCAGCGGCGTTAGGCCGGCAAGGCGTTGTGAAAGAACCGTATACACCAGCAGTATGCCGTACGGTCATCTTCAATTCGAGCACTGTCATTCCGATCAATCTGCTCAACACGCTGAAGTACGAGTATCTCCGCCGTGAACTCTGGGTGCCTTTGGAGCATCGGGAAGGGAGGATCACGGTGGTCGTCGATGATCCTGGGAATATCCTGAAACGGGATATGATCGAAAATCTTTTCAAAACAAAGGCAATAGAATACTGCGTAGCCTCAAAGGCTGACATCCTGAAATTTATCGACCACTTCTATGGTATCGACGATACCGGCGCGCTCCTTTCCTCGAGTAAAATGACGAATGGTGCCGGAGAAGGGGAGGCGGTCAAGGAGGAGCAACCCGCTGTTTCCGAGGCAGACAGCAAGATTATTATCAATCTCGTCAACGATCTCATCCACGAAGCCTATGTCCGGCGTGCTTCGGACATCCATATTGAACCCGATATAAAAGACCGCGTCGTCAATGTACGGTTCCGGATAGACGGTGAATGTATTCCCTATAAAACACTCCCCTACGAGTACCGGTCCCCTATTGTGTCCCGGGTCAAGATCATGTCAAACCTGGACATTACCGAGAGAAGGCTTCCCCAGGACGGGAAGATCAAGTACAGCCGGCCTGGGGCGGAAGAGATGGAACTGCGCGTTGCCACACTTCCTACCCACGGATACGTGGAAGACGTGGTGCTGAGGATTCTGACGCGCGGGAAGATCATGGTTCTGGACGAAATCCAGATGGAAAACGATACCCGCGAATGCTTTAAAACCATTTTGAAGAAGCCTTACGGACTTATCCTGATCGTGGGGCCGACGGGATCCGGCAAGACCACCACCGCGCATGCAGCCCTGCACCTGATCAACAAGCCAAATACGAAAATCTGGACAGCGGAAGACCCTGTAGAAATTACTCAGCAGGGCATACGCCAGGTTCAGGTACACCACAAGATCGGCCTGGATTTCAGCAGCGCCATGCGGGCCTTCCTGCGCGCCGATCCTGATGTGATTATGGTGGGCGAAATGAGGGATTATGAAACCGCCAAGATGGGCATAGAGGCCTCTACAACCGGTCATCTGGTGTTGAGCACACTGCATACCAACAACGCACCGGAAACCATCATCCGGCTCCTGGATATAGGAATAGACCCGTTTGCCTTTGCCGATTCCCTCCTGTGTGTCCTGGCCCAGCGGCTGGTGCGGTGTCTGTGCGGCGAGTGCAAGGAGCCTTACCATCCGGCGAAAGGGGAGTTTGATGATTTGGTGCGTCACTTTGGTGAAAAAGCGTTCTCCGGTCTCAATATCGCCTATGATGATGACTTTACACTGTATCGGGCACACGGTTGTCCCGAATGCAATAACACCGGTTACCGGGGAATGACCGGTCTTTTCGAGCTCCTTGTTGCGACAGATGCCATCAAACAGATGATCATCGGCCGGAAATCCATCGCCGCCATAAGGAAAAATGCCATGAACGAGGGAATGCACACCCTGCTGCAGGGCGGTGTCCTGAAAGTGCTGAGGGGAGAGACCGATTTTATCGAAGTCCTCAGCGTGTGTATAAGGTAGGGTGGAGAAGTTGCCATCAAGAAATGAAACAATCAGAGAACGGGCGTCCTGCTTGTCCTCATATATAGATGATGCTGAGAAAGAATCTTGAAAAGGCGGCACGAATACTGAAAAATGCCGATTCGCTTGTGATTACTGCGGGAGCAGGCATCGGCGTTGACTCAGGGCTTCCTGATTTCAGGGGCAATGAGGGATTCTGGAGGGCCTATCCACCCATTGCCAAGCTTGGAAAATCTTTTGTGGAAATGGCAAATCCGCAGTGGTTTGACCGCAATCCCAAACTTGCATGGGCGTTTTACGGACACCGCCTCAATCTGTACAGGGCAACCTCACCTCACAGCGGTTTCGCGCAATTGCTCGATATTGCCCGGCAAAAACCAGGCGGGTATTTTGTGTTTACCTCCAATGTGGACGGCCAGTTTCAAAAGGCCGGATATGATGACAGCCGGATCGAAGAATGTCACGGGTCTATTCATTATTTTCAGTGCGCAGACCCCTGCGGCGATGAAATATGGGATGCGAGCACAATCGATGTGAACGTCGATGAAGAAGCGTTTGAGGCATTGGAGCCGCTCCCCCGCTGCGGAACATGTGGCGGGACCGCCCGGCCGAACGTTCTGATGTTTGGTGACTGGTCATGGAATGGGCAGAGGACTGATCTCCAGCGGCGAAGATTCTCCGGGTGGCTGAAGAAGGGATCCGCAACAACGATGGCGGTTGTTGAGCTTGGAGCGGGGAACGCGGTTTCCACTGTGCGGGGTCTTTCCGAGCAGGTAGCGCGAAGCCATAACGCCACACTGGTACGAATTAATCCCCGTGATTACCAGGTTCCCCGTGATCGGGACATTTCCTTACCCTTGGGTGCAGCAGAAGCGGTAAAGGCTATTGTTGAGTGCATGTGCGCAATTCCGTGATTCCCATGGCATACTCGACATATTGTGTTATTGTAACAGAAGATGGTCTTTCAGGCATACGTAACGAAGGAAGAATCATGGTAAATAAGGCTTTTCCATATGGTGGGATATGAAGAGGAGGTAAGAATCCATGCCGGAATTACTCATAAAAGGGATGCAAGGACCTCTCGTTACCGAACTGCAGAAACTTTTAATCACACGAGGCTACCCTGTGACCGTCAATGGGGTCTTCGGGTTGCAGACCTACCGTGCAGTGCGGGCATTTCAGTCGCAGAATCTCGACCAGCATGGCCAGCCCCTGGTTGTGGACGGAAAGGCTGGCCCGCTCACCCGGTGGAGCTTGACCCATCCGAAACCTGTTATTGAAACTCCCGCGGCTGTCGATTATACGAGAATGCCTCCTCCTGGTATGGGTGGAAGCCCCCCCGGGAGAGCCGCGTTAAGAATCGCCATCAGCGAAATGAAGGCCGGCGCACGCGAAGTCGGCGGCAACAATTGCGGGCCCTGGGTAAAAAAATATCTCAAACCGGCCGGGCTAAATGAGGGAAATGCGTGGTGTGCCTCATTCGTAAGCTGGTGTTATCTCCAGGCATGCGGCGACGACAAAAGCAAAATGCCTTTTACCTACTGTCCCGGAGCAAGGGCTCTCCTCAAGGAGTTTAAAGAGCAAGGCTGGGCATCCGCGCCTCAAAGTGGCTATGAACCGAAACCGGGTGATATCGTGGTATGGTGGCGGGAAAAGCTTGAAGGCTGGCAAGGCCATGTGGGCCTTGTGCACCAGCTAAAGAATGGTATGCTCTATACCATTGAAGGGAATAAAAGTACCCGGGTGCAGGGCTTTTCGTATGTGTTCAGCCGCATGGAGAAATTGCTTGGGTACGGGCATATACCGAAGAGATAGCAGTTCTGCATGGTTCTGACTGTCGCGGGTGCAATGTACTATTTCCTTATCTTGCCAATGGAATACCCCGGCTTTCCCTTGACAGATTTCCGACATCAGTTTAGGTTGGTGCCGAGGTTTTGCTCATGCAGAAAAACTGTGCCCTACTCCTTATCCTGTGTATAACTATCCTGATTTTCATTCACGGAACCGAGCTTGATGCCGCCCAGCAGGGGAAGAATCAGTACCGCCGTTATCTTCAGCAGGGAATTGATAAAGCGTTTAACCTTGAACCCCTGTCCGCAAAGGCATATCTGCAAAAAGCTGTCGCACTGGACCGTGATAACCCTATAGGCTATGCCCTTCTGGCGTTGACTCACTTGTTTGCGTATGAGATGAGCTATGATGAGAACCTGCGCGAGTACAATCAACAAAGTATGCTGTATTATGTGAATGAAACCCTGACCAGGGGAGAGAACGCCATCAGGAACGGTTCGCAAAACGGTACTACCTACCTGTCCATGTCCCTGGCAAAGATCGCCAAAATACGCTGGGCGGTCACGCAAAACGCGTTTCTCGTTGCGGGTCAGGAAACTTTGAATATGTGGGATTATGTAGAAAAAGCGAAGGAAGAACCGCTGAATTACGATATCTATTTTCCCAGGGGAGTGCTCCATTACCATATCGATCATCTTCCCAGTGTTGCCCGCGCGTTTTCTGCCATGTTCATCACCTCGGGGGACCGCACAAAGGGACTTCAGGAATTAGAATTGGCGGCGAAGCATGGTGATCTTCTGAAAGACATTGCGCGGGCTGAACTCGTCACGGTGTATGCACATTTTGAAAAGCAACCTGTAAGGGCCCTCCCCATTGTCCGGGAATTAAAGGGAAAGTTTCCCCGCAATTTTAATTTTACGTTTGCCCTGGCCAATATTCTTTCCGACCTCCATCGTTTTGATGAAGCTTTTGCGGTTGCCAGGGAAATCGAAAATAATATTCGGGCAAGAAAACCACCTTTTGGCCCCCATCTCATGCCCCGGTATGATCTGTTAATGGGAAGAATTTTGTTCACCCGGGGGGAGTATGACAACGCCGCTGAGTATTCCCAAAAATCTTTGGGTGATACCTCTCTCTATAACGCGCGGGTGAGGGCCTGGGCATTTGTGCGGTTGGGCATGATTCACGATGCCCGCAAAGAAAGGGTGAAGGCTGAAGAATACTATAACAAGGCGTTGGTGGTAGGAGGCGGGGAGGGCGCCGCCCAGGTAGAAGCCAGGAAATATCTGAAAGTTCCCTATGTGCCCGAACCTAAACCCTGATCATAGAAGAATCCCGCGCTACCCGGGCCTGTTGGCGCATGGAGACAAGGCCATTGACTCGGCTATGTATGCGGTTTGATGATCACTTTAAGGGATTCTCCTCCCTCCGCGACAAGCCGGAAACCTTCTTCCGTCTTTTCAAGAGGCAATCGATGGGTGACCATCTTGTGTACAGGAACACGGCCTGTCCTGATGAGCTCTATGGCGATAGTTGCATCCAGGGGGCTGTTGCCATATGAGGGCATCAACTTAATCTCATTGCGCCAGAACTCATTGATAGGTACGGAGAGATCCACTCCCGGTTCCGTCGTCGCAAAGCACAGGATAGTACCGCCACGCTCTACAGATTTTAGTGCCTGGGCGAAGGCGGCTGGTGCGCCGGCACAGACAATAACAAGATCCGCAAGCCTCCCGTTATTGATCTTCCGGACACGCTCGGGGATATTTTCCGCGGCGTGTATCACTGCTTCTGCCCCGAATTCCTTTGCCATGTGCAGCCTGTAGTTACTGATGTCTGTGGCGATCACGCGTCCCGCCCCAAGGCTGCGGGCCATAAGCAGGTGAAGAAGCCCTGAGATGCCGCTCCCCAGAATGAGTACGGATTGGCCCGGCTGTAAATCTGCCACTCTCTGTCCACGGACTACGCAGGCCAGCGGTTCGATAAAGACGCCTTCTTCATAGGACATCTCATCGGGCAAAAGAAATATGCCGCGATCCACATTGAGGCGGGGCATCCTGATATATTCGGCAAATCCGCCGGGATCATAGTTTGTGGTATGCAATGTCTCACAGGCTGTGTGGTAACCTCTCTGACAATAATGACAGGTGTTGCAGGGAATGTGGTGGGAAACAAAAACCCTGTCGCCGATCGTATATTGAGATACCCCTTCTCCCGTCTCAGCAATATCTCCCGCGATCTCATGGCCCAACACCAGGGGCGCTTTGCGGATGCGGTACCACTCCATGACATCGCTGCCGCAGATACCGCTTGCGATTACCTTTACAAGCACCTCGCCGGGACCGATCTTTGGCGTTGCTATCTCTTCCAGCCTCACGTCCCTGTTATTGTAGTACATTGCCACGCGCATTGGTTGTATCACTTTCGTTAAGCCCGTGATTTTTTTTACATTACTTCTCCCGTTTGAGGCTGTTAAACAGTTCCCAGGCTTCTTTCGCGGTATAATTTTCATGGATGATGGAACGCAGGGCCCTTATCATGGCTACGGGATTTGGATTCTGCCACACATTTCTTCCCAGATTGATGCCGATGGCTCCCTTCTGCATACCGTCATACACAAATTCCATGACTTCGAGCTCCGTTTCACACTTCGGGCCTCCCGCCATCACTACCGGTACCGGGCAGCCACAGACGACCTTGTCGAAGTCCTTGCACCAGTAAGTCTTCACAACCCGCGCTCCCAGTTCCGCCGCGATGCGGGAACTGAGTGCGAGATACCTGGCGTCCCGTTTTTCCAATTCTTTACCGACGGCGGTGACCGCCATGACGGGGATGCCGAAATCCTCGCATTCGTTGACCAGATCCGAAAGGTTTGTCAAAGACTCGCGTTCATAGTCGCTGCCGACAAAGATAGAAATTCCTACGGCCGCGGCATTGAGGCGGATGACCTCCTCTATAGAAGTAGTGATGCTTTCATTTGCCAGGTCCCTGCCAATAACGCTGGTGCCTCCGGATACCCTGAGAATAATCGGTTTGCTTGCTGAGGGGTCCACTGCCGCGCGCAAAACACCCCGGGTGACAAAGAGGGCATCGCAATAGGGAAGGAGAGGCGCTATGGTTTCTCCCGGTTTTTCTAAACAGGATGTCGGGCCCTGAAAATACCCATGGTCTATAGGAAGAAAAAAACAACGGCCATCAGCCTGAATAAGTTGAGACAAACGGTTCTTCATTCCCCAATCCATTTTCACTTCCTCCTCTTTCAAAGACATTTATCTTGACAAATATACGTTAATTATTGAATATTTTCAATACAAAGCTACACAAGATTCATGTGCTGTGAAGAAAATCCCCGTGCCCCACAGGCTGTAACGAAGGCATGCCGCTCCCCTTTATGAAAAGGAGGACATAGGAGCTTTTTTATACAATGAAAGGAACAGATATGAAGATACGGCTCCTCACGGTTTCCATTATGCTTATATTGTTCATCCCGTACGTGTGTTTTTCCGAAACTACGAAAATTGTTTCGGAGGGTATGTATACCATGGGGGATGGGGAAACCCCCGTCATTGCTGAAGCAAGGGCATTGGAGCAGGCGAAGAGAATCGCCGTTGAACAAGCGGGGACTTATGTGAAAAGTTACTCCAGGATGAAAAACTTCGAGATCGCAGACGATGAAGTGCTGGTGCTGGCGTCGGGAATAATGGAAGTCACCGTGCTGGATAAGAAAAGGACCGTGGCGGAAGATGCGATAAAATTCTGGGTGAAAATCAAAGCGCTGGTATACCCGGACAGAATGGAAGTCATGGCGGAGAGAATCAGGGACCAGGGTCTCGCGGAAGATTACGGAAAAATTAAGGATGCCTATGAGAAAAGTCAAAAAGAAATCGAGGAACTGAAGAAACAGCTTGCCGCAGCGAGGGACGACGAGAACAGGAAACAAATCGTGGCAAAAATCGCTGAGCAGGAAAAAACCTTTACCGCGGGTCAGCGTTTTGATGCGGGAATGCGGCTTATTATGACAAACAAAGTGGATGAAGCGATCAAAACCTTCTCAAAAGCCATTGCTGCTGATCCTGGTGATTTCAAGGCATATAGCCAGCGAGCCATTCTGTATGCGAGAAAAATGCAGATTGACAAGGCCATCGCCGATTTCAACAAGGTTATCGAGATCAAACCGGACGAGGCCAGAGGATATGCCGGACGCGGAATCATCTACAGCAGAATGGGCTATCACAAAAAGGCAATTGCCGATCTCAACAAGGCCCTGGAACTGCAGCCGGAAGCGCCCGCCTTTGCCCTTGCCAGGGTTTATACTACCCTCGGGCAATCCTACCGGGCAACGGGAGACAGGCAAAAGGCCATGGTAAGCTTTCAAAAATCATGTGACCTCGGCAATAAAAACGCCTGTAAACAGCTCAAATCGTCACCGCGGGATCGTCGGGGAGCCAAGCCGGCCCGCACAAGAGAAAACATACGGTAAATTATTTTGTCTATGGAAATGGCAATGGTCCTTTTTCTCCTTACCTTTTTCCTGCTGTATGGCGGGATGCATCTTTATCTTTTCGCCAAGATACGGGGAGCCTTCCATCTCGGTACCGTGAGTCATATTTGCCTGATTGCGGTGTTGGTAATTATGGTCTTCGCGCCTATTATTGTGAGGATGTCCGAACGATCCGGCTACGAAACATTTGCCCGCCTTCTGTCGTATGCCGGGTATATATGGATGGGGATGATGCTGTTCTTCTTCACGATATCCCTGCTTTTTGATCTCTACCGCCTCCTGATATACACGGGCGGATTTATGCTCCACAAAGATTTGTCATATTTGAGAATACCTCCCGTAACGGCCTTCATTCTGCCTTTCCTCATTGCTCTTGGCATCACTGCATATGGCTATTTCGAAGCACAGAATATCAGAATTGAGAATATCACCATCAAATCCGCCAAAATTCCCGAGACGTCAGGAAGGATCAGGATCGTGCAGATATCCGATGTGCATATCGGACTCATCGTGAGGAATGAACGTCTGCAGCGCATAGTGGAAGAGGTGAAAAAAGCGGAACCTGACATTCTCGTATCAACGGGTGATCTCGTGGATGGACAACTCAATAATCTTGAGGGTCCTACAGCGCTGTTCAGTGATATACGCCCCCGCCTCGGCAAATTCGCCGTTACAGGGAATCATGAGTTCTATGCCGGTATTCGGCAGTCCCTGGCTTTTATTCAGGGTGCAGGCTTTGTCGTGCTCAGGGGGGATGGTGTAAACGTGGCGGGAGTGATCAATATTGCCGGTGTTGACGATCCTGCCGGTGCGCGCCAGGGCCTTTCCAGCGGGGTTTCAGAAAATATCATGCTGTCTAAACTTCCCGGAAAGTATTTCACTCTTCTTCTCAAACACCAGCCGATCGTGAATGGCACTGCGGCCGGGTTATTCGATCTACAGCTTTCCGGACACACGCATGGGGGGCAGCTTTTTCCCTTCAATTTCGTGACCAGCCGATTTTTCCAGTATCATAGAGGACACTTCACTTTACCGAATCACGCGTTTTTGTACGTAAACAGGGGAGCCGGTACATGGGGGCCGCCCATACGCTTTTTATCACCGCCGGAAATCACCGTCATTGATCTCGTCCCTGAAAAAAATAGTCAATAACAGGGGAGATCGTGGAATTTTAGTACTCTTTCGACGCACGTTCTTCAAAGGAACAACGCGACTCGTCTCCTCCACGAGGGCATGAAAACGTGATATCCATGCACCTCACCCTGAGGGCAGGTCACAACAAGAGTTACTTCTCGTTCGCAATAAAACCAGGCCATAGATAATAAAAACCGGTTTTCAGGCTGAACGGTTCGAGAAGATCAATATTGATTGCTGAAAGAGTTACATCTTCCGACGCAACACCGGCGACATTGTAATAATTATCTTCGGGGAATTCTGCGCGACGATATACAACAACTCTCGCGTCATCCGGAACATTTGCCAACTTTTTTGACTCTTTTACGGCGTCGCGTAAATAGCCGATGTTGTCTACCAGTTTCAGCTTCAACGCGTCATCAGCCAGAAAGATTCGCGCTGTGGCTATTTCCGTCAGTGCCCGCTGATCAGGTTTCCGATGTTTTTGCACTAAGCGTATAAATCGTTCTCCGAAATCATTCACCGCTTTTTGCAGGAACTTTTGCTCTTCTTCGCTGCTTTCCCGGAAAGGCGATCCCATATCCTTATTTTGACCGAACTTCTTCACATCCATACGGAGGCCAATTTTATCCATCAGGCCGGTCACTTTGGGCTGAAGGAAAAGAACGCCTACAGAGCCTGTTACGGATGTCGGATGCGCGATGATTGTATCAGCGGGAAGACACATGTAGTACGCGCCGGATGCGGCAATGTCCATAATGGACACGATAATCTTTGCGCCTGTTTTCTCTTTGAATGATACAATTTCATGGTAGAGAAGATCACTGGCAGTGATCGTACCTCCGGGAGAATTTATCTTGAGCAGCACCGCCTTGATCTGCTTATCCTTTTCCGCTTTATTCAGTTGCAGGACAACCTGCTCGACCAGGCTTGGTGATGTGCGGAGGACACCTTTTTTGGGCATGTCGGAAATCAATCCGTTTACGGGAATCAACAGGATTTTATCCTTTCCGACGCCTTCGAGGGTGAATTCCCTGAGGGGTTCCGGTGCTTCTCTGAAAAGCCTGGCTTGCGGTCCTACACATGCAGTAATCGATATCAACACAAGCATTATGATAATAAGATAAGACTTTCGCATACGTCACCTCCTTCTATATTGTTGCGAACATTGTCTGAAGTTCCTTAATCAGGGCGATCTCCATTTCGATGAAGCGGTCGTCGGCGAGGATGAACTCTACCTCGTAGTACGTTTGGTATTCCACAGCGCTGGTGACATGTTCGACGACCTGGGTTATAGCGATGTCCTTGAGACCTTCATACTCCTTTGTGCGGGCTATCTCCGTCTTGCGGAGGATGAGACGCATAGCCTTTTTCGCATCCTCGACGGTCTTAAGAATGATATCAATCCCCTCAAATTTCTTAATAGCCTTGATAATTTTTTCGTCGCGCACTTTAATTCTCATAATTCCGCCTCGTTTGATGAAATTGTTTCGTCTGCCTACAGTTGCTTAATGTACAGGGAAGTGTAGTAAAAATGATGCATAGTGTCAATAGAATTGAAGAAAAACCGTGTCTGTGCAGTGAACGGAAAATCGATGAAATCATCGGACTTGCAGCCGCATAGTGTGGAAAATGAATAGTAGATTTAACGGGAAATCAGAGGTAATATTAGAGATATAAACAGGAAAGGAGATGGTATATGCTTAAAGCCAAAGATATAATGACAAAGGACGTGATCACGGTTGATCCTGAGACGGAGGTTATTCAAGCCGCGAAATTGCTGCTTGCGCACCACATCAATGGTCTGCCCGTGGTTGATCAAGAGGGGCACCTGCAGGGCATTATTTGCCAGTCGGATCTGATTTCCCAGCAAAGAAAGATACCTCTGCCGTCGTTCTTCATCATGCTTGACAGCTTTGTGCCCATCACCTCCTATAAGAATATTGAAAAGGTGTTACAGAAAATGTCCGCAATCACCGTGAAAGAAGCGATGACGGCCAATCCTGTGACTGTTGGTCCGGAAACCGATCTGGAAGATATCGCCACACTGATGGTGAAACATTCAATACACACCGTGCCTGTTGTGGACCAGGGCATGATCGTCGGCATTATTGGCAAGGAGGATATTCTGCGCACTCTTATGTCCGGCGAGAAAAAATAAATTCGGGAACTGTTATGCAGATCAGCTCCTGCAAGAGCAGCAATGTGGAGAAGGAGCCCCAAAAAGTTGGGCCTTGCGATGCTGATGAGGAGATGTTATCTAGTGTAACCATCAAACGCAGAGTACCGTCCTTATGGGATATCAAGGTACGCGTAATCCATAATGGATCAGTAAAGAACGGCAAAGGTACACAATGAAGGGGCTTAGATTTGCACAAAAATCAATTACTCATATTCGTCGGCCGGTAGTGTGGCTTCGGAAGTTCACACCACAGCGAAGGACTCCAAAGGCCGAAATGGATTTTGTTCCCCATCCCATGCCGGATACAGGCCTGAACGTAAACATCATGAGTTTTAATATCCGGAGCGGGACGGCGCAAGATGGCAGAAATCATTGGATATATCGCAGCTACCGGGTGCACGAGATATTGAATCATTATCGCCCGGATGTTTTGGGTCTGCAGGAAGCACTGGATTTTCAAATTTCTGCTGTCAACGCCATGCTTCCGGGATATGAAAAGGTAGGTTGCGGAAATCTAGGCGGCAGCAGGGGTCTCCATACGGCCATTTTTTATGATTCGGCGAGGTTCGTCCCCTCTGCGGAGGGCACCTTCTGGTTTTCCAAAACACCCGATATCCCCGGGTCAAGGGCATGGGGGAACATCATCCCCCGTACCTGTACCTGGGCGCGGCTGATTGATAAAGAAACAGAGCAGGCGTTTTATTTCTATAATGTCCATTTGGATCATCTTTCCCTGCGCTCGCGAAAAAACAGCGTTGTCTTGTTGACCAGGTACATTCATGCCCGGCATTCGCCGGACCCATTTATACTGGCAGGCGATTTTAATGCCAGGGAAAAGACTTCGCCCATACAATATTTAAAAGGGAATATACCTTTAAAAATCAAAGCAAAAGAGGTCGTGTTGAATCCAGAACCCTTGCTGGACACGTTTCGTGTGCAAAATCCACATCATCGAAATGTCGCTACCTTCCACGGGTATCGCAGATTATTATTCCGGTTCAAGCTTGATTATATTTTTGTCCCCTCATCCATCCGGGTCCAAGACGCGAGAATTATTCAAGTCCGGTGGAAAAAGTGTTACCCTTCTGACCATTTTCCGCTGTATACCCAAATCAATATGAGTCCACGGGAGGAGTTGTAAGTCTACGTAACAATTGGGAAGGCGGGAAATGTTTCTTTCATGCCGCTCACTGCGCCTCGTGAATCTTCGTGATTAAAAGCTTTTTATGCGTTTCCGTTTGGAGTGCAACTTCAGAGATCAGTGTCTGGTATTCCATGTCTTTTGTTTTTAATATCTCTGTGTACTTTGATTCAAGTATGGAGTCTTCGATATCGCGGGATATGAACAGTGCCTGTTTCTTGGTGAGCTCGCCGTTTTTCAGTCTTTCAATGTTCTTTCTTACACCGGTAATCGCCGTAGTGACGGCTGCCGTAGTTAGGGGGCGCCCGGTCTCGAATTCCAGCGGCTTCTTATGTAAAATACGCACCATTTTTCTAATGTGCCCGGCGTGGGATATTTCAGCCTGCGCGAGGCCTGTCCAAAACTCGTGTTCCTCTTTCCACAAATCTCCGGCGCATTGATAAAACTCAGAAATAACAAGTTCAAACTCTGCCATCATTTCCAGTGTTTTTACCATATGTAGCACATCAGCCTGTAACATGGGAAACCTCAAAACTCACTTTTTGCCACCGTTCATAGATATCTCTGCAGCTCCTCTTCCTTACGCAACACCCGAAGGCCCCCTTCGGCCAGGGCTGACATCTCATCTTCACCGGGATAGATGAATACGGGCGCAATGAACTGAGTCCACTCCTTGATGCGGTCCATGAGCATTTCGGAGTTGGCCAAACCCCCTGTCAGGATGATCCCGTCGATCTCTCCCTTCAGGACAACGCTCATTGCACCGATCTCCTTGGCAATTTGATACGCCATGGCCTCATACACCAGGTTCGCCTTTTCGTCTCCCGCCCTGATCATCTCTTCTACCTTCCGAACATCCGTCGTACCCAGGTACGCAGAAAGGCCGCCTTGGCCCACAAGCCGGTTAAGAATCTGCTGTTTATCAAGCTTCCCCGAACACGCGAGGTCAAGGAGACTTGCTGTGGGAAGAGAACCTGCCCTCTCCGGTGTGAACGGGCCTTCGGCGAGCCCATGGGTGCAATCAATAACCCGTCCTTTCCGATGGGCGCCGACAGTGATCCCCCCGCCAAGATGGGCCACGACGAGGTTCATCTCTTCGTATCGTTTCCCCAGCTTTTCTGCAAGACGATGGGCTGCCGCCTTCTGATTCAACGCGTGAAGGACGCTTTTCCGCTCAATCTCAGGAAGGCCGGAGAACCTTGCCAAGGGATGGAACTCATCTGTGCTTGGCGGATCGATCACGATGGCGGGTATCCCGTATCTCATGGATAAATCAAGCGCAATGGCCGGTCCCAGGGCGGAGGCGTGTTTGCCGAATTTTCCCTCCAGGAGGTCCTTGCACATGGCGTCGTCAATCGTGTACGCGCCCGCGGGCAATGGCTTGCCAAGGCCTCCACGGCTGATGATCATGTCCACTTTGTCTAAACCGATCCCGTGTTTGTGTAAAAATTTGAGAAGGTCATCCTTGCGGCGGGGGAGCTGATCATGAAAAGAAGAATAGAGCGCCAGGTCTTCACTGCTATACCGGATTGTTTCGAGAACCACGGGCGCCTTTCCCTTGAAACAGGCGGCCTTTGTTGAAGTGGAGCCCACGTTGATAACGAGCAGAAGAGGTTCCTTATGCATCGTTTCCTCTCTTTCCGCATATCAGGGCTGCGAGGGCAATCTCTGCGAGTTTGTTTTCATCGGAGACAAAAGGAAGGTTCAGGATCACGGGATGTTCCGTTCCCATGATTGCCCCGGCGGTCTCCATCTTTCCGAAGAACACGAGGGATTCAGCGAGGAGGTGGCCCGTATCGATTTCAGGGACAAGGTATATATCGACATTCCCGGTCACCACGCTCTGAAGACCTTTTCTTTCCGCCGCGGCCTCACTCAGGGCGCAGTCTATGTCGAGGGGCCCTTCGACAATGGCTTTTCCGAACTGTTTCCTTTGCGACATCTTGGAGAGGATCGCCGCGTCCAGTGTTGAGGGTATGCTCAGGTTTACCTGCTCGATGGCGGCGAGGACCGCGACCTTCGGCGTATCGATCCCCAGAATGCCCGCGAGCTGGAGGGCATTTTCAAGGATCTGCTGTTTTTCGCCGAGGTTCGGATTATTGTTGATAAAGGTATCCGTCACGAGGGTCAGCTTTTCCTGTTTCGGGAGCTGAAATACTGAAATGTAGCTTGCCAGCTTCCTCTTCCGGAGACCTTTTTTTGCGGTAAGGATGGCATCAAGAAACGCCTGGTGGGTGGTGCCGCCCTGCATAATAATATCCGCGCGGCCTTCCATGAGAAGTTGCATCGCCCTGGTGAGGGCCCTGCCCGGATCTTTCTCGTCCACGATTTCATATTCCAGCGATGCCGGCAGGGTTTGCCTGATCATTGTTTCTGTCGCGCTGCCGTCGCCGACCAGACAGGGAATGATGAGGCCGGCCTCCGCCGCCCTGCCGAGGAGATCCATATCCCTTTTCCCCGCCCAGGAAACCACCAGTTTCTTCGCGGCCCCTTCCTTCGCGGCTTCAAGGATCTCTTGCAACGATCTCATCATCTCACGTCACCTCCCTTTTCATCCTGTCCGACACGACGACACACATGGCGAGCTGCTCAACAATGTTATCGCTGAAGTCGGATCGGGCGGGGATGCAGACCGGTCCTCTGGAGGTTGCGACGAGGGAGCAGCGGGTGACATCCAGGAAGAAATCGAGCTTGCAGATGATGTTCCCCGTATCAAGGCAGGGAAAGAGAAGGATGTGCGGCATTTGCTCCATGTCCGGGCTGCGATGATCGGCCAGGCGTCTGTCCCTGCCAAGAAAAATATCGGTGAAGGAGGTCGCGTCAATAATCTCACAATCCCCGAAATCTCCCGAGGCGGCGGCTTCCCTGAGCAATCCGTAATCCCGGTAGGAGGCGAGGGTGCCGCCTATCTCTCGCCGGCCGGAAAGGACGGCGATCTTCGGCTTTGGATACCCCAGAAGACGATAGACAAAAAGGGCGTTCTTGAGAATCTCGGCCTTCGTCGTGAAATCCGGTTTGATGCTGACGCCCGTATCCGTTAAGGCAACCAGGTGGCGGAGCCCCGGAATCTCCCAGAAGGTGACCACGCTCACGGTCATTCCCGAACCCGCTTTGCCCTCTTCCCTGATGATGGAGCGGTAAATGTAAGAGGTGGGAATTTGCCCTTTGCTTGCGATATCCAGTTCCGCGGAAAAGAGCATGCGTATCCCGAGATCTGCAATTGCCTGCCGATCATCCCTGATAATCTTTTCGAAACCACCGATCTCGAATTCGACCTTGTCTGCCACCCGTCCCATTTTTTCCGCGTTGCCGATGAGTACGGGTTCGATATATCCCATCTGCCAGCTCCGCTTCACCGCACGCATGAACTCCTCATCTTCGGGTGCGAGAACGGCCAGCTTCTTGGGTCCCTTTTCCCTGGCAATCCTTGCAAAATCATCCAGTGATCTGATCATCACACGTACCTCAAAAATGAAATGCGCTGTTACTTTGTACCACATTTTCAGTGTGTTCAGTCAAATACTTTTCACGTGAGGCTCCATCCCGCGTCACGAGAATCAGAAATACCAAAACGCCTATTCTCTTATCGCCCGACCTGTGCTAAATGTTTGCTGATCTCATATCCGGACTCGCGGGCTCGAACGGCGGTCAGCGCGCAACTAAAAAGGATGCTCGTAACGTGAAATTTCTCTCCTTCGACAGCGTAGAAAACATCGAGTGTGAAACTGAAATAGTGAGGGCGACTTCAGAAACGATCCGTGATTTCAAAGCCACATGGGAGCCATACGTAGACGACAAAATTATACGGCAAAGGGACAGGGATTTTCACTACCGATGCTTCGAGTGGGATAGAATAATCAATATGTCCCTCAGCTCGGTGTTCATTGACAAATGCTTCGCGGCGTATACCGGCACACGGCTGGACGGGTTATTGTCATTCAGGCATCATCGCATACTGTACCTTGATTTTTTTGCCACGGCACCCTGGAATTATTACGGCACTGCCGGCAGGATGCGGCGCATAGGATCCGGTCTCGTGTATTTCACTATTAAGAACAGCCTCTCCCTGTCCCTTGACGGAGAATTTGTCCTTTATGCCCTGGGGGGATCTGAGCAATATTGCGAAAGGATCGGAATGGTCCCTACGGGTGACTTTATGTTCGGCCTGAAAAAGTATGCCATGTCCAAAGATAAGGCGGCGCCTTTTGAAAGAAATTTTCGGAAGTATATCATTCCCCCATCTCCTTATTGACATGCCGCCGCTTTTTCTCTATACATTCATGGTAACAAGGCAAACGCCTGTAACTATAGTACCGGTATTACAAAAATCCCTGGAGGAGCAACTCACATGCGAACCATTATGAAAAAAAGCATCCTGGTCCTGATCCTTCTATCGTTCCTTCTTTCGGGCTGCGTGTACTACAACGTCCAGATGCCCCTCGGCACAGAATTCAACAAAACCGAACTCGGCACGAAGATCGGCCAATCAAAGTGGCACTCGGTCTTCTGGCTTGTGGGATGGGGCGACGCGGGAACGAAGGCAGCTGCGGAAAACGGCAAGATCACGGTTATACGCCACGCCGATGCAAAGATTTATTCAATCCTTTTCGGCCTTTACTGTGAGGTGACGACCATTGTCTACGGCGATTAAACGGGCGATCGGCCTCCTTTGTTTCCTCGCCCTGGTGGGGTGTACGCCGACCGGCATGATTTACTCGGATACCACGAGGCCCTACTCAAGGGTATTCAGGGAAACACCGGTGGGAACCAAGCGATGTGTCCTCCATGACTACCAGATAAAGGAGCCTGTAACCGGGTTCAACATCTCCGCCGAGTGGACGGCGGAACGTATCAAGAACGAGGCGGAGATCGCGGGGATCAAAGACATTTACTACATAGACCAGAGGACCTTCAGCATCCTTTTAGGAATCTACAAACGCAAGTCCCTCATTATCTATGGAGACTGACGGTTCTCCTGATTTCCTCCCCGTCATGCCCAACTCCTGCGTCATCCCGATGGTGATAGGTCTGCGTCGTACCCTCAACCCCGTCATCCCGGACGCGATCCGGTATCCAGTATTCTCAATGACTTCTATCCTCACATGACCCCGAGAATCCATCCCTCAATGTTTGCAATCACCCGCTCGCCGGGAGTAAGCCGCGGATCGAAGAACCGGGTAAGATCGTCTGCGAGGTCTGTTTCTTGAAGCCAGCGACACACTGCAAAGGCATCCTTTTGATCTCTGGTTCTCTCCACGTTGTGATACCGGGTTCGCCATAGAGAGGGATAGACCTCCGCCACGACGTGGCTCCCAGTACGGGGCGTCCAGCCGTCGAAGGGCCAGAAATGCACGGATGAACCGAGAGATCTTCTTACGTAACGGAGCCAGGGAATCCCCGCGTGCGTTGACTTGGCAACCGAGCCTTGACAGTCGAATTTAAATACGGATTGAGTGCGCGGCGTGCGCTTCTCCGTGATGCGTCGCCATTTTCGGTTCCCCAGCCGTTCAGAACCATTTCCGTGGAGCCCGTCACGTATAAAGTCCACGTGCATATTGGGCGAGTCCGTTGGCCAGTGATTACAGAAATCATCGAGGAAAATATCCCAGTTCTGCAGGATTTTGTACTTCTCGAAGTAGGGAATGGGGAATGAAAAGCCGTGGTCGATGCCGACAATTGTGCGGGAAGTTTCACGAAGCATCACCATCAGCCACTCCGCCAGTCCACGGCGCGTCCAGTATTTGCGGGGGCTCGGCGGCGGCTGGACTTCGTACGGCATGCCGCTTCCCTCAGCAATAAAGGCGCGGAGGCCCGGAAGACTGTTTGAAGGGGTTTGCGCGCCAGAATAGTCTATGCCGATATAGCGGTCGAACATACTCATGTTTCCATCCTGCGCCTGGTATGCCTTTTGAGTGTTTCATTATTGAGTATTTGCCCCTAAGGCATTTATAATTAAATACTTACTAAATAAATAGAACCGTCCCGGTCCTTTATCTTTGATTCAGAACCTGGTTGCATCGTGAATCTCGGAAACTTCCTCTTCGAACATAACCACCTTCGCAGAAATGGAGGATTGAATTATGAAACACCCTTTGATAAACTCTAAATAGTTACCGAATTAGTGAGCTAGTACAACCGTTCCATTTTCTCCTTCTATAGTCTATTTGTTCTGTTCGTTGTATTTTGGCTTGTTTCTGTTTATGACCCTCGCCTCTTTTTCTCTCGCGTCATTAATACTGCTAAACTATTCAATCCGCACCTTGGAGCCGGGGATTTCTCCGAGGTGCTCTTTTATTCGATCTTGAACTCTGCCGCGCTGGGCAATTCCAGCATAATTGAGCGAGCTGCCTTCAGTCTCGATTCGATAGAGAACCGGTTTATCATTGGGTAACTGGCTTATTCCAGCATTGTTATAATTTACTTTCTTCGTTCCCATGCCATTTTCCTCCGTAAACACATACCACATTTTTATATTCTTAATGACTCAGCATACTCATAAGATATTGATTGTCCCGTCGTAGTTTCTTGATACCCCTTCTCCTTATGGGAAAAATCACTAATGGCTTTCGCCGAATACCCTTTGAAATGCTCTTTTACCGTAGCCAATATTTTCAGCTCACTATCGGAAAAAAGTGTTAATATGGGCGCTTCTATTGCTTTATATTCCTCGCCAACAGAGTCCTTACCCTCATAAAAAACTTCATTGACTTCGATTTCCCTCTCATTGACCAAAGTCGCAAGATAAATGTCGTAATTCTTCGGAACCGGGCCATACGTCAGATGGACGTAGCGGGAGCCTGTTATCCCAACCCTGTAATCTTTGAAGTGTTTAAAATCTGCATAAAAGAGATGTTTGTTTATAACTGTTTTCAGCAAACCGTCCATACAGAAATACAGAATGCAATTAATCAACTTATCCAAATCAAAAGAATTGTAGCCCGAATACACAGATATCTCCCTCTCTGTACCCCATTCTTCCAGGAATCGTTTAATGGGATACTCGTCCTTTGCCAACTTTTCGATGTTTGTCAGTAATTGATTCCTTCGTTGCTCCCTCAAGGCATCTGAATTTTCAGTGACCATCTTGAGCATATTCCGCGGCTCTCTCAAAAGTTTCAGTTGATTATCGTGAGTCTTGTCTTGAAGCGCGCCATTTTCATATCTGCTTAATGTGGCGCCACCCCAGCCAAGAAGACTGCTGAGTTCGCCTTGCGTAAGCCCATACTTTCTTCTAATTTCCTTAATCTCCTCGGGGTGCAGCATTTTGTGCTTTTTTCGATAAATGGCATAGGCATGCACAAAGGGATCATGCTCAGCTTTGGTATCCATATACTCTTCACCACATGCCTCACATTTAGAAACTTCATACTCTATGTCAATGTGCTCACCCCGCACATTCAGTGATTCTTTTTTCTTTATTATCTTTGCCCGTGATTCTTTCTCACAAATTGGACATATTCTCTTCATTTGGACTCACCAGAACAATCCTTTTTCTGTTACGCATTTTTAAAGTATCCAAGAAATTTATTTATACCATCCTGATCGATCATCCTGTCACTCCACCATTTGTAAAGTCAGATTATATCATATGATATTATACGTCAACATAAATTATCATATAGTCTTTACTAAAACATCTCTCGCTGAAAATTTAATTATATTCACTACATTTTCACTATATCTATCTACAATTCACAATATCATTCAATATTTTATTGAAATATAACGATATGTAGTGTAGAGTAAACTTAAATATTCAATATTATCGTGAATGGAGGTGACCGTGATGGAAAATCTCCGAAAAATTTTAGGCAGACGTATAGCCGACACAAGAAAAAGCCTCAAGTTAACCCAAACAGATTTGGCTAATGAAATTGGGGTGTCTTCACCTCAGAGCATATCTCAGATCGAGCAGGGCAAGCGCGAGGTCGGCGCGTGGGAACTTGCTAAGCTTGCGAAACTCCTTCGTACAACAACAAGCGCACTCCTGGATATAAAGGAATCGGAGCCTCTACCTGAAGTTCTTTGGCGAAAATTGCCCGATCAGGAAGAAATCAAGAAAGCTGATTTTTTAAAGCACTGTCGGGAATATCATGAATTGGAACAACTCAATGATGCTGAACCCACTCAAATTTTCCCTGGTGAAAAAATTGATTTCGATAAGGCTGATTATCGCGATATCGCCAAACTTGCCGAACGAATATCACGTGAATTTTCTCTTGGCTCCATTCCGGCAGCTTTGTTGGAGAAAACTCTGGAGGACAGATACGGTGTCAAAGTGTGGTATATGGACTTAGGGCAGGACGGTTCGGCGGCATCTACCATTGGTTCCTTTGGCCCTGCCATCTTAATGAATTCGAGAGAAGCTCCCTGGAGGAGAAATTATAATTTTGCTCACGAGGTGTTCCATTTGTTGACCTGGAGCAGTTATGACCCTCAAGCTCTTCGCAAAGATGAAGAATTATGGCAGGCAGTTGAACGTTTTGCCGAGGTTTTTGCCTCATGCCTTTTACTCCCCGGTGACTCTCTGAGCATTGCTTTTGACAGAAGAATAAAAGAAGGAACTATCAGCTATACCGATTTAATCGAGATTGCACGTGAGTTCGACGTATCCACAAGCGCCCTTTTGTATCGTCTGCTAAACTTGCGTCGTCTGACGAAGAAAATCGTAGACGGACTTCTTGCAGATTCCCAATTCCGTGAAATGGACAAAGCTACCATGAGTAAATCATGGTGGTCTCCGCCGGAATTTCCGGAAAGATTCGTGCGCTTGGCCTTTATCGCTTACAAGAAAGGCAGGATTACGCGATCCAGACTGGCGAGCTATCTGAGCAGCAGCCTTATTGATCTTGATGATCTCCTCAAAGAGTACGGATTGAATGACCGGGAAGACAGTAAAATCAAAGTGCGTAATTCTTGATGCGATGAT
>CAZMBE010000007.1:0-103437 GCA_964564625.1 uncultured Syntrophaceae bacterium | reverse complement strand
ATCGCTTCCGGATTCATGTGAGTCAGTTCGAAATAGACAGGTATCTGCCTATGCTCTAAGGCGGAGGGAAGTTTTTCATGTAGATAAAGGCCCACGGCTCCGGGTGCTCATGGTGATATCCATGTAGTGCCGGGAAAGGATGCCAAACGAAATCAGCGAAAGGATAATTCATCATGAAAGATAGCATTAATATCAGAAATTTTTACATGGCCGTCATTGTATCCCTCTCCCTCGTCATTGGCAACGCTCCATTGCTCTGGGCGGAAGAGGCAAAGCCGGCTGCCGAGACAGCCAAACCCGGAACAGAAGCAGCAAAACCAGCCGAAGAGGAAAAGCCTACGGGGGACTTTACTGTGGCGGCAATGAGCCGGTATATCTGGAGGGGTTATGAATTGAGCCGCAACAGTATCGTTGTCCAACCGTCGGCGACAATCGGCTACAACGGCTTTTCGGCTAACATCTGGGGCAATCTGGATACGAGTCCCTATTTTTCGGGAACGGGTGACACAAATTATTCAAGCACCTGGAACGAAACGGATTTAACCTTGTCTTACACGAAGAATTTAGGATTGTTCAATCTTGGGGCCGGATACATCTACTACTCCCTGAGCTCCCTCAACAGGGATGCCCCGGACCGGGCCGATGCGCAGGAAATCTTTGCCACGGTGAGCCTGAACACCCTTCTGTCGCCTGCCCTTACGGCATATAAAGAAATCTCTCACTATCGAAACTGGTATTTCCTCCTTGGGGTATCCCACACCTTCGAGTTCAACAAGATGGTATCCATGAAATTGGCGGCTTCGGCAAGCTATCTCCTGAGCACTTACGCGGACGCCGCCCTTTTCAATGCCGGCACCGGTTACGGCGGGTATCCTAAATTTGACAGCAACAGCCAGGCAAAGGAGGACAAGTTCAACAATTTCCATGATGGAAATGTGACCATCAGCCTGCCTATCAAGGCAACAGGATACATCACGGTCACACCGACCCTTTCATATGTATTCCCCCTCTCCAATGAAGCCAAAAACGAAATGAAAGGTTCGGGAATGAAAGGAGTGGCAAAACCGGATGACCGGGACAGCTCGTTCATTTACGGAGGTCTGGCAGCGAGCTTTTCGTTTTAGATTTTGTCGATGTGCGTAATTGCGGTTCGCGGGGTATGCCTTACCCCGCGACGAATGTTTGATGAATAATGATGTTTCGTTGTGTATCGAGTAAACAAAAGGAGATCTTGGATGCGCGCCCATTACTTACAGCATATTCCATTCGAAGGCCTCGGCAGTATTGAGGCATGGCTCAAGGAAAGCGGATACGAAACAACGAGTACACAGTTTTTCAAATCTGTGAGGGTACCGGAACCAGAGGAAGTTGACGTGCTCATTGTGATGGGCGGTCCCATGAGTGTGAACGACGAGGGTAAATATCCCTGGCTTGTTCAAGAGAAACAGTTTATTCTTCGCTTCGTCAGGACCGGTAAGCCACTTCTGGGCATCTGTCTCGGCGCACAACTCATTGCAAGTGCAATGGGTGCCCGGGTATATGCGAACAAGACAAAAGAGATTGGGTGGTTTCCAGTGCAGGGAGTGCCATCGAAAGGCGTCTCAACCTTCCGTTTTCCGCAATCGGTCGAGGTTTTTCACTGGCACGGAGAGACATTTGACCTTCCGGCAGGCGCGATTCACCTTGCGAAAAGTGAGGGTTGCGCAAACCAGGCGTTCCAGTATAGGAAATCGGTTATCGGCCTTCAGTTCCATCTGGAAACCACACCAGAGTTAGCCCGGGAGATCGTTTCAAACTGCCGCAACGAGCTTGCGCCGTCGAAATATGTGCAGTCCGAAGAAACCATCTTTGCAGCAGGACCTGAGAAATACCGGGCCATAAACAGCCTGATGGCTCAAGTTCTCTCTTTTCTTAAGGGCACCGATGAGTGAACAGGGACGACGGCATCACCCTCTATACATGCAAGCATTGAACGGCTGTCTTTGAAAACGCGCGGATGATCTGACACAGATTGGACAGGGAATAAACGTTCGCGGGGCGCGACCTATGGTAGAACAAGGGCAGGCTTTCTGCTGAATGCGATCTGCATAAGAGCTTTGACTGCGTGAAATGTATGGGGTTATCACTCCCGCCCCATGGCGGCACGGCAGGTTTTTTCGTAGAGGGTGCGGAATATGTTGTCGGGATCTGTGATGGCCTTGACTGTGTCGTAGTTTGTGCGGTTGAAAATCTGCCAGAACTCGTCTTCCGTATAGTAGTTGTAAGAGATCAGCGTCTTGATCCCGTTCAGCTCCTGCAGTTTTTCCTCCATCAGGCGGTAGTAGTTCGTGTCTCCGCGCTGCTTCATGCCGTAGATGGCGATGTCGATCATCAGCGTGTCTGTGAGCTTCTCCCAGAAGCTCTCGGTGAGCCACTCGTAGTCATGGACACGGGCGTACGGGACCACCCAGAGCGGGAAATGTCCGAAGTCTTTCGCATACCATTCGAGGAATTCCTTGAGCTGCGAAAACGGGATGAATGTGTCCACCGTGACATCGGGGCGGTCGTCGTTAAGGAGGAGCCAGCGAAGCTTCTCTGCGAGCCTGAGGATCTGCGAGGAGCCAAGGAACTTGCCGAAGAGCAGCCGGCCTATGAAGGACTTGGGATGTACGTTGGTGACGCCCTGGTCGTAACGGTAGAAATAGTAAGGCGTTTTCAGGTAGTCCTCGCGGCGCGTGGCAGTACTCTGGTAATAGATCTTCCACCAGTCATAGCGGTTCGTGTAGGGTGCACTCTCCACGAAATCGCCGACACAGAGAGCAAGGTGCGACGGTGAGTGGATGATGCCGTCCATGAAGTCGACATCGCGGCGTTCGAAGTGAAACCAGATGGATGCCATATAGCTGTCGATTGATGTATGTTGCTCGTGGCGGAGGTGGACGAAGGGCTTGGCAGGGATCAGACGGAACACGAGCCGCGAGAGGATGCCTACAGTTCCGAAGGAGCCGTGCATCATCTGGAAGATCAGCGAGTGTTCGTTGTCGGGTGTGCAGGTGAGCACGTTTCCTTTCGCGGTTATGATTTCATACTCGAGGCACGTGTCATGGAAACCCCCATAAACGTAAGACATGGACTCGATGGAGCAGCCCGCCACGGCCCCTCCGATGGTGATTGTCTTGAGTTCGGGGACGACAATCGGCACCAGGCCCATGGGGAGGGTGTGATCGACAATTGTGCAGAAGGGAACTCCCGGCTCGGCGATGCAGATGCGCCGCTCGGGGTCAATCTCGATAATCTCGTCGAAGTCGAGGAGATTCACCTTTTCATCGGTGTGCTTCTTGTCATGAACCTTGGGGACCTGGTGAGAGACGACCCGCTTTTCCCGGGAGAGCGGCGCCGTACTTTTCCTCCGCCGAAGCTGCTCCGATACCCTGGCCACCTTCTCGGCATGTCTCGCGTTCAGCGCCACGCCTGCAGGGGTGTTTGGTTGGATCTGTCCGTTCATTTCTCAACGCCTTGTAAATGATTATTTAGTTGTGATGCCGATTCGATTCGAATCGCAGGACATTGTAAGCGAAGACCTCCATCCGCGAGACAACATTCGGCGGATAGGGCTGTCCGTCGTTCTCCAGCGCCAGCACGGGGTAATCACGGGCCTTCGCCCATGGCGCATAGACCCCCTCGATCAGCCGTCCCGGGAGACAGCAGAAGGGGGCGATAATGACCACACCGGAGTAGCCGTCATTCATCGCCGCCGCGCCCACCGCGGGCGATATCGTTGCCTCGCTCTCCAGTTCCGGATCAACAAACTCGTGTTTCCCTTCGCCGATAATCTCGTTCATATCATGGGGAACGTGCGGGATGAGACCGGTTGGTCTCAATGCCGCGGCGATTTTTCCCTCGACATTATCCTTCCAGACCTTATCGATCAGATATCCGGCCTCTTCCTTGAGACCGCCATGGAGGAGTGTGCGCAGCCAGCCTTCGCGCTTGCGGCGGCCTTCCATGATGAACTTGCGCGCGAAGTCGGTATAATGGATCCACTCGGTCACGCCGGTAACCTTCGGGTAAATCCCCTTTGATATGAGCATTTGCGAAACCTCTTCCACGGAAAAGTTGTCGCGCCGGACGTATATCTCGCCCATTATGAGGACCTTCTTCACATCATCAAGACTTCCCTTCAGCGGGACGTGGGAGAATCTGTGCGCCGCGCGCTTAAGCTCCCGGTCGAGCTCTTTGTTGCCAGTCCGGAAAGCGGCCAGCACGTCCTGCCAGACAGCCTGGAAAAGTTTCAGTGCGTCTTCCGGATCACGGGCAAGGAGCCGGAGAGAGGTCCGGAGGTCGGTGAAGTAGTCACCCAAAACGGTCGCACGCCAGAAATCTCTGGTGAATGTCGGGCCCAACTCGCGATACGAGTTCTCCGAGTGACCCACAAGGAGGACCACATTCTCCCAGCCCATCTCATCGAAGAGCCGGTCAAAAAAGACATGGTACTGCCCTGTCCGGCACGGTCCCAGTGTCGATGGCACGAAGACCGCATAGATATCATCGCCGGAGGTTGGATTCTTGTCACGGAAAAACTTGAGGATCGAACCCAGCACCAGGAGCGCCGGGATGCACTCCTTGCCCGAGGCGACATTGCGGGCAAGCTGGGTGCTGAAGACATCCGGCAGCGGCAGGTTTGTCGAACGGATCCCCTGACGAAGTGAGGCCACATTCGCTGCCTCGGTGGAAAGATCACCCATCGAAGGCAGGATCGCATGAACGCGCTTGTCGCGAATGTCAAGCCTCTTGCCCGTCTTCCGGTCGACGATGTCACAGAATTCATCCTTCAGAGCGACATAATAGCGCCTCTGGAAGGGCTTCTCAGCGATTGGTTTCATGTGCCGTCGATAACTTTCCACAATGTCGAGAAACGCCTCGACACGGGTATCCAGACCCGCGTCGGCGGTGTGGGAATCGATCTCGAGCACCAGGTAGGGCTTGTGCCCCATCATCCAGCGAACATAGTGAAGCATGAATGAGTCAGGGGCGCAGGAGAAATTCGAAATCCATGACAAATACAGATTGTCGATTTTCCTGACCTGTTTTACCGTCTTCATGTTTTCCTGACCGTAGTACCAGTAGTTGTTCGGCGGGATCTCGGCGTCCGGGTCATAGATCATGTCAAAGGGGATGACGGTGACGCCCTGGGATGTGAATTTGCGCGGGATCCCCATGTTGGCATCCCGTGTGAAAGCGTTGTACGGGCGACCGCAGAGCGCGATGTAAACGCGATCCGGATTCTCCTCTACTTCGCGAAGCACCTTCTTGCCCAATTCCTTGTAAGCTGCGAGGAATCGCTGGTACTGCTCAACGCCGGCGTCGTAAGCCCGGCTCCCCTCTGCACGGCTGAAACCGAGCTTTTCCGCAACGTCTTCGAATGCGCCGCGGCTCGCCTCAAACCCGAGGTTAAACGAGACCAGAGGCCGGAGCATCCGGTCATCGCGCAGCCCGAAGGCATGCCGGGCGTAAAATGGCAGACCCTGCGTCAGCGGGCACACACAGGCGTGCACGTCCTCCATGGAGGGCATGTCACGGAAGTGTGGCAGGAAGACGTAGTCTACACCCTTGTCAAGCATGTCCTGGATCGCACCGTGGGCGATCTCTGCGGGGAAGCAGTAGTTGCTCTCCTGCTTCGCAATACCTTCCGGAACAATCTGAGTCGAGAGCACGGCCTTGACCCCGAGGCTGTGGAAGAACCAGGAGTAGAAAGGCCATACAGAGTGGACCGAGAAGGCCAGCGGAACCCCGACGACGTGCCGGCTTCTGGCCTGGAATGTGCCCGGGGAAGGCGTGAACTCCTCGAAGATCATCCGCGTGCGCTCCTGGGTATAATCGACGACCTCCGATGAGCGAATCTTCCTTTTCTTGCGCTGGTTCGTATAGAGGGAACAGCGGCCCCCGAAGGGATAGCGATGTCCGCCGACCTCAAGGTTCCGAATCGGGCAGAGATTCTCGCAGGCCTTGCACGTAAACCCTTCGTGGTATGTGATTTCCTTTTCGATCATGTTGTCCAGGTCGAAGTCACTCTTCTCGATCAACCCTTCTTCGTGCTTCTGGAGCACCAGCCGTGCAACGCCAAAGCAGCCCATGAGTTCAGGATCAGGCGGAACCGTAATCGATTTGCCTGTCATTTGCGCGAAGGCTAGTGGAACAGCAGGATTCTTGGCGACGCCGCCCTGCAGTACAATATGGTCACCAACGGCGCGGTTGCCCACCACACGGTTTCGGTAGTTGGCGACAATGGAAAAAACCAGACCGGCGACGACGTCTTCGCGGGCTGCACCCTGTTGCATCGCTTTTCGGATGTCTGAGTTTATGAATGCCGAGCAGTGTTCACCGAACTTCAGCGGAGCCTTTGCCTGGAGTGCGATCGGGCCGATCTCCGGTGCGGTGTGTATGTTCAGGTCGCCGGAAGCTGATTCCTCCAAAAAAGACCCTGTACCGGCGGAGCAGGCTTCGTTCATCGCGTAGTCAATGGGGACGCCATTATTGATGAACACGTACTTGGCGTCCTGCCCGCCGATCTCGAATATTGTGTCGACATCCTTCTGAAAGTAAGTTGTACCGATGGTGTGCGCGATGATCTCATTGTAGACGCCGGCCGTCTCGAGGAAAACACCCAGGAGCTCACGCGATGATCCTGTTGTCGCCACAAGGCTTATCCGCGGCTTGTGACCGCTCAACTGCTCCTTGACCTCGCGCAGGCAGAGTCTGAGAGCGGCGACAGGGTCTCCGTGCGTGCGGCCATAGTGCTCCGCGACAATTTCAAGTGTCTTTGTATTGATGAGCGCGGCCTTCGTCGTCGTGGAACCTCCGTCGACGCCGAGTACGTATTCAGCATCAGGATCGAAAGAGCCCCGGCGCGATGGCGCGTGGAACACCAGTTCACTGGACTGTGACAACGGTTTGAATGTCTTGAAAACTAATGCCGAACCAGGACGCACCGGCTCGCCTTCAGGTAGCAATTCACCACTGGTTCTGGCCAGATGCGCCGCACCAAAGGCTTCGAAGTATGGCGCCTCATCGGGCAAAACGAAGTCGATTCCCGGCCTGTTTTCTCGGATAAATTCGACGAGGAAGCGGTTTTGCGTTGCGCCGCCTATCAGCACCACCTGGCCGCTTGATATCTTCGCCTTGGTAAGAAACTCCGAGACCTTGTCCGCCATAACCTTGGAGAGCGAAAGTGCTATATCCCCCTTGCTCGATTCTCCCTTGTTGAGACGATGTGTGCAGTCCGACTTCATGAATACGGAACAACGGGCCGAGATGCGATGAGCGTGGGCGCCGTTACAGACATCATTAATGTCCTCAAGCCGCAGGTTCATGCGGCCAAGCTGCTGGCGGAAGAATTCACCGGTTCCCGATGCGCACTTGTTCCCGGAGTACGTGTTGACAATGCGGCCGCGATCATTGAGGACGTAGACAACCAAATCCTCGCCGCCCATGGATACAACAGCGCGGGGTTTGAGATTTAGGGCATCAAGACCGCTCTCGATAGCTACCGCGGCAATGACCTCAGGCAGCTTAACGCGATGACGCCCTTCATTCCCCGTGACGATACCGCGCAGCGGTCTGACTGATCCAAAGCGGTCCATGAGCCGGGTCAACGTCCCAGGAAGATCGCCCTCGTGAGGGAGGATCGCATGCTCAGTACCATTTTCCCGCGAGACCAGGCAAAGCTTCAAAGTGGTGGAGCCAATATCGATACCAAGAGTCTTTTCGATCATAACTCGTTGTTGCTAAAAATCCCCTTACTTTTTAAAGTGTGAATGATAACAAATATATATTGAATTGATAAGACTTTTTCGTGGTGAAGTATATGAGTGATATTTCTTCTCTGTCAAGTTAAATTTTCCTTCTCTAGAATCCTCCTTCGGGAATATTTTATTTCAAGAAATTCATCACTGTTGGAATTGTTTACTAATGAATTGACTAAAAAAAGATAATGAGTTTATGTATACAAAAACGCTAAATGCCTTAAAAAAACAACAAACAAAGAATAATTGAAAAAGCTCCTTGGAGAATGGGAAAAGTCTTTTAACTCTTTTACAGGAAAAGGAACAAGTTTGATGATTTCATTATCTTCCAAACTGCCGCATGTTGGAGTTACGATCTTTACCGTGATGTCCAAACTGGCCAACGATGCGGGGGCTATCAACCTTTCACAGGGTTTCCCTGATTTTGATGTAGACTCGGAACTCTGTGATCTGGTCCTAAAATACATGGCAATGGGGCACAATCAATATGCGCCAATGCAGGGAGTACCGGCCTTACGGCAACAAATATCTTTAAAAACACAGGACATTTATGGCGCTTCGTATGATCCGGACACGGAAATCACCGTAACCTCCGGGGCCACGGAAGCCATCTTTTGCGCCATCACCTGTGTGGTGAACAGGGGGGACGAGGTGGTGCTGTTCGAACCGGCTTATGATGCCTATGCCCCTGCTGTTCAACTTTCCGGAGGAATCCCGGTGTATGTGACATTGAAGTATCCGGATTACCATGTTGACTGGAATGAGGTGAAAGATGCAATAACCAAAAAGACAAGGCTCCTGGTATTAAATTCACCTCACAACCCCACTGGCACCGTACTCAGTCCGCAGGACATGACGGACCTCATGGATATCATTGCCGACACTGATATATTCATCATCTCCGATGAAGTGTATGAACATATCGTATTTGACGGGAATCGTCATGAAAGCATGACCAGATATCCGAAACTCGTCCAGCAGAGTTTCGTGGTTAGCTCTTTCGGAAAAACCTACCATGCCACTGGTTGGAAATTGGGCTATTGTCTGGCCCCAAAACGACTTTCAGTGGAATTTCAAAAAATCCACCAGTTCGTAACATTTGCTTCAAATACCCCGATCCAGTTGGCCTATGCTGAATTCATGGAGAAAAAGGAAAAGTATCTCACCCTTGCGAGTTTTTATCAGGAAAGACGGGATCTGTTTCTCTCCCTGATTAAAAACTCCCGATTCAGGCCTCTGCCCTGCCGGGGAACATATTTCCAAATGCTTTCCTATGAAGCCATAACTGATGAGAATGATATTGATTTCGCAAAACGGCTCACAACCGAACATAAAGTGGCTGCCATCCCTCCATCGGTTTTTTACGTCAGAGGAAATGACCACAAGGCGCTCAGGTTCTGCTTTGCCAAGAAGGATGAAACCCTGATTCAAGCTGCGGAGAAATTATGCAAGATCTAATTAACAAGATTTGCATTGCCCGGCTGAAGTTACGGATGATTGCCGCCAAACTGGTCATGACCGGCAATCGAAAAATGGTTAGTGTGAGAGGGCTTTATCTTTCTTTTCAGCCGCCGCCAACTCCATCTTTTTCATTGTAATCAGAATGGCGGTAATCGCGGCCTGGGTCATTCCCGGTATGCGTTCCGCCTGTCCGATAGTGACAGGTTCCACCTTTTTCAGCTTCATCTTCAATTCTGTGGAAAGTCCCTGGACAGAGCCATAATCCAGATCCCTTGGGATTTTTTTCCCCTCCAGTTCTTTCATTTTCCGGACGGCATCAATCTGCCTCTTGATGTAACCCTCATATTTTGCCTCAATTTCGATCTGCCGTTTCACCAGTTTATCGTTTATTGCCGCCCATCCCTCAAAAACTTTCAAATCATCGTAGTGTATTTCGTATCTTTTCAGGAGCTGATAGAGGGTTACGGGATTCTTTATCGGCGGGGTTCCCATTGTCTCAAGCGTTGCATTAACATCTGCGGAGGGATAAATTTTAATGCGTGACAGGTTTTTAATTCCTTCGTCAACCTGGCGAACCTTCTCCATTAGACGATTATAATGATCACGGGAAATCAGACCCAGATCATGTCCTTTCCCCATAAGGCGGATGGTGGCATTATCCTCTCTGAGGATCAGGCGGTATTCGGCACGGGAGGTGAACATCCGGTATGGTTCATCAACGCCTTTGGTTACGAGATCGTCAATGAGGACGCTCATGTACGCTTCCGAACGATCAAGTATGAAGGGCGGTCTCCCCTGCACTGCACACGCTGCGTTGATGCCCGCCCACAGTCCCTGGGCGGCAGCTTCTTCATAGCCTGATGTGCCGTTGATCTGTCCGGCAAGGTACAATCCGGAAACGAGTTTCGTTTCGAGGGTTTGCCGAAGCTGGGTAGGCTGAACAAAATCATATTCAATGGCGTAGGCCGTGCGCATGATCTCAGCTTCCTCGAGACCGGGCACGCTGTGGAAGATTTTCTCCTGAAGGTCCTGGGGCATGCTGTTACCCAAACCTTTGGCATATATCTCTTCCGTTTCCAGCCCCTCAAATTCAAGGACGACGGGATGTTTCTCCTTATCGGAAAAACGCATCACCTTATCTTCCAGAGAGGGGCAGTAGCGGGCGCTTACCCCTTTGATCGTTCCTGAGTAGAGGGGGGAGAGCATAATGTTTTCCCTGATGAGGCGATGGGTTTCCTTCGTCGTCGCGGAAAAATATGAAGGAAGCCGCTCTTCCCTGAGCTTTTCCGTAGTGAAGGAAAAGGGCTCCGGATCGGGGTCGCTGTCCTGGCGTTCGAGCCGCGAAAAATCGATTGTGGAAGCCCGCAATCTCGGCGGTGTGCCTGTCTTCATCCGGCCCATTTCAAAACCAAACCCTCTCAATGACTCCGCAAGTCGGAGGGATGCCATCTCACCGGCCCTCCCCGCAGGGTAATGCACGGTGCCGATATGGATCAGGCCGTTTAAAAAAGTCCCCGTAGTGATGATCACCGCTTTCCCGCGATAGAAGACGCCGATATGATCTTCAACGCCAACGACTTTCCCATCCTCGACAATGAGGCGGTCGATGAGGGTCTGGCGGAGATGGAGATTCTTTTCCTTCTCGACAATGGTTTTCATGGTCAGCCGGTAAAGCTGTTTATCACACTGGAAGCGCGACGACTGCACGGCGGGCCCTTTTGATGCATTCAAGAGGCGGAAGTGGACGGCGGTTTTATCCGCGATCTTCCCCATTTCTCCCCCCAGGGCGTCAACCTCCTTGACAAGCTGGCCCTTGGCGAGGCCCCCGATGGCGGGATTGCAGGACATGAGGGCGATAGAGTCGAGGTTAATATTGAACATGATCGTGGAGCAGCCCATCCGAGACGCCGCAAGTGCCGCCTCACATCCGGCATGACCGCCCCCGACCACGATGATATCGTAATTTCTTTCCAAACAACCAACCTTTTACATTGAGTTCATAATGATTGAAAATCCTACTATATTGTATATAATTATTGATTGTGAAAATACAATAAAAAATGAGGACTCTTGGTGAAACCGGATTTTTGGCATAACACAAAACGATATTACGATCTGAAGAGCTTCTGGCGCAACCGGTTCGGGTGCAGGGTGTACAAGCTCCCGATTGACGCCGGATTCACCTGTCCGAACCGTGACGGCGTCGTATCAACTGGGGGATGCATCTATTGCGACGGCCGTGGCTCTCGCCTGCGGCAGGCAGGGGAACTCCCTTCCGTGGCTGAGCAGATACACAGGGGTAAGGAGTACTACACAACGCACAGAAACGCGGGAAAGTTTATCGCTTATTTTCAGACCTTTACCAATACCTACGGCCCTGTCGAAAAACTGAAGAAACTGTATGACGAAGCCCTGGCGGAGGAGGATGTTATCGGCCTTTCAATCGGCACACGCCCCGATTGTGTTCCTGATGGTGTGATGAATCTTATTCAGGACTATGCGAGACGAACCCATGTGTGGCTTGAATTGGGGCTCCAGACGATCCATGACCGGACATTGCGGTTCATCAACAGGGGGCATATGGCAGACACCTTTAAAGATGCTGTAAAAAGGGCTTCGGACAAAAATGTACATATTTGCACCCATATCATCATCGGTCTGCCGGGGGAGACGAGGGAAGATATGCTGGAAACAGCACGGATGCTTGCACGCCTCCCGATTCACGGGATTAAAATTCATCTGCTCCTCGCCCTCAGGGGAACGAAGATGGGTGATCTCTATCAAGAGGGAAAGATTTCCCTCCTGGAAAAGGACGATTATGTACGGATTGTATGTGATGTTCTGGAGATACTGCCGCCGGAGATGGTTATACAGCGGCTGACCGCGGACGGCTACCGGGATATTTTTCTCGCCCCACAATGGGCTGTCAATAAGATGGATGTATTGAATTCCATCGATAGGGAGCTTGACAGGAGAAACACGCACCAGGGTATTTATTTCACGATGGAATGAATGTTGCACATCGTATAAAAGTTTGGTTTAGTGCGTTTTCTAATGAACAGGCATCTTTCCATGTATTTTGATTGAGAAGAGAAATATGATTGGTATTGTTGATTACCGGGCGGGGAATCTGACCAGCGTAGCGAGAGCTCTCCGTTATTTAAAGGAGCCTTGTGAGATCAGCGATAACCCGGACATATTGAATCAGTCGACCCATATCATCTTCCCTGGCGTTGGTGCGGCGGGAGATGCGATGGCGAATCTGCGCCAGAATAAACTGGATCAGTGGATATCGGAATGGGTGCGGCAGGGGAAGCCGCTTTTAGGAATTTGCCTCGGCACCCAGGTGATTTTTGACTATAGTGAAGAGAATGAAACAAAATGCCTGGGCATTATACCGGGTGCCGTAAAGCGCTTCCCCAAGGATCTGCAGCATGAAGGTATGTTTCTGAAAGTCCCACACATGGGGTGGAATCATGTGGCGTTCCAAAAAAATCACCCCGTATTCCAGGGACTGCCCGATAATTCTGAATTTTACTTCGTCCATTCGTATTACCCCGCGCCCGCGGATGACCGATTGGTTGTTGGATGGACCGATTATGGACATAATTTCTGCGCTGCCATAGCCCGGAGAAATTTGGTGGCTGTTCAATTTCATCCGGAGAAAAGCGGAAGACCGGGGCTTCAAATACTGGCCAACTTCGTCCAATGGGATGGTCACTATGCTAAGTAAACGAATCATTCCCTGTCTGGACGTCCGTGACGGAAAGCTGACGAAAGGCGTTAAATTCGAGGGCAACATCGACATCGGCGATCCTGTTGAAGCAGCGCGGGAGTACTATGAACAAGGCGCGGATGAAATTGTCTTTTATGACATCACGGCCTCATCCGATGGGCGCGACATCATGATCGACGTGGTTAGAAGAGTGGCAGAGACCATTTTCATTCCTTTCTCCGTTGGCGGCGGCATTCGGACTGTTGAAGACATGAGGAGCGTTATTCTCGCAGGCGCTGAAAAAATCAGCATTAACTCTGAGGCTATTAAAAATCCGCCTCTTATCTCGGAGGGCGCCAGGGCTTTTGGTAGCCAGTGTGTCGTTCTGGGAATGGATGTCAAGAAGGTAGGGCCAAGTATAAAAATCCCCTCGGGATATGAAATGGTTATTCATGGCGGGCGGGTGTATACAGGAATCGATGCCCTGTGGTGGGCGAAAGAGGCGGAAAACCTCGGGGCAGGAGAAATCTGTCTGAATTCCATCGATGCCGACGGCACGCAGGAAGGATATGAGATTGAACTGACCCATCTCATATCGACGAATGTCCGTATCCCTGTTATCGCTTCCGGAGGGGCAGGAAAACCAGAGCACCTCGTTGAAGTTCTGACGCAGGGTAAAGCAGACGCCGCTCTCATCGCCTCCCTGGTTCATTATAGATATTACACAATTTCACAGATTAAGACACATCTTCACGAACATGATGTGAAAACGAGAATAACATGGTAATCTTTATGCTGGTTCGTGACCTTTAATAATTCTTCTTGACAATGATATAATTTATAAGAAAATGATACATTACTTCATTGTAAACGCAATAAACTTAGAAAAATACTCAGATACCCTGAACTAGCGACAGGGTAAGGGAGGCACAATAAGGTGGATAAAAAAAGATATGAACTGAATGTTCAACTGGCCCAAATGTTAAAAGGCGGCGTCATCATGGATGTCACCAATGTGGAACAGGCGAAGATCGCCGAAGAGGCAGGCGCCGTCGCCGTAATGGCTCTTGAGAGAGTCCCGGCGGACATCCGCAAACAGGGGGGCGTGGCCAGAATGTCTGATCCCGCAATGATTGTGGAGATTAAAAAGGCTTTGTCGATCCCTGTCATGGCCAAAGCAAGGATTGGTCACTTTGTCGAAGCCCAGATATTGGAATCACTGAAAATCGACTACATTGACGAGAGCGAGGTATTAACACCTGCTGATGAAGAATGTCATATCGACAAGGCTAAATTTACTATTCCCTTTGTCTGCGGCGCTCGCAATTTGGGAGAGGCCCTTCGCCGCATAGCAGAAGGTGCTGCCATGATCCGTACGAAAGGAGAAGCGGGAACGGGGAATGTTGTCGAGGCGGTCCGCCATATCCGTACGATGAACCGCGAAATCAGGCAACTTATCACCATGCCGTTAGAAGAGGTTACCGGGTACGCAAAGGCAAACGGCTTGCCCTATGAACTTGCCCTCACGGTGCGTGAACTTGGGCGTCTTCCGGTGGTAAATTTCGCCGCCGGCGGTATCGCAACACCTGCTGATGCTGCGTTGATGATGCAGTTGGGGTGTGACGGAATCTTCGTGGGGTCGGGTATCTTCAAGTCGGAAAATCCTGCAGTACGCGCCCGGGCAATTGTCAAGGCAACGGCATATTACAATGACCCGGCCAAAGTACTGGAAGCCTCCATGGGACTTGGTGAGGCAATGCCAGGGCTTGAAATATCTGAAATCCCGGAGGGGCAGCGTTTAGCGGGGCGGGGATGGTAACTGAATGATCGGCGTTCTCAATCTTCAGGGTGGTGTCGTTGAACATTTAGATCACCTGGAGCGTTTAGGCATTCCCGGTATGCCCGTGAAAAAGCAGAATGATTTTAAAAACCTTGCCGGTTTGATCATACCGGGTGGTGAAAGCACATGCATATCCCGGTTGCTGCGTATATTCGATATGGAAGACGTTATTCTCCAAGAATTCCGGCGGGGGATGAAAATATGGGGGACCTGTGCCGGAGCCATTCTCCTTGCCAGATCCGTCGTTGGTGAACCACCCCATCTCGGGCTGATTGATATAGAAATTGAACGCAACAGTTTTGGGAGCCAGTTGGATAGTTTCGTGTGCGAAGCGAACATTCCCCGGGTCGCGCCACAAACCATACCCCTCACATTCATCCGGGCGCCAAAGATCTTACGGACAGGTCAGGGGGTGAACGTACTGCTTCAGATGGATGACTACATTGCTGCTGCGGAGAGTTCCGACGTGCTCGTTACCGTGTTTCATCCCGAATTGACGGGATGTGTCGCGTTCCACCGTTATTTCGCGCGAAAGTGCGGTCTCAATCCCTTTGACGATAGGAAAATTTCTTCAATGGATCCTGCCTGGAACATCACAAGTTGGACCCGCTATGCTCGTATTGTGTGACCGGTAACCATTCCATTACGGTACAATTATCTATCGGTATCCTCTATTGCAGAACACGAGTTACTTCACACATGAGCCAATCTGCGGGATTGTTTTTTTAAATGACTGATCCGGCGGCGCAGAAAATCTGTTTTCTTCCTGTTATTTGCAGCCTGGGCTGCCTTTTTTTCTTCCTTAAGCTGTTTTATTGCACTTTTTATCTCGCTTTTACTTAGTGTGATTTTTTCTGCAACCTCTTTCACTACCTTCGCAGGTGCTTGTTCAGTGATCCCTCTTGCCTCCCTGATAAACTCTATCAGTTCATCTTTTTTCATATCATGGACAGCAACGGAACGCGGAATTTCCATGGCAATCGCTTTGAGTTCCTTGACCGTCATTTTCTCTAATGATTTTACTTCTTTAGACTCCTTCTTCTCTATTTCCTCTGCCATATTTCCCTCCTGTAACCTGGAATGTACATATCGTAACACAGCTAATTTTTAAGAAGCTGTATTCTCTGTGTTATGTTCACCGCTTTCTCTGTTTCCTTCTTCTTTTCATATAATAATTGAAGTTTTTCCAGATACGCGATGAGTGCTTTTTTCCACCCCCTCCGTGAAGCGGTATCGATGGCAACTTTTAAAATTTCTTCGTCATAGGCATTTTTTTGAATGAGGATTCCAGCGGCAATGAGCTTTGAAAGGGGATCTTCTATTCTCGATATTTCATGTACAGCATCCCCGGGTTTTCCGTTGCGAAATACCTTTATCACACCACCATATTGTCTTGGTAAGAGATTTTCGTCAATCCTGTCGAAAGAACCCTTTAAAAAGTTATAGAAGGTACGATTTTTCAATACCGGTTGCAGAGCGTCTATCGTGAGATAGTCTGTATCATCAAAACTCTCGAGGACGGCAATGTGTACTGCGTATTTCGTCAGATAGGCCTTCCCGAGAATTTCCAGCCGCCCGCTCTTTTTAATCTCGTCAATGGCTTTTTTGAATTGTACCTCAGCAATACGGTCCTTGCCGCTTACATAGTTTTCTTTGAAACTTTCCAGATTATTAAAAGAATCGTTAATCCAATCGGGAATTTGTTTCGAACCGCCGCAACCTAAGAATGAAATAACAATAATCAGCAGAATAACATTTTTTTTCATGGGAGTTTTATTTCCGGCTCTTTTTTAGAAGGTAGTATTTTATCCAGGTCCTTCACCAATTTGCCTATGGATGTGACTGTTGAATCGATTTCGGCTCTTAATAGTTTTAAATCTTTTGTCGAATCAGACGTATCCGCGCTGATTTTAACGACGTTATCCAGAGCGGCATTAAGTTTTTCAAGTTTCACGATAATATCTTTGAGGATTTTTCTGATTAAAGGGAGTGTGCCGTCGTCGCCATATAGTTGTTCATCCGTTTTTACAAGGATGTCTTTAACCTTTTTCAACGATTCATTGACAGATTTTGCGCTCTCGGGATTGCCTGTGGCCATCTCGATAAACGTTTCTTTTTTCGACAGGTTTGCGGTGAGCTTTTCCGTATTCCTGAGAATTCTATTCACATCCCCCTGGGGATCAGCAAGATTTCCCGTAATTCTTTCAATGTTTGTAACAACTTCGTCTATTTTCTCAAGAGTAGGCTGAACCTTTTTTATCGTTTCGTTGATATCATTGATTATTGTTATTTCAGGGATGGTTCCCGGAGACAGGGACGGACTGCTCAAATCGTTTGTAGTAACGATTAGCCGGGAGGAGCCTATCAAGGGTTTGTAGAGGCTGAAGGTGCTGTTTGACCTGATCCACTGATCATGCGGTTCCGGGATACTTATTGTGATAAGGAGTATTCCCTTTTCATTGAGTTCCAGCTTTCCCACCCTGCCGATTCTGTAGCCGGAAAAGAGTACGGGCATGCCTTCCGAGAGATCTTCGCCGGTTGTCGAGGAAAGGATAAATGTATGTTCTCTTGTGAAAAGGCCTTTGCTGTACGCAAGGTATGCGATAGAGGCTACAATTAATACGGATGCAATTACTACAAATAATCCGACTTTGAACTCAGTTTTTTTCAGCATTCATAATCCCGTATCTTTCTTCAAACCATTTATAATCAAATATATGACATTCTTTAAACGAATCGCTGATGAGTTGCAGCGAATCATAGATAAAGCGATCATCATGTATATCCGGAATAATCATGAATGGCCTATCCAACACAATAAGAGCATCTCGCACCATGACAGCCCGCAGGAGCATGACAATAAAGCGCTCTTTATTCGTTAGCACGGCGTTTCGTTTATCGGCAATATGTTCCATCCCGTATCTTTGCAGGAAGTGCAGGGCTATGCTTTTCGCTTTTATGTTTGGTAAATTTTCATGGTACTGCTTAATGAGCGCAATATTAATCCACACATCCAGGTTCGAGATAAGCGGGGCATCCAGAGAAATCAATCCCAGGTTTTGTTTATTTTTCTCGGTGAAGAGGGAGAGCTCCTTTTCGAGTATAACTTCATTTTCAAATAGTCTTATAGAGAAATGAGAATTAATGAGAGCACCTCTATGAAAATGATAGCGATAAAGACATTAACCATACCCTGCAATACCGCAATGGGAATGCTGGTGAGGTCGTCGGAAGCGCTTAACCCGGAACGTATGGGAATTAACGTTATGAAAAAGCCAAATATACAGCATTTTATAAGGTAAATATCTATATCATAAATATCAGCAGATTTTAACAAAACATTTGTATACACATCAAAGCTCATTCCAAAAATCAATTTTGAAAAGATCATGCCGCTTGTCAATGCGAGAATGGAGAAAAGAGCGCTGAGGAGGACAACGGACACGACCCCGTTTATGATCCGCGGTACAAAAAGGTAATCAATGACATCGATGTTGTAGGTATCAAGTGTCCGTAATTCCTTGTTTACCTTCATCACGGCAATTTCTGCATTCATGGCCGAACTTGAGCGAAGGGCAACGAGAAGAACGGTAACAAACGGCGAAATCTCTGTAACGACCAGACCCATCAGGATGCGGCCGAGATATTCGGCAAGGCCCAAGTCTTTGATGATTTGAAGAACAATACCAATAAGAAAAGAACCAAGGATGATTGAAAGTACCGTGAACAGGGGTAAAATCTGCACAGACGTAAAGTATATCTGATTCACGAGAACCATCTTCATGGCACTGCTGTATGTTTTTTTACGAAAAATCCTTGCTAAAATTGTGAAGGCGAAAAAAAGGATATCACGGAACGTCGCCGTCGCGTTCATGCTGATTTTGCCGATTTTTTCTATGAATTCAGTCAAGATTGTACCCTTTGCACGGCTGGAGAAATCATTTGTTCGTATATGGATTCACTGAAAAAAACGAATTATCGTCTACACAGAAGAGGCACACAAGATAACCAATCTCGCAGCAATCCATGAAAACGATAGTAAGATGTATAGCCTCCGCAAGAATCGGTAAGGATCATTAACATTCCGATACATTTAGCATAATTGAAGCAAATGTTAACATACTGTAAGTGCCAGTGCAAATATTGTCTTTGTTCTTGACAAGGAAGATATGGTACATACATAAACACTATCAATACAAATATCATCAAAAAAGGATGGCAAGGAGATAACTTATGAAGATTATTCGTTTTCTGTCTAATAACGATCAGCTGGTATATGGGCTTCACGATCCTGAAACGGGAAATCATGCACATGTTATCCAAGGTGATATATTTGGAAAATTCAGCGTAACCTCGAAATTGGCAAAAATTCATCATGTACTCCCACCAATCCCTCCTTGCAATATACTGGCACTGGGGCTTAACTATAGAAAGCATGCCGACGAAACAAAAGTAACGTACCCTGAAATACCAATAGTTTTTATAAAAGCAACGACAAGTGCAGTCGGGCATATGTCGCCTATACTCCTTCCCTCGGCAGGTCCGGACAATGTCGATTACGAGGCGGAGCTTGCCGTGGTCATTGGCAAGCAGGTTAAAAATGTTTCTCCTTCTGAGGCAATGGACTGTGTAATAGGTTATACGTGCGCAAATGATGTGAGCGCCCGGGACTGGCAGATTGAAAAACAAAAGAAACAATGGGCGAGAGGAAAGAGTTTTGATACTTTTTGCCCCCTTGGTCCTTATTTGGTAACACGGGATGCAATTCCCGATCCTCAAAATCTCCGAATCCGTACAATGTTAAACGGCAATACTGTGCAAGACTCCAACACCTCTGACATGATTTTTAATATCCCGGAAATTATTAGCGACCTTTCGAGGTCCATGACTTTGCGTCCGGGCACGGTTATTCTGACCGGAACGCCGGAGGGCGTCGGGTTTACCCGTCAACCTCCTTTGTTTCTTCAAGATGGAGATATCGTGACTATAGACATCGACAAAATCGGGCAATTGACGAATCCTGTAAGAAGGGAGGATCAGGAAGAGGGCGTCACGGTGGTAAGTGGAAGGGTCAGAAAACCTTTGATTTTGAGTGATTGATATTCCGTCTACACATTGTATTGACAAAAACGCAATGAGTTTTATGGTAAAATATAGTTTGCATCATTGTGCGTAGACTATAGAGAAGATTGATCGTGAGGCACAATTTGAGAAGTCTTGGTATCTGCATTGGTGCATCAACATTGTCGGCGATATGGATAATGAAAGATGGTCATGGTAAAATTCATAAAACATCTATCAATGTGAAGCCGCACAATGGCAATCCGCGGAAAGCCCTCCAAGAAATCCTTTTATCAGAAAATGGATACGACAAAGTAGCCGTGACAGGCAGAAAATTCAGACATGCAATAAATCTGTCGTCGATTTCAGAGCCGGAAGCAGTTGAATCCGCACTATTATATCTTCACGGCAACCAGCGAAAGCTTGATGCCGTGGTCAGTGCAGGCGGAGAATCTTTCATAGTGTATGTCCTGGGAAAAGATGGAAGGATCTGCTCGGTTCAGACAGGGAACAAATGTGCATCAGGAACAGGAGAATTCTTTCTTCAGCAACTCAGAAGGATAGGAATATCCATCGAAGAAGCGATCCATTGCGCGTTAAAAGAAAGTCCGTATAAAGTATCTGGACGATGCAGTGTCTTTTGCAAGAGCGACTGTACCCATGCGACAAACAAAGGAGTGCCTAAGGGGAGGATTGCCGCAGGTTTATGCAAGATGATGGCGGGCAAAATATTGGAAATAATCAAACAGATCCCCCGGAACGACATTATGATTATCGGAGGAACTGCACAAAATCCGGTTATGATCAGTTATCTTCAAAAAGAAATAAAAAATGTGATCGTGCCGGAAGAAGCGCCTTATTTTGAAGCGATGGGTTCCGCTCTGTGGGCTTTCGACCATGAGACGATAGCGCTGAAGGACAGAAACAGTCTTTTTAAAGAAGGGAGGAAATCTTTTTTCTTCCTGCCGCCTTTACACAGGGCCTCCGGTATGGTCGATTTTAAGACGGCGGAAAGGGGCATAGCCCGGGAAAACGACCGTTGTATAATCGGACTCGATGTTGGATCAACAACGACAAAGGCAGTAATCCTGAGGCTCGAAGATGACAAAATCCTCGCTTCTGTATACCTGCGGACGAATGGTAATCCTGTGCAGGCGTCACGGGAATGTTACGCCGATCTTTACGCTCAGCTCGGTGAACGCGCGGAAAAAATAAAAATAGTTGGATTAGGTGTAACAGGTTCCGGCAGGCAGATAGCGGGATTGCACGCCATGACAAGTGGTATCATCAATGAAATTATCGCTCATGCCACGGGAGCGTTGTTTTTTGATCAGACGGTGGACACAATATTCGAAATTGGCGGTCAAGATGCAAAGTATACATATATCAAAAATGCCGTGCCTTCAGACTATGCAATGAATGACGCCTGTAGCGCGGGTACGGGGTCTTTCCTTGAGGAAGCTGCAAAAGAGACAATGGGAATTGACACGGAGGCCATCGGTGGCATCGCAATTCAGGGACAAAATCCCCCCAATTTCAATGATCAATGCGCAGCGTTTATCAGCAGTGATATCAAAAATGCCTCCCATGAGGGCATGACGAGAGAAGACATCGTCGCCGGCCTCGTGTATTCCATCTGTATGAATTATGATAATCGCGTCAAGGGAAACAGACCGGTAGGCAGCAATATATTCATGCAGGGAGGTGTCTGTTATAACCGGGCGGTACCGATAGCGATGGCATCCCTTACAGGAAAGAGGATTGTTGTACCACCGGAACCGGGGTTAATGGGCGCCTTTGGCGTCGCACTGGAAATTAAGCGCATGCTGCAGTTCAATCTCCTGCGGGAAAAAGAATTTTCTTTGAAAGAATTAAGGGACAGAACCATTGCATATGGAGAATCATTTGTCTGCAAAGGAGGGAAAGAAAAGTGCGACCGCAAATGTGAGGTGGCACGTATCATTATAGAAGGGGAAACGTATCCGTTTGGCGGCGCCTGCAACAGATGGTACAATAAACGTTTTAATATTCATGTTGATACAGAAAAATTGAACCTTGTCAACATGCATGAGAATCTTATTTTTTCCAAATATGTTCCAGGGCCGGAAACACTGGGGGTGAATGCAGACTCTAAAACTGTCGGGATCAATAAATCCTTCTTATCAAATACATATTATCCGCTCTACTACCATTTTTTTTCGCGGCTTGGTATGCGTGTCCTGGTGCCGGACTTTCCAGAACAGGCAGGTGTTGATCTTCAGAGGGCGCCCTTTTGTTATCCGGCGGAAATTTCCCATGGATTCCTTTTCGACCTTCTGAAAAAGAAGCCGGATTTTCTTTTTCTCCCCCATGTAAAGGGACAATACACTGGAAAAGTGTACAAGCACAGCATCACCTGTCCTCTCTTACAAGGAGAGCCGTATTATCTGTCAAGCGCTTTTAAGGATCTGGAGGTATTCAAGAACCTGAAAGAAAAAGGCAAGGTCATGACTCCGGTAATCGATTTTTCTGGGGGGTATGAGGCTGCGGAAGAAACATTTGTATCCATGGCAGGTGAGATCGGCTGCCGGAAAAAAGCGGCTCGTAGAGCATTTTCTGAAGCAATTAAAATTCATAAAGCCATTTATGAAGAGAAAATGGAAGCCGGTATTCGTTTTTTACGTGAGCTTGAAGAAGACCACGATCGGTTTGCCATTGTTGTTTTTGGAAGATCGTACAATGCCTTTGTCCCGGAGGCGAATATGGGTATACCCCATAAAGTCGCATCGCGGGGAATTCCTGCAATCCCCTTTGATTTCTTGCCCTTAGAAGAGGAGCCTATTCAGGATAAAATGTATTGGTCTACAGGGCAATCGATTCTCAAGGGAACGGCTTTCGTAGAAAGGCACCCTCAACTTTTCGGGTGCTATATTACCAATTTTTCCTGTGGCCCGGATTCTTTCCTTATAGGCTATTTTCGACAGATTATGGGGAAAAAGCCTTTCTTGATCCTTGAATTGGATTCTCATGTTGCCGACGCGGGCCTCGAAACAAGAATCGAGGCTTTCATGGATATTATTAAAAATTATAGAGAATTGGAAAGATCACAAACAAATAATTCATTTACAGAGTATTATTTACCAAAAGCGGCACATTTTGATCATGAAAAAAAGGTGTTCATTGATTCCCGCGGGAGAGGTTACCCGTTTCATCACCCGCGGGTACATCTGGTCTTCCCGTCCATGGGGCGATTTCTGAACGAAGGAGCTGCAGCAGTATTCAGATCATTGGATATCCGGGCAACGGCACTTCCACCTGCGGATGAAGAGGTTCTCAAACTTGGAAGAGGGAACACGACCTGCAAGGAGTGTCTGCCCCTGCTGCTTACTGTAGGCAGTCTTCTGAAATATTTGCGAGATAGGGATGATGCGGAAGAACTGTTAGTGTATTTCATGCCTACTGCGCCGGGACCCTGCCGGTTCGGTCAATATGCTACTTTCATCAGTCAGCTTATTGCCCGAAATGGGATTGAGGACGTTGCCTTATTTTCCCTACAAGCGGAAAACAGTTACATCACATCTAACAGCAATGAACTCACCTTAAAACTGTGGGAATGCCTGGTTGTTGGCGATATTATGCAGGATATTTATTCCATTGTGCTGACAAACGCTATGGATAAGGACTCGGCCGTGGAAATATTTTATAAAGAATCGGAGAGGCTTATCAGAACTTTGGAAAAATCCCACAAGTTCAAAGACCTCCAGCAGACCCTCAGGACAGTAGCCGATAATCTTGGCAAGATACCACTCAAGAGGCATATGGGTGAAACTCCTTGTATCTTGATCACGGGAGAGATATTTGTCCGTCATGATGATCTTTCCAGACAATTTCTCGTGGAGAAACTCGCAGAGCAGGGTTTCGCGACCAAGGTTTCCAGCGTCATGGAGTGGATTTATTATACAGACTGGTGTTTCGAAAAAGGTTTATCCGCAGATAAGCCCAGCATGCGGAACAGGGCCTCTCTCTTGCTGAGATCGACCTTCATGAGAAGATATGAGAAAACGTGTAAGAAAATTATGGCGCAATCAAATTTAGTCCGGTATCATCTGGAGGATGTTAACCATTTGATGGGCAACATCAGGCACTTGATCAATCCAAAACTGACCGGCGAGGCTGTGTTGACAGTCGGCGCATCCATAACCGAGGTTCCCCGAAAGTACTCTGGAGTCATTGCCATCGGCCCCTTCGGTTGCATGCCCAATCGTCTGTCGGAAGCAATTTTATCGAGAGAAATGGGTATAGAGCTCCCCTTTCTTGCTATCGAAAGCGACGGGAATCTTTTCCCGCAGATAATAACGGCGAAACTCGAGGTATTCCTCCTGCAGGCATTGAGGTTGCACAACAAGATGCGCCCCGGCGGGAGGCAAAGCCACTAAGTCCACCTCCTCATTGGGGGGGCACCGGAGAGAGACATTTTTAGATGAAAAAGTATGGTATTTTGAAAATATATATGCTAATTCAGATTTCATTTAAATAGTGAAAGATTTGAAACTAAAAGGGGGGTAATGGGTAAAGAAATGGAAAATAAAAACAGAAAAACCTTTATCATGTTTCTGCTGGCTTTTCTGGTTGCGTCTTTTATTGTTTCGGTTGTCGAGGTACTAAGGTCATCTTTTGTACCTGTTGTTTCTAACGTTCAGAACGCATCGGCTGTTTCCTCGGCGGAAAGTGCTCGTGTTCCGGGTGCACCTACTTCATTCGCTGATCTTGCCGACAAATTAAAGCCAGTTGTTGTGAACATCAGTACAACGAAAACTATCCGAACCGGCCGCGGGGGCCAGTTCAGGTCTCCTTTTGATAGACATTTTTGGGGGGATGATTTTTTTGAGAGATTCTTCGGAGATGTACCAAAGAGAGAATTTAAACAGAGAAGTCTCGGATCTGGTTTCATTATCAGTAATGATGGCTATATTTTTACAAATAATCACGTCATTGAGCAGGCGGATAAGATACTCGTAAAACTTTCGACAGGGAAGGAATACGAAGCGAAGGTTATTGGCAGGGATGCGAAAACAGACATCGCTCTTATAAAAATAAAATCAGGCGAAAGCCTTCCTGTGGTGGAACTAGGCGATTCCGAAAAGCTGAGAGTAGGTGATTGGGTTGTCGCCATCGGCAATCCCTTCGGTCTGGAACAGACAGTGACTGCAGGTATTGTCAGCGCCAAAGGCAGAGTGATTGGGGCAGGGCCCTATGACAATTTTATTCAAACAGATGCTTCCATCAATCCCGGCAACAGCGGTGGGCCTCTCTTCAATATGGAAGGGAAAGTAATAGGAATTAACACGGCTATCGTAGCCCAGGGGCAGGGCATTGGGTTTGCGATTCCGATAAATATGGCAAAGACTATATTGCCTGATCTTAAATCCAAAGGAAAAGTTACCCGCGCCTGGCTGGGTGTTTCTGTACAGGATGTTACAGACGATATCGCCAAGAACCTTAAGCTCAAAGACAATAATGGTGCGCTGATAACCGAGGTATTCAAGGGAGATCCCGCTGACAGGGCCGGACTGCGTTCGGGAGATCTTATAACCGAAGTGAATGGCAAAAAGATGAAAGATACGCACGAGTTATTGCTCACAATAGCCTCCTTCCATGTCGGGGACAAGATAGAGATAAAGGCCGTGCGGGATGGCCTGGAAAAGGCGTATCAGATTGTCGTAACTGAACGGAAGGATCAGCCGGAAGTGGCATCGGCAAGGGAAATCACGGGAAACTTCGGGATGACTGTGCAGGATATAACACCGGACATTGCCCGTTATCTTGGAATTCAGAGCCGGATCGGTGTGATTGTTGTTGATGTTCAAGACGGGAGCCAGGCCGATGAGAAAGGCATCCAACCACACGATATTATTCTGGAAGTCAATAAGGTTAAAATATCATCCCTGAAAGATTATCAGCGGGAGATATCAAAGAAAAGCACCAGAAACACTGTCCTTCTCTTAATAAAACGAGGTAAGGCAAAATACTTTGTAAGTATTCGTAAATAAATAATATTCATGCGTGCATGTAACGATTCTCTGATGGAGATCTATGATACGCTGAATACGTATTTTGGTGACCTCCACTGGTGGCCGGGTGATACCCCGTTTGAGATTATTGTAGGCGCAATACTTACCCAGAACACAGCGTGGAGGAATGTAGAAAAAGCCATATCAACGCTGAAATCGGAAGAGTGTCTTTACCCCGGAGTCATCTTAAAGATAGAAGAAAAAAAGCTCGCGGATCTCATACGACCAGCGGGGTACTATAATATCAAGACCAGGAGATTGAAATCTTTCATCCGGTTTCTCTATGATGAGTATAACGGCGATCTGGATTCCATGTTTGAGGAGGACCTTTGGAGTCTGAGAGGGAAACTGCTCACGGTAAAAGGTATAGGAGAAGAGACAGCGGACAGCATTCTGCTTTACGCCGGAAACAAGCCTGTGTTCGTCATCGATGCCTATACCAGAAGGATTTTGCTGAGGCATAATAGTATTCATGCAGATGCTACCTATACGGAAATTCAAAACCTGTTCATGAAAAATCTTCCCCCAATCGTTCCTCTGTACAACCAGTTTCATGCCCTCCTCGTGAACACAGGGAAATTCTTTTGCAATAGGAATCCTCGCTGTATTGAATGCCCTCTCTCTATGACACAATAGAGGTAATAGAACCATTTAGCGCAAACCTTGAAGGGGATATTTTGTAAATGTTGCTTGCAATTGAAAATCTGACGGTCGAAATTGCCGAAAAAGAAGTACTGCAGGATGTAAATCTGATGATCGGCCACGGAGAAACACACGTCCTTTTCGGCAAAAATGGATCAGGGAAAACAACGCTGCTGACGGCAATCATGGGTTTTTCCGGATGTCGCATCATAAAAGGTAAAATAATATTTAAGAATATTGATATTACGCATCTTCCTATTAACGAAAGGGCTCGTTTGGGAATCGGGATGTCATTTCAGCGGCCGCCTACTATACGGGGGGTCAAGGTGCACGATCTTATCAGGACATTCAACAATAACGGAGAAGAATCGATTGATCAGATAGTAAACAGCTTGCATTTCAAGGAATTTATGGAACGGGACATCAATCTCGGGTTTTCCGGCGGTGAAATAAAAAAATCCGAACTTCTTCAGTTAATCGTCCAGAACCCTGAGCTGATTCTATTGGATGAACCTGAATCGGGAGTTGATCTGGAAAATATCAAGATCATTGGAAGAGTCATTAAGAAACTTCTTCAGAAAAATCTCAGGAGACAGAGATTCAAGGCGGGTCTCGTCATTACCCACACGGGGCTAATCCTGAATTACCTTGAGGCTGACAAAGGACATCTTATGCTTGACGGAAGAATCATATGCGAGGGCAATCCCAGGGAGATGTTTGAAACCATAGAAAAGCGTGGTTACGAGGAGTGCGCCAGATGTCAACGATAGACGAAAAGGCGGAAATTGCCCTGAAAAAGAAGGCTCTTTACGGTCCTGATATTGATCTTGACAGCTTCAAAAGTGATGCCGTTCATCATGATTATGACCCGGACTTAGCAAACTTTTCGACAGGAGAAAAGAAACATATAGCTGAAGTCGGCATTCTTGCTACCCATGACGAGCGGACGGGAAGCTTTATGCTCAAGGATCATTCTCCCGTTCACTGTTCCGTGGGGCAGGATGGGATTGAAATGCTTTCCATGAGGGACGCCCTAAAGAAATATAACGGATTGCCGGACTACTGGTGGAAAGCTATCGATGTTGATGCGGATAAATACACAGCACAGGCGGCACTCGCGTTTCATGACGGTTTTTTTATACGGATTGCCCCGGGAACGAAGGCCCAGTTTCCCGTTCAGACCTGTCTTTACATCAGCGGTGAGGGTATTGCACAGAACATTCACAATATGGTCATCGCTGAGGAGGGTTCGGAGCTCCACATCATTACAGGATGTACAACAGCGCCTCATCTAAAAAAGGGGTTGCATGTCGGCGTATCAGAATTTTACATCAAAAAGGGAGCAACTGTTACCTCAACAATGCTCCACAACTGGGGCGAAGAGATTGTCGTCAGACCGAGAACGACTGTGTGGGTGGAGGAAGGGGCTACGTTCATGTCAAACTATGTGTGCATGAAAATGGCGAAATCCGTCCAAATGTTCCCCTCAGTCAGGTTAATGGGGAAAAATGCCGTCGCGAGGATCAATACAGTTCTTGTTGCAACGAAGGGATCAGATCTTGATATAGGGGGGCGCGTGTCTCTCGAAGCGCCAGGGGCAAAAGCGGAGATCATATCGAGGACGATCACTACTGGTGGGAGCATCATAGCGAGAGGACTGCTGATTGGACAGGTGGCGGATGTGAAAGCTCATCTGGAATGCAGCGGATTGATCCTTTCCAAAGAAGGGCGTATTCGAGCCATTCCGGAACTTGACGGTTTGGTTGCCGGTGTGGAAATGTCCCATGAAGCGGCAGTCGGCAAGATATCTCAGGACGAAATAGAATATCTGATGTCACGAGGATTAAGCGAACAAGAGGCAACTGCCCTCATCGTGAGAGGATTCCTGAATGTCAAACTGGAAGGACTTCCTAAAGAACTTCAGGACGAGATCGAAAGAGTCATTTACGAAACCGGCAAGAGCGTCTTCTAATGCAGCGTTTCTAACATGTATGTTGGGGCGATGCGCAGCCGGCAGGCAATCAGGATTGCATGTCTTACCTATACGACTACACCGGTGTTATTCACATCCATTCAGTTTATTCATTTGATGGCAGGACTCCTGTGCCGGACATTCTGGAGGCGGCGCGGATTAACGGCATTGACTTTGTCATGCTTACGGACCACGCCAACCTGCGGGCAAGAGAAGAGGGATTTGAGGGGTGGCATGACACTACACTGCTGATCGTTGGGCAGGAAATTTCCCCCCGTTTCAACCACTACATAGCCTTTCGTACCAATACCCCCGTGATTATTCCTGAAGACGAGCGGGATATGGACCCCCAAATATACATCGATCATGTGCGGGAGCAGGGGGGAATCGGTTTCATTGCCCACCCCGATCACGGGGGAACAAAAATGTTTCACGTGAAACATTTCCCCTGGGTGCGCTGGGAGGCAACAGGATATACAGGCATGGGAATATGGGACTTCATGTCTGACTGGCAGAGCACTCTGTCAGGATATCTCAAAACTCTTTTCAGTTATTTGTATCCGGCTTTTTTTCTGAAAGGACCTAAAAAGGAAACCCTCCTGCGCTGGGATCAACTGAACCAGAATCACAAAGTTGTTGGCATCGGCGAGCTCGACAACCACGATTCCGTGCAAAGAGTCATGGGGTTAAACGTTTCTGTTTTTCCTTTCACGAAAGCCTTTAAATTATTAAGAACGCATGTGATAACAGAAAAACCATTTGCCAAAGACGACAAGAGGGATAGTGAATTACTGTTACGCGCTCTCAAACAGGGAAGGGCATATGTGGCAGCAGAGTACTATCGTGAATCCAAGGGATTCTCATATACTTTAGCTGATAAGAATCGTGAGGCGATCATGGGTGATGAATTTATCCTCGATAATGAAGCGTGCCTTTCCGCGATTATGCCGTCGATCGCGAAGGTCCGCATTATAAGAGATGGAATTCTTTTCCGGGAGGAGGTCACTCATAAACTTCGGTGCAACATAAGACAGCCGGGGGTGTATAGAGCCGAAGCATACCTTAAAATATTTGGAAAGTACCTGCCCTGGATATTTTCGAATCCTATTTACGTTAAAAAAGTGATTGAGGAAGCATGATATGTTTAAAAACCTTTCACGTTTCGCCCTGAAGTATGGCCTCATTCCCTGTGCTTACTACATTCTTCGGGCTTACTTTGCCCCGATGAGGATCAGGCCTGTCAATGAGGAGATCGTGTTGAATCACTTGAAGAAGGGCCATAAGATCATAACAGCGATCTGGCACCAGCGCATCCTGGTTTGTATGGGCTATGCCAGACGGTTTGGTGCATACAAGCCATCCGTCATGATCAGTCAGAGCCGTGATGGAGATATGATAGCCAAAGTGTACAGCCGCTTTAATTTTCGACCGATCAGGGGATCAAGTTCCCGGGGTGGCAAGGAAGCGCTTGCTGCTATGGTCGAAGATCTGACTCATAATCAAATGGCGGTGCATGTATTGGATGGGCCGAGAGGGCCGAGAGGTGTTGTGAAACCCGGGTTGATTGTAATGGCCCAATTATCGGCAGTGCCAATTTTTCCCGTATATATATCCTGTAACCGCGCCTGGATTTTGAATAGCTGGGATCGCACTGTCATTCCCAAACCTTTCAGTACGGTGGTCGCAAGATGGGATGATCCCGTATATGTTCCTAAAGAACTGGATAGTGAGGGCTTTGAGAGAATGCGAAAGCAGATTGAACAGCGCATGAAGGAAAATCAGATAATGGATGACGAGAAACAAGGTTGGAAAGATCCTTTATTATAATATTACCATCTATTTCAAGGCCTCTGTCCGGATCTCAAAGATATTCGGCCAATACTTCCCCGTCACGAACAACCGGTCATTTTCGGGGTCATACGCGATGCCGTTCAGGACATCCGCCTTTCTATTCACACCCACGTAGTGGTATAATTCCCTGAGATCGATCCAGCCTAACACATGTCCTGTGCGCGGGCAAATTCTGGCTATATAACTCGTATCCCAGATATTCGCGTAGATTTCACCCTTAATATATTCGAGTTCATTGACATACGGCACTGCTTTACCTCGATCCATGACTTTGATCTGTTTCACTACTTTGAATGTCAGGGGATTAAGGAAACGCAGGATAGCCGTCCCATCGCTCATAATTAGATTATTGCCGTCACAGGTGATTCCCCATCCTTCCGTCGGGTAGGAAAAACTTCCCAGGACGCGAAATGATCGGGGGTCATAAATAAAACCGGTTTTTGACTGCCATGTCAGTTGTACCAGCCTTTTCCGACACATAGTGATCCCCTCACCGAAATACTTTTCCGGGAGGCGATGGACTTTTACAATCCTTCCTGTTGCCAGTTCAACTTTACGCAATGTTGAATGCCCGTAAAGTCCTGTACCTTCATAGATGTGTCCCTTATGGAACACAAGTCCCTGTGTGAAGGCTTCAGGATCGTGAGGATAGATTGCCACTACGCGGAAACCATGAAGGGGCGTTCCCGTTTTGCCTGCATGTGTGGGGTCCGATCTCGCATAGAGATGATAGGCGTTCCCCATGCTGTTGAGAAGAGCAAGCGTTCCTGACCTTGGGAAGATGATTCCTGATGCAAGAAGCAATGCAACGATAAGGATAAAGAAAATATTTTTTGAAGCCATCAGCTACCCTGCGAAAATGAGCGCTCAGCCGTTCTAAGGTTCGTTATCGATGTGCAGCTTACATTGATGGTCCTGAAAAAATCGCGCAGGGGCCGACCAGGTCCAACCTCATAGATTACACCCGCCTGTGCTGTAAGGCTCTTCATATTATCCATCCACAACACAGAGTTGTTCAGCTGGGACACTAAGTTGTGAATGAGATCCTCATAGAGGCCCGAATGAAATCCTCCCTTGAAATTCGAGGTTACGGCGGATGACTTTTCGTGCTCCATACCCTTGCCGACTGTCCGCAGAGTATCTCTAAACGGTTCGACAATCGCAGTCATAAAACGACTATGGAATGGGGCGCTCACATTGAGCAATATAAAGCGAAACGGCGTGTCATCGGCCAGTCTCTTCTTCAACCTGGTTTCCGCCTCGGGCATTGCTCCGGCTTCACCACTGATGACTACCTGGTTGGCGGAATTTATGTTTGCGATATCGATGGGAAGATCCTTCAGGGCCAACCGGATGTGTGCGATGTCCACATTGTCGGAAATCACCGCCGCCATGGCCCCAATACCGACGGGTACGGCCTCCTGCATGAGACGGCCACGAATCTGAACGATCCGCACCGCCTCAGATAAGGGAATGGCACCGGCAGCAACCAGAGCGCTAAATTCACCGAGACTGTGGCCTCCGAAGAGAACTGGGGAAAATCTGAAAAGGGCCTGCAAACCTCGGAGCATAGCAATTTCCGTTGTCAGAATGCAGGGCTGGGTAAATTCCGTAAGGTTTAAGTGTTCATCTTCACCGAAGCACATAGCCGCAATATCCCACCCGGCTGCCTGGGATGCTTCATGATATACCTCACGGCTTGCCGCGACATTATCGTAGAAATCCTTCCCCATACCTGGCCGCTGCGCCCCCTGACCAGGAAATGCAACCGCAATTGTATCTTTCATCATAGTACACAGCACTCCTGTAGTTCACGTATTCATTCATTTATCTTAAGGATCATGCGTCACACCGGTAAATACACTTCCCTGGCTTCTATGGCAAGAGTCTTTTTCTGATGTTGGTAATTAAGACGACCGACCTGCCGATGAGTGAACAGGGACGTTACTGATAAAACAGAACAACATGAAAACACTTGTATTTTTTGAAAAAGATAGTATTTTAAAAATCGCAGATCGATGTAAGTCAAAAACTTTGCAGATCCATTTTCACGCCGCTAACACTCGAAGGGGTCGTAAAATGGACTCTCTCTTACCCAGCATTGGAGATTGGTTTCTACGAGGTAATTATGAGACGACGCAAGGATGAAATCACAGACAGAAAGGAGATTGATGACATCATACGCCAGTGCCGGGTTTGTCGTTTGGGATTGTATGATGGTAAAGAGCCATACATCGTCCCACTGTGCTTTGGATATGACGGGGAGGCATTGTACTTTCACAGCGCATCTGTGGGTAGAAAGATCGATATACTTCATATACACAACCAGGTTTGCGTCGAGTTCGATATCCCAGGGGAAATGAAGGAATCAGAGCAGGGATGTAAGTGGGGTATCACGTATCGCAGTGTCATAGGCTTTGGAGTCGCAGAGATGGTGAATGACAAGGAAGGGAAAAGGAAAGCTTTAGAGATTCTGATGGCTCAGTATTCCGGCAAGAGATATACTTTTCCTGACGATATTGTAACAAAAACAGCGATAATCAAGGTGGTTATAGCACGTATAACAGGGAAGCACGCATAACCATTTTCAGGAATAGTGTGGAGATAGAGTCTGTGCGTTTGTGGTGTTTACATCCAGGGTATCTTGATGCGAAGGGTCTCCTGGCTCTCTGGCGTGAAGGCTTACTTGCCCGGAAAGTTCTTCAAAACCGGACTGTGGGCTACAAGCACCATCCCCAGTTGGAAAGGTTTAAATCTCATATGCATCCGGTGAAGGCGATGGATTGTTATCTCCATTATGTGTATAAGGAGGCTTCCAGGCGTGGATACCGATTTGACGCGGGCAAGATCGGTGCTAAGCACCGATGTTCAAAAATCCTGGTCACAGAGGGACAACTCGAATATGAATTACAACACCTTAAAAAGAAATTGAAAACGCGGGATCCGGCACAGTATCAAAAAATCAGTACGGTTCTGAAACCGGAAGTTCACCCTCTTTTCAATGTTGTCGCAGGTGACATTGAATGGTGGGAGAGAAGATTATAATAAAACTCAGTATGTTGAACCATGGAGGACCCTGATGAGTACAAAAGATACGATGTGGGAGACGATGAAGTGGCAGATAATGCAAAACCGGTTGGGATATAACGATGACGAAATGAAAAAATTCCGGGACAATCTTCGCAACGAAGATATTTTATCCCGGGTGCCTGAGCTGATAAACAAGACGATCATCGCAGAGGTGGTAGAGTCACGCGGCTGCAACTCTCAGCATAAGGTTGGCGATACGTTGTATTTTGACAGCGCGGGAAACCTTTTAACCGCCCTCTGCCCCAAAAGAATATGTGTGTATGCTTTGAATGCGGTTGTACCCCAGATTTTCACCGCCACGGAGTTTCTTTACGCCGGTGCTGATCCGAATAAGATGAGATTCAAGCGGGCAGCCTGCTTTGATGTAGGCATAGAGTGCGGCGGGTGGGGGCGTGTTGTGATAGAAATCCGAGTGGAAGACCGTAAAAAGGCCTGAGAAACACTTTTTCTGCACTGCCATGCTGTGCGACACTGAAATGAGTCAAAAGCAGCACGAAAATATTTGCGGGGGAACACTTGCTGACACCAAAATATTACCATAACTCATTGATATTACAGGTAATATTAGCATACCGCAGGGGGTAGGAGCGATGGTAAATTCCGCTTCCCGTGACGTGGATCTGATTATGAAGCACGTATGCATTGCGGCGAAATCCCTTCAAGATCAAGCCAGCGTTTGTAGGCATGCATTCCGGCAAGGGCTTTTACAGCCCTCTCAGGCGTGAGGAATGATACACCTTTATAATGGCTTCCCCGTATGTCTGTAATAATGCGGGTATTCTCATCAGACAGGAGGCTGACACCTATTATCGGTTTGCCGTGCTTCTCCATCAGATGGACTACATGCTCGCTGTAAGCCAATTCAAACTCAGTTAATCGAGTTGGGATCGTTTCGAAAAAATGACGGTTACCGGTTGGATCAACTGCAAGAGATGATTCAATCATTCGTTCTATAAATAACCGACGGCCGAGAATACCGAGGTGAATTACGGCATCACACCCTTCCCATTTCACTAACTCTTCCACCAGCATCATCGGAATGGAGAGATCCATTTCCGCTACCAGATCGACAGGATTGGAGCGGCTCCAGTAAGGTGGAAGAATTGTATCAATCCGTGAGATAATATTCGGCGATAGTTCGGGAACTTCCAGACCATGTTCAGCGCAGAGGTCTGAGGTCACAACGCCCCAGCCTCCCCCTAAGGTCATAATAGCAACTCTGTTGCCTTTTGCCGGCGGCAATGATGAAAATGCGGCAGAGAGATCGAGGAGTTCCACGGATGTTTCTACCATTACAACTCCTGCGTGGCGGCATGCAGCTTCGAATACCTTGATATCAGAAGCCAATGCGCCTGTATGACTCGCAGCCGCGCGGTTCCCTGCACGGGTGCGGCCTCCCTTAAGCATGAGAACAGGTTTTTTACGGGAGATTCTTTTTGTTGTCTCAAAAAAGCGACTTCCGTCTTTAAGGCTTTCTATATATAGAACTACTGTTTTTGTAAGGTCATCATGCTCGAGACACTCCATGTAATCTTCAATCGTGATCATCGCTTCATTCCCGGATCCGATGAACGCGCGGATACCGATTCCTTCAGTTTCAGCAAATACTAAAAGCTGAGTTCCAAGATTGCCGGATTGCGTTACCAGGGTTGTTGACCCTGGCTTTGGCTGGACATTCTGGTATGTGCAGAAAAAATTTTCATGAGGATTGCATATCCCCATCGTATTGGGGCCAAGAATCATGATGCCGGCCTCGAGGGCCTCCTCTCGCAGCCGCTCTTCCAGGCGTAATCCTTTTTTGCCGGTTTCGCTGAAACCGGATGTTACCAGAAGCATGCTTCCGATGCCCTTGTCCCGAAACTGGGGGATGAGGTCGATGACCTTCGCCGCGGGAACCGTCACCACGGCAAGGTCTACGGGACCGGGAATATCTGTTACCGATGTAAATACGGGCATTCCTGCGATCTTGCCGCCTTTTGGATTGACCAGGTATATTTTCCCCCGGAAATTTCCGGCGGCGACATTGGTGAAAAGTACGAAGCCCCACTTGCCGAACGCCGCTGATGCGCCGACAAAGGCGATCGACCTGGGCTGGAGAATGTTCCAGATTTTTTTCTGATCGGCGTGGGGCCGCACAGGCTTGTGTAACGGCAGATTGCCAAGGACGACCAGGGCATCCACCGCGGTTACCCGGCCATCCCGACTTACCAGCAACGGATTCACATCAACTTCTCTCACCTCCGGGTGCTCAATACCCAACGTGGATAATCCAACCAGGGTGCGGACAAGCAGATCCTCGTTGACCGCGTGCTCACCGCGGAAATCTCCCAAAAAATCAGTCGCCCGGATTTCATGCACCATGTCGCGTGCGTGAGTTTCACCGAGAGGCGCGACCCGAAACACCACGTCACCGAATGCTTCGGCAAATATACCGCCCAAGCCAAACATCACGACAGGCCCAAACTGATCGTCATGGAAGAGACCGGCCATGAATTCCCTTCTGCCCTCTACCATCTGGTAGAAAAGAAATCCTTCCAGATCATCACCGGCAGCCTTGATTATGTCCAGCGCAGCGTTACGCACGTCCTCAGAACTCTTTAAATTCAGCTTCACAAGGCCGCGTTCTGTCTTATGTGTCAGCCGGGTACCAAGACCTTTGAGAACCACGGGGAAGCCTTTCGCCTCGGCCCGAGAAATAACCTCATCTAAATCTGTCGCTACAACCTCATCAACAACAGGCACATTGTAATATTGCAGCAATTGCTTCGATTCCGCCTCTGTCAGGGCAGTCCTTCCTTCTTGAGCTGCCTTCCTTATCAACGCGGTTGCATCCATACGCACTCCTTAGTCATGTCATGGCCGAACGCCTCGTATCGCTATGTATCACACGAGAATGTGGAGCGCAATTACCTTATCCACAAAACAGAGCGAAACCAATAGATTGACATTTATGCATAATAAATTTAAAATTATCATGCTGCACTAAGTTAAAGCACAGTGAGCGGCTTCACATACCATATCGTGCGTTATACGGTATCTATTCTTTAAATATCTTGGTTCAGGATCCGGGCGTGTCCACAAAAGTTCTTGTCGGAGGTTAGAATGGCAATAAGTAATCGGATTTGTTTTACTACCAGTAGAAAAGCCTTGCTGAATCCGGAAGCGTGCACATGCCCCGTAATGTGCTGCGGGGTAAGCGGGCGAATGGGTAATAGTGGTATTCATTAGGGATCAAAGATTATCCGCAGTTTGCTGCGGAAAGATTAAATTAACTCAGTGGGCTAAAGAGAATAAAGGAGGTATAAACATGTTGGATTTTCTGAGGAAGATGACGATGGCAGGTGCGGGGCTGGCCATTATGACAACGGAAAAGATCCAGGAGTTTGTGGATGAACTCGTAAAAAGGGGTGAAATGACAGAAAAGGAGGCAAAGGAAGCCGTCGATGAATATGTCGAAAAATCGAAGCAGGCAAAGAAAGACTTTGAAGGGAAAATGGAGCAATGGGTAACCGGATTCCTGAACCGTATGAATATTCCCACTCGAAAAGAGCTTGATGAAATAAAAGAAAGACTGGCAAAGTTGGAAAAAACAGGAGAATAAGGGTACACCGTATGCGCATCCGCAAGATAGGCATCGTCTCTCGCGCGTACCGGAATATCAACCGATACCGCCAAATACTTTCCGTATTGTTTAAATACGGCTTCGACAGCCTTATTGAAAGGCTCCATCTTGGCCAGTATCTGGATATCGGGATGCGGATGATTGCCCGTAAACGGCGTGAGCGGATCGATATCCTTAGCAGGTCCGAACGTCTCCGCATGGCATTTGAGGAATTGGGGCCCACGTTCATCAAAATGGGGCAAATCCTCTCCACCCGCCCCGATCTTATTCCCATAGAATATATGCGAGAGCTGGAAAAACTGCAGGATGATGTCCCTCCTTTTCCGTTTGCTCAGGTGAAGGAGATTGTAGAGCGAGAATTACGAAGTCAACTCAATGAGATTTTTCTCCGCTTTGATGAAGCCCCCCTGGCGGCGGCATCCATTGCCCAGGTTCACCGGGCGCAATTGAAAACAGGGGAGGAGGTCATCGTCAAGGTACAGCGACCCGGCATACGGAGAACTATCGAAGTCGATCTGGAAATCCTCTTCCATCTTGCTACACTTATTGAAAAGTATTTAGAAGAACTGGAAATATACCGTCCCACAAAAATAGTTCAAGAATTTGCGGAGACTCTGGAGAAGGAAATAGACTTCAATATCGAAGCCCTGCACGTGGAGCGATTTGCCCGGCAGTTCATGGGCAACGAGTCGATCTACGTGCCCTGGGTATTCAGACAGGCAACAACGGAGCGCATCCTCACGATGGAATATATCGTAGGGATTAAGGTATCCGATATCACCATGCTGGATCAGGAAGGATATGACCGGAAGATCATTGCTTCCCGCGGGGCAGATCTTATGCTGGAACAGATCTTCAACAATGGCTTTTTCCATGCCGATCCCCATCCGGGAAACGTGTGGATTCTCCCCGGCAATGTTATCTGTTACCTTGATTTCGGCATGATGGGGCATGTCAATCGGCAATCCCGAATCAACTTCGCGAATATGCTGAACGGTTACGTTCTCCGCGATGAGGCAAAGATCACGGACGCAGTTCTGAAAATTGTAGAGTGGGAGGAAGAGCCCGACCGCTATGCTCTGGAGAAGGACATCGCTACTTTCATGGGGCTCCATTTCTACAAATCCCTGAAGGAGATACGCCTGGGGGCCCTCCTCCACGAATTCCTGGGTCTGTTTGTCCGACACCAATTGCGCCTGCCGCCGGATATTTTTCTCATGGTGAAAGCGCTCACACAAGTCGAGGGAACGGGACTTTTAATGAACCCTGATTTCGACATGTCGGAAAAGGTTGCTGCTTTTATAAAGCAGGTACAGATGGAGCGGATGCAGCCAAAGAGATTACTCAGTGAATTCGTAGAATCCGGCGGAGAGCTTTTTCAACACTTAAAGGAAATTCCGGAGGCGTTACACGATATTCTCATACAGATGAAGCAGGGGAAATCGCGCATCCGTTTTGAACACCGGGGTCTGGAGAACTTCATTTTTGAAATGGACAGATCGTCAAACAGAATAGCATTCTCCCTCATCATTGCTGCGATTATTATCGGATCATCGCTCATTATTACTACGAACCTGGGGCCCCATCTTTTCGGGTTTTCTTTTCTGGGTCTTTTGGGATATACGATTGCCGGTTTTTTGGGCTTGTGGCTTCTGATATCCATTTTCCGTTCGGGAAAACTGTAATACTTTGTTTTTTCAAGGCATTATCGATTCTTCTGTAAAACATTTTGTAGAAACAATGATCACAACAGTTATTGCCATGAGGGGACTCGCTCAGTGAAATAGCCTCTCTCATGGAGGTCACCGCAGAGTGCAGGGAATGTTGCCCTGCGTGCGATGGAAATCTATAATGTTGTACACCGGTTTTATCTGTTTTCTTACAAGGAGAAAAATATATGCGGAGTCAGAAGGTGGGAAAAATAACGGAACATCTCTGGTACCTGGGGCGCAAGGAAGCGGGGGTTTATATCCTTGAAGGACGGGAAGGAGCGATAATGATCAATGGGGGGATGAGTTTCATACTCCCGGATGTGCTGCAACAAATGCACACACTTGGAATCGCCGCGGAAAACATCAGAAAGATTTTAATTCTTCATTCACATTTCGATCACGTGGGTATTGTTCCCTATTTTACACGTGACTACCCGGGGATCGAAGTATACGCATCGGCGCCGGCATGGAAAATACTGGCTATGCCCAAGGCCGTCGAGATAATCAACAACTTCAGCCGGCTCAGTGCAAAACAGGTCGGAGTTGAAGAAATATTCAATTCCTACGATATGGATTGGCGTGATGATATTGCAGGCATCACCCTCTCGGAAGGGGACACAATAGATATGGGAGATGTCGCCTTGTCAATTTTCGAGACTCCAGGCCATTCTCACTGTTCTATCACCGCGTATGATCAGGAGAATAAAATCATGTTCGCTTCCGATGCGGCAGGCGTTCCCTATGAAAACCTCTGCTTCCCCTCCATGAACACCAACATTGCACAGTATCTGGAGAGTCTTGAGAAGTTGACGAACCTGCCTGTGTCCTGTCTCTGTGCGGACCATTACGGATATATCTCCGGTGATGAGGCGGGCCGATTCGTCGATCTGACCATCGAAGAGGGCCGCAAATGGAAAGCGTTCATGGAGGATGAATACCGCAGGTATGGGGGAGACATCGATGCTGCAGGAAAGGCGATCACAGATTACTGTTATCAACAAATGCCGGACTATTTCATTCCAAGGGAAATCCTGGAGGGGGTCTTCAGGCAGATGCTCAAGTATATCGCGAAAACTGTCTATCCGTAAGTGAGAATGGATGGGTAAAGGGAAAGCCAGTTTCAGCAGACGGCAATCCTCACCTGTGTGATTCATTCCAATACGCACTCGAACCGGAAAGAACGCTCACTGTTTCCGCTTTCGCCTTACGGTGACGGTCTCTCCCCCGATTCCCCAGTTGTCCGTATCTATTTCTTCGATAACTACCACGGTAGTTTGAGGGTTTTTCCCCAGGACATCCGCCAGAAGTTGCGTTGCACCCCTCACGAGTTCTGCTTTCTGCTCCGGCGTAACCCCTTCTCTTGTAATCTTGATGTTTATATAAGGCATATATCCTCCTTTTTCTTCTTTGCCTCGTAAAGCATTGCATCCGCCCTTTTCACGAGGGTGAGGGCGTCATTGTCCACCCCCTCCTCTATACATGATAATCCTAAGCTTATGGAAACCCGTATTGGTGCGCCTGCCAGCTCAAGAGGATGGTGAAAGAAAAAAGACTTCAGACGCTTTGCAAAGTCATGGGAATCCTTAAGAGGGGTATTAGGAAGAATAAGGATGAACTCATCACCGGCAAATCTCGCGACAATATCACTGCCGCGGGTCATGTTGAGCAGATGCTTCGCCACGTAAATCAATACATCATCGCCAACTTTATGACCGTATCGGTCATTCACCGCCTTAAAATCATCCACGTCGATAAAGGCAACAGTAAGAGGTGTTCTGTACCGGAGAGCACGCTCAAATTCCCGTTTGAGGATTTGCTCCATGGCCCTCCTATTCAACAATCCCGTAAGCGAGTCCCTCGATGCAAGATAGTTGAGTTTTTCATGGGCCATGACGTTGGACAGGCAAATCGAAACAATGGTTACAAGCCTCTTCAGCAGGGTTGTATCCATATCGGGCTGGTATCGAAGTGCGGATGTATCCGCATGATTAAGGCTGCCGATGATTTCGCCGTCCAGCGTCAAAGGCACAAGGGCAAGAGAGCGGATACGATGCGTATGCTGCGGGGGAATCAATGAGCGGAAGCTTGTCAAATCTTTGTTTGCGAGGATGGGATCCGTTTTGTTTCCGATAAGCTTCAGAAACACATCTTTATCAATAAGATTTACCCGCTCCGCAAGAATTTCCGATGTTGCTGATTTTTGTATCAAATCGGCGACTTCACTCTTCGCTATCAATGAAATCCATACATAGGGTATATCCCGCTTGTCATGGATTTCCGTCAGCAACCTTTCCACAAAATCCTTGAAATTAAGGATAGACAGAATGCTTGTTTCGATTTCGAAGAATTTTTGTGCGATCGCATCATTTCTTCTTAGGGTTTCATACATTTCTTCGGTGCTGCTCATGCAAGGGATCCGATCATGGCAAAGGAAAGATATGCGTTCATTTTGGCCTTGAATTCGTAAGGCGGTTAACGCTACTATATTCAAAATAATTATGCAACGTTTGGATATAAAATGCAGGGAAATCTACCATTCCGTTTACATTCCGGTATTTTCTATGGTAAGTTCCAACACTAATACTATTGACACAAGGAGAGTCATGGCATGAAGGTTTCCGCCTCCAGTATATGGGAATCTGTCAAAGATATCAGACAAAAATCACCGGTAGTTCACAATATTACCAATTACGTTGTAATGAACAATACGGCCAATGCACTGCTGTCCATCGGGGCTTCACCCGTCATGGCCCATGCGGAAGAGGAAGTGGAAGACATGGTACGCATTGCCGGCGCCCTAGTCATCAACATAGGAACCCTGAGCCCTCACTGGATACGGGCGATGCTCCGAGCTGCACATCAGGCAAAAAAGTTGAATATCCCCATCGTTCTCGACCCCGTCGGCGCGGGGGCGACAGCATACCGCACAAGCACGGCGAGAGATTTAATTGAGGAAGTCCCTCCTGCCATCATCAGAGGCAACGCTTCGGAAATAATGGCTATCCTGAAAGCAGATGCGAAAACAAAAGGCGTCGAAAGCACCACTTCTTCTCATGCTGCCGTTGACATAGCGCACCAGTTAAACAGGAATTATGGGAGCGTTATCTGTGTCAGTGGAGAAACCGATTACATCGTTCACGCGAATGAGGTAACGAGGGTGATGAACGGCGACCCAATGATGGCCAGGGTCACCGGCATGGGCTGTATCGCAACTGCCCTATGCGGCGCCTTTGCTGCCGTCAACCATGCGTTTGCAGAGGCGGCAACCCAGGCAATGGCCGTTATGGGTATTACCGGAGAAATCGCCGCAGAAAACATAACAGGACCGGGAAGTCTGCAAGTCCGCTTTCTTGATGTCCTGTACCGGCTTTCAGAAGAAGATATACATCGCTACCTCAAAATAGATGGTTAAGCATGCGGGGACTCTACCTGGTTACGGATCGCACATTATGCGGCCAGAGATCACTTGAATATGTGGTAAGTCAGGCCTTGAAAGGCGGGGTTGCATATGTACAGCTGCGTGAAAAAGAGGTATCAACCCTTTTTTTTATAGAAGAGGCAAGAAAAATAAAGAAACTTACCGCTCAATACGACGTGCCTCTCATCATCAATGACCGCCTTGATGTGGCTCTTGCCGTAGAAGCTGAGGGGATCCATATCGGCCAGGATGACATGCCATATGAGGTAGCAAGGAAACTCATGGGGCCACGCGCCATTATCGGTCTCTCTGTGGAAACGTGGGATGATGTGGTGCGGGCGCAGGAATTAGACGTCAATTACCTCGGTGTCAGTCCCGTTTTTTCGACACCGACAAAAATCGACACAAAGGGGAGCTGGGGTCTGGCGGGACTGGCCAGAATCAAGGACTACTCACACCATCCGCTCGTCGGTATCGGCGGCCTCAATGCATCGAACGCTGATGATGCGGTTATGGCGGGTGCAGACTGTATTGCCGTTGTTTCAGCGATCTGCGCGGCTTCCGATCCGTTAAAAGCCACGTGCGAACTCCGTGACATCATTCAGGCTGCCCTGAAAAAAGATCGACATGAAGGAAATCTTCTATAATGGCGCCGGTAAAGCTCGTAATCTTTGATTACTCGGGAACCCTCAGTCTGGGAGCCACGCTATTCGCCAGACCTGATTTTCTTGTGAAGCAACTCAAACAAAGCGGATTAATGGATCTGGGCATCAAGAGCCCTGAAACATTCTGGGGTGAGATTGTTGGTCCTACGTGGCAGGAAGGGAGTACAAGTTCCGCGGGCTATAAAAAGGTCATGAGGGACAGGATCATCGCCACTCTCTATCAAAATATGTCCATCGTTCCGTGTAGGCGAATTTCTGATGCGGCGTCTTCTTTTGTAAACAGTTATCTTAGCCACTCCCACATTGATCGGCGCTGGCGGAACATCCTGTATACATTACAAAACCAACCTTCCGTAAAAGTAATCATTGCAACGGATCATTACGCCGAAGCAACCGGGTATATCATACGATTTCTTCATGAGTTGCAGATTCAGGCAGTGGCAGCAAAAGATGCCTTCGCGAATCCCGATTTTATCGGAATGGTAGTGGCCTGTTCCGCAGAGCTCGGTGTCCATAAGGACGATTGCCGGTTCTGGGAAATGCTGAAAACCGGATTGAATCTAGGCGGTATCCGGAGTGTGGTGCTTATCGATGATTTCGGCTGTAACGAGCAGAAAGGAAATAGCTATGGCGATAGAGAGAAAGTGGAGCAGCGGGAAATCGATACGGTTAAGTTATTACAGGAGGTGTTTTCCGTACAAGTGCAGGCCGTTCCCTTTAGGATAGGAAATGACAGCAGAGAAGATGCCTTCGGCGAACTCATACAAAGAGCATCCGAAACAATTGACCGCTATCTTCACGCAAAGGATGACGGATGAAAGGACATAGTCATGTACCATAAGGCACCCACGGGGTACGAAACTCAGCCCTGCGGACGCGGGAATCGGGAGTTTAAAGTATTTTACTGCCACCCGAGATTTTTTTCAAATGTCCTTACCGGGGGGCGGTGTAACGATCAAAAAAAGGCCTAATTTAATGTTAACTAAAGGAGATTACTGGTATAAATGGCGAATGAAACGACAAAAGTGATCTACTCCATGATCGGCGTGGGCAAGTATTACGATAAGAAGCCCGTTCTCAAAGATATCTATCTTTCCTATTTCTACGGCGCGAAGATCGGCGTCCTCGGCCTGAACGGTTCCGGCAAGAGTTCCCTCCTGCGCATCCTGGCGGGAGTGGACCAGGAATTCGACGGCAAGACAGCCCTTTCCCCCGGATATACCATCGGATTTTTAGAACAGGAGCCACACCTGGATGATGCGAAAACGGTGAGGGATATCGTGGAGGAGGGCGCGCAGGAGACCGTTGCCCTCCTCAATGAATTCAACCGGATCACCGAACAGTTCAGTGAACCCATGTCCGACGATGAGATGAACACGCTGATCGAACGCCAGGGAGCGGTTCAGGAAAAGCTCGATGCCCTCGATGCCTGGGATCTGGACGCGCGGCTGGAGATGGCCATGGACGCTCTGCGCTGCCCTCCCGGCGCCACGCCGGTGAAGGTTCTTTCCGGCGGGGAAAGGCGGCGGGTGGCGCTCTGCAGGCTCCTTTTGCAAAAGCCGGACATACTTCTTCTGGACGAACCGACAAACCACCTTGATGCAGAAACGGTTGCCTGGCTGGAGCATCACTTGCAGCGCTATCCCGGCACCATCATCGCCGTGACCCACGACCGGTATTTCCTCGACAATGTCGCGGGATGGATCCTTGAACTGGATCGGGCGCAGGGTATCCCCTGGAAGGGAAATTATTCATCATGGCTGGAACAGAAGCAGAAACGCCTTCAGGCGGAGGAAAAAAGAGAAACCGAACGGCAGCGGACACTCCAGCGTGAACTCGAATGGATACGCATGTCGCCGAAGGGAAGGCACGCGAAATCAAAAGCCCGCATCAATTCCTATGAAGCCCTTCTCAAACAGGAGACAGAAAAACACGCGAAAGACCTGCAAATCTATATCCCTCCCGGACCCCGGCTGGGCAAAGTGGTCATTGAGGCCGAAAACGTCAGCAAGGCTTACGGTGACAGGCTGCTGGTTGAGAATATGTCTTTCGCCCTCCCTCCCGGAGGGATTGTGGGAATTATCGGTCCGAACGGTGCGGGAAAAACGACCCTGTTTAGAATGATTACGGGCCAGGAAACACCCGACTCCGGTACCATCAGGATTGGGGAAACGGTTAAACTGGCGTACGTGGATCAGAGCCGCGATGTTCTCGATCCCGAAAAAACCATCTGGGAGGTGATTTCTGAGGGACGGGACACAATCCAACTAGCAAATATCCAGGTCAACTCCCGGGCTTACGTGGCGCGGTTCAATTTTTCCGGCACGGATCAGCAGAAAAAGGTCGGCACCCTGTCCGGGGGCGAGCGGAACCGTGTCCATCTTGCGAGGATGCTGAAGGAGGGGGCCAATGTGCTCCTCCTGGACGAACCGACCAATGACCTCGACGTGAATACCCTGCGGGCCCTGGAAGAGGCCCTGGAGGAATTCGCCGGCTGCGCCGTCATTATCAGTCATGACCGCTGGTTTTTAGACCGTATTGCCACCCATATCCTTGCCTTCGAGGGGGACAGCAAAACGGTGTGGTTCGATGGCAACTACTCTGCGTTTGAAGCAGACAGAAAGGCACGCCTCGGCGCTGCCGCCGATCAGCCTCACCGGATCAAGTACCGGCAGTTGACAAGGGCATAGATTGTTGTCTAATGAAGGCTGTAGAAAGGATATACTTGTGAGCAGGCTGCAAAATATAATCTGGGAAACTGGTCGAATCATCAGCTTCCTGATAGAGGTGTTGCGTGGCTTTAAGCGTAATCAGGGCTTGCTGTTATCCGGCGCCGTCGCCTATTACACCCTTCTGTCATTTATACCTTTATCGATCCTGATCCTGATTGTGCTGTCTCATTTTGTGGGAGAGGAACAGCTTTTCACCACCATATCAACGTACATGGAAATGGTACTGCCCGGATCTGCGGCGATTTTGACCGAACACGCGTGGGCATTTATCCAGCACCGCAACGTGATTGGTATTATAGGATTGCTGGTCATGCTGTTTTTCAGCTCCATTGCCTTTACAACTCTTGAGAATGCCATGTCGGTGATCTTTTTCCATCGAGTCAGAATACAACGCCGCCATTTTCTGACGTCTGCCGTTATTCCTTATGTGTATATATTTCTCATGGCGCTGGGGATATTGCTGGTATCGTTCATTGCAGGGGTGCTGGAGACACTGGAGGACATGAAGCTGGTAATTTTCGGATGGGGCTTGAGTCTTAAAGGAGCCCCCGGGATTGCGCTCTATATAATAGGGATGATTGGGGAGGTGCTTATGCTCACTTCCCTGTACCTTGTGATGCCCGTCGGGCGCATCGCGTTTCATCATGCCTTGCTTGGAGGAATTACCGCGACAGTGTTATGGGAGATTATCCGCCGTGTCCTTGTCTGGTATTACTCGGCACTGTCTCTGGTAAATCTAATCTACGGTTCCTTTGCCACCGCCGTGGTCTTCCTTCTGAGTATAGAAGCTGCGGCGTTGATACTCTTATTGGGGGCACAGGTGATCGCTGAACTTGAGCGCAAGAACAAGGATTTGACCGGGGAAACACTGTCAGGCTTTGAAACGTAATTCGTCTCCGGCGGGGCGTTCAGTGAGTAAGTCCCTATAGTGTAAACCTTATTTATTGTCACACGACGGGAGAGCAGCATGGGCAATAAGGTAAAAAAGCACTTTGACCGTATCGCCTGGATGTACGATTTTATGGAATCCCCAATGGAACTGCTCTCCGTCTCTGCGTGGAGGCGTAAGCTTTTGGCAGAGGTGAAGGGCAGAGTGCTGGAGGTGGGTATCGGAACGGGAAGAAACCTTCCTTACTACCCCCCGGGTATCGATCTTACGGGAGTGGACATCAGCCCAGAGATGCTGGAGAGGGCGAGGAAAAAAGCTGAAACTTTGGGAAAGAACGTCACTCTGCTGGAGATGGACATCGAACATATGTCATTTCCCGATGAACACTTCGACTGCACCGTATCCACGTTTGTGTTCTGCACGGTACCGCACCCCGTAGAAGGCCTCCGGGAGGTGAAAAGGGTGCTCAAAAAAGACGGTACCGCCTTTTTTCTGGAACACGTGCGAAGCGATAACCGGTTCATGGGGAACATGATGGACATTCTCAATCCTTTTGTTCACGCTGTCACGAGCACCAACATCAACCGCAGGACGGTGGAAAACATCCGGATGGCCGGTCTGGAAATCGTATCCGAGGCAAATATGGGTGGATCGAAGATTATGAAAATGGTAAAAGCAGCACACACCGGTGTTAATGGCAATGGTATAAACCGTGTGGGAGTATAATAAAGGCGATTGCGTATGCTGAATGAGCGCGAGAAGCTGGATACGTTGATCCACTTGAGTATAGAGCTTGGACAGTCCAAGGATCTTGATATTCTTATGGAGCACATTCTTTCGGAAACCAGGCGTTTTGTAAATGCCGATGCAGGGTCGATATACCTCAGAGATTACGAAACCCTCATGTTTTCTTATACGCAGAATGATACTCTTCAGCGCAAACTTCCGCCGAATGAAAAGCTCGCCTACGTAAATTTTACCATTCCCATCGATGAATACAGCATTGCCGGTTTCGTTGCCAAAACGGGACGCATCCTTAATATACCCGATGTTACAAGGTTACCGGCAACTGTCCCGTATCATTTTAACCGCAGCTTTGATGAACGCGTCGGCTATTCCACACGATCCGTTCTCACTGTTCCTCTCAATACTGCCGGGGGGGATATTATCGGCGTTCTGCAAATTATCAATGCCAAGGATGAGCATGAAAAAGTTATACCTTTTCCACCTGAACAGGAAAAGATGCTCACGCATTTTGCCAATACCGCGGCAGTTGCCCTCGAACGCGCCCAACTGACCAGGGATATTATTCTCCGGACAATCAAAATGGCTGAAATGAGGGACCCCCTGGAAACAGGGGCGCATGTCAATCGTGTGGCCAGTTATGCCATTGAAATTTATGAGCGATGGGGAAGAAAAAGGGGCATTGACGGCAAGGAAATTGCGAGAAACAGGGATATCTTCCGCATGGCCGCCATGCTCCATGATGTAGGGAAGGTAGCTATCTCTGATACCATTTTGAAGAAGCCGGCAAAACTTACGGAAGAGGAGTTCAACATCATGAAGCAGCACACGCTATTGGGGGCACGGCTGTTTCTGGACGGCCTCTCCGAATTTGATAAGGTGGCGGCGGCTGTTTCCCTGAATCATCATGAACGATGGGACGGCAAGGGATACCCCGGTCATGTGGACCATCGGACGGGCTTACCTCTGGCGGGATATGTGAAATCTGATGGGCAACCGCGGGGAAAATCCTGCGAGGAAATTCCTGTTTTCGGAAGGATTGTCGCTATTGCCGATGTATATGACGCCCTCAGTTCGTCTCGGGTTTATAAGGACGCCTGGGATGAAGCACGGGTGTTGAAAGTATTTGAGGAAGGGGCAGGAACGCAGTTCGACCCCGATCTTGTCGAAATATTCTTTTCCTGTATGGAATTTATCCACTTCATCCGGCAGCGTTATCCGGACAGACGTACAGAGAGCCTTTGAAAAGAAAAAAATACGGCAATCCTGTATAATTTTTTAATTGTCACCCGGTATAAGAGGGTTATGTGAAAGCGATGGTACAGTCAGAAAATGAACATAAATTTTATGTCTGGTTCGATACGGAGTACTCAAGTCTTGAACTGGAAACGGCATGGCTGCTTCAAGTTGCGGCTGTGATTACGGACACGTCCTTGCGGCGTGTGGTGCCACAGGAACATGATCTGCGATTAACGATCCGGTTGCCGGACAGCGCAACGCTGAGCCCGTGGGTGGAGCAGAATCTGCAGGAATTGGTTCGTGCATGCCGGTCACCCGGGGCGGTGGATATTGCCGAAGCAGATTGCCGGCTTGCGTCTTATGTTGATGCAGTCGCAGGTCCGCCGGCTGAAATCGAAAAAGAACGGCCGGTCCTTGCGGGAAACAGTATCCATGAAGACAGGGCGCTTATTCGTCGCTTTCTGCCGCGTTTCTTGAGCCGCCTGAATTACCGCCATCTTGATGTGACAGCCCTGAAGCTTGAATGGACGTTGCTCCGCACCGGGGAAGTATTTGACAAGGGAGATCCGGAAATTATCCGCCGGTATTTCCCGGGGGCTATGTTGCCGGATTCAGACAGCCGCCATGATGCCTACTATGACCTTCAGGCTTCCATTGCTGAATTGGCCTTCTATCGCCGCCGTCTCTTTCATCGGTGAACAAAAAATTTGCCGTTATCATCCGGCATAAAGGATGTCACATTTTACACAGGCAGGATTCATGAATGTAGTACTCATTGTCGCGCATCCGAATGTAAAGAGTTTCAACAGGGCACTTGCTGATACCGCCGCAGAAGTATTACGTAAAAACGGACATTCTGTCCTGTTTCACGATCTCTACGCGGAAGGGTTTGATCCACTCCTCCATGATGAAGAGATTCTTCATGATGCGCGTCTGCAGCCAGTCGTTGAAAGTCATTGTGCGGAGGCGGCTTCCGCGGAAGGCTTTGTCATCGTGCATCCCAACTGGTGGGGACAGCCACCCGCGATTCTGAAGGGTTGGATTGACAGGGTGTTGCGACCCGGGGTTGCCTATGAATTTCTTGAAGGGGACAGCGGTGAAGGGATTCCCCGGGGCTTGCTGAAAGCCCGTGCTGCCGTTGTCTTTAATACATCGAATACAAAGCAGGAGAGGGAAGTGAGCATATTCGGCGATCCCCTGGAAAATATCTGGAAGGAGTGCGTCTTCGGCCTCTGTGGTGTAAGGAATTTTTATCGAAGGGTGTTTGGCGTTATCGTTACGAGCACCCCAGAGAAGCGCGGCGAATGGCTTAGAGAAGTGGAAGAGGTTATCAACAGGTTTTTTCCCATGCCCGTCAAGTAAGAAAAACAGTGTTAGCGGCACAATCATTCAAAACGGCGTTGGTTGTCGAGGGCGGAGCGCTGCGGGGCGTTTTCTCAACAGGGCTTCTGGATGGTTTTCTCGAAGCGCAATTTAACCCTTTTGATTTTTATATCGGCGTTTCCTCAGGTGCTTCCAATCTCGCGGCATACCTGGCCGAAATGAGAGGCCGTAATGGGATGATCTTCATGGATTACTCGCTGCGGCCGGAATTTATCAACATCACAAGGTTCATCCGTGGCGGTCATTTAATGGATCTTGACTGGCTCTGGGATATCACCATACGGGAAATCCGTCTTGATCTGGCTGCTATTTATTCCAAAAACAAGCCATTTATCACTGTTGTAACAGATATACAAACGGGTCGTGCGGTCTACAAAGTAACCAGTGCCGGGGATCTCGAGCATGTTCTGAAAGCATCCAGCGCAATGCCGGTTTTTTACCGGGGCTATCCGAGTGTCGAAGGTCGCCCGATGACGGACGGTGGCGTAACGGATGCGATTCCGGTCGGGGAGGCAATCCGGCGTGGCGCCCGCCGTATTATGGTTATTCGTTCACGAAATCGGAACTACAGCAAGCGCCATGGTATATCTGAATACTGTATGCGCTGGTATGTGCGCCGTCACCCTGCGCTTCGACAGGCAATGGCGAAGCGTGTGGAGCGCTATAACAATGCAGTAACCCTTATTCGCACACCACCGGAGGGCGTGTCTGTCGTGGAAATTTGTCCGCCGGACGGCTTTCGTGTTACGCGGCTCAGCCAGGACCGCCGTGTGCTTCAGGAAGGGTATGAGCAGGGCAGGTCATTGGCGATGAACGCAATTGCCCGCTGGGAAGGGGTGCTGCCGGGGTAGGAATGGATACTCAGTTCCATGAGGTTGTCGTATACTGCACCCGACCTAATAAAGCTTCAAACGCCCTGGCGGCGATATGTTTACGGAGGCATGGCAACGAACAGATAAGGCCTCTTGCAGGAGGATTCGGCGCTTGGCAACACGCCCGATTTCCTGTAGTTCTTCATGAATGGTAATGAAACAGGTTTTGTATCACAGGAGGGGAAGATGACCAAAAAGAAAGTAGTGAAAAAAGTCCTCGTGTTGCTCGGTAGCCCGCGAAAGAAAGGCAATAGTGCCGTACTCGCGGGTATGATTGCCAAAGGGGCAAAGGCGGTTGGCGCGAGAGTAGAGACGCTGTTTATCCATGGAATGAAAATCGCCCCATGTAAATCATGCTATGCATGCCAGAAACCAAACAGCAAGGGATGTGCCGTGAAGGATGATATGCAAACGGTATATAAGAAACTGATTGAAGCGGATGTGTGGGTAATCGCCAGCCCTGTTTACTGGTTTACCATGTCCGCACAGACGAAACTATGGATGGATCGATGTTTTGCCTTGTTGCCGTATGCCAAGGATGCGTTTGTGGACAAGCGAATCGCCATAGCCATGAGTTACGGGGACAATGATCCTTTTAAATCCGGTTGTGTCAATGCGCTCCGAACTTTTCAGGATGCATATGGATATGTTCAGGCAAATATTTGCGGGATTGTTTACGGAAGCGCTATGGATACCGGGGAGATCAAGAAAAACGAAGCATTGATGAAAGAGGCAGAGGAACTGGGACGACACATTGTTGTTGGTTAAATATTCCGGCCTACTCTTCAATTATCCTGAAGAAGTGCCGTGTTTCAAACTTGGTTCAAGAGAAAAGGAATCCCATCATGAAACCGTTAGTGTCCCTGCTAAGATATACTAAGAGCCCCGATTCACTGAAAGAGGCTATCGATCTTTGCGGTGGATTTGAAAACCTGGATACACATGCGAAAGTCCTCATTAAACCGAATCTTGTCACATGGGATGACAAGTATACAATTGCACCGTTCGGCGTTTTTACTACGACGAGGCTCGTGGAGGATCTGATCATTCTTCTGAAGGATTTCGGCTGCAAGGACATATCCATCGGAGAGGGGTCCGTTGAGTTTACGAAAGGCGTCGGTACCATGGCGGCCTATGTGGGTCTCGGATACCCCGCACTTTCTAAAAAGTACGGTGTAAGACTTCTCGATTTCAACGTCGGCGAATCCGCAGCCGTCAAGACCACGAATGGCCTCACTCTCCATCTGGCAAAGGACGCCGTGGAATCGGACTTCCTCATCAACCTTCCCGTACTGAAAACCCATGCCCAGACAAAAGTATCTCTGGGTCTTAAAAATCTCAAGGGCTGCCTGAAAACACCCTCGAAGAAACTCTGTCATCATATAACCCTTGGTTTGGAGAATTGTTTTACGTTCGTCGCTGATCACGTAAAACCCTCCCTCACCATCGTGGATGGCATCTATGCGCTGGAGCGGGGCGCTCTTCATTTCGGAAACGCCTTCAGAAAAGACATCATCATTGCCTCCCAAAATATCCTTGCCGCCGACATGGTGGCTGCAAAAACCATAGGTTTCAACCCTGAGGATATTATCCATTTCGTTGAGTACGGTAAACGTCACCACCTGTCCTTGCACCTGGCTGATTATAATGTCACGGGTGAGGTGCTGACCGATCATGTCCAACCGCTTAAGTGGGACTGGGGGTGGACCCAAGATAATACCGGTCCCTCGATCTTCGGAAAATTCGGTGTGACTGGTACGGCGGTGCCCAAATACGATGAAACCCTCTGCTCCGGATGTTCGCCGTTTGCCAACATGGTCAATATCCTTGTTCTATCCGCATTCAAGGGAGATCCTCTTCCCAAAGTTGAAATCCTGAACGGCAAGAAAATGCAGGCGAGGCCAGGGTATGATAACACCGTTCTCATCGGAAATTGTATCATTACGGCAAATAAGGGAAATCCGCATATCCGGAAGGCTATAAAGGTGACAGGATGTCCGCCAAACCCGAACGACGTGATTGCGGCTTTAAGGGAGGCCGGCATTGATATTAACGAAGGCACCTACTGGGCGTATCTTAAACAGCAGGCCGAAAAATATGATAATCAGGATGCGTTCTCCTGGGATTTCTACACATAACTATCTTTCACTGTCTATACTGAATGTCATCGCTGCGCGGACAGAAATCGGAAGGCTGTCCCCCATTTTACCCTCACATTTCGTTTGACATACAAGACTCTTTTGTCTATACATGCGCAATGAAAATCAGAATTATTGTTCTCAGCGTAGTATTGATAATTGCCTTTTTAGTGCTTGCGGGCTGCCAAAAACGTAGTACTTCTTTAGTTATCACTGACTACCCAAAACCCAAAAAAGATTATAATCGTCATTTGCCGCCAGGCGAACAGGCTCTGCGAAAGATTACCGATCCCAGCCAGATTCCCGACTACACGCGGGCTTGCTCTGATACTGACCGGTTGAAGGAAGCAATCGCCAACAGCCTCAAGTATATGGCAAAACCATCCAGCAAAAAGTTTTATCCTCATGGTGACATAACACACGAACAGGCGGTAAGGAGCCTGCGGGAACTTGAAAAACTTGTAACTTCGGGATTGTCGCCCCAGCAGATGAACGCTGTTTTGCGTGAAAGATTCGATACGTATATCTCAGTCGGTTGTGATGATCAGGGGACAGTATTGTTTACAGGATATTATACGCCGATTTTTGATGGTTCGCCTGTACGCACAGAACGTTTCAAGTATCCTCTGTATAAGCCACCTTCCGATCTGGTAAAAGGTCCTGATGGGGTGATTCTGGGACAAAGGGGGCCGGATGGCCAGATCCGGCAATACCCAAGCAGGGAGGAAATACAAAAGTCGAATATCCTTGCCGGCAATGAGCTTGTATGGCTTGGCGATCCTTTTGAGGTATACATAGTGCATGTGCAAGGTTCAGCCAAAATTAGTATGCCAAACGGAAAGATCGAAACTATCGGGTATGCCGCTCATAATGGATGGGAATACCAGGGTATCATGCAAAAAATGATAGCCGGGGGAAAGCTTTCCAATAACAATATTAATCTCAAGGCCATGATTGATTATTTCAAGGCCCATCCTGATGAAGTGGATACATATGTCAATAAAAATCCCCGATTTGTTTTCTTCAAGGCTGAAAAAGGTGATCCCAGAGGTTCCCTCAATGAGCCGGTAATTCCATTTAGAACGATTGCAACGGATAAAACTGTCTTTCCCAGGGCGATGTTTGCCTTTGCCGCGGTTGCGCTTGACAGACCCGTAGGGTTTGCTTTGGATCAGGATACAGGGGGGGCTATCCGGGCCGCGGGCAGATGTGACGTGTATATGGGAGTCGGCGACCATGCCGCCGAACTTGCCGGCAGTACATACCGAGAAGGGCGGCTTTATTACCTTTTCATCAAACCTCATAGCGATCAGATTGTGGGGTACAGCGGGAAGAAGGAAACAAGGTTATTGAATATCAAAGGGAATCAGCTCTGGTAATGAGTATCACCATCTTTGGGTTTGCCGGCCGGCCTACGGCCTTTGTGAGGGCGCCATATTACTTTCTGGCTATCCACAAATCGCCCGCCTCGACGAGAATGCAAGGCTTCAATGCGAAATAAACACAATTCACGTCCGACAAGATTGACACCACCCCATCGTTTTGTGGCCCATATTTTATTGACATACAAGACAGCGTTTCCTATACTTCCCCCATAAAAAAAATTCCTGTCAAAAATTATCAATATGAGAAGGTAAGGGCTCCCTTAATCAATTGGATCTACCCGATAACATAGGGACAAATAACGTTAAAGAGGGTATAAAAATATCCGGCACCTTCCGGGCTCTCCGCTATACCAGTTTCCGTTATATGTGGCTGGGACAACTCGGTCATGCGGCAACGATGTGGATGGAACAAGTAGTGCGCCCCCTTCTTATCCTCGAGTTGACCGGTTCCCCCCTTCAGGTCGGATTTATAGTAGCAGTAAGAATGATTCCCCAGTTTCTTTTCGGGCTTCTTGCCGGTGTTGTAGCAGACAGGTACAACAAACGGCGCGTGTTGATGCTCAGCCAAACGGTCACAATGATAATGCACCTCACGCTCGCTATCCTTATACTCACGGAAAATATAGAAGTCTGGCACGTTTTCGTTACTGCTTTTATCTCCGGCGGCTCCATGGCTTTTAACCAGCCGGCAAGGCAATCCATGATACCTCGCCTTGTTCCGTCAGACACAATACTCAATGCCGTCGCTCTGAATACCTCCGCTATGAACACCATGAGGGTGTTGGGAGCCGGCTTGGCCGGTGTATTGCTTATTTTTTTTGACTACGGGCAGGTCTATCTGTTGAACGCCATTATTTTTATTTTTGTCGTCTGGATGACAGCTAACATTGCATTAGTGGAAGAAACTGTGGTTGTCAACAAAACTTCAATCCTTCATGACCTGATGGAGGGATTCCGCTATATGGCGGCTAACCGCCGTGTACTGTATCTGGTGGGTATGGCACTTATTCTTTTCGTAGTCGGACAACCCTATCAGCAAGTATATGTGCCTCTCCTGGCGCTTAGTGTCCTGCATATCGGACCTTCCGGCGCCGGGTGGATGCTGGCTCTTACCGGCCTGGGTGCCCTCATCGGCTCCCTTACGATGGCTTCTATCCGGCAATTGCCCCGGCGGGGTTTGATGCTGATGAGTTTTCTCATTATCTTCGGGTTAGCCTTGTTGCTCCTTTCGCAGAGCCGGTGGTTCCTCCTGTCTGCCATTGCTCTCATCATCGCCGGGGGTATGACGACAACCTATCATTCATTAAACATCTCGCTGTTATTAGAACAAGCACCACAGAATTTCCACGGACGTGTGCTAAGTCTCATGAGTCTTGACCGGGGCTTTGTTTCAGTCGGAGCTGTTATAGCTGGCGGCCTTGCAGAAGCATTGGGACCTCAATTCGGTCTCGCAGTGATCGCCCTCACCTGCATTGGTATCACCGTTCCATTGTTCTTCTTTATTCCAGCCCTCCGGAAAATCACCTAACCGACACGTATAGCCGCTATGGTCTTTTTACGAAGCCGTCATCAATGCACGGATATTCCGGGGACATCATCATAGGTATTTACTGTTTGTTTCAAATGGTTATTTTCCATCTATCCGCCATAGACTGCGCAACATGAGCTTACTCTTGATTATGTTACCCGGGTGCGATACACTATCCCGTCATTATTCCACTCATGTCGAAGGTCTGATATGCTAAACCACACAATGACTATTGGCTTGCTGCCGTGGATTGCCGCCGTTGCGGGAGGCATTCTGGCGTTCTTGGGCTACGTTGGCTTTGACCAGTTCTATCTAGCGTGGATATGCCTCGTGCCCATATTGTGGGCGATTCGCGGGCAGAGTCCAACCCGTGCGTTCTTCATCGGATGGGTTGCAGGCATCGTAGGGCACAGTGGTGGTTTCTACTGGATTGTCCATATGTTCCAGCAATTCGCGGGGCTGGCATGGCCCCTCGCAGTGCTTGGATTGTCGCTTATTGCTGCGGCAAACGGCATCGTGTTTGCGGCATGGGCATGGGCCACACGATTGATCACCCGCGATACCGGCTGGAGTGTGGTCTGGGTTTCCCCCGTCGTGTGGACTGCCCTCGAAAAGTTCTGGCCTCAGATTTTTCCTAACTACCTCGGCGCAAGCCAGTACAAGCTCATCCTTCTGACGCAAATCGCGGATGTGACAGGCATTCTCGGTGTTACTTTCCTCATCGTATATACCAACTCCGTGATCTACGCGGTGATCGAACGGCGGTTCGAGAAGCGATCCTTCTCCTTTCTCCCGGTGGTGGTCTATACAGTTGTGATCGCGCTGGTATGTGCTTACGGCGCAGTCCGCATCATCATCATTGACAACGCAGTCGTTATGGCCGAGAAGCTGACCGTCGGCGTGGTCCAGACAAACCTTGGGGCAGGGGAGAAGCATCATGATCCTGGCCGTTTTCTCCGTGAACACCAGGAGATGTCCAGGAAACTCATCACCGACAACTCACTCGACATCATTGTATGGCCTGAGAACGCCTATAGTTTCAACCTCATGTACCGTGAAGGGCATCTGCCGCCCGGTGTGCTTGACGGCCTGCGCACACCAACGATTACCGGCGCGGTCTTGCGCGTTGACCAGAGCGGCGGCCCCCGCTTCTACAACAGCGCTATTCTCGCGGACGGCATGGGTAAAATCCTCGGTATCTACGACAAGATGGTCCTCGTGCCCTTCGGCGAATTTATCCCCTTCGGTGACACATTTCCATGGTTGTACTCGTGGTCTCCCTACTCGAGCCGGTTTTGGCCTGGAGAGAACAAAGAGCCACTCCTGCTCGGCAGGCATGTGCTCTCGGTAAGCATATGCTACGAAGATATCTTTCCCGGACATATCCGCATGCTGATGAGCGGCGGGCGCTTTCGCCAGGTTCCCGAGGCGATGTTCAACCTGACCGACGATTCCTGGTACGGCAATACGGTAGAGCCAATGGAACACCTGGTCCTCGCGAGCTTCCGGGCGATCGAGCACCGGCGACCCCTCATTCGGGCCACCAATACAGGCGTGTCAGCCATCGTAGATCCGGTGGGCCGCATTGACCATCGTATCGCGCAGTGGACGAGGGGGACACTCGTCGGCAGGATCCCCATGATGCAGGGCCGGACAGTCTATGCCCTACTGGGGGAATGGACAGGCTGGCTGTGTGCACTCCTCGCACTCCTTGCCATTGGCAATGCGTTCCGGTTGGCTCATCGTCATCTCGAGAACAAGAAGACATATGATGGCAAAGAGAAAAAGCGCCACACACGACCTCGGAAACAATGATGTAAAAAAGGAGGCTCTTGTCAAATCCTTCATACTATTTGTGGCCAGTTTGATAGCCCTCACATCTGCACGGGAATTGAGGACTCTTAGGTGCTATACAGACAATCCTATGGCATCACATTCATTATCCATCACTCACTTATTACATTGACTTCCTATGTGTTTTTCCCTATTCTCATTTCATACAACCATCATGATTCCGTTCTTCTATGGGAGAGGAAGATGGGAAATCCGTTAAGAAAACAGGTATGGTAGTTACCAGGTTATACAAGACCGGAGAACTTCCGAAAAAGGCTAACGCTACAAGGATAAAGCAGATTCATATTAATTTACAAAATGGATAAAGACGTCACAAAAAAATATCGCGTGTTCCTGAAAGACAGTATCCGCAAGGCCGTTGATTTTTCTCAAACTGACCAGAACAGAGGAATTGCCCCTCCTCCTATCGAAAAACCCTACCGACATGAAGCCCTACGGATTGAGCTTCCTGCATTTGAACATTTTCAAAACATTGGCAGGATGGATATTGTATCCGCGATCAAAAACCGTGCAAGCCGCAGATCCTATAGCAATAAACCCCTTTCGCTCGAAGAACTGTCTTTTCTCCTGTGGGCTACGCAGGGCATAAAACAGGAGCTTGATTCCGGCCATGCACTGAGGACGGTTCCTTCTGCCGGCTGTCGTCATGCGTTTGAAACGTATCTCTGTGTGTTGAACGTCAAAAGCCTGGAACAGGGCATCTATCGTTATCTTCCCCTGGAACATGAACTTCTCTTTGAATTTAATGAGGAGAACCTGGACAGAAAGATTGTTCAGGCTGTATTTGGTCAGCGCTACCCCGGAGATGCGGCAGTTACCTTTATCTGGACAACCATTCCCTACAGAATGGAGTGGCGCTACAGCATAGCGGCACATAAGGTTATTGCGATTGATGCAGGCCATGTGTGCCAGAACCTCTATCTTGCCTGTGAAGCAATAGGGGCAGGGACGTGCGCCATTGCCGCGTATGATCAGGAAGCATTAGACAGCCTTCTCAGAATTGATGGTCAGGATGAATTTGCAGTCTACCTTGCCTCCGTGGGTAATAAGTAAAGCTCTCCATCCACAGTGATAGGATTTACTCGCTGCGAACCGGGGCGGTGTGTAAGTTTTTGATTCATTCTCCGATTCCTGATTTTTATCCAATCAACATATCTCCCGAACTTGCGTGTTTCTGCATTGACACGTATCCATCAGTATCCCATAATACATTATGCATAATAAAATCGTAGACAAGATAACATCAATGTGGAGTGTTTCCTGCAAAAACATACGGGACGACATTCCAATTCCCGGCAGTCCCGAACGGTGCCAGGAGCGGCTGCTTATTGAGGATGAAAAAGGCAAATTGCTTGTTCTTGAGAAGATACCACGGCAAACCCTCAGGCATAAGGTGAGGATTATCCATGCTCTTGAATACCTTCACACGCGAGGTCTCTCCTGCATTCACCCCTATCTTCTCAATTCAAAAGGTAAATATATTGCGGAGGTTGCAGGTGAGTACTATCAAATGGTCCCCTTCGTTACCGGGGTTGAACTTTCCAGGCCTGCCTATGTGGGAGATGGCTGGAGGGGTGTTGTCATGGCTGAATTTCTCGCGGCTCTCAGGCAGGCATCGTTGAACGTGCCCTATTTTAAGGATCAAGCTCCATTTTCAATGAAAACCTACATTGAAGGATTGGTGGTCATCATACGGCAACACGAACCGTCACTGCAGGAAGCGTTGTTACCGGTCCTGACATTTTTGGATGAACGTTTCATGGAACCACACGATTATCTCCCTCATGCGTTCTGTCATGGAGACTATCATCCCCTGAACGTTATCTGGGGAACCGATTCTATACGGGCAGTGATTGACTGGGAATTTTTGGGATATAAGCCTGAGATCTACGATGCAGCACTTCTGATAGGGTGCATTGGCATCGAAGATCCTGAAGGTCTGCTTGGCAAGCTGGTCCTCAATTTTATTTCCACTCTGAAGCGAAAAGACATTATCAGCGATGCAAGCTGGGTAATCCTTCTGGAGTTCGTAATTGCTATACGGTTCGCGTGGCTTGCCGAGTGGTTGCGTAATTGTGATAAGGAGATGGTCAACCTCGAATTGGTGTATTTGAAACTGCTCATGGATAATGCTGACCTGCTCAGGGAGACATGGTCGGATTGAAAGGGATCATCTACAAGATCCCCGAAGCGGACGGTGTGGATTAATGCTTGGCCATGAGGTGTTGGACCGCCTTTTCCAGGCCGTCCAGGGTCAGTTCGAACATGGGGAAGACCTGCCGGATTATGCCTATGGTATACGTATGCCGCCATTCCTCCTCAGGCTGGGGATTGAGCCAGGCGGCGTGGCGGAAGGTTTTGGCGAGAAAATTCAGACTTTCCATGCCAGTCCCCACTTCTCTTTCATCGATGTATATCGATCCGTTGCTGTGGATCAATTCATAGGGGGCCATGCTTGCGTCTCCTACAATGATCAGCCTTGTCTCCGGGTCTTTCCTGATGAAATCATCGATCGGCTCCGGTTTGAACCGCCGCTGGGGGTCCTCCCACACGCGGCTGTACATGGTGTTATGGAAAAAGTATATCTTCAGGTCTTTGAACTGGCTCCGGGCGTAATGAAACAGGGTTTGTACTACATCGATATAAGGGTCCATAGACCATCCGCCGTTGTCGATCATCAGGATAATCTTGAGGCGGTCAGCCAGATGGCGATCAAAGATAATTTCAATTTCCCCGGCGTTCTTCATCGTAGCATAAATGGTTTTATCCACATTGACTACATCTTTCGGCCCGGAGGGGACCATCCGGCGCAAACGCTTCAGGGCTTCGCTCATCTGAACTTCCGTCAGAGGCCCTTCCTGTGAATAATCCTTATATCGCCGTTCCATGGCTACTTTGATAGCTGATTTATTGCGGGAATACCCGCTCACACGCATCCCGCCGGGATGAAAGCCCGAATGTCCCACGGGCGATGTGCCTCCCGTTCCGATCCAGCGGTTGCCTCCGTGGTGGGCTTCCGTCTGATCCTTAAGTGTGTCCAGAAAATATTGGACCAGCTCTTCAGGGGTCATTTTTTTCAATGTTGACTCGTTCAGCCCGAGGGCCTCGGCAATCTCCCCCGGGTTTTTCAGCCATTCTTCGAGGAGGGTCTTCACAATCTCTGTCAGTTCAACTTTTCCCGGCGCCTGCAATGCAACCCCCTTGAAAAAATGAGCAAAGACCTGGTCATACATATCGAAGTAGCGTTCGCTTTTCACGAGGATTGCCCTGGCAGCCGTGTAAAAATCATCAATGGACGTGATCACGCCAAGGTTCAATGCCTTCTGAAGCCGAAGGAAAGACGTGGGGGTCACAGGAAGACCCCGTTCACGTAACGTATAAAAAAATTCAGCAAACAACTCCGATACCTCTCAACGCATCCGCCCTGCCTGCTGGGCGGCCGCTGCAAGATCAGCGCTTTTTTTAAAGAGGATACCCAGATAAGGGATATTCCCTCTGGTAAGGGATTTTATCTGGAAATCAGGGTCCGTCTTCAGGGCGCGAATCCAGTTGATTAACTCCCTCGTTGCCGGTTTCTTTTCAATCCCCTTGAGGTCCCGAAGGCGGTAGAATGTCCCGATACAGGCTTCGGACAGGTCGTTGTTGAGATTGGGGAAATGAACATCTACAATAAGCCGCATCATTCCGACATCGGGAAAGGCAATATGGTGGAAATTACAGCGGCCCAGGAACGGATCGGAGAGGTCCTTTTTGGCGTTGGACGTAATGACGATCACCGGCCGGTGACGAGCCGAAACGGTCTTGTCGATCTCGATGATGTCGAACTGCATCTGGTCGAGGACATCGAGCATATCGTCCTGGAAATCGCTGTCGGCCTTGTCGATTTCATCGATGAGAAGCACCGTCCTGGTCTCCGATACAAAGGCCTGGCCGATTTTTCCCATGCGGATGTACTCTTCGATGTTGCTTACATCCCTCGTGGAATCACCAAAGCGGCTGTCATTGAGGCGCGTCAGGGTATCGTACTGATACAGGGCATCCACGAGCTTCATACTGGACTTTACGTTCAGCACGATGAGCGGCATCTGCAGGCCCTCGGCAATCGCGTGGGCAAGCATGGTCTTCCCTGTGCCCGGCTCACCCTTGAGAAGGAGGGGCATCTCAAGGGCCATGGAAACATTGACAATCTTTGCCAATTCATCATCAAGAACGTATTTTGATCCCCCCCGAAACGAACGGTTTTCTTGACTCATAAAAAACTCCTTTTGTTACGATAGCGTAAAAACACCGGGTGTATTTCTCGATCGAGATTTTCTATTCTATCCATGGGAAAATTACCAGAGCTTTTTTTTCTTACGGGCTGTCATGCAATCGCGTACATTGAATCTTGAAGCGAGCGAATGGGGAATAGTATTATTCCTCGTGTATCGAAAAGTCACCGCAGGTGACTCCGGAAAGCTTCACTATGAAGTCATCGCCTTGTGATGACGGTGCAGAATACCTTGCGTCATATGGCAGCGATGATGGGCGGCAAAGAGGGGAGATGAAATACTACGAAGAATGAATTCCAATCTGTGTATTTGCTCAGCAGCACGAAGCCTTGCCCTGGCTTTTGGTTTGGTCGCGGGGTTCAAGGGTGCAGCTGCAGGAGGCAGGGTCCCGGCCCAGCATGGCATTGATGACGGCGGCGGCGCAGCCCACCCCCGCCTGTACCGACACTGCTTCAGTGGGGCAATTCCGGCTGCAGGCGCCGCATTCCATGCAGGCATCCCTGTTCTGAATCCACGCAAGGTTCGCGCCGTTTATCACAATGACGTTCTGAGGGCAGACTTCAACACACATGCCGCACCCGATGCACTTCTCTTCGTTGAGCTCCAATGTTGCTACATTTTTAAGATACATCATTCGTCTCATTATTTGTAATCCTATGCGATAACGCGCGATACCAGCCAGAATACCAAACCGGCCATACCAGCCCCAATCTCCAGGGGAAGGGCCATGCGCATTTCCTTTTTCACTCCGGAAAGGGATGTATAGGTTGATGCTCCGGTAAAATTCATGGCGAGATACGCCGTGCACGCCGGCACCAGAAAAAACCACGCCAGCGCTTCCAACCTCCCAGGCCAGAAGGCAAGGTCGGGGTTCCGCGTTACCAGAAGAACTATCGCTGTCATAATGCCCATGATGAAACCCTTGATCGAGAAGGCTCTTCCGGGAAGAACAGGAAGCAGGATTGGCGTCAGGACGGCGCCGGCTATGACCGCTGTCAGAAGAGCCGCGACGGCGAAAAGGCCGTAATTCATCGCGTTTGCCCAGTAACCGGCAGGTCCCCCAAGACCGCCAAGAAGAAAAAACGCGAGGAGAGTCAGGAGAACCGCCTTGAATGCGGCGATAAGCTCTATAGGGATTAGAACCGCCCTCTCCCATAGAGTGAAGGTCTTGACGCGCATTTCCGGCGTTGCTTTAAGGCCGGCGTCCAGATACGCGGGCAAATCCACCGCCCGGATGGGGCCATAGTGAATCCTGAACCCGGAAAATTTCTTCACCCGGTGGGCGGCGACACCGGGGCCGGAGAGCTGAGGCAGGATAAGTTCCCTGTGGGCGATGATTTTGGTGAGGCCACTCACTGTGATCCGACGGAGCAGCTCCTCTGTTCCGAAAGTTCCTTTACCGGCGGCGCACCAGACATTGATCCCGTCCGTATCCAGGACGAGCAGCCAGGCATCCCGTCCGGGAAGGGCTTCTCGGAGCCGGTCAAAACTCATCTTGTAATTGGCGGTCACCAGAACCGTAGACTGCTTGCCCGGGGTTCCCAGGGCGTAAAGACCGGGTTCGATGGTATAATTCATGCGGCCAACCCCCAGGCGGGCTTTTATAGTGCCCCAGTGATCCCGCCATGATAAGGTGGAAGATACCTGCGGTACCGTACCTACCGGTGTTTCGATTGAGCCAACGACAAATGGCTGTTCACGGCCGGGCAGACTCACCGGGATCTCACTTGGTAGAGAAAACGGTGTGATCATGGGGAAAATATGCGTCGCTGTTTCTTTGCCGCGTACACAGGCTTCACTTTCATTGGTATTGCAGCAATTTTTACTCAATTCATTGCTCCTCTATCGTTATCCATCACATGAACAGGCTGACGACGCATCTTTCACGGCATTGATAAAAAGCTTTACAGCCCCATATACATCTGCCTTTTTTTCTTCGGGAATGCGCTTTCGAATAGCTTCCACGAATCCGTCAAGGCACAACCAGACTTTTTTGTGAACTTCCTCCCCCGGCTGGGTCAATTTCAAATTCACCGCCCTGGAATCATGGCCTGATTTTGCACGTTCAACCAACCCTTTTCTCACCAATGGATTTACAAGCCTGGTCGTTGTACTCTTATCCACGGACAGGATGTTATGAAGTTCCGACATCTTCAGATCGCCTCTCTTTGCGATCTGATCAAGTATGAGAAATTGGGTAAACGTCACGTCCTCACAAAATACGGCATCCTGACGGCAGCACCTCGCTGCCTGGCAGAGATCCGATATCAGTGCAAGAAATTCACCGTTGTTATCGGTAGGCTCTTGTTTCATCGTTGTATTGTACAACCATATTTCTTTTTTGTCCATATTTTTCTCGCTTTGATATATAGTTATCTGATAGTATTCAAATGTGATGAACTTGTAGCAAAGTCAAAATCCATGCCGCTCCCGCGGAGGCGGGATTCCAGAACTGTTGACTATCCCATGACTCTCTCCTCGATGGAATGATCGTAATAATGCAGACTTCAGGGAGATAAATACATTGGGATCGATAAGAAAGGATATCGCATGCGCATAACAATTCTCTCGGAAAATTATACGCCCTTCAACTTGACGCTCAGAGGAGAACACGGATTCTCAGCTCTCATCGAAAAAGATGATGTGCAGCTTCTCTATGATACGGGAAGGTTCGGCATTTGTGTTGATAACGCACGCACACTCGGACGTGATTTGACCCGTACAAAAAAGATTTTACTCTCACACGGCCACATAGACCATACAGGGGGCTTGGAAAAAGCCCTTGTCGCCATAGGCCATCCCGTTGATATCGTGGGCCACCCGAGAATATTTGAGAAAAAACATATTACGGGACAGCAATACGTGGATGGGTTCGGCAGGAAAGATGTATTTATCGGGATTCCTTTTGAAAGACAGTATCTGGAGAAAATGCACAAAGCCCGTTTTGATCTGCAGGATGGGTTCTATGAAGTGGAAGAACGCGTCTGGCTCACGGGGGAAATTCCCATTTCCAATGATGTAGAAAAGATTCCCGCGTCACTTCTTCTGGAAGTAGACGACTTGCTCATGCCCGATGATTTTGCCGATGATAATTCCCTTCTGCTGGACACCGATAAAGGGCTCGTGGTGGTTTTTGGCTGCGCCCACCGGGGAATTGTAAATATACTTACCTATGTCAAGAAACTATTCAGTAAGAATATCAGGGCCATCATCGGGGGCACACACTTGCACGATACGACCCTGGGACAGTTCGAATATGTAAAAAGCTATTTAAAGGGACTCATCCGGGAGGACGGGGTAGAACTTTTTGCACCCGCCCACTGCACGGGGATTCATACGATCATGGGACTTTCTGAGGAGTTTAAAGATATTACCAAACCCGCGTTTTGCGGGACTGTATTTGAATTTTAGGTTTTTATTTTTCATCTATACTTTGGTACCGGATAAAGGTGGCACAATGGACGGACCACCCCTGGAAAAGAAATTACGCGAAAGTAAAGGAGCAGAGATGAAATTAGCAGATGATATCTATGTATATGAATGGACTCATTATTATGACAACAACTGCAACAGCTTTTACATAGGCGGCAATGTTAACGCCCTCATCGATCCCGGCTTGAAAGCGTATTTGCCTAATCTCCTGGAAAGCATGGAAGACGACGGCATTGCAAGAGAAGATATACGGTACATCATTAACACCCATTCCCATCCCGATCACTTCGAGGGTTCTGAGCTGTTCAATAATTCAGAGGTGAAAATAGCCATGCATGAAGAGGAAATTGCCTTTATGAATGGTCTAGGAGCCAGGATTTATTTCCTGTTTGGAATGGCGCCTCCTGATGTTCGCATCACCATGCGACTGCAGACGGGTGGAATAACCCTCGGTGGAGAAACTTTTGAGATACTTCATATTCCCGGCCATTCACCAGGCTCCATTGGATTGTACTGGCCTGCCAGAAAAGCCCTCTTTTCGGGCGATGTGATATTCAGCCAGAATGTGGGAAGGACGGATTTCCCCGGAGGAAGCGGCTCGCTTCTGAAAAAAAGCATAAGAGCTCTTGCCGGGCGTGATATAGATACCCTTTTCCCGGGTCACATGGAGATTGTAAACGGCCCTGAACGGGTAAAATCAAACTTTCAGATGGTCATACAGAACGTCTTCCCTTACATATAGAGAGAAGTTCAAAAACCAATTCTGTCGTTTCGACTCCTGCGTGTTCAGTCAGGATAAACCCCGGGAGAAATCCCTGTCTCAACATAACCCATCCCTTCCCCATCAAAGAGTGAGGGTTACGGGGGAGCGGGCATTTTCATCATAATCAAAGAAAGGACAGATCCTATGGCTATAGAAATCACTACATCGCATCTTTCCTTTTCGACGACGGGAGGCACTGATATAATCGACATTACCCGCCAGGTTTCAGACCGGATTACCGAAACAGGAATTGAGGAAGGCCAGGTGCTTCTCTTTATCCCGGGTTCCACTGCAGCAATTACCACTATCGAATATGAGCGGGGAGCGATAAGCGATCTGAAGGAGACAATAGAGCAGCTCGCACCGGAAGGGAAATACTACCGGCACAATGAGCGATGGGGCGACGGAAACGGACATGCCCACGTGAGAGCGGCACTCCTCGGTCCGTCCCTCTCTGTCCCTGTTATCCATAAACGTCTGGCATTGGGAACGTGGCAGCAGATCGTGTTTATTGATTTCGACAACCGCCCAAGGGAACGCCGAATACTGATGCAGCTTACCGGAAAGAAAAAACAGGCAGGTTGAGGAAGCAGTTGATGTATGGATAAAACGCCGTTGTCATTCTCGTCAAAAGTGGGTTTACTTATCCTTGTCACAAGTATTTTCTTTCTTAACTTTCTGTCCAGAATACTTCCCGCACCCCTCATGCCTTCCATTGAAAAGGACCTCGGATTGGTTCATGCGGAGGCAGGCAGTTTTTTTCTCCTCATCTCTATCGGCTACTGCAGTTCCCTTGCAGGTTCCGGATTTCTCTTCCGGTGGCTGACCCACAGAAGAATAATTATTCTTTCTTCTATTGCCACAGGCATTGCGCTTCTCATCGTGGCAGTCGGGAAAACTTACTGGGCCATCAATTTTGGATTGATTCTTCTGGGTCTGGTAGCCGGAGCATATCTCCCTTCAGGAATCACTACCATCACCTCTTCCATCAAGGCTGGTAACTGGGGAAAAGCTATCGCCGTGCATGAGCTTGCTCCTGCCGTCGCGTATATCGCCGCCCCCCTTATATCCGAACTGCTTCTCAAGGTATGTTCGTGGCAGGGAGTCCTGGCTTCCATTGGCACTGCATCCATTCTTTTAGGACTGTTGTTTTTGCGCTTGGGCCGTGGGGGGGATTTCAAGGGAGAGCCTCCCAATTTCACAAATCTTGGAATCCTTATGAAACAACCGGCCTTCTGGATAATGGTGATTTTCTTCAGCTTCGGTATCGCATCCAGCATGGGTGTCTTCAGTATGCTTCCCCTTTACCTGGTGGCTGAAAGAGGTTTTGACAGGAGCTATGCGAACATGGTTATCGGCATTTCAAGAATCCCGCCGGTAGTGATGGCCCTCATTTCCGGCTGGATATCGGATCGCCTGGGGCCGAAGCGGACAATGAAATATGCTCTGGTATTCAATGGCGTTACGACAATTCTCTTGGGGGTTGTACCGGAAGGGTGGTTGCTTTTCATGGTTTTCATGCAGCCCATGCTCTCCGCCTGTTTTTTCCCTGCGGGATTTACGCTGCTCTCCCGCATCAGCTCCGATAACGTCAGAAACATCTTCATTTCGATGACCATATTTTTTGCGTATCTCATCGGAGCTGGTCTCATACCTATGGGCATGGGAGTTTTGGGAGACGCCGGTCAGTTCGCACTGGCCATCTCGCTGACGGGCTGCATGATCCTCATGAGCGTTGTCCTTTTCCGCTACCTGAAGTATGAGGAGAACCAAAACTCATAGATGCCCTTTTTCTCTAGGGTTTTCCCGTGAGTTCACATAAGGGCAAGGGTGTCGGCTACCGCGAGGCCTTTACGGGTTGGCTGGAGGCAGCCGTTTTTTATTTCAACGAACCCCTCTTTTACGAGTTGCGCCAGGGTATCGCCTTTCTCTGCAATGAGATCATGACCATATCTGCCGGAAAACAGCTCCAGGTGAATGCCTCTCTTCGTGCGGAGTCCGAGAAAGAGGGCTTCCAGATATAATTGTTCTCCATCCAGCATCTCTGAAGCATTAAGAGGCGGTTTGCCCGCTTCAATATTCCTGATATATCCATCAAGGGAACGGTGATTCCACCATCGTGTATCCCCCGTAAAAGAGTGCGCCGCCGGGCCCAGGCCGAGATACGGTGTATGATTCCAGTATTTCTGGTTGTGCTTTGACGCGAGGGATATTTCTTTCGCGAAATTGGATACCTCATAGTGGATGTATCCAGCGTCTTCGAGGATTTCCGATGTTTTTATGAAGAAGGCATGCTGCATCTCTTCGCTTGGCAAAACAATCTCTCCCCCCTCATGCCGGAGACCGAAGGGTGTGCCTGCTTCGATGGTAAGCTGATAGCAGGAAAGGTGCGCAAATTCGTAAGAAAGGGCCTGTGATAGTGTATCACGCCATGAAGTCATATCCTGTCCCGGCACTCCGTAGACCAGGTCAATGCCGATATTGTTGAAACCGGCGTCGCGGGCGGCTTCTATGGTATCCAGGGCCTGATGAACGGAGTGTCTGCGCTTCAGGAACGCGAGAACCGCGTCGTCAAAAGACTGGATGCCGATGTTGAGGCGGTTGATTCCGATCTGACGGAGCGATGCGAGATATTCCTGGGTAGTATCCGCCGGGTTAATCTCGACGGTGATTTCCGGGTTTGGCGAAACGATGAAGGCACTCCGGATCTGCGACAGAATGGTGTCGAAGTGCTCTATGGATAGGAGGGAGGGGGTGCCCCCGCCGATGTAGATTGTGTCGAACCGGCTGAATGACTCCCGGTGCATTGCAATTTCCCCGGAGAGTGCGTTCAGGAATTCGCCGATCCGGGTAAGAGCGGTAGTTGAATAGAAGTTGCAATACGGGCATTTGCTCTTGCAGAAGGGAATGTGAATGTAAAGGCCGGGAGTTGTATCTGTTGCGGGGCCGTCCATGAGGGTTTCCATCTCTCAAGAATGTCTCCGAACGCGCTCAAAATCTTTTTCTCCCTGTCCGAAAACCGTTTTTATGTTCATTCGGTTCCGGATTTCAGGACGGCAAGAAAGGCGCTTTGCGGGATGCTCACCGAGCCCACCATCTTCATCCGCTTTTTCCCCTTTTTCTGTTTCTCGAGGAGCTTTCGCTTCCGGGTGATATCCCCACCGTAACACTTCGCCGTTACATCTTTGCGGAAAGCAGAGATCGTCGTTCGGGCAACAATTTCCCCGCCGATGGCTCCCTGGATCGCGATTCTGAACATCTGGCGGGGGATTTCATCCTTGAGGCGTTCGCAGGCCAGCAGCCCCCTGGCGCGGGCGCGATCCCGGTGAACAATCTGCGAGAGGGCGTCCACTTTCTCTCCATTCACCAGGATATCCAGCAGCGCGAGGCTGCTTTCCCGGTAATCGATCAGGTCGTAATCAAAGGAACCATACCCCTGGGTGACGGACTTGAAACGGTCATAAAAGTCGTAGATGACCTCGGCCAGAGGCATTTCATAGGTGAGCTCAGTCCGGCCGGGACCTGTGTAATTGAGGGTTGAATTCACTCCCCGTTTTTCCATGCAGAGCTTCATAACCGCTCCGAGATATCGTTCAGGCATCATCATGATAGCGCGTATATACGGTTCTTCAGATTTGAGGATGGAAGACGGATCGGGATAATGCGCCGGATTGTCAACGTCCTTCACCGATCCATCTTTCAGGGTAAACCGGTACCGGACACTGGGAACGGAAAGAATGATGGAAAGGTCGTATTCGCGTTCCAGCCGTTCCTGGACCACTTCCAGGTGCAGCAGGCCGAGAAAGCCGCACCGGAAACCCTGGCCGAGGGCCACAGATGAATCCTTTTGATAGATAAACGAAGCGTCGTTAAGCTTGTATTTTTCCAGAGAAACGGCCAGCTCCTCATAGTCATCCGAGGCAATCGGGTAAATGGAGGCAAAGACGACAGGCTTGATCTCTCTGAAGCCGGGCAGAGGTTTTTCACAGGGAAGGGCATTCAGTGTGATCGTATCCCCGGTGCGAACATCCGAGACCGTTTTCACGCCGGCGATAATATACCCTACCTCACCCGCGGAGAGTTTGTCGCGCTTCTGGCGGGTGAGGAGAAAATGGCCGACCTCTTCAACCTTGTAGGTGGCATTATTGAACATGAAACGAATGATGTCACCGTTTTTCACCGATCCGTCAAAGAGACGGCAGTGTATGACTGTGCCGCGAAAAGGATCGTACTGGGCATCAAAAATGAGGGCGGTAAGCGGTGCTTGCGGGTCACCTTTCGGGGGAGGGATCCTCTCCACAATGGCTTCAAGAATCTCTTCAATGCCTGTGCCTTCTTTCGCGGAACATTTCAGATGGCTGTCGGGGTCTAATCCCAGTTCCGCGTCGATCTGCTCAATGACCCTTTCGACGTCTGCGGAGGGCAGGTCGATTTTGTTAATAATGGGAATAATTTTCAGGTCGTGCTCCATGGCAAGATAGAGATTGGCTAAAGTCTGAGCCTGCACGCCCTGGGCGGCATCGATCAGGAGCAGGACACCCTCGCACGACGCTAAAGCACGGGAGACTTCGTAAGAGAAATCAACGTGGCCAGGTGTGTCAATAAGATTGAGGCTGTATGGCGTGCCGTCTCCAGTCTCATAGGGGAGGGAAATTGCCTGGCTCTTGATCGTGATTCCCCGTTCACGCTCAATATCCATATTATCTAAAATCTGGTCTTTGAAGGTCCGCTCATTGGTCACGCCGGTGTACTGGATAAGCCGGTCGGCAAGGGTTGACTTCCCGTGGTCAATATGGGCGATAATGCTGAAGTTACGTATATTTTTCATACTTTACAGTTAAAAAAGCCTTCCGGCTTGACTATCTCAGGAAGGCTTTTAAGCGCAATGCGTAACGGCTATTAATTATGTTTACTTGGTAAATACTTCCTTTCAGGTGTGGGAAGTATAGGAGAATGTGTATGTGTATGTCAAGAACATTCAGCTTCAATGGCCGTTGTCGGCAAGACTGCCCAATCATGCCCTTCTCTTCGCGGTATATCCGGCAGTGCTGATAGCAGTACCTGCGCCAGAAGCAGTGAAATAGTTTTAATTGACACGCATGACCGTTCTTCATATACTCCCACAAAAAAAGAAAGTTCTTGTTAAAGACGTGTCGGGAAGGATGACCTCAAAAAAACAATTACCCTTTTCAGTCTTTTTATTAATATTCAGCCTGTTTCAATTTCTGATAGTGGAGCCCCTGTCCGTATCTGGTGTTTCAGATGCACATGCCGGGGATGCTTCGGGAAAATCTTCCCTTTCCGGAAAAACCGCCAGTACAGACAAGATTAAGTCGCTAATAGGCCCACGGGACGCAGTTTTCCTCGCCGATGCATCGGGTAACCCTATTCTGGCCGTCAATGAAAACAAACTGCTCATTCCGGCATCAACGTTAAAGCTGCTTACTTCGCTGGCTGCACTTCATTATTTGGGGGAAGATTTTCGTTTTACAACGGAATTTTACATGGATAGTCAGGAGAATCTGAAGATCAAGGGCCATGGAGACCCCTTGCTGATTTCAGAAGTACTCAATGAAATTGCCAGGGAACTTTCAACTCGTGTCTCTGGATTCAATGACCTGATTTTAGACACATCCCATTTTACGGAATCCCTCATTGTCCCAGGGGTCACCTCGTCTTTTCAACCCTATGATGCACCCAACGGTGCCTTGTGCGTAAACTTTAATACCGTGTATTACAAACAGGACAAAACAGGAAAATTTATCAGCGCCGAATACGAGACCCCCCTTTTGCCTTTTGTTCTTCCGAAAATAAAAAAATCTAAACTCAGGGAAGGCCGAATTCTGCTGGCCGGTGAAAAAGAGGAATGCTTCATGTATGCCGGCCATATGTTTCTTTATTTCTTTTCATCCCATAACATTGTATCTTCGGGAAAAATTCGCATGGGAGAGGTGGACACATCCAAAGATGAACACATATACACCTACATCTCAGGCTATCCCCTGCCCCATGTGATCCGCCGGCTTCTGGAATTTTCAAACAATTATATCGCAAACCAGTTAATGTTGGCAACGTCCGCTATTGTCCAGTCTCCTCCGGGAACCATGGAAAAAGGGGTGAGGGTGTTACATGAATTTGCCAAAAAAGAGTTGAAAATAGAGGATATAAGGATAAGTGAAGGGTCCGGCATTTCCAGAAATAACCGCATCACGGCAAGAGAAATGATGAAGATATTACAAAAATTCACCCCATATTATCATCTTTTACGTAAGGATGGCAATGTGTATTATAAAACCGGCACCCTCAATGGCATTCGAACCCGCGCAGGATATATTCGGGATTCGAAAGGCAATCTGCTGCCCTTTGTCATCCTGATCAACACCCCCAACAAGTCCGACAAGACCGTTTTAAATAATCTCACCCGTTATGTTCAATCCTGACGGCATATGCATACCGGTGAAATGACACGAATCTTGCCGGTTGTTACGGGAGGATATCTTTCATCCCTGCTTGATATTCATGGCCATTCGTCTTACAGCATCCTTGAACAAGACTTCCATGCTTGTGTCTGAGACCCGACCGATAAACCCCAGGCCGAACAATGGATGCCGGATCACCTCTTCAGACGTGTATATGTCCTGAACGCTGTAGACTTTTACAGGGCTTTCCGGATTCACTTTGCTGTATTTGAGCTCCCACTGGATAGGGGCATCATACACCGCCTTTCGACTCTTGGGTGCCGTCTTCACTCTTTTTTCCTTCCCTAGACGCGCCACAAAATCACTGCTTTTTTTCTGTTGCGCCCCCGTTCTGTACATGTGTTCCGAACCGCAGGTTTTGCATTTAACCTTTTTAACTTTACCGTCAACTTCATACATGACAATATGGGCCAGCAAGAGTTTACATTTCGTACAGTGGGCATCGATATGTTTTCCGACTAATGACACAGGGATCTCCTCATGGTTATATTTGTTATGATATTTACTATAACAGATTTGAAATGAATATGTCGTAATAAAAACCGGCCTTGCCAACATCCGTTTCCTCTCGGCGGGTTTATATGAAGCGTGGACATCTCGAGAAGGACAACCGCTACTGACCTGCACAAACATTACTACGGAACCCAATGACGTTATTCAGCCCATCTATAACCGGATGCCTGTCATAGTCCCCAGAGAGAAAGAGTCTCTATGGATTCGGCTTCGCAAAATCAAAGGCATTTAGTATCGGTACTGCAGCTATACCATTCCTCTGAGATGGAAGCATTTCCCCTCTCATCGCCGAAAGACCTCCCCATAGGTTAAATGGCTGTGTTGAGAACTTGATTTCCCGATTTTTCCTGTTTTATTCGACCCTCTTCCTTCAGTTCAATGAGGTGCGCGTAAGCTTCATTGACAGCTAAAAGTTGATCGAATTCGGGCAGATTTCGCCCAAAAATGTCGAGAGAGACCTGGTACGCGGTTTTCGGGCCCCCTTTCACGGAATCTAATACCAGGGCTTTTCGTTCGCCATGGTGCTCTATGATTTCCTCAACCCGTTCCTTGAGATGCAGGAAAGGTTGTCCATGGCCAGGATAGACCTTCGCCACAGGAAGATCCTTAACCCTCCCCAGGGAATCAAGGAAACTTTTCAGCGGCCGAAAACCGGGATTATAGGGGTCAGGACTGAGATTGGGGGTGATCTGCGGCAGAATGTGATCGCCGGAAAGGAGAATTTTCTCATTGCGGAAAAAAAAGCATACCTGCCCGCTGGTGTGCCCGGGTACAGGGATCACTTCAAACACCTTGTCTCCAATGGCAACACACTCGTGATCCACAAGGGGTATGTCAACACGAAAGGGGATCGTCGCTTTTCGAAAATAATCGAGGAGTTCCATGAGAGCATCAATAAATTTTTCTGAGAGCCCCTGGGCGCGGTAGAATAGTTTTATTCGATTTGTATCGAGCCCGCCTTTCTGATCATTGTGTATACGCTGCGTGTCAATCTCAGACATGGCGATAAGGGCACCTGATAGCTCCCTTATCCGGCCCGCGATGCCGCAGTGATCGGTGTGGAAATGGGTAATGTAGATCCGATCGATATCCTGAATAGTCTTCCCCATCGATTTTAAAGAGTGCTCGAGCTTAGCAAGTGTTTCCGGGGTGTTCACCCCCGTATCAAAAAGAGCCACTTTGTCGTTATGGATAAGGGCGAATACGTGCACATGCTGTAAACGAAAGGGCATGGGCAGGGTGATCATATAAAAGTTGTCCGTAATTTTCTCTATCATGTCTCCGATGCTCCTTAAAAGTGCTGTTAAACGACTGACATGCCGATACTCAACATTTTTTATGCGCTATGTCAACGTACATGTAGATATTTCACTTGTCCTGAAGAAATCTATCTGCTAAAGGAGGCTCAATGTCAAAACTCTCTGTTGCAAGAAAACCTTTTATAATCGGAGTGATGGGAAGTCACAACGAGGAATCGCCTGCCGTAATGGAAGATGCCCGTCGTCTGGGAGAAGCCATCGCCAGGTGTGATTATGTGTTGCTGACAGGGGGTGGGCCAGGTGTTATGAGAGCGGTATGTGAGGGAGCCTATAAGGCAGGCGGCCTCGTGATTGGCATTCTCCCCAACGACAGACAGCATCCTCTCGAACAATACCCCAATGAGTTCGTAGATATATCAATTTTTACAGGAATGTATGATGCGAGAAATGTCATCAATGCCAAAACGCCGCATGTCCTGGTCGCCCTGAGCGGCAGTGCGGGAACTTTGTCCGAAATTGCTCTTGCCATACGCAATGGCATTCCTGTAATCGGCCTTCATGCTCCGTCATTTAAAATATCGGGGAACTACGACTTTGTTGCCGTCAACACCGTTGATGAAGTCCTCCGGGAAATTGAAAAAAAGTTGAACAAACCGACCGAAAAATAAAGATGAGGAGAACCTATAAAAAAATTGTTACTTTATCATTTCGACTGAAGGGAGAAATCTTAAAAGTCTTTGATAGATGACAAGATTTTCATGGCACGTTATTCCTCGCAATGACATCAGGTGCAGATTTTCTCATATGTTATAATCTATGGTGCAATGGAATATCCTATTAATTGTTTTCATCATTCTTTTTACCGCTGGAGCCCTGTTCCGCTGGTTCCTGACGTACCTCAATGTGCGTCATCTTCGCCAATATGGCCACAGAGTTCCAGATGTTTTTCGGGATGAGATCGATGAGGCTACCCTCGCACGGATGAGCGATTATGCGGCGAATTCTTCTCGGTTCGGAGCTGTTGAACATTTTTTCAATGATGCGGTTACTCTTATAATCCTTCTCAGTGGATTTCTTCCTCTGCTGGTCGGGTTTATACTTTCCTGGGAACTCAATGTTATCCTTTCCGGCCTTATTTTTTTTGGTATCCTCGCCTTGATAAGCAGTATCCTGGATATTCCTTTTAGTCTCTACAGTACCTTTGTGATTGAAAAAAAGTATGGGTTCAGTACCATCACACTGAAGCTGTGGCTTGCCGATCTCATTAAGAGTCTCCTGATATCCGCCATCCTGATGGGGATTCTTCTCGGAGCCATGTTAGCCCTTATCCGCTATGCGGAATATTCCTGGTGGTTCTGGGTCTGGCTCGTCTTTTCCGGGTTCCAGTTTCTCATGGTATGGCTCTACCCCGTTCTGATTGCTCCCCTTTTCAATAAGTATGAACCGGTACAGGATGAGGCGTTGAAAGAGTCCATTATCGCGCTGATGACAAAAGTAGGACTGAAAACAGAGGGGGTTTTCCAGGTAGATGCGGGCAAGAGGAGCAAACACACGAATGCCTACTTTACGGGGTTGGGAAAAACGAAGCGCATCGTCCTTTATGACACGCTGTTAACATCCCATTCGTCTGACGAGATCCTGTCTGTTCTCGCTCACGAAGCGGGACACTGGGAAAAGAAGCATATTATGAAACAACTTGTTTTTACGGAAGTTGCTTCACTTGGCGTGTTCTATCTGATCTATCGCCTTATGGACTGGCCTCTCCTTTATCACACGTTTGGTTTTGAGGAGAAGATTCCCTATGCAGGTCTTCTTCTGATTGCCGCTCTCATTGGTACGGTGTCGTTTTTTTTGACACCCATAAGTGCAATGGTCATGAGGAAATTTGAACGGGAGGCGGACGACTATTGCCTTAACCTCATCGGCACTGCAAAACCCATGGCTAATGCATTAAAACGTCTGGCGAAAGATAATCTTGCCAACCTGCACCCACACCCTTTTTATGCCTGGTATTACTACTCCCATCCCCCTCTGGCGGAGAGAATCGCCTGTCTCCAACTGGCAGAAGTCAAAAAAGATCCTTGATTTTTCTGATTGGTCGATTAAACTATCTTAGGATCTTCTTCCATTTAGGTGCAAAAAGGGTTCGAGGGTTCCAGGATTCAAGGGTTCAAGTATTTATTATCTAATGATTTTTGCCAAACCTTCAAGTTATCAGAGCTTCTTTTGGCATTTCACTCGAATCCTCGAACCCTTGACCCCTTGAATCCTGGAGGGGATAGCAACTTTTTTTAAGGTGAACTAAATCTTAAAATAATGCAAAGTGAGGTTCGGTAATGCCGATTTATGAATTTTACTGCCGTAAATGCAACACAATGTACAGCTTCTTTTCCAAAACCGTCAACACAGAAAAGATACCCAATTGTCCGAAGTGTAAACGTATGAAGTTACAACGTCAGATGTCGATTTTTGCCAGGGTATCCGGGGGCAAAGAAGAAGAAGCCACAGACGATATGCCACCTATTGATGAAGCAAAGATGGAAAAAGCCATGGCCATGCTCGCCGGCGAAGCAGAAAAAATCGATGAAAACGATCCCCGCCAGGCAGCCATGCTCATGCGGAAACTTTCTGATGCGACGGGATTGAATCTGGGGTCGGGAATGGAGGAGGCCCTGAGCCGTATGGAAAGAGGGGAAGACCCGGAAAAAATCGAACAGGAGATGGGGGATGTACTTGAAGGGGAAGATCCCTTTGTCTTTGGGGCGAAAGCCAAAAAGGGAAGGAAAAAACCAAAACCCCGGGTAGACGAAACCCTGTACGATCTGTAATTGGCAATAATGCAAGCGTCTCTGCGTTGCCCATTCCTTCAATCCCCGCCCACCGATGTACAGACTGGGGGCGGGGGCATATGATTTTCAATAAAGGGTCTGGCAACTAAATCTTCAACAAATTATCGGGAGTTTCAATAATATATTCGGGACTCACCGTCTCCAGTCTCTCTTTTTTGTGCCAGCCCCAGGTGACGGCAACTGCCTTCACTCCTGCGAGGCGCGCCTCTTTGATGTCTCCTACAGTATCTCCGACGTAGTAGGTGCTTTCTTTCTCCATTTGAAAACTGTTCATGGCATGGAGGATCTTTTCCGCCTTGCTATAGCCATAATCAGCCCCTAAAACCTCCCGGAAGCAGCCGTTAAATCCATGTCTGGTAAAAATGGTGTGGATTACCTTTGATATATTTGAGGAAATAACAGAGAGGATATTATTCTTTTTCAGTTCTTGGAGAATGGGGAATATTGGCGCAAAAGGGGCCATCTGGTCGTAATCATCTTTTGTAGGAATTGACCTCGATGCATTCATAAATGCCGCAAGATCGACTCCTTTTTTTACGATACCCTCATAAAAATTGTCTTCAAATAGTGCAAGAAAATCTTCCCGGTTCTGAACTATCGGGCTCCCGATTTTTTCCAGGCAGAATTTTACCCTTCGTTCATAAACTTCCAGAGAATCGACCAAGACGCCATCAAAATCAAAAAGAAACAATTTTTGTGTCATATATGTTCTATACACCTAAAGACAGAAGCAATTATGATGCAACCGCCCCGTTGTTCAGTCTGTATCACTCATACTATACAGGGTCAATCGTTTTATCCGCCTTACATGCCGTGGGGGTATACAATCTTGTCGAGATGCTGTCAATGTGTGGATTTGTTTACCCGAACGAATCCGTAGTATGGGCGCCACCGAGGTTTTCTCTAAGGGTGTTATAGAGTTGGAAGTGGCCGTTTCTGCGGAAAATTGTTTTGGGGAAGAAAGTGAGGGTTCTCTCCGGCTTGTCCCGGTGAAAAATAACGATCGGGTCAGGCAAGCAATCAGGCAGATACAAAGAATGTCATCAAACGATAGGGAGTATAGCAGAATTGTCAGCGACCAATTTGCTTAAAATTGACTGACTCTTTATGTTCAACAATTAATTCTCTCAACAATAACGCTGCCATTGGGCAAACGGAATAATGTATTTAAAATCTGCTGGCATATCAATCCGCCATCTACATTTTCATGAAGAAACATCTGATAGCCTTCCGGTGTTCTCGAATGGCTTGACAGTTGAGTGGAAATTCCATTGCTTGCCAGTTTTATCGTTTCTTCAATATAAAACTGTTCATTTGTTTTAATTTTAATAATGCGCGCCTTGATGTAACTTTCACGAATGATTACGCAGATACCATTCGTACATTTTTCCACGTCGACACTTGCCATATAATATATTATCCCTATACATCACAATATCATGTAAGCCCGATAGCACTATGAAAGGGCAAATATAATGTAAAATTCCAATGCTTTCAGTGTAAGTTTTAAGACACAAAAAAGGTGGATGGCAAAAGGAGGGAAAGAAACCATCCACCTCTTTATGAACTGAAAGAGCCTATGTGCTACAAACCCTTTCTATCAAAATCGCAAATAAGTCGGTGGATGGTAAAAGGAGGAGACGAATACCACCCACCGAATTCGAATTTTAAAGAACCTCACACTGCAAGTAGAACCACTCTTTGATAACTTCTTAAACCTGATACCGCTGTTACAAACCGATGCTTCTTCTCCCCCTTTATAGTCTATGAATTATTATAAGTCCTGCGAGACCCCTGAGAAATGCCTTTCATGTATTAATTCATCAAGATTAAAATCTCAAAGGTTTCTTCCCGTCTCGAGAGGTCTCTCTGTTTGTGTACAAATAATGCAAAACGTTTGCCACCCTGAGACCATTAATCTGTGAAATTTTAAACAATAGTGCATGGCATTATATTATCTTGTAAAATCAATATATTATAAACTATAATAGTGATGTTACATCGATGGATAGAGCGGCAAAGTCATTCGCCATTTCCTTCTGCATTATACGGTATGCGTGCGATCATCGCACTAAATGAAGCAGCAACACCAGTGAATGCAGGAGGGAAGGGGCATCAATATGTGTTCAGATATCGAACAGTATGTGCGATATCTGAACACACGTCTATTGGAAGACATGGAACGGAATGCCCTTGTTGAAAATCTTGTCTCGATAATTAATGTCAGTCCTTCAAATTTTCTACGTTGTCGCCAAACGGTTTCGATGCAAGGGTGTCTTTGTCGGAAAGAATGAGTTCAGCCGCAATGCCTGCCGCATCTGTAATGATTTCCCGGCAGAAGAGGGCGTGATCACGGCAAAGCCAACTCTCGTGCCATTGAGAAGTCAGATCCCTGCAGATCGTCTTGTTGTATTTCGCTTTAAGTCGATTGGGTATCTGGTTGAACAGACGATACAGGCCGGGCTTGCCATACAGTTGTTCCTTTCCTTTTAACATGGCTTCTTTGCCTTCGCCTTCGGGCAGCTTACTTCTCCCATGGACAGCGCTCACCGCCATGACGGCGCCGACGAGAGCCCCGCAGGTATCTCCGAAGAGGCCGATGCCGCCGCCAAATCCTGTTGCCATCTTCTTTGCTTCGTCAGGGAATTCTTTTTCCATCAAACCAAACACCGCTTCCGTTACACACTCAGCACAATTATAACCCAATGAAAAATTTTTCCTGGCTCTTTGTCTGATAGCTTCAATCTTTTCTTCCTTGGTCATTCTTCCATCCTCCTTTGATTGTTATTGAGACTGGTGACTCGTCCTGCGTTACATCCTCATGGAGCCTTTTGTATAAAATTGAAACCCGCGAGCGCTCCTCTTTAGCAAGGGGAGCGTGGGAGGGATTTTAATGCAGGTACATTTCCTCTATATCTTTCAAATCAGTTTTCAGATAGTCCTTCACACTGTTCCATTCGGGATAGCTTATACGTTCTTTCGCCAGGTGCACCAAGCCGATTATCTGCGTGTTGCCATAGCTGCTCCGGGCATAAATTTTTCTGCCGGTGTAGCCGAATTTTACTTCCGGTTTCTCACATCCCGTCAGTATAGAGTGTGTGAGCGTATCAAAAACGTTTAGGCCTTCAGTGATGATATATCGCGGCTTAAGGGTGTCAATAATATCATTCACCTTTCTAAAACAGAACATCTCCAGATCACTCCTCAGATCCTGCTCCATTGTTGACCATTGCCCTGCATTTTCACTTTTGAAGAAAACCAAATTCAGCTTCACACTATTTTCCAGCCAATCATACCGATCGACACCTTCAAAAAGATATATCATTTTTCTCGCTATCTTTGAATCATGATACAAGTATTCATGAAATTCCGGGAGCCGAGAGTCTTCTTCTTTACTAAAAGGTTTATCATCACTGTCCGGGTGATGGCCTATGATCATCAGGTCTGGAGTCGGAACAACGGGGGAGTAAAAAACCCGAAAGCCGCATTCGCTGAAATTGTATTTATCCCCATATGTTTCCCATTTTTCATAGACTTCTGTCACTAAATCTTCGGCCCATTCCTGTACATCCATGTTGCCTTATTTTCCTTTCGAGGTTCATCACTGCTGTCGATTCATGTGCAGTTCTTTATAATGGAAGTACCATGCATGATGTATGTAGGTCCATGCAGGCAGTAAAGACAGAACATTCCTCTGAAAAGTAGTCTGCGCCAAAAAATAACTGAGTTAGGGTGGCATGTCAAGTTAAAAGGGTTGTCATGGATGGTACCGTGATAGAGCTAAATCGCGCTTGCGATTAATGTTATTCACGTGATATGGAGGTATGCAAAACATATCAGGTCTGTTCTTCGCAATACGAGATTTTCTTATATTTGTATGATACTTTAGGTTCGCAGCGTGCCCACGAGAGAAAAAAAGTCAATGCTTTGCCCGAATTGCCGCAAGCTGATCAGCGCGGATGAACCTGCATGTCCTTACTGCGGGGTATCAAAGCCCGGGGCGCAGTGGAAGAGAGGCTTGTTTAGCAGATTTTCATTGGATACTCTCGATGCCGTGAAAATCATCCTCTATGTCAACATTGCATTGTATGTCTTATCGATTTTATTAAACCCTTCATCCCTGGGAGTTTCGGTCAATCCTCTTACTTTTTTATCCCCATCCGACAAGAGTCTCTTCCTTCTTGGTGCGACGGGAACTATTCCGATTAATATCTATGGCCTGTGGTGGACATTGGTAACCGCCTCCTTCCTTCACGGCAGCATCCTTCATATTTTCTTCAACATGGCCGCCCTTGGTCAACTGGGGTTGTTCGTGTTACGTGAGTTCGGGTTTAACCGGTTTTTTGTCATTTATACCCTTACCGGGATAGCAGGATTTTTCATTTCATATATTGCTGGAGTACCATTTACTATCGGTGCGTCTGCCAGTATCTGCGGTCTTATCGGCGCCATCCTATACTATGGAAAAAGCAGAGGAGGCTTCTACGGAGAGGTCATTTACAAGCAAGCCATGGGATGGATAATCGGAATTGTTATATTCGGACTGCTGGTACCTGGAATCAACAACTGGGCCCATGGTGGAGGTGTTATCTCCGGCGTTCTGATGGCCCATGTGCTGGGATACCATGAAAAGGAAAGAGAAAATCTTCTCCATCGTGTTCTGGCGGCAGGCTGTATAGTGATAACTGCCGCTTTTCTGCTATGGGCCGTCCTTCGAGCTGTGTACTATTCACTTAAAGTTCCCGGCTTCTGAATCCGGTAACGACCGTACACACCTTCGCGTGCTGCGGGAAAAGCAAGTGAACGGGTACTATTTCTGCCTTAATTCTATGGCAGGTATTTCATGGACGTACGACAAAACTTGTTGAGGAGGTAAAACATCATATGAACATCAGAAATGCTTTCACGAGAAATAACCATTGGATGCTGCTCATCATCTTTGTGGCACTCATTGCAGGCTGTGACGCCGGATTGACGGTGGGCAGCAGAACAATCGGCGTCAGTTCCGGAAGTTTTATCTACACGGACGGATATTTAAATACGACTTACAACTATCCTCTCGATATGGTTTGGAAGGCATGTGAACAAACCCTGGCGGACATGAAAGCGTCTGCCGTTGAGAAGGAGCGAAAGATTTCTTCGGGCACAGTAAACGCAATCGCACACGATGAGAAGGTGCAGATAGTGGTTGAATACGTATCAAAGGTTCAAACCTCCGTGTCTGTGCGAGTAGGTTTGTCGGGAAATAATATGGCATCTCAACTAATCCATGAGAAGATAGCAAACAACCTTTTGAAACCGGCTATCCCGTAAAGCCGTAGTCCCGTTCCTGTGTACTTCACGTTGGTTCATGTATGCAGGATCATCCTGATAGGCTCAGCAACAATCCTTTCAGATAACGACCCTCCGGATGGGCGAGATTCGTTGGGTGGTCGGGGCCGGGTCCCATGGTGCAAAGCAACCGGGCAGATTTTCCCGCATCGCGGACAGCGCCAAGGACAATCTTATGGAAAAGAAGCTCGTCTATATGATTGGAGCAGGAAAATGTGGCGAGGATGCCACCTTCCCTGAGGGATTTGGCAGCATGCAAGTTGATATCCTTGTAGCCCCTTGCGGCTTTCACTATATCTCTTTTTGACTTTGCGAAAGCCGGTGGGTCAAGAATAATAAGATCGAAAAGCTCATCCGCCCCACGGAGATAGGTAAAAACATCATCGCGAAAAACAGGATGCTGTTCGATGGAAAAGTTGTTTCTCTGAAGATTATACCGTGCTATTGCATTTGCCGTCTCTGATGCTTCCACGGATATGACACGTTTGGCCCCTCCCCGGGCAGCGTACACGGAAAAGGCTCCTGTGTATGAGAAACAGTTCAAAACGTCAGCCTTGTAACTGAACCGTTCCACAAGCTCCCTGTTTGGCCGCTGATCAAGGAAAAAGCCGGTCTTTTGTCCTGTTAATATATCAACCTTGAAATGCAGACAGTTTTCCGTGATTTCTAATGTTTCTGGCAGGTGTTCGCCATATATGGAACCAGTCCGATCTTCCAGCGCCTCTAACTGTCGTGCCCGGCCTTCACTTCTCTCGTAGATGCCAAGGGGTTGTAACTCTTCAGAAAGAACATTGAGAATTTCCTGACGGTGTTGCTCCATTCCCGCCGTGGCAATGGAGAGGACTAAATAATCGCCATATCTGTCCACAACAAGTCCCGGCATCAAGTCGCCTTCCGCATTGACCAGACGATAGGCCGTCGTTCCCTCAGGCACCACTTTTTCTCTCAGGGCAGTCGACGTTCGGATACGCGTTTGCCAGAAGAGTGTATCGATAGATGTTGTCGTGTCGGGTGTCAGTAATCGAAAGGTGATGTCAGAGACAGGATTGTAAAAACCTAGGGCGACGGGGATTCCTTCATGGGTGACCGCAACGGCAATATCGCCGGGTTCGGGTTTTCCCTCTACCGAGGAAAGCGCGCCGGAAAAAATCCACGGATGGCCCCTTAGAAGGGAGGCTTCACGGCCCGGTTTAAGGAATATTTTGGGGTATCTTCGGTTCACGGCAAGTAAAAATGGTTTTATTTTGTGGCAATGTATCGGCTAATCTCATAAAATGCAAGAGACTTTGCATGAAGGTAAAAAGTATGCGTCTTTTCCCGAATCTGGTGCAAGGGATATTTCTCAGGAGGCTGAACAGATTCGCCGTTGAGTGTGAACTGGGCGGTCAAATCGTCCAGGCCCACCTTCCCAACCCGGGGCGTCTGTGGGAGCTTCTTCTGCCGGGCAGGGTTGTCAGCCTTGTAAAACATGATCCTGCGCCGGAGAGGTCTACCGCCTATAGCGTTGTTGCCGTATATCGGGACGGTGTACCTGTGCTGCTTCACACGCAAAAGACGAACATGGCGGTGAGGTTCCTCCTCGAGAACAATAAAATCCGCGGCTTGGAGCAGGCTAGGATCATAAAGCAGGAAGCCGCCTTCGGGAACAGCCGTTTTGATTTCTTCGTGCAGCATAGTCATACACAGTATGTTCTGGAGGTGAAATCATGCACCCTGTTCGGCAAACACGTCGCCATGTTTCCCGATGCCGTCACGGAGAGGGGAAGGAAGCACCTGCTCACGCTTGCCGGACTGGCTGAAAAAGGAATGCGATGCGGTGTTGTTTTTGTTGTGCACTGGCCCCGGGGGCGGTATTTCTTACCCGATTATCACACGGATTTTGATTTTGCGCGGACATTCCTTACTCTCAAGGACAAACTCATTTACAGGGCCGTAAGCGTTTCATGGAAAGATGATCTATCCCTTGGGGAGAACATTCGCGAATTGGACATTCCCTGGGAAGTTCTCCGCAGGGAAGCGCAAGATGGAGGGAGCTATATCCTCATCCTGCACATCCTCCGGGATAGCGTCATTTCTGTGGGAAGCCTCGGACAGGTTTCGTTTCCCCGCGGGTATTATATCTACGTGGGGACGGCACGAACAAACCTGACAAAACGGATAGAAAGGCATCTGAGAAAGAGAAAAAATTTCTTCTGGCATATCGATTATCTGAGAGACCATGCCGACAGGTGCGTACCTCTTGCTATACGTGCACACACTTCGCTGGAGCATGAGGTGGCTTCGGCGGTAAGCCGGATTGCGGACTGGTCAATTCCGGCATTCGGATCGTTTGATTGTTTCTGTGAGACACACCTCTTTGCCATGAAAGAAAACCCCATTCATTCACAAAAGTTTCTTGATCTCCTCCAGTACTTCAGGATGGACCGTCTTGGCAGAGATTTGCGTTGATAATCATTTGAGCTTTTGGTACGTTAGTCACACGTGAAAAAAGTAGAGGAGGAGAGCAGTTCTCGTATGTATGCAGTCATTATGGCCGGTGGTAGGGGAACACGTTTCTGGCCCAGGAGCAGGGAGAAGATGCCCAAACACCTGCTTGATATCGTGTGTGAAAAGACTATTATCCAGGAAACCATTGACAGGATAGTGCCATTGGTCCCGGCGGAAAATATCCTGATTGTTACAGGCATCAGTCACGCCAGGGAACTGATGAAGCAGGTGCCCCAGATACCTAAGGGAAACATCATTATTGAACCCGTCGGCAGGAATACGGCTCCCTGCATTGGTCTCGCGGCGCTCCATATTGCACGGAAATCCTCCGATGAAATAATGGTTGTCCTGCCGGCGGACCATTTGATTACAGACGCAAAGCGGTTTCGCCATATACTTTCCGCCGCTACCGTGATGGCCCGACGGGGTGATTATCTCATCACCATCGGCATTACACCGACCTGTCCGGAGACAGGATACGGCTATCTCGAAAAGGGTGCAAGAAAAACGACCGTGAAAGGCGAAGATATCTTTGAGGTAAAATCCATCCGGGAAAAACCCGCCCTTCCCCAGGCGAAGGCCTTTCTGAAAAAAGGAGGTTTTTACTGGAACAGCGGGATGTTTGTCTGGAGAGTTGATACGATACTGGGGGCGCTGAAAAGATGGCTTCCCGATCTTCATGACGGTCTGTTAGAGATTGAACCGGCATTAGGCTCACATCGGGAAAAGCGTGTTGTCGATCGGGTATATGAAAAGATTCAATCCATGTCCATCGATTACGGTGTCATGGAAAAGGCGGCGAATGTTCTTCTTGTGAGGGGGGATTTCGGCTGGTCCGACATGGGGTGCTGGGATGCCCTATGGGAGGTTTCGGAGAAAGATGAGCACGGCAACTCCACGCATGTAAGTGGTAATTTTGTGGGTGTTGATACCAGGAACTCTCTCATCCACAGCCCGCGAAAGCTCGTTGCCCTGGTGGGGGTGGAAGACCTGATTGTGGTGGAGACGGACGATTCGCTCCTGGTCTGCAAGAGAGGGTGTTCCCAGGATGTGAAAAAGGTGGTAGAGGCCCTGGATGCGAAGAAAATGAGAGATTATCTCTAATGGTTGCCACACTTGGAAGATTTATTCTGGCCTCTGCGTCACCCCGTCGGATTGAACTTTTGAAGCTCCTTGGATTACGCTTTGAGATCATACCGAGCCATGTGAATGAGGCTTTTATCGAGGGAGAAACGCCGCGGGAGCATGTCTTAAGACTCTCAGAGGAAAAGGCGCAGAAGGCCGCCACGCTCTATCCGGATGCCTGGGTCATGGGCGCCGACACTATTGTTTTGATCAACGGCGAGGTGCTTGGTAAGCCGCGGACATCTGAAGAGGCGAAAGAAATGTTAGGCAAGTTGAGCGGGCGCAGTCATACAGTATTTACCGGCTTTACGGTCATAAGGCAAAATATGGGGAATACCGTAAGAGACGCCGTTGAGTCTTCCGTCCGCTTCCGGGATATTCCGGAGGATGAGATGGCGTGGTATGCGAACACCAAAGAGCCCTACGACAAAGCAGGGGGATACGCCGTGCAGGGGATGGGGGCTTTTTTCATTAAGGAAATACACGGTTCATATACGAATGTCATGGGCCTGCCCCTGTGCGAGGTTGTGGATGTATTGAAAGGCATCGGGGCGATAGATTTTACCGGAGAGAGTAATCATGGCCTCAGAAGTAATTGCCAATATTGATAGAATCAGAAATATTATTGCTGATGCTGCTTCACGATCCGGCAGAAGGGCAACTGATGTCCGGCTCATGGCCGTGACCAAGACTGTGGACGATAACCGGATCATGGAAGCCATTGCGGCGGGAGTGGATATTATTGGGGAAAGCTATGTCCAGGAGGCAAAGAGAAAGATAGAGAAGATGGGAAGACCCCTGGAATGGCATATGATCGGCTACCTCCAGAGCAACAAGGCCAAATATGCCGTCAAGCTCTTCGATATGATCCATTCCGTGGACAGGCTGGATTTGGCCTGTGAGCTCGACAGACGGGCAAAAGCAGTGGGGCATGTGATGAAGATCCTCATTGAGGTCAATATCAGCGGCGAGGAATCGAAAAGCGGCGTTCCCTGTAAGGACGCGATGCGATTAATCAGGGATGTTGCCTGTCTCGACAGTCTTTCGGTACAGGGACTGATGACGATGCCTCCCTGGTTTGATGATCCCGAGGACGCGCGGCCGTATTTTGTGGCTCTCAGAGAACTGAGAGACAGGGTGATCGATGAGCATGTTGAACGGGTGGAGATGCGGGAACTCTCCATGGGCATGTCCGGAGACTACGAGGTTGCCGTGGAAGAGGGCGCAACCATCGTGAGGGTAGGGAGAAGCATCTTCGGAGAAAGGTCATCGTGACAAACCATCTTTAGAAAAAGAGGGCAGAAGGGATTTTGTAAACAGGCGCCTCGCCTGCCTGATCTGACGAGGAGAAAATATGAAGCACTTTAAATGGCAGTTGATTTTGGGAGCCATCCTGGTTGTCCTTTCAGCGGTTTCCTATTTCATCCACTATATTATTTTCAGGGACGCCCACCATATATTCATCTATCTGGTCGGTGATATCGCGTTTGTATTTATCGAAGTCCTCCTGGTCACCATGATTATTCATGAAGTGCTTGCCATGAGGGAAAAGAAGCTTATCCTTGAAAAATTAAATATTGTGATAGGATCATTCTTCAGTGAGGTGGGGAAAGATCTTATAAAGTTATTCTCGACCTGTGATCCTGACGTGGGGAAAATCAGGCAGGAACTGATCGTGACGGAGAAGTGGTCCGATAAGCAATTTCTCGATATGAGCAATCATTTGAAGCGGTACAGTCATGACATTGATATGGCAAAATGTGACCTGGCGGGACTGAAGCAGTTGCTTTTGCGTGAGAAGGAGTTTATGCTTCGTCTATTGGAAAACCAGAACCTTCTTGAGCATGATTCTTTTACGGGTCTTCTCATGGCCCTGTTTCATCTGACGGAAGAGATTGAATCCCGCGGTGACATTCTGCAGTTGAAGGAACCGGACAAGAAGCATTTAGCAAACGATATGAAAAGGGTGTACAGCATGCTCATAGGGGAGTGGCTGAGCTATATGAAACATCTTAAGGATAACTATCCTTACCTCTTTTCGTTTGCCATGAGGACGAACCCCTTTGATGTGACCGCCACACCGGAAGTAAGGCAATAATAAAATTATATAAAGGAGATACATAAATGGATAAGAAGGCATTCTACAAGTTGAGCTATGGACTCTATGTGGTCAGTTCAATGAAAGATGGTCGTTTCAACGGACAAATCGCCAACACCGCCATTCAGGTAACATCAGAGCCGCCCACGGTTGCCGTAAGCATCAATAAGCAGAATCTCACCCACGAATATATTGAGGCGAGCGGGAAATTTACCGTCTCCGTCATTTCCCAGTCAACACCCATGCCTTTTATCGGCAATTTCGGTTTTAAATGCGGAAGAGACATCAATAAATTTGAAGCGGTCAACTTCAGACTGGGTGAAACGGGTGTTCCCATCGTATTGGATAACACCATCGCCTACATCGAGGCTGAAGTCATCAATCAGATGGACTGCGGCAGCCATACGATCTTTGTCGGACAGGTGCGGGATTGCAATGTCCTCAAAGAAAATGAGGAACCTATGACCTATGCCTATTACCAGGAGGTAAAGCGGGGGAAGGCTCCCAAGACGGCGCCCACCTATCAGGAGGTGCCCAAAAAGGCCGAGAAGATTGATAAATACACGTGTTCCGTATGCGGATACACCTACGATCCGGAAAAGGGTGATCCGGAATCAGGGATCAAACCGGGCACAAAATTTGAAGATCTCCCTGCAGACTGGACTTGCCCCGTCTGTGGCGCTGATAAGTCTAAGTTTGAAAAAGAAGGATAGGAATTGATCCGAAGGGGTGACGGACGATGATTGTCAAGATGCTTAAAGGTAATCCTCTTGCGGCAAACTGTTACATTGTAGTTTCAGAAACTACCGGGCGCGGTATGATTATCGATCCCGGCGTAAAGGCGAAGTATATTTCTGAGGCTGTGGAGGAGCTGAACATATCGGTCTCTCACATTGCACTTACCCATGTGCATATCGATCATTTTAGTGCTCTTGACATGGTAAAGAATACCACGAAGGCTCAACTGGCCGTCTTTGATGCCGGTGCGATAAAAACACCTCCAGATCCAGGCCAGGGGATAAAAGGATTTAAATTCGTTCCCTTTGAACTGCCCATCAAGCCGGACATACTGCTGAAAGACGGCGATTTCATAGATATTGGTGATTTACGCTTTTCGGTGCTCTATACACCGGGGCACAGTTCGGACAGTATCAGTTTTTGGGGTCACGGCGTTGTCTTCAGCGGCGACACACTATTCAGGCGGGGGATTGGCGCGACCCTTCCCGGACTTTTCCCCGGGTATGACCACACACAATTGAAAGAGAGCATTCACGAAAAACTGTTGACACTGCCCGATGATACTATTGTGTATCCCGGTCACGGCGCACCCACCACCATAGGGGAGGAACGCCGGCTGAACCATGCGCTTTGGAGGATAGGTGGAGGAAATTAACTCTTCCACGCCCTCCGGAGGCGGAGAGAGTTGCTGACGACGGAAACGGAACTCAGGGCCATGGCGGCGGCGGCGAATTCGGGGTTGAGCAGAATGCCGAAGAACGGGTACAGCACCCCGGCGGCTACAGGGATGCCCAGGACGTTGTAGATAAACGCCCAGAAAAGGTTCTGTTTGATCACTTTCATGGTTTCGAAGGAGAGCTTGATTGCCTTCGGTACTGACCGTAAGTCGTTCTTGATAAGGGTAATATCGCTCGCTTCCATCGCCACATCCGTACCGGCCCCGATGGCAATTCCGATATCCGCCGCGGTCAGTGCCGGCGCGTCGTTGATGCCGTCTCCCACCATTGCTGTTACCTGACCCTGTTCGCGCAGGCGGCTGATTTCCGCAGCCTTATCCGCCGGCAGCACTTCCGCCATGATGTGATCAATGCCGAGAACAGTGCCGACTGCGCGGGCTGTGCTGATATTGTCTCCCGTAATAAGGGCGACCTGCAGTCCCATTTCCTTCAGGGTGGATACAGTTTCTTTTGCCGATTCCCTCGGTACGTCTGCGAGACCGATAAGACCGACGGCCTGATTTCCCTCCGCGATATATACGCACGTCTTTCCTTCAGCGGCCAGTCTCTCCGCTTCTTCCACAAGGCTGTCAAACTGAATGTGTTTTGTTTCCATGAGTCTCCGGTTTCCCAGAAGACAATAGGTGCTGTTCAGAAACGCCCCTGCCCCAAGGCCGGACAATGCTTCAAATCGTTCAACCGCGAGGGGAGACAGGTTCGCGCGGCGTCCTTTCTCCACGATTGCCGCGGCAAGGGGGTGCTCCGAGACCGCCTCGAGGGACATGGCAATCTGCAGGACCCGGTTCTCGTCTTCTCCGGATATGGTGACGATATCGGTCACCTCCGGTTCTCCCTTGGTCAGGGTGCCCGTTTTGTCGAACACGACGGTGGTGAGTTTGTAGGCCTTCTCCAGGCTTTCTCCGCCTTTGATCAGAATGCCGTGTTCGGCGCCAAGACCTGTTCCTACCATAACTGCCGTGGGCGTCGCGAGGCCCAACGCGCAGGGACAGGCGATGAGCAGGACGGAGACAAAGTTCAGCAGGGCCCGGCTGAACACGGGCTCGGATACGAAAAAGTACCAGACGACAAAGGTAAGAATGCCGATGGCAAATACTACCGGCACAAACACGGAGGCGACTTTATCCGCCAGCCTCTGGATGGGGGCCTTGGAGCCCTGGGCCTCCTCGACGAGGCGAATAATCTGGGCCAGGGCTGTCTCGGATCCTACCCTGGTTGCCGTAAAGGTAAAGCTTCCGCTTTTATTTATGGTGGCTGCATACACCTGCGCGTCTATTTCCTTGACTACCGGCATGCTTTCTCCCGTGAGCATGGATTCATCAACGGAGGAGATACCCGAAACGACAACTCCGTCCGTGGGAATCTTTTCTCCCGGGCGGACGATGATGACGTCCCCTTTCGCGACTTCTTCAATGGGGATGTCCACTTCCCCGTCTTCCCGGATTACCCTCGCGGTCTTCGGCCTCAGTCCCATGAGCCGCTTGATGGCCGCGGAGGTTTTGCCCTTTGCCTTTGCCTCCAGCAGACGGCCGAGAATGATGAGGGTGATGATCACGGCCGCTCCGTCATAGTATACATGGGGAACGATATCGGCGCTGGTGAAAAACCGGGGAAAGAAGGTCGCAAGGACAGAATAGAGGTAGGCGGCAAAAGCGCCGACCGCTACGAGAGTATTCATATCCGTCGTTTTCTGCAGAGCTGCTTTTAGAGCGCCTGCGTAAAACCTGCTTCCCACCCAGAATACGACGGGAGTTGTGAGAAAAAACATCACGATCAGCATGGGCTGCCTCGGGATAACCGAGAGAAAGGGAAACCAGTGCTGCATGGAGCCCATGAAGATGATCACGCTGAGGACCGCCCCTACCACAAACCTGGTCGAGAGGTCCCTGACTTCTTTTTCCCGTGCAGCGGTGATGGGATCTTCCCGGGAGTCATCAATGACGCCAAGAAATTCGTAGCCCTGGTCGGAGATGACTTCTCTCAGCGCTTCTACCCCTCCCCAGGTTTTTCCGTGAGTGACAGTGGCTCTCGCGGTGGCGAGATTGACCGACACCTCGGATACCCCCTCAACGGTCTTCAGTGCTTCTTCCACACGCCGCACGCAGGCGGCACAGGTCATGCCGCCGACAGAAATAGAGGTCTTTTCAGGCGACTTCATATCCCGCCTTTTTTATCCGCTCTCTCACGACGGCGGCGTCCACAGGTTTTGTCTCATCAAACGTCGCTTCCCCGCTGTTCAGGTCTACCTTGACATTTTGAATTCCTTGGATTGCACTCAATGCTTTGGTTACTGCCATGACGCAGTGATTGCAGGACATGCCCTTGATCTTGATGGTTGTCATATCATCTTCCCCTTTTATTGATGTGGAGTTGCTGAATGGATAACATACTGCAGCCAAAAGTATAAGCAATGTAAATTTAACAGTTTTTGTACCATATCTTGAAAGTCACTTCAATGAATAATCATGATGCTGTTGCTCAGGAGATATCACCACGGAATGTCCAGGGGGATTAATTTCTTGACAAGATATTTGTAACTGATTATTTTAATGACATATATGATTCATTTTGCATGAGTGTCTCTTCAACAGCGCTACACTGTATGGTAAACGGTGAACGTCCTTATTCAATCAGGTTCATTACCCCTACCTTCTTAATTTTATAAGTGGCTTTTATGTAGATTACGAAAGGAGTCTGACAATGAAGAAGAATTATCCATATGGCGCAGGTACAGTCAGGTGGGTTTCCACGGATTGGCTTTATGAAAATCTGAACAAACATGAAATGACCATATTGGACATACAGCCGAATGTTCATGACTATATCGAGGAGCATATCCCGGGTGCCGTGTATCTCACCGAGGGATTGCTCCGTACCACCATTGCGGGGGTGCCTGCCAGGTATGTACCACCGGAGACGATCCAGCCTGTTTTGCGAAATGTGGGCATAAAACTAAATGTTCCTGCCGTAGTGTATACAGGAACAGGCGCCGCCAAGGGATGGGGTGATGGTCTGGAGCAGACGATGATGGCGTATAGCCTGGCTCGTTTCGGCCATGATCTTGTGTATGTCCTAGACGGCGGTCTGGACAAATGGAAGAAGGAAGGGAAGCCCCTTACAAAAGAGTTTCCCAAAGTAAGCGCTTCCGATTTTACCATCCGAGTCCGGTCTGATTTTTTTATCGAATATGAGCAATTCAAAACCGTGAAGGATCGTGAAGATGTCATGGTCCTTGATGCCCGCCCACCCGCTGCGTATGAGGGACAGGCATACTGGATCAAACCGGGCCACATCCCCGGTGCAATCAATGTGCCCTGGGCCTCCCTCATGGACGATGACAATAAACGCCTTCTCAAACCCGATGAGGAAATAGTGGCAATTTTGAGAGCCCGTGGAGTGACGCCGGACAAAACGATCATCTGCACATGCGGTACAGGGCGCGAAGCGACGAATGAATTTATCCTGTTTAAGTGGTACCTCAATTACCCTGAGGTAAAAATTTATGAAGGCTCCTTTACGGAGTGGACTTCATATCCGGAAAATCTAACGGTACCGGGAAAAAATCCCCGATAAGCCCCATCATTTTTCAAACACAGGGAGGATTACCATGCTCTTTACACGAATCGAATCTGAAGGGATTTCCCACTATTCGTACCTCATTGGCGACGGCAGAGAGGCTGCCGTCATCGACCCGCGGATCGACTGCGACATATATGTGGAGAAAGCCCATCTTGAGGGTTTTCACATCCTTCATGTTCTGGAGACCCATCGTCAAGAAGATTTTGTTTTAGGGTCGGCGGCACTGGCTGTGCGAACGGGTGCTGAAATCTGGCATGCCGACAGCCAATGGGATTACCGTTACGGCAGTGCAGTGAAGGACGGTCAGACCTGGAAAATCGGGAGGCTTAAACTGGAAGCCATCCATTCTCCCGGCCACACGCCGGGAAGCATGAGCTATCTCCTCTATGATCCGGATGGGTATCCGTGGATGGTTTTTACAGGAGATGCCCTCTTTGCGGGCGATGTGGGACGGGTTGATTTCATGGGCATGGATCGGGCTCCTGAGATGGCCGGCTCTCTATACGATACCATCTTTACCAGGCTGCTTCCCCTGGGCGACGGTGTTATTGTGTGTCCCGCGCACGGTCCCGGTTCTGTGTGTGCCAGTGATATCGGTGAACGGATGTGGACAACCATTGGTCTGGAGCGTCTCAGCAATCCGAAATTGCTGGCTGCCGGACGGGATGAATTTATTTCACTTACCGCAAAAAAACTGGAATACCCCCCTTATTTCCGCCAGATGGAAAAACTGAACCTTGAGGGTGTTTCCTACTGTGGTACTCTTCCGGTTCCTCTTTCGGTGCATGACTTCACCAGCAGAGCCCGTGATGTAATGATTCTGGATACCCGATCGGAATTATCCTTTGGCTCAGCACATGTGCCGAAGGCGCTGTCCATCTGGTCTGGAGGACTGCCGGGGTTTGCCGGGTGGTTTCTGACCTACGACAGGCCCCTTCTGCTGGTAAATGAATCCAATAATCCACGCCAGATTATGCTGTATCTCAATCGCCTCGGATACTTTAACATTTCCGGGTTTCTTTCCGGAGGTATGCTCGCGTGGCAGATGGCCGGAAAAGAGATTTCAGCGGTAAAAACCGCGAGCGTCCAGTCGCTCTGTTCTCTTCTTGATCGGGGAGACTCGTCGTGGATTCTGGATGTCCGGAGCGCCGATGAAATTGAGCATGTGGGCCGGGTGACGGGAGCACATCATATCCATCTGACTGAACTTGTGGGTCGCATGAACGAAGTTCCCCGGGACCGCACGGTGTTTATCTTTTGCGGCAGCGGTCTTCGTTCAATGGTTGCGGCGAGCCTCTTACAACGGGAAGGATGGCAGAATACGGTTGTCGTTCTCGGGGGACTGGCGGGATGGAGATCGGTAAGCTGCCCCATCAGGAGAAATTGACCTGTTGACACATTTTCTCCTTTTATCGTATATATAAATTACCCTTTTCGGGGAATGCACTATCAAAGACGGAAACCGAAGGGACATAATTGATGATTATTACGTGTTGGGGTGCAAGGGGTTCCATACCGGTTTCGGGGGATGAATATATAAGGTATGGAGGTGATACGACCTGTCTGGAAATAAGAACAAAAAATGATGAAATTATCATCATTGATGCAGGGTCCGGGATCAGGAGGCTTGGTAACAGACTCATTTCTGAAAATCGCTTTCACTATACCATGCTTTTTACCCATGCCCACTGGGACCATATCATGGGGTTTCCTTTTTTCAGGCCTATTTACTCTAAGAAGACCCATATGACCATGTTTGGCTGTCCATTCGCGCAGGCGTCTGTGAAGCATATGATATCAAAAATTATGGCGCCTCCCAATTTTCCGGTTAATTTTGAAGACATACGGGCTGATATTGACTATCATGAAGCATGTGAGATGGTTTTTACCTTACATTCAATGACGATTACTCCCATCCCGTTGAGCCATCCCAATCAGGGCGTGGGGTATAAATTCGTGGAGGATGGCAGGAGTTTTGTATTCCTTACAGACAATGAGTTGGCATTCAAACATCCCGGGGGTGCTGATTTCCAGCAGTACCGTGATTTTTCAGCCGATGCGGATCTGTTAATTCACGATGCTGAATTTACAGAGGAGGAGTATAAAAAAACGAGGACCTGGGGGCATTCTGTATATACGGATGCGCTGAGGTTAGCTCTTGAAGCCCGGGTGCAGAAATTCGGGCTGTTTCATCACAATCAGGAAAGGTCCGATGAAGGGATAGATAAGATGCTTGCGGATTGCCAAAAAACTGTCGCACGCACTAACTCCTCGATGGAATGCTTTGCCCTTCACCAGGGTATGGACATTAAACTGTAGCAAAGAGTATGTAAAATTAAGAACCAATCATTATCAGGGAGGTTTCACCATGAAAGATTACAAAAAATGCGGAACAGGCGGTGTGAGGGTTGTTGTCAGTGTACTGGGACTTCTTGTTGTTTTCTCCCTTATTGCGCTCTGCCCGATATCGGCGTACGCGCATCCTCCCAAGGAGGTAAAATTAGTCTACAACGTAATCTCACAAAAGTTGGAAGTCGCCATAACGCACGAAACATCATTCCCCGGATTTCACTACATAAATAAAATTGAAATCAAAAAAAATGGTGCATCCGTTGGTGTTCATACGTATCAGATTCAGCCCACAAAGTCAGATTTCAGCTACACGTATAATGTCCCGGCAGCAGCAGGGGACGTACTGGAAGTAACGGCGACATGTAAACTCTCCGGATCAAAAACAGTCACGTTGACTGTCGGAAAACAGGAAAGTTGATTGCGGTGAATACTCCCGAGACTCTTTTATTTATCCATGCGGGATTCATGCTTATTGGATTCTTATCCATGGTTGCGGGCGCTTCTGCGGCTATGTTTATGAGACGTAGAGTATGGTGGCTCAGATTTCATAAAGGGGCGGGTTTTTTCGGGACAACCTGTGTTCTTGCAGGGTTTATTGCCGCAGTGTCAATGATTGCGCTTTCCGGAGGAGAACACTTGCAGATAACCCATCACTTTCTTGGAGTCATGACTTCCGCAGTTGCTGTTGTGACGCCTCTTTTGGGGATTAGTCAATTTAAAGTCAAGGGTCAGGTGGCGCATATCAGGGCTGTGCATCGCTGGTCCGGGCGCTTTACCCTTCTTTCTGCGCTTGTTACCGTTATTTCCGGATTACAGATGATAATATAATGCCCGCGGCCCGTTGCCTGTTTTGTGTGTATTTTGACGAATTCAACAGGAAAGGAGAATTTTCACAATGAAAGTAATGATTGTGTACTATTCCATGTATGGCCACATTCACCGCATGGCAGAAGCGGTAGCGGAAGGCGTTCGCGAGGTAAGCGGGGTGGAAGTCCTCATGCGTCGTGTCCCGGAAACTCTCCCGGAAGAAGTTCTCAAGAAAATGGGAGCGCTTGAGGCGCAGAAAGGATTTACCAATGTGCCTGTGTGTTCCGTTGACGAGTTGGCCTCTGCGGACGCTGTCATCTTTGGAACGCCGACGCGTTTCGGGAATATGTGCGGGCAGATGCGTCAGTTCCTTGATGCGACGGGAGGGCTCTGGGCAAGGGGCGCCCTTGTCGGCAAGGTCGGCAGTGTGTTTACAAGCTCCGGCACCCAGCACGGGGGGCAGGAATCGACAATCCTCAGTTTTCATATAACCCTCCTCCATCATGGAATGATTGTGGTCGGTTTGCCGTATTCGTTTCAGGGTCAGTCGAGGACGGATGAGGTAAGCGGCGGGTCTCCTTACGGCGCGTCTACGATCGCGGGGGCCAAGGGTGAGCGGGTGCCTACGGAAAACGAGCTGGCTGCAGCCCGCTTCCAGGGAAGGCATGTCGCAACAATTACGGCTAAATTGGTAAAATAAAAAGCATATCGTGTAACATAAAATATCCGTTCAGTGTGAGCATGATAGGGGCGATTGCGGGTGATATCATCGGTTCCGTGTATGAGGCCCATCCCATTAAATATACGGGATTTCCTCTGTTCAGCCCCTATGCGGCGTTTACCGATGATACTGTATTGACGGTTGCATCGGCGTACTCGATTTTAGAAAATGTCGATTACGCGAACGCGTTTAAAACCTTCGGTTTGAAATACCCCCATGCCGGCTACGGAAGTTCTTTCTACCACTGGATATTTTCCCCCCACAGTGGCCCATACAACAGCTGGGGTAACGGTTCTGCCATGAGGGTAAGCCCTGTCGGTTTTGCGTTTGATTCCACAGGCGATGTATTGCGGGAAGCCGAAAGAAATGCGGCCGTTACTCACAATCACCCGGAAGGAATAAAAGGCGCCCAGGCAACTGCCTTGGCAGTATTTTTCGCCCGGAAGGGAGAAAGTAAAGAGTACATCACCCGGGAAATCAGCAACCGCTTCGCATACGATCTCAGCCGCTCCCTGGATGAAATCAGGCCCGGATACAGTTTCGATGTATCGTGTCAAGGTTCGGTGCCGGAATCCATAATTGCTTTTCTGGAATCGCATGACTTTGAAGATGCGGTGAGAAAAGCCATATCTCTTGGGGGTGACAGCGATACGATGGCCTGCATAGCAGGTGGCATAGCACAGGCATTTTACAAAGAAATACCCGAGATCATACTAAAGAATATCAGGGAGCGATTGCCGGAAGAGTTCCTGCTGATTATGGACAAATTTACTACAAGGTTTGGCGTATAGGGTACAGGGAAAGGATGTCCGGAATGAAGAGGAGAGAATTTTTAAGGATAGGCCTCATGGGGACAACATCGGCCTTATTGGGATTGGAAGGCCTCGCCGATGCCATGCACTATGCATCGGCGGGTTCCTTTGTCTTTCCCCCGCCTGTCTATCGAACCCTTGGCCGCACAGGGCTTAAGATCACGATCGTCAGCTTTGGGGCGATGCTGACGCCGGAGGCGGAGGTTATGAAAATCGCGTTTGAGCATGGCGTCAACTATGTCGATACGGCGAGACGGTACATGGCCGGCAGGAACGAGGAGATTGTCGGGCAGGCGCTGAAGGGCACACGAGACAAGGTGTATGTGGCAACGAAGACTCAGCCTGGCTCAAAGTCAAAAGAGGCCATTTTCAGGGATGTGGAGATGAGCCTCAGGGCACTGAATACCGACTATATTGATGTTATCCAGCTTCATAATCTGAGCAGCAAAGACCGGGTATTCATACCGGAGACCCGCGAGGCACTCGTAAGACTGAAAGAGCAGGGGAAAGTGCGTTTCTTCGGGGTGACTACGCATACGAATCAGGCAGAGGTGCTCCACGCGCTGGTAGATGATCGGGACAGGTTCTTTGACATGGCCCTGGTTGCGTATAACTTTAAAAGCAGCAATGCGGTGAGAGAAGCGATTGTGAGGGCTGCGGGGGCAAAAATCGGCATAATAGCGATGAAGACGCAGGCAGGGGGATACTCTACAGACGCACTTGGTCCGATCAGTCCACACCAGGCAGCCCTCAAGTGGGCCCTCCAGAACAGGCACATAACCACCGCGATCCCCGGCATGAGAAACATGGCGGAACTCAGGGAAGATATTGCGGTAATGGGGATGCAATTCGGATATCTGGACAGGCTGATCCTGAAGCGCTACGGCACCGCGATTCGACACCAGTACTGCCACCTTTGTGCGGAATGCGAGCCAACCTGTCCCAAAAATGTGGCGATCAGCACGATCAATCGCTGCCTCATGTATGCGGAGGGATATAAAAGCGCTGAACTTGCACAGTCGACATATGACGAAATCCCATCGGCCTTCTCCGCCTCCGCGTGTCTTGACTGTTCGATCTGCGTGGCAAGATGCGCCAACGGGCTTGATATCCAGGCGAAGATGGAGAGGGCCAGGAAGGTGCTGACCTGAAATCCCTCCCCGCCTCCCTTTGCAGAAGGGAGAAATTCCCCTCTTTGGAAAAGAGGGGAAAGGGGAGATTTTGAATCACTATCTCTATCGTTTTGAATACTTTTCAGGTGTTTGAGATCATCTATGTATAGATCCCGGTTTTTTTACTTCACCATGATTTGTCTTTTTATATCCGCATTCTTTGCATTGACTCCTGCCTTTGCTGCAGAGGGTCTCATGAAAGATCTTCTGCCCTTGCATAAATGTGCGGAAGGATGGGTTCTGAGGGACAAGGTTACCCTTTTCACCACGGAAACCCTGTCCGATCACATCAACGGGGAAGCGGAACTCTATTTTCCGTATGGATTTGATATGGCCGCCACGGCCACATACATGAACAGCAAGAATCGGGAAGACTGGATCGTGGCCGATGTCTACAGAATGTCCTCGCTCTTGAATGCCTTCGGGATTTACTCCAACTACCGGAAGGCCGATGCTGCATGGGTTGTGGTCGGCGCTGAAGGGTTCATATCCCCGTCCCAGCTGATGTTTTATCAGGACAGGTATTTTGTCCGGCTTCAAGCCACAGGAACGATGGATCTGAAACAGGATGTATTCCTTGCCTGTGGTTACGCTGTTTCACGGAATCTCCCGCGGCACGCGGGACATCTTCGGGAGATTGAGGCTATGAGGATATCTGTTGTTGTGCCGAGAAGTGAGCGGTATATTGCGCAAAGTTTACTTGGGTATGATTTTTTCCGGCGAGGTATTATTGCCGATGCGTCATTGGACAATGAACGGGTGCAGGTATTTGTTGTTCCTGAAGATTCACAGGCTGCGGCACAAGAGGTCTTTGATCGCTATTGTTCGTATCTCAAGACGGAAGGGAAGGATTTCACTTTGATTGACAAGCCGGGCGGAAAGTCTGTGAAAGCTCGTGATCCCTTGTACGGGGGAGTATTCGTGGTACAGTCGGGCCGCTACCTTATTGGTGCTGTTCGTGTGAAAGACGTTTCCGCGGCGGAACAAATAGTCGAGCAGCTGCGGAGACGGATTGTAAAAACAGCAGGGATTTTTTGAAAACAGGAGATTTGCTATCATGGCGACACGCATCAGGATAAAGGCAGCCCATGTGACATTGAAGGCTGAGTTATTTGACACAGTATGCGCGAAAAAAATAGTTGATACGCTTCCTATTGAAGTCAGGCCTGATGAGTGGGGTGATGAATTTTACTTTGAGATACCTGTTGTAGAATCCCTTGATGAAACGGCGACAACGAAGGTAAAAGTCGGTGATATTGGCTACTGGCCGCCGGGAAAGGCAATGGCTATATTTTTCGGACCCACGCCGATGAGTACGGGCCCTGATCCAGTCCCCGCAAGTGCTGTCAACGTCGTCGGTAAAATTATTGATGATGCGACCCTCCTGAAAAAAGTGCAAGGCGCCATCAAAATCAGAATTGAAATGGTGTAAGGAGCGTTATGCCCGTCTCTCACGCACCATGATAGTCTGCTGAGCATGAAGATTAAGTATGAGTGGGATTATCCAGATAGCTGGAGTTATGGACCAGGAAGAAGCTGATTTGCTCAGCAAGGCAGGCGTCCTACAGCTCGGTTTTCCATTCGGGCTTTCCGTCCATAGAGAGGACATTACAGAAAATGCTGCGGCCGCCATAATCCGTTCATTAAAGCCGCCTGCATCTGCCGTATTGATTACCTATGTAAGCGAGGTGGAAAAGATCCTGGGGCTCTGCAAAAAAATCGGCACCACCAAGGTACAACTGCATGGGTATATATCTGCTGAAGAGATAATCAGATTGAACGTGCGTGCACCCCGTCTTACAGTTGTTAAAAGCCTTATCGTGAAAGATAATAACCTCGCGGAACTGGAGTCTTGTGTTACCGCATTCAGTCCCTATGTCGATGGATTTATCACGGATACGTATGATCCGGCAACTGGCGCCTGTGGGGCGACAGGCAAAACCCATAACTGGGATATCAGCCGCAGGCTTGTAGATATTTCCCCCAAACCGGTCATGTTGGCGGGCGGACTTAATCCGGATAATATCCATAGAGCTATAGTCCATGTGCGTCCTGCCGGTGTTGACACCCATACTGGTGTGGAGGGACCCGATGGCAGAAAAGACCCTGATCTTGTGAGGACATTCGTCAGGGAAGCAAAAAAGGCTTTTTCTCATCTTGAGTATTAAAAAGATGGATTTTCTCCCATTTAGTAGCAAAAAGGATTCGAGGGTTCAAGGGTTCAAGTGTTTGTTATCCAATGATTGTATCTTTAAATATCGTGACACAATTGATATGATTTCTGTCAAATCTTTAAATCCTTGTAGCTTCTTAGCAGTTCACTCGAATCCTCGACCCCTTGGCCCCTTGAATCCTGGAATCCTCCAAAACTACTGACAAGGAGTATACAATGTGAAGCAGTTTACCGTACACACCAATGCCAGATCCGAGATGATAGACATCACCGGCCGTATCAGATCCCTGTTAAAAGAAAGCAAGGTACAAAGCGGCATCTGCCATATTTTTATTCCCCATACCACTGCCGCAGTAACTATCAATGAAAACGCAGATCCTGATGTACCGAGGGATATCTTGATGGAACTGGATAAAATTGTTCCCCTCAATGATCGTTATCGGCATGGAGAGGGAAATTCGGCGGCCCACATCAAGGCCTCCATCGTGGGAGCCTCGGAAATGATATTTATAGAGGATGCTGAGCTGGTGTTGGGTACGTGGCAGTCTGTGTTTTTCTGTGAATTTGACGGCCCGCGGACACGAAAAGTAATTGTCAGGCTGACTCCGCTGGAATAAGCCAGTGATTAGTAATAGCAGCGAGAAAAACATGTTCTTTTCTCCGCCCGTTACTCGTTACCATTTACTGTTTACCATGTACTAAAAATATCCGGAGATGCCATGGGCATGAATGTCGTAATCCTGGGATCGGGAACCTGTGTCCCTTCCCTTGCGCGGAGTTCCTGTTCCTTTCTCATCCAGATTCAGAACAGCCTGCTCTTATTTGATCTGGGCAGTGGTACAATGAGGAGATTATTGGAAGCGGGGGAAATTATTTCAAAGGTTACCCATCTCTTTTTCACCCATTTCCATCCAGACCATACCGGGGAATTTGCTTCCTTTCTCTTTGCTACCAAATATCCCCAGGCATACCGTCGCCGTAGTCCCTTTGATGTAATCGGAGCGAAGGGTCTTCAGAGTTTCTATGAAGGGCTTCGCGCTGTATATGGAAAATGGATTGAGCTGGAAGAGGGGCTCATCAATATCATTGAATTCGATAGTAACAACCGTGATCAGCATTCCTTTCAGGAGTTCACGGTGGATACGTTACCTATGGCGCATATTGAAAGCAGTATCGGATACCGTATCACCGCGGCAGACGGGACGTCCATTGCGTATACGGGTGACACAGACTTTTGCGAGAATGCTGTTGCCCTCGCCAGGGAAGCAGATCTCTTCATATGTGAAGCGGCACTTCCCGATGGCATGAAGGTCGAGGGACATCTGACGCCGTCCCTTGCCGGCAAGATCGCCAGTGAGGCGGGGGTAAAGCACCTGGTACTGACACATTTTTATCCGGAATGCGAAACCGTTGATCTCAAGGCTGAATGCCGAAGGGCTTATAGCGGCCCCCTTACTCTTGCCCGGGATCTGATGGTAATAGAAGTTACACGAGTTCTATAATACCTTGCGCAGGAATTGACCAGTCAACGATTCTTCGTTTTGAACGATTTCTTCAGGCATGCCGGAGGCAACGATTCGGCCTCCTCCGGGCCCACCTTCGGGTCCTAAATCAATTATATGGTCGGCGCATTTTATGACATCCAGATTGTGTTCTATCACCACGACAGTGTTTCCCATATCTACCAGCCGCATAAGCACATCAAGCAACTTCTGAATATCTGCGGTGTGAAGTCCAATTGTGGGCTCATCAAGGATATAGAGCGTGTTTCTGTTTGTCCGTTTCCCCAGCTCTCTTGATAATTTAATCCGTTGAGCTTCTCCGCCGGAGAGGGTCGTTGCAGACTGCCCCAGTCTGATGTAACCCATTCCGACATCAAAAAGGAGTTGAAGCTTGGATCGTATCGCCGGGATATTATCGAAAAAAGACAAGGCTTGATTTACAGACATGTCCAAAACATCCGCGATATTTTTATCCTTGTATTTTATTTCCAGCGTATCAAAATTGAATCTCTTCCCGTGGCAGACATCGCACGTTACATACACATCGGGCAGAAAATGCATCTCAATTTTGATTAACCCGTTTCCCTCACAGGACT
>CAZMBE010000006.1:109011-124423 GCA_964564625.1 uncultured Syntrophaceae bacterium | reverse complement strand
TTGTGACTGAATTGATTTCCTACATGATCCCCTTATAGTAGCCACCATCGATCTGAATGGCCGCGCCGGTGATGAAACCTGCAATCTCGGATGCCAGAAAGGTCACCAGACCTGCTAATTCTTCCGGCTTGCCGAGACGTCCCATGGGAATCTCAGACTCCCATCTTTTCACAATCGCCTCCGGGGTTGTGCCTTCTCTGGCAGCGACCGCCTTTGAAACTTCCCGTACCCGTTCAGTCATTGTATATGAGGGGCAGACGCTGTTTACCGTAATGTTGAAGGGTGCAAGTTCATTGGACAAACTCTTGGCAAATCCTATGACGCCAGAGCGGATTGTGTTGGACAGGATCAGGCCGTCGATTGGCTGCTTCACGGAGATGGAGGTCATATTGATGATGCGCCCCCAACGTTTGTCTTTCATTACAGGAACAGCTTCACGGGTCATGAGAATAGCGGACATGAGGTTGAGGCGAAAGCCAAAATACCAAAGGTCGTCGTCGATATCAAAAAAAGGTTTAGACGGAGGCCCTCCGGCATTGTTGACGAGGATATCCAGCGTCCCGAAATATTTTAAGGCGCTGCTGACAAAGTTTTTTGCCTGGCCGGCATCCGTGACATCGGCAGGAATGGCGATCACTTCTCCGTCTGTTTCTTTTATGATTTCTTCTCTTGCCTTTGGCAGATACGGATCATCCAGGGCGCAGATAGCAACACGCGCCCCCTCCCTCGACAGCGTCTTCGCCACGGCCAATCCCAGCCCCATGCTTCCTCCAGCCACAAGGGCGACTTTATTCTTCAATCCTAAATCCATTTACGCCTCCTTGTTCGGTGTTATTCGCGTTTTCTCCATCACCGCTGAAATGCGTTCCCAGCTCATATCACTTTTTACGTATGAGTTCCTCTATTTTTTATCACCGGTCTCAGCTTTCTTCCTCAAAAGAAACTCCTGAAATGCCATATCGTGTTCAATACAAAAAGCCTGTTCAAAACCACGGTTCGCATGATCCAGCATGTGTGTCTTGATGAAGCGAAGAGCGGATACGGGAGCCTCCAGAATGCTAAGAGCCAGTTGGCATGCCTTTTCCAGTAATGTATCACTGTCGAAAACCTGACTGACCAGACCTGCACGATAGGCCTCTGCGGCGTCAATTCTTCTTCCCGTCATACAGAGATCACGCGCCAGTCCTTCACCGACAATCCATCGCAGGGGGGTAAGGAGAGGAGGAACACCGAACTTGATTTCCGGATGACCAAAGACGGCCGATTTCGAGCATATCCTCACGTCGCAGAGCTTCGCAAGATCGAACCCGCCGGCAAGCGCCGGACCATTCACGGCGGCAATCGTCGGTTTGGGGAAATACCAGACAACTCTGTGATACCTCGCCGATGTTTCATAAATCTCAGCGTAGAGAGCCGGCTGCGCAAATTCACCTAAATCAAAACCCGCGCTGAAAACCTCACTGCTGCCGGTGAAGATTACCGTCCCGATCGTTTCAGTTTCCTGCCAGCCTTTGAGGCATGCCGATATTTCACGCCGCATCTCTATGGAGATAGCATTTCGCTTTTCGGGACGATTCAGGGTGAGGATACCGATTCCGCCTTGCATTTCCTCCACCGTTATGGTTCGGAAATTCATAATGCCGCTCCTTTCATTACACTATGTTCTTTTTACATGTTACATCAATTTCCTGGATAGAGTCTCCGTAGTTACAATCATCGTAAATTGAAACGCTGAACACGGCGTCAGGACGAAATGGCGGATATTTCGCCAGCGTGCCCCGGTTGTTAATCCTTTTCGCCCGCCGCCTCTCTTTCAAAGTCATTTTCTCTCACGGCAACGCATATCTGAAAGTAGGCCGGGTAATATTCCCTGAAGCAGCGGGCAATCCTCTCATACGGAACATAGGCAAAATGACCGTGGTACCTTATGTATGTATTGACTCAGATCATCTTCCATGTGTATCTCAATTAAGTTCAATGAGCCATCTATACGCCATTTCCCCGGTGAAGTAAATGTCCGAACGGTCGATCAACGGCACATTATAATGAAATTGACGCATGCCCGTTACTGTTGTAGATTAACGCAACAGAAAAAATTACGAAAATGGATACTCAAAGGGATCTGTTATCGATGGAAAATGACATTCGCTGGGTCAGAACACATTGCGCCAGGATGGACCACGGGGGGTGTGCCCTTCTGGTGGGTGTGAAGGACAACAGGATCATTCAGGTGAAGGGTGACCCAGAGGGTTTCCTGAACAGGGGCTATATATGCCCCAAGGGTGCGGCATCGCCGGATCGTCTGACCCATCCGGACCGTTTACGATACCCTCTCAAGAGAGTGGGAAAACGCGGTGAGGGAAAATGGCAGCGTATAACATGGGCGGAAGCCCTGCAGGAAGTTTCGGGCAATCTCCTCGCGATTAAGGAACAATACGGCCCCAAGGCAGTCGCCTTCGGCGTGGGAATGCCGAAAGGCCTGGAGCACTTTGTTCTCATCCGCCTGGCCAATGTTTTCGGATCACCAAACGTGATTGCATCTCAGGATGTCTGCCATGCCCCACGTGAAATCACCGGCATCCACACCTGCGGCTTTTATCCAGTCGCGGATTTTCACCACCCGAGCAACCTGGCCATCCTCTGGGGAAGCAACATCACATCTACCAATGAAGAGGGTGAGATCTGCAGCCTCCTCCTCGATCAGGTAAAGAACGGAACCGAACTGATTATCATCGATCCCCGCCGGATCGACCTATCCAAAAAGGCGACACTGTGGCTTCAGATCCGGCCCGGTACAGACAGCGCCCTGGCTCTGGGATTTCTGAATGTCATCATTTCTGAAGGTCTGTACGACAAAGAATTCGTGGAAAAGTGGACCCGTGGTTTTGCGGAACTTTCTCAGCACGTCAAAAGATTCACGCCCGGAAAGGTCTCCGAAATCACGTGGATCGCACCCGATCTCATCAGTGAAGCAGCCCGGCGTTATGCCACAAAAAAGCCCGCAGTCATCCAGTGGGGAAATCCCCTAGAACACACCATCTCAACCTTCGATACCGTGAGAGCCATCATCTCTCTCATGGCCGTCACAGGCAACCTTGATGTCCCGGGCGGCAACGTTGAAGCGCACGACCCGAATATCACAAGCCTGGGCGCATTTGTCCGGACCGACCTTATCCCCGACAAACGAAAAGAAATGATCAGCGCCTATCACGGGGTTATTCCCCGCCTCATGACCGTAGCGCCCGCATATTTCAGGAAAGCCGTCCTGGAAGGGATCCCCTATCCGGTGAAGGGGTTCTATGCCATGTGCTGCAACCCCATGCTGTCCTATGCCGACAGCTGCCAGACGTACAACGCCCTCATGAAACTGGATTTTATCGCCATCGCGGATATTTTCATGACCCCGACGGCGGCCCTTGCGGATATTGTTCTTCCCGCAGCCACCCAATTTGAATTTGACGATATCGGTCATCTTGGTCTCGGGCACGGCTACATTCTGGCAAGGCCCAGGGTTGTCAATCCGCCGGAGGAGTGCTGGCCCGACATGAAAATTATGAATGAACTGGGCAAACTGATAAGCCCGCCGGATCTCTGGCACGAGGATTACCGCATGTTTCTGGAAGACATTGTGAGGCCCGCGGGCCTCACATATGCTCAATTCGTGGAAAAGGGGTACCTGAAAGGGCCGGACCGGTTCAGGTCCTACAAAGATAAGGCATTCAAAACCCCCACGGGTAAAGTGGAGCTTGCTCTCAGCACGGCAGAGAGGTTCAAGCTGGCGCCGTTGCCGCAGTATACTGACCTTCCCGAAGCCAATGACCCTGAATATCCTCTTCTTCTTACCAGCGCCAAGAGCCGCTACTGGCTCCATTCATCCTACCGGTGGCTGGAAAAGCTGAGGAGGATCAGGCCTCATCCCCGGCTTGAACTCCACCCGGAAACGGCAAAAAAATACGGTATCAGCGAGGGGAACGAGATTGTCATCGAGACAAAATATGGTCGGATCATCCAGATTGCCCACCTGACAGACGGCATCGATCCCCGGGTGGTCTGCGCGGCCCACGGCTGGTGGTTTCCCGAAGGAAAGCCGGAAACCCAGTATGCATGGGAGAAATCTAATTTCAACATGCTGACCTCCACCGGCAAACTCGGCAGGGAATACGGCACCCCCAACCTGAAGGCCCTCCCCTGCCGGATCAGCAAGAAGGCATAAACCTCCTGGGAACGAAATATTCTTCTTGCCTTTTTCAGCTTTCATCATCATTATGACGCGGCCTTACAAAAATGCAGAAAGGAGTATCACCATGATCAAGCATATCGTCTTCATGAAATTCAAAGCGGGCGTTACGGACAACAATATCGCAGAGCTGGAAAAGGGGCTGGGCGGACTTCCTGGGAGAATCCCGGAAATAAAAGAGTATCAATTCGGCCGCGATGTTGTCCATTCCGAAAGGTCTTACGATTTCGCCCTCGTTTCCGCCTTCGAGGACATGGAGGCCCTGAAGCGTTATCAAGCGAATCAACATCATCTCCCTGTCGTGGCGAAGGTGAAGGAGCTGTCTGAATCCGTCCTGGCAGTGGATTTCACATTTTAGCGACATGTAATCTTTCAAAATAATTATTTTATCATTGTGACACTTTCCCTCTCCAGCACTACCTCGCTGCCGGAGAGGGACGTTTCTTCGGGAAGCGCGAGGTTGCGCATATTTCTTCATATTCTCAATGTGTTGAGAGTATTACCTCACCATAATGCGGGGATTTACCTCGTATTTCTTGCCATATAAACTATTATTGCATTCGCAGAAAATCTCATTTATAATAAAAAACAATCAGTTGCGGCTCTCGCATCATATCATTGCTCCACGTAAACTACTGCAGTGTGTTGCCCTCACTTTAGAAATGGCCGGAATATGTGCGGACATATTCTTATAATAAGGTGGCACCGCGGGAAATTCGGGTATCCAAAAAAACAAACCTTAATACTATCGGTAAAAATCAGGTTACTTTATATAGGAAAAAGCAATAAGGCTCGCGCATTTTAACCAACGCCCAGAGAAAAAAATAATCATGGAACATCTGTCCCTAATGTACGCAATAGGAGGATGATATGCACCGTCGCATGCGGGAATGTACACCGTGGATAATTATTTTTTTTGTATGTACATGCCTTTTAATTTTTGTCATCCCTGCGCATGCTGGAGATGTATACGGGAGGGTTTCCGGGGAGTGTTTTCTTCCCGGAGGGACGTTTTATGTGACAAATAATCAGGGGAAGAAATACCCTGTAGCCACGGGTAATAACGGAAGATATAGAACTTCTCTGCCTCCTGGCGCATATGAAGTTACTTACACATGTAGAAAGGGAAACACTTTAAGAGCATGGCTTCAGAGTTATTCTCAGCCAACAAGACAAAATATTTACCTCCAATAGAGGAAACGACTATGACTGGAAAAAAAGAGAAAGAAGAAAGTACAGGCAATAAAAATTCCGCCACGAAGCTATTACCTGCAATCATCGCGGCAATCGTCACGGTATTGAGTGGTGGTGGGATTGCTGCGTGGATTACCCAAAGTTATCAAGCAAAAGCGTCTGCCACTACTCTCATAAGTCAACGTGAACAAGCTGAAAGTCAACTGCGTGCGACCATGTTCAAAGACCTGATTGGTCCGATTATCGGAACAAGTGATCCGGGGAAAATTAATATAGATCGTGAAAGACTCCTGGTGGAGCTGCTGGCTCTCAACTTCGGGGAACATTTTGAGTTCAAACCATTATTACTACAGGTGAATGAGAAATTGGCGAAACAAATTAAAGATGACAAACAGCGTAAAAAGGCGCGGGACTCACTGAGGTCAGTTGCCCGTCGCGTCTCGCAACGGCAGATCGCGTTGCTTTTAAATCAAGGAACAGGTGAGGATAAAACGGTAATTGAATATTTGGTGTTTTCTGAATTACGCAATAATAAAAATTCAAGTCCGTTTTGTTACCAGCCTGTGAAGGGTAACCGACATTCCGCATTCGTCAAGGATGCTGTTTTCAATGCTGAAATATGTCCGACGTCGTTGAACGAAGATGATATTGATAATCCTCTCTTCCTTCGCAAACTCCATGATGCCCGGGATCCTCTTTCAAAATATATTAAAGAGAATCTTTCACCTGACAGTCAGAAAATAGTGAATGAGTACAATAGTTCCAAAGCCCTCTCTGATGATTTACAGGTTAAACTGCTGGACGATTTGAACAATATACTCGGTAGCGCTGTCAATCTTTATGAAGAAAAACGTTTCGCTCATGTAAAACTGACACCAAAGATTCTGGATCAAATAAAGAACGATGCCATCCTTGAGGACAAACGTCACGAACGCTTGAACAGAATACTTCTGGACGCAGCGTATTCAGAGGAAATAAAAGAAAAATTCCTGCCTGGGCGGGAAATCTGTATTGTGTCTCCTGACAAAAAATACATTGTAACAATTTATATTGCGGACCAGAACTGGGAAGACCACACTTTCAAAGTGCATGTCGAAATATCCGGCATACAAAAGGAACAGGCAGACGCTATCGTGATGAACAAAAGTGAACAAATCTACCAGTCAACTTGCCGTGCAGCGAAAGTGGAATTAAAGAAAAATCTGGATGATATGGAGTTTACACTCACCTGGTTCGATTTTCCGTTCACCGACAATACTTTATTATCTGATGGAAACCGTTTTGCACTGGTCCTCAACGACGTTGTGAACGAACCATCTTTCAAAAATATAAGCATGAGGCTTATCTGGTTTCCCAAGGTGTATTTTACACCTCGTGAACGTCCGATCAACTATGCCGAAATACGCAGCAAGCTTGGTTTCACGCATAATAAATAGTTTGCTGTTTCACAGGACGAATGTTTGGTGAAAGTTTTGCATAGCTTAAATATTTTTCAAAAATGTAAAGTTTTCTTTATCGCGGTCATTGTCGCGCTTTCCAGTTTTACAGCTTTTGCGCTCGCAGGAGAACAGCCGGTGGCCATTTTCCACGCCTTTGACCAGGCCTACATTGACGTAGAATTATACGCGTGCGAATTGTCGAACCAGGGCTATTCGCACGTGCAGATTGCGCCGGCGCAGAAGTCCAACCCCAGTGACCAGTGGTGGGCGCGTTACCAGCCCATAGACTACACCGTAATCAAAGGAAAAGGTTCTGAAGGGGACTTGAAAAAGCTTATCAAAAAGGCGCACAGCTGTGGGATGAAAGTGATCGCCGATGTCGTCTTCAATCACATGGCAAATATGGATGAATACCGTGATCTGAATTTTCCGGGTCTTTCCAGGAAGAATTTTCATTCCAGGTGCGATATCGATTATTCGAACAGGGATTCTGTTGTCAATTGCTGGTTGGGCGATCTCCCAGATCTTAATCAGAATCGGACCACTGTGCAGACCAAACAAAAAAAGCACCTCAAGAAACTCCTCAAGCTCGGTATCGACGGATTTCGTTTTGACGCCGCAAAGCATATGCCCCCCGACATCGTGAAAAAATACATACACTACATCGACAAGGAAAGCAAAGGCACTACCTGGAACTATCTCGAAGTGATCGAAGACTATGGCACCAACCCAGAGGACTATACATGGATAGCGGCCGTTACCGATTTCCTGCTCTATAATTCCATGAAGGATGTTTTCAGTTTCGGGGGCGACCTTCGCTCTCTGAAGGCACCGAAAGCGGTTGATGACCCACGGAGCGTTACCTTCGGGAGAAACCACGACAACATTCGTGAACTCAATGTTAACGCGATAAATCCCTACAGTGACCGCACTGATGCATACCTGGCAACCGCATACGTCCTCGCGCGAGAGAGAGGAACACCGCTAATCCTCAATTGGGACAACTACGATAACATGTTTATCAAGCATGGAGTGAAATTTCGCCGGATCATGAGCCAGCGCGCGAAATCGGGAGAGAATGTAAAGGAGACTGTTCTATCCGTGATAGACATGCCAACGGTTATGATGATGGAGCGGGGGAATCAGGGCTTCTTCGTGGTAAACAAGGGGACTGATAAGTATAACACTCCCGTACTCGACTTGACGCTCACAAATCTGGAGGGATGTTACCGCGAACTCCGAAACAATCTCAACGTTGCCATTGAGCGCCGCGATGGGAAAAAATACGTAACCAGATGGGGAACCTGGGACAGGGGCGGCCTTGAGATCAAGGGCCGTGACGCCCTCTATTTCATACGCGAGCCCTGGAGCCAGTGCCAGACCAGATGAGGTATAATTTCAGGGATTGATCTGCGAAAGAATAATTGATTTTCAGAATTAGTCAATAGCTTCAGAATAACTTACTAGATGAAAGGAGAAAACGCACATGCCGCAACTCTATCCATAGAGGATATTCATAAGTCACACATGGGGCTGCAACGAGGAGCACCATACACTCGGGGAGGTGATCAAGGAGTACCCGAACTTTGACTTCCATAACTACCCGTTTTCGAAACACGATCCGCGTGACACAAGCATCCGGTTCAGGAAGAAGCTTCTCTCGATACACCGCAACGCGACGCTAGGCTTCACGGCACGGTAAACGCAAACCATTTCACCTCGTTTCGCGAGGGGGATATTGCAGTCGAATAAAAGTTATGAGGAAGCGCTACAATGAATATGTCCACGTGATCTCCATGTGAAGAAGTGACCGGCAAAGGGGAGGTGTGCCATGAGTGCAACGGGATTGACGCTGTTTATCAGCTACGCCCACGAAGATGAGGATTTTCGAAAAGATTTTGAGAAACACCTTGCGGCCCTCAGACGTGAGGGATTGGTCCAGGAGTGGCATGACCGGATGATAAAGGCTGGTCAAGAGTGGGAGAAAGAAATCCACTCCAGTCTCGACCAGTCTCACATAATAGTTCTTCTCATCAGCCCGGACTTTATGGCTTCGAACTACTGCAATGAGGTAGAAGTCAAACGTGCCATGCAGCGGCGCGAGATGGGCACGGCCAGAGTGATCCCCGTTCTAATTCGGCCGACTGACTGGAAGGGTGCACCGTTCTCGAAACTCCAAGCAGTACCGACCAACGCTATGCCCATCAGTGAATGGAAGGGGAGAGACGCAGCGTACGTAGACGTAGTCCAGCATCTGCGTAACGTCTGTCTTGAGGTGGCAGCGATCCCGGGTAATCCGGCGAATCCTTACATCGTAGGAGGGGTTGGGGACTGGTATCAGGCAGAAATTGTTATAGACATTCATCCCACTTCTGAGACCAAGCTTGCGACCATGCGCTTGACGCTGGTAAACAAGAATGACAAGCAGGCAACAGTCCGAGCAGAGATCAAATCGGACGACCTTGGTGATATCGAAAAAACAGTCGATATCCCGCTTGACCGACCGCTCGAAGACTCCTATGGCCCCCTCGTTAGCGCCGTTTCAGAGCAGATTCCCGCGAACGCGACCATAGAATCTCGCCGTATGGGTGCGGGCGCAGAAAAACTGTTCATCGGTGGAAATACATACTACACCACTTGGATCGAAAAAGAAGTGGAAGTTAGATCGGGGCCTGACCGTATTGTGCAAAAAGCAAAAGTATGGATGTCGTCGGACATCCCATTGGACGGATGGGTTAAAACGGTCATGGAGATACCAGCACTCATGACGCAAACCATGATAGTGACCGGCTACGGACGTGGGGGGCAGCGAGTCAAAGTCAAGGAACCAATGCAAAGGAGTGAACCGAAGAAGCCTCCGGAGCAGCCTGTTACTCTGGAACGCGTGATCATCGGCAGTTGGAATGTAGCTATCAGCCAACTGGTGGGACCGCCTATCTCCGCTTCATTTCACTTTGACGTACGCGGCCTCTTTTCTGCGCAGATGATGTCGCCCTTGTTCGGCATGATGACCATGCAGGGGCAATGGCAGGCGCAGAGGCACGTTCTCGCTTTGCAAGGGGTCCAAACAACCGCCTTGGGCACTATACCTTACGCGACTCAGGTTACTTTCGATACCATTTTGCAGCGCATACTTAAGGGAACGAGCTCGACAGGTGAGTATGTTACATTCGCCAAGGCATGACAGAGAACGTTGTAGTGATCATGTTTCTTGATCATTCGTTAATGAGGGACAGTCTGTATTTATGAAATAATAAAATTAAAGAGGGGATAGGGATCAAAACTTAACTCTTCGTATTTTGCTATATTTTGGCTTGGGCAAATCGGGATATCTGTTTTCACCACGAACTTGTAAGTATAGCATCCAAAGAGTATAAAGAGATAAATATAATGTGATGTTCGTATGGAGGTACGTTAGATGAAATCATTTTGTTTTGTACTCATGCCTTTCGGTAAAAAGCCAGACACAGGGGGTGGTCTCATTGATTTCGATGCCGTCTACCATGACCTTATCGCTCCTGCCATAGCAGCTGCCGGGTTCCAGCCGATCCGCGCCGATGAAGAGATAACGGGCGGGATCATCCACAAGCCCATGTTTGAGCGTCTGATGCTCTGTGAATATGCCGTCGCGGATCTGACGACGGCCAATGCGAATGTGTTTTATGAATTGGGCGTTCGCCACGCGGTCCGTCCCTGGAGCACGGTTCTTCTCTTTGCCGAAGGAAGCCGTCTGCCCTTTGATGTAGCCTATCTCCGGGCGATACCCTACCGGTTGTCATCCGACGGAAAACCAACAGATATTGACACCGTCAAAGCCAGCCTGACACAACGACTTGTCGATGCGAAGAATGCCGCAACGGACAGTCCCCTCTATACGTTTGACCTCATCAAGGGTATTCCAACAATCGACCATGCAAAAACCGACATTTTCCGAGAACAGGTAGAGTACTCGATGGACATGAAACACAAGCTTGCCGAGGCGAGGAAAAAGGGCCTTCCGGAACTGAAACAAATTGAACAGGACCTTGGTGATATCAAGAATGTCGAGGGAGGTGTTGTGGTTGATCTCTTCCTTTCCTACCGGGCGGTCAAGGCATGGCAGGAGATGATCGATCTGGCCAAAAAGATGCCGCCGCCGCTCGCTTCAACGGTCATGGTGCAGGAACAGATTGCTCTTGCTATGAACCGAGCGGGAAAGGGAGACGAGGCGGAGATGGTACTACGCGATCTGATTGCCAATCGCGGACCAAGCAGCGAGACCTATGGTATACTCGGCAGGGTTTACAAAGACAGGTGGGAGGCTGCGTTGAAGAAGGGCAAGGAAATTTTGGCCCGTGGCCTTCTCGACAAGGCCATCGATACCTATCTCAAAGGCTTTGAGGCAGACTGGCGAGATGCCTATCCGGGTGTCAATGCCGTCACGCTTATGGAACTGAAAGAACCGCCAGACCAAAGAAAAGAACAGATAATCCCTGTGATCCGATACGCCGTGGAGCGCAAAATCGTTTTAGGAAAACCCGACTACTGGGATTACGCAACACTCTTGGAACTGGCAGTGCTTGCAAAGGATGAGGAAAAGGCTGTTCAGGCCCTAGGGGATTCTCTCGCGGCAGTCCGTGAGAGATGGGAACCGGAGACGACGGCTCGCAATCTGCGCCTGATCCGCGAGACAAGGGAGCGTCGCGGTGAGAAGATTCAGTGGGCAATGGAGATAGAGCAGGAACTTGAGAGAAAAGTGAACATGTAAGGGATTACGTGAAAGTATATTTTCTTAAAAAGGAGGGGGAAATGTCCAAAGTAAACGTTAACACGGCGAACAAATTTCTCGATAATTTGAAACTCCCTGCAATTACCCGAGGCGGATTCAAAGCGGCAGAAAAAAAACCGCAAGTAGATTTCGATGCACTCAAAAGCCAGGCCATGGTGGTCGGATCGGAGGTCGTCTCTTTTGTAAAAGGCGTATCAGCAGAGTGTCGCCAAGACATTGTTAACTGCGCTTTGTTGGCCCAATTGGCGGCGGACCACAAAGTGAACGATCGAAGCAAGATTTTCGAGTGGTATGACGCCTATTTTGATGTATTAACAAATCTCGGTTGGGTGATTCAGGACAAGGGATTCTCTTCATATGAGGAGAGCGCGGACGGATTGGAAGCCCATGAGGCGATTCTTAAAGTTGCGGCGGTCCTATTGGGCGGGACACCGACGGCACTGGCGGTCGTGGTATCGACAATCGAGGCAATGAAGTCCATGGACGCGGGCAACCCGTGGATTACGATCTTCGATCGGGAAAGCCGGTCAGCTGAAACGGCCAGATTCCAGATTGCGATCGCAGAGGAGGATATGTCGGGACAGTTCATAGTTTCTCTGATGGCATTCGGGCTTAAAGCGGATTCCACTCTTACCCAGATACTTTTTTTTAAGATTAGATCCGACAAAGTGACTCTCAAACACCGCTCCGGGAAGGTTACGATTAATGAAGAAGTTCTGGCTGGGATCCGTGAAAAGATCCGTGTAAAACTGATCGGGCGCACTGGCGGCTATATCGATTCCCTCGATCTCGATTAGTGTCCCTTCCAAGGATGATGGAAACTCCCCGCCTTTAGGCGAACTGAGATTTTTAATTGTCGCATAGCGGCTTGTCGTTGCGGCCAACGAGCCGAATTTCAGGCATTTGGACTATCACGGTTTCTGGATACCGAATCAAGTCCAGTATGAAGAAACAGTTGATTTCAACCAACCAATTTAGAATCCCTCGATCTGATCCAGCATTGGTATAGATAATGTTTTAATTTTTACTATAAAAAATATTAGGGAATCAAAAGGCAGGATTTTCAAGCAACTGTATGTAAAAAAAGGAGGGCACCATGAGCACAAGGGCAAAAGTTTGTATTGATCGTATTCTCCCCCATGATTTGAAGCGTTTCCAACCAACCAAACGTGTACGTGGCCGTACGCGTGCCATAGCGCCGATCGGCAAAACATGGATGAACGGCACAACGCTTCAGGTGCGATTCATGGGTGGCACCTCTGCTGAGCAGTCAAAAGCGCGGGAACAAGCGGGCTGGTGGCAGCAGGTTGCCAATCTTACATTCGATTTCAACAATGCTCCCAACGCGGAAATACGGATCACATTCGATCCCAGCGACGGCGCCTGGTCGTACGTCGGCACCGATTGTCGCTCTATTCCGCTGAACCAGGCAACAATGAATCTCGGCTTTCTTGATGGCGGCACGGCCGCCCACGAATTTGGGCATGCCATAGGTTTGGCTCACGAGCATCAAAGTCCCTTCGGGGGCATCCAGTGGAATGAGCAGGTCGTGATCGCCGAGGCGGCGAAGTCGCCCAATTTCTGGGACGAAGAGACAACCCGTCATAATATTCTTCGCAAATACAGCGTGGATCAGATTAACGGCACCTCCTTCGACCCTGATTCAATCATGCTCTATTTCTTCCCTGCCTCATGGACCTTGAACGGTGTCGGCACCAAGGCCAACGATATCCTCTCACGTCTGGACAAGGACTTCATCGCCGGCGCGAAGATGTACCCCAAGACGGGTATTACTATTCCCGATGCGACCGAACTCAAGGTCAACGCACGGCTACGCACCCAGGCCTCAATCGGCCAGGTAGGAGAGGAAGACCTTTACAAGTTTACCGCAGCTGCCGATGGTCGCTACGTTATCGACACACGGGGGCCGACCGATGTCGTCATGAAACTCTTCGGGCCGGGAAGTGCAACAGCCCTCATCGCTGAAGACGACGACAGCGGAATCAGCACGAACGCGCGCATTGCCGCAAATCTCATTGCCGGCCAATACTTTGTGCAGGTGCGACACTACAACCGCGAACGCGGCATGGGAAACTATTCAATAAAGGTTCGAAAGATGTGAAGGGAAGACCAACCTGGCCACCAAGGCTGCATCCGGTGTGGGTGTTGACGCACAAAAAGGAATGTAGCTTCAGAGCAGAAGGTGAGGTCGATACGCCGAAGCATACCCTGGAGAGTCTCATACATCATAAAAAGGAGGTGGGAAAAATGGCTAAGGAGATGAAAAAACAATGGACAGTCATGGTCTATCTTGCCGGGGACAATAACCTGGATAGCGCAGGAGTTGTTGATCTCAAAGAAATGAAGAAAGTCGGTTCAACGAAAGAGATCAATGTTATTGTGCAGTTTGACAGGGAGGGCAAAGATATGGCCACAAACCGCTATTACATTCAAAAAGGCGGCGCCCTGGCGAAGGATAAGGTGGCCAGTCTCGGCGAAACAAATATGGGTGATCCCCGTGTCCTCAATGATTTCATTAAATGGGGTATTGCTCATTACCCTGCCAGGCATTACCTGCTTGTGGTGTGGAACCACGGCAACGGTTGGGATGATGAGAATGTCTATCGTGTCGCCCGGAACAGTCTGAAACTGAATATACGGAGACGAGGTGATGTGGTCCTCCCCACAAGGGGTACAGAGGATTCCATATCCATCCGTCGGATCCGGGCAATCGGCGGCAAGAAATTTCGACGCTCCCTCTTCAGCACCTCCATAACAAAGGCTTTAACGACGCGGGGCATAGCGTATGATGACAACGCTCAGGATTTTTTGGACAACATAGAGATGAAACGGGTTCTGTCGTCGACGAAAAAACTGCTAAAGGCAAAGGTTGACATCCTGGGCATGGATGCGTGCATGATGAACATGGCGGAGGTGGGATACCAATTGCGTGACAGCGTATCGCTCATGGTGGGGTCCGAGGAGGTCGAACCGGGGGACGGCTGGCCTTATGATCGGATATTGGCCAAGCTTGCGAAGAAGCCGGCGATGACGCCGAACGAACTCGCTGTTACGATTGTGAATGAATATATCGCTTCATATCCGGCGAATGCGGGGGTAACGCAGTCCGCTTGTGATCTTGCCAAATCAGGATTGCTTGCCGGCGCCGTGGATCACTTGGCCAAGGCACTGAACAGTAATCTGCCGGATGCCACTGTACGCGGGACCATTGTGGAATGCCGCCTCCAGGCACAAGCCTATGACACACCGGACTACATTGATCTGTATGACTTCTGCGATCTCCTTGAGGCAAAAAGTGGAGTGACTGAAATCAAGGAGGCATGCAACGCCGTCAAGAAGGCCATCCAGACCGACGGCTTTGTGATCAAATCCAGCTACAAGGGTAAAGCAGTAGAACATTCCAAGGGCTTGTCGATTTATTTCCCCCAAGGGAAAATATCGATACTCTATGGCACTCTTGACTTCGCGAAGAAAACCGCCTGGAAAACATTTCTCCAGGGATACATAAGCTCTATGCGAAGACCGGGGAGGGGTTGACGCCTCAGGGCCCTCTCCGCGCGAGATGAGGCCCGCAAAGAGGGGATCAATGTCAGGCCACTGCATGATATTCATTGACGGTGAAGTGGTATCAGGAGAGGAGAAAAAAAATGGGTAATCGTATGGGCAAGAAGTCAAGCGGGAAGAGATTTCCGGGCGCGAATCCTATCAAGGCTGCCGGTGGCGCTCCCGGTAAACGCGGCAAGCCTGGAATGC
>CAZMBE010000006.1:32425-108911 GCA_964564625.1 uncultured Syntrophaceae bacterium | reverse complement strand
GGCGGAGCCATCATTGTCGGCCTTGGACCGGTGGGAAAGTTGAGTCCGGCGAAGCTCACATCGAGTTTCGCCGGCGCGCTTTCGTCGTTTGTCCTTGCTATAACCGAGAGCTCCGATGAGCGCTTTCACACCGCTCCGGGAGAGCCGCGGTCCGCGAAGATTACATCTGTGCTCATCGGCACCGGCAACGGCGGTATTTCCATTGAAGAATCCGTTTACGCCATCCTGAAGGGAACACAGAAGGTGCGCAAACTTCTGCGGGCAGTGGTACCGAATAAGAAAGAAACCGTCAGCGTCATAATCGAAGAATTGGAGTTCGTTGAATTATGGCAGGACACTGCCCTGCAGGCGGCAAGGGCCTTGAACAAGGTTAAAAGCGATACGGAGCTCCGGGAGTGCTTCGACTGTGATAACCACGTGCGGGAAAGAACAGGAGCCCTGCGCCGACTGAATCGCGATGAAGATCCCGAGTGGTGGCACCGTCTCCAGATCCTCAGTGACAAGGACGGCGGCCTGCGTTTTAACTCCATAACCGGATTGGCACGGACGGAGGTGAGTCTGCTGGCTCCTCAGCGCACTGTACTTGACAAATTTGTTGAAGAGACTATTACCGATGTCCATAACGATAGCGAGACGGCAAAAACTCTTTTTGAACTCCTCCTTCCCAACCGTCTTAAGGAGCAGGTGGGAGAGCGTCCTAAAATGGTTTTGCTTGTCGATGAAAAATCAGCACATTACCCCTGGGAACTTCTTGAAGACCGCTTTGGGGCGTCCAAACTTCCCCAGGCCGTGGAGTTTGGGGTCATACGCCAGTTGGAGACGAAGGAAAAAGAATTCCGCGAACACGTGAATACAACAAGTGACGACACCATCTTTGTTGTGGGTGATCCCGTGACAAATTTTATACCTCTTCCGGGCGCGGCGGCCGAGGCGCGTCTGGTGGCTCGTCTCTTTCGCGAGCATGACTTCATAGTAGAAGATCAGATAGAAAAAGATGCCTTGAGTATTGTCAGAGCGCTTCATACCACGAAATACCGCATTCTCCATCTTGCGGGCCATGGTGTGCATGAGGAAAGACATGACACCGGCATCAATATGGCCTCAGAACTGGGAGGTAAATCCCCGCCGGGTAAGAAACCGGCCCTGATCAGCGGTATGGTCATCGGAGAGGACATTTTTCTCACCCCAGCCGATGTCGAGCAGATGCGATATGTGCCGGAACTGGTCTTTATCAATTGCTGCCATCTGGGGCGAACCGATAAGAACAAGCAGGATTCACCTCGGAAAGACCGCAACAAACTGGCGGCGAACGTTGCCGCCCAGTTTATCCGTATGGGTGTTAAGGCTGTCGTGGCTGCCGGCTGGGCTGTCGTCGACGAAGCGGCGGAAACCTTCGCCAGAGAGTTTTACCACGCCATGCTGGGCGGCAAACCGTTTGGCGAGTCCGTCCGCCTTTCGCGCGAAAAAACGCACTCGGATCATCGCGAATTCAATACCTGGGGAGCCTATCAATGTTACGGGGATCCCGATTACAGGCTGAAAGTTTCTGTCCATACACAGGCGGATTACTACGCTTCCAAGCGCAAAGCCCCTGGTCATAAAGGGCCGGATACCCCCGATGTGAAACACTATATCGCCCCGGTTGAAATGGTAGTGGATCTGGGAAACTTAACCAGCCAGGTAAAGTCGCCCGGAGACAAAAATTTGAAATATTTCCAGGAAGAACTCGATCAGATGATCAAAAGAGGCGAACCGTCATGGCTGAACAGGGCGGATGTTGCCTGTGCGTTGGGGCTTGCCTTCGGGGAGATCGAAGATTTCGAAAAGGCAATCGGCTATCTGAACACGGCGGTTGCGGCAAACACGGCAGATCTCACGGTGCGGGCTGTTGAACAGCGGGCCAACTTCAAAACCAGGTGGGCGGTAAATCTGTATCAATCTCAGCGGCAAGATCCCCTTGGGAATAAGCCCGCCGAGGTCATCAAAGACGCAATCCGAGAACTTGAACTCCTCAGATCCTTTGCCTCTACTCCGGAACGTCTAAGCCTGTCAGGCAGCGCCTATAAAAGGCTTGCGCATATCTCCGCCGGTGATGATCGAAAGAAAGCCCTGGAGTCCATGGCGGCATGCTACAAAGAATCGCATGAACTGGCTTTCAGGGATGGCAAGGGCACGCTTGACACTTATTCCCTGCTAAACTGGCTCGTTGCTGAAATCCTGAATGAGTTGTACGGTGAAGGAAGCAGCAAGATACTTTCGGATAAACTTCTTTCAGAGATTGATGCATGGTGTGATAAGGCCCGGGCGGCAGCGGCTGAAAAAGAAAAAGACGCCCCGGATTTCTGGAACAGCCTGGTAGAAACTGAGGCGAACATGATTTGCGCCCTGGCCCATGACAGTCTGGATCAGGCCGGCCAGAAAATCTTTACAGGATATCAACACGCCAGGGATCGCGGCGCCAGTCCCCGGGAGTTCCGCTCCGTGATTGGTCATCTTGAGTTCCTGATCAAAATGATTTCTGAGGCCCCGAATAAAGGGATGCTGAAAAAAGGGCTCAGGGCTCTGCGGGAGCTGAAAGGTACACTCTTGGCCCTGGGAGAATAGGGTTGTACTATTGACCTTACTATATCATAAAGGATTGTAATGACGGAAACCATTCCTTACAACGACTGACTGAAAACGGCACTGTATGTTTTTGTCACGAAGCTCTGTTCCAGTCTGTCCTTTTGGCCTCCCATAGCAGGTCACATCCATTATCGATTTCATAAGATGCCCGGTTCTTGCGATACAACGGTCGTTACATCCCAAAAAGCGGGCTGCCTTCGGGTACATCACGCCCCTTCCTGTCAAAGCCATTCTGGACATACCTGCCGGTCGTGCATGATGGCCCTGGAAGAGAACCCCTTTCCGACCGTCTTTTCCTTCTACCCGGGAGAGAAGACATAGCTCGCATCGTACCTGCACCCGATTCAACCCCTTGAATCCTGAAAAAAATGGCAACGTTTCTGGAAAATTGCCCTATTTCGTTACTTATGCTTGAAAAATCAATCATGGTATGCGATATGCCATGGCATTCGCGATAGATGAAAAAACTGAAAGCCCAGCTTAACGCGTTGACAAAGAGAATAATTTTTTACGGGTTACCATCAAGATTTTGAACTGCCATACCGTTGCAACTATGCACAGACGCCCCATGAACCTTGTCAATTCCACAGTAGGCGGGCGGAATATGTTCTCAACGCTCACGAATAGCTTGCATATTTTAGAAATTCATTTCTTCGGAAAGATTTATGCGGGATAAAAATATTGTAACTTCAAGTGGTGTGCCAGAATAGCTGAATAAATTCATATTGATGGAATAAAATTACATTGATTTAAGGAGGGAATCACTATGACGACACCTATTCAACAGAAGATTCGTGATAAGAAGAGAACGACCCAGCAGATTCTGGATATGGTCAAATCCGGAGACTGGATCCAGCCGGGTTCGGTTGGAGGCGATTCAACAGAGTGTATGAAGGAATTGGCAAAGAGGATCGGCCCCACGCTGAAAGACATTGAACTCTGGTTATACGCGAGCTTCTTCCCCCACCCCGAATTTCAACAGGTTGACCCCCTGCAGGAATTTCACTGTATCCATGAATATTTCTTCTTCCCCTGGAACCGCAAGGCCAGGGATACGAATAATGTGAGCGACTGGGCTCATTGGGGATGGGCGATGGGCATGTGGTTCTGCCATTATCGCTTCACCAGTGCGTTAAAGGAAAACCGCGGGTTTGACTGGTGGTGGAATGCCGCATCGCCTTTCGATGAGCGCGGCTTTGCCAATTTCGCGTACGGCACCAACAACGCCAATATCTTCAGTCAGTGCGCAAAGAAAAAAGTCATTGAGGTTCGCGCAGATTATCCCTGGGCCGAAGGCGGCCGTTTCAACACCATCAATATCGATGAAATCGACTACTGGGTCGAGGTGGATTGCGAGAAATATAAATGGCCCCAGATCAATGAAAAGGCCATTAAGGCAAAGCCCGAGGAAGAGGCCATTGCCAAGCATATCATGACGATCATGAGAGACAGGGACATCATCCAGCTCGGAATCGGTTCCCTTCCCTCCGCATGTGTCGGCGCTATGGCCGATGCGGGATTCAAGGATCTCGGCATCCACACGGAGATGCTCAATGCCGGCCTCATCAAGATGATAGAATCGGGCCAGGTGACCAACGCGTACAAGACCCTCCCCGCCGACCGCGGCAAGAGTGTCTATACCTTTGCCTTCCCCGTGGACGTAAAGTGGTACTATGACACAATCCACCGGAACCAGAACCTGGCGGTCTACGATATCAGCTACACCAATAACCTGCATAATCTCAGCAGGCTCGACAACATGATCGCCATTGATAACTGCGTGGCCGTTGACCTTCTCGGCCAGCAGTGCTCCGGTTTCTATGAAAAACGCCCGATTTCGAGTACCGGCGGTTACTTCCATTTCGTTGCCTTCTGCGCCCAGTCGAAAGGAGGGCGCGGCGTCGCCTCCATGACGGCGAGGAGCAAGCACGGCACATCGAGGATCGTTCCCTTCCTGCCCGAAGGATCAACGGTGGATGTACCGGCCCAGTTATCGAATTACATTTGCACGGAGTACGGCATCGTGAACTTGAGGGGATTGAGCGGTTATGAAAGGGCAGCGGCGCTGATCTCCATTGCCCATCCCGATGACCGGGAAATGCTGGAGAAGGCGGCCCACGAAAACGGTCTGCTGGCTCCGAAATTCCCCGTCTCCATGCTGCCGGTGGAAGGGAAAACCAGGCGATATCCCTCCTATTCTGACAGACGAAATTACAAGATGGGGTTGCATGGCGAATTCTCCGGATTCGATTGGGATCAGGGCTACCAGTCAGCCAAATAAGTTGTTTCGCGTTCTAAGACTCGCTGAACCCGTGAACATCCTGGTTTCGCGAGCGTACCGGATAGAAGCAGTCATATAAGAACTTTCGCGTGCGGTTTCCACAGCCGGTACAGCAAAGTCAATGTATAGTTAAGGAGGTAGTGTATGGCGTTAGATTTCACTTTCACAGATGAGCAGCGATGGTTGGAGGAAAGCGTCCACAAGTGGGCAGTCAACTGGCTGGAACCGCAGATGGAACATATGTATGAAATAGATGAAATGCCCCCGAACTTATTCAGGGAACTGGGAAATCTTGGTGTCAACGGGATCGTCTTCGAGGAAAAATACGGCGGTTCCGCTCTAGGCTATGTAGATACGCTTCTCGTGTATGAGACGATCGCCCGGATAAGCAATGCCCTGTCCATGAGCGTCGGTGCAAGCCAGACCCTTTGTTTCGACAACTTCAGACGAAATGCCACGGAAGAGCAGAAGATGTATGTCCTTCCCAAGTCGTGCACCGGTGAATGGATCGGCTGCCTCGGCATTACGGAGCCTAATGCAGGTTCCGACGCCATGAGCATGGCGACAAAAGCTGAAAAGAAGGGCGACAAATACATCATCAACGGGAGCAAGATCTTCATCACCAACTCCCCCGTCGCCGATTTCATGGTCTTTTACGCGAAGACCGATCCAGCCGCGGGCGCCAAGGGCATTTCCGCTTTCTCCTTCGAATTCGATAAGGTCAAGGGCGTTACCGTGGAGAAAATCAAGAAATGGGGCATGAGGACATCCCCCACGGGGCTGGTCACCTTCGAGGACTTGGAACTTCCTGAGGAGAACCTCATAGGAGGCCTGAACAAGGGCGTCGCAGTCCTCACGAGCGGTCTCTGCACGGAGCGGATCACCCTTTGCGGCTGTACCCTCGGCAGCCAGAGGAGCTGTCTCGAGCTTTCCCTCAAGTACGCCAAGGAAAGGGTACAGTTCGGTAAGCCCATCGCTTCTTACCAGGCAATCCAGGAGAAGCTGGCCAATATGTATACAGGCTATCTCGCCTCCAAATGGATGGCGTACAGCGCCGCCGCGTATTACGACTCCCTTGAGGACAAGGTCGGCGGAAAAGGCACGGACCTTGACCGAATGGCCGCCGCAGCGCTTCTCTTCTGCGGTGAGATGGGAACCAAAATAGGCCTCGACGCGGTCCAGATCTTCGGCGGTTACGGCTACTGCACGGAATACGCGGTTACCCGGCATTTCCTGGATCAGAAGCTCTGGGAGATCGGCGCCGGTACATCCGAGATCAGAAGGATGATCATTACGAGGGAGCTTCTGAGAGACGATTTCAAGAGCGGCAGATAACGCACACGGGAGCTATTATTCCAAGTGTCTTACGACACAAGAGGGCGTTGCCATTAGATCAGCGCCCTCTTTTCATTCATCACGTTTTCACATACAATCGCGCTTCACATCATTTCATGTGAGCACACAATACCTCTGAATGCTGGCCACCCCGTTTTGTGACTTGCTTTAGAAAGGCCGGTCTTCACCTCGCGATGCCTTTCGTTTCACATCATACCGTATTTTTTCAGCTTGAGGTGCAGGGTACGTCGGGTGATGCCGAGACGCCTCGCGGCTTCGCTCTTATTCCCTCCCGATGTTTCCAAAGCCCTCAGGATCGTTTCCTTCTCAACTGCATCAAGGGAAGGGGCTGAAGTTGTGGCTTGTGGAGCCGGCGTTTCTATCGACCGCGGCTGATCCTGGAGTATGAGAGAAAATTCTTCTTCGTCCAGGTACTCCGACCGTGAAAGCACCACACCCCGTTCAACAGCGTTCATGAGTTCCCGCACATTTCCCGGCCAGCTGTATTTCAGCAACCGATCCATGGCCCGGGGAGTAAATCCTTTGATATTTTTGTGATTCTTTTCCGCAAAGAGAGTTAAAAAGTGCTGGGCGATGAGAGGTATGTCTTCCCTCCGCTCCCTGAGAGGAGGCACATGGAGAGTCACCACGTTGAGACGGTAATAAAGGTCTTCCCGGAAACGGCCCGCATGGATCTCACGGACCAGTTCCTTGTTGGTCGCGGCAATAACCCGCACGTCAATCTTGATCACTTCCTCGCCGCCGACCCTCACGATCTCCCTCTCCTGGAGCACCCTTAAGAGTTTGACCTGCATGGCAAGAGACATTTCACTTACTTCGTCCAGGAAGATGCTCCCCCTGTCAGCCTGCCGGAATTTCCCCTCTTTGCGCCTTTCAGCGCCGGTAAAAGCTCCCTTCTCATGACCGAAAAGTTCCGACTCCAGGAGCGTCTCTGTAATAGCGGCACAGTTTATCTTCACAAAGGGACCATCCTTCCGCCGGCTGTTGAAGTGGATGGCACCCGCGATCATTTCCTTTCCCGTTCCGGATTCACCGGTTATCAATACGGTTGCTTCAGAAGGCGCAACCTGGGTAACGGTTTCCATCAGCCTCGTCATGGGACCGCTCTGCCCGATGAGGTTCCGCCGATCGAACTGCGAGGCAAGGCTCTCCCGGAGATAGCGGTTTTCCTCCTGCAGACGCCTATGCTCCATTGCCCGTTCCATGATGATCTTCAGTTCGTCGAAGTCGAGAGGTTTGGTGAGGTAGTCGTAGGCTCCTTCTTTCAGCGCCTTCACCGCCGTTTCTACCGACGCATAGGCCGTCATGATGACCACAGGAATGGCGGGATTGAAACGCTTGATCTCCACCAGGGCCTCCAGCCCGGAAACCCTGATCATACGGATATCCATGAGAATCAGGTCGAAGGGTCTTTTGTGAACAGCCTCTACGGCGCTCTGGCCGTCATCGGCTTCAGCGACCTCATATCCCCAGCCGCCGAGAAGCGTCCGCAGCATGGTACGATGGGCAAGGTCATCATCCGCCACCAGGATGGTATTTTTTTCTTTCATGGGCAGTATGTTACTCCTTCACGCGATTACGTTTGATTTGAAACCGCAGTGGCCGGACCGACCGGAAGAAGAACGGTTACCTTTGTTCCCTTTCCCCGTTCGCTCTCTACCCTGATCTCCCCGCCATGGGCTTCAATGATCCTGTAAACGATGGCGAGGCCAAGCCCCGTCCCCGAGGGTTTCGTCGTGAAGTACGGATCGAAGATACGGAGCAGATCCTCCTCATCAATTCCCGCTCCCGTATCGGACACATCAATCTGTACCATCCGGTCGCCAGACAGGGAAAGGGCCACGCCGAGGGTACCCCCGCTCTCCATTGCGCTGATCGCGTTCAGGTAGAGGTTCAGCATCACCTGCGTGATTTTATCCGCATCGATGAAAATATTTCCTGGCTTGGCGGGGATATCTGCATGGAGTGAAATCTTCTTCTCTCCTGCCTCGCCTTCGATCATCTTCAGTGTATGCCGGATTATTTCCTGAATGGAATTCCAACGCCTGTTCATATCAATCGGTCTCGCGAACTCGAGAAGTTGACTGATGACCCGGTTCAGGCGTTCCACTTCCTGTACCATGATTTCAGCGGTCTTGCGATCTTCCGGATTGTTGTGATACCTCTCCTTGAAAAAAGTAGCGAAGCCTTTAATGGAACTCAGCGGATTCCTTATTTCATGGGCCACACCGGCGGCAAGGCTTCCGAGGGACGCGAGGCGCCGGCTCCTTTCCATCTCTTTTTTGAGGTGAAGGATCTCTGTAATATCCCTGAACAGAATCACATACCCAAGAAAATCACCCGTACCCTCTTCCAACACTGTCGCTATTACTTCCAGGGGAACGATCGTCCCATCTTTTACCGGGCACTCTATCTCCTTTTCGATCACTTTTTTTTCGGTTTTGAGGGATTCAAGAAGCGTTTTACAGGGCTCAGGCAGAATATCCCCGGCCTTTCTGCCGGAAATGTCCCGGATGGAGTATCCGAACACGGATTCCGCGGTCTGGTTAAGGGAAATGATTTCATCCCGATCGTTAATGGCAATGAGGCCAATCGGCATGTTTTCCACCAGGCTGTCCGAGAAGGCCTTTATGCGTGATAGAGATATCTTTGCTGAGCGGTAACTCTGGGCGAGGATCAGGGAGATTATGCCCGATATCCCTATCAAAACAAAAATGACGGACATCCAGATCGTATGTTCCCTGTCCTGTTTTCTCAATGCGTCAATGGGCCCCATATCCATGCCCACAAATATGACCAAACCGGGTGATTGAATGCCTGTACCCGGAGTACCTGATTCAGAGGATCTGCGCTCAGACTTCAGCATACGGAAAAATTCCTGAGCGAATGTCTCTGTCGGAGCAAACCGGCGGTATACTTCAAATGTGTCGGCGCCTTCAAGGTTGGGGACCTGGCGCCATTCTGCTTTCTTCAATCCGGATATACGAACAAGCTCAAGATCCACACCGTACCTCTCACCTATCATCGAGGGGTCGCTGTCGGCGATGATCGTGCCGTCGGTACCCGTGAGTATTATGTGGTCTACACCCTCCTGCTCCGCCGTTTCAATCAATAGTTTCTGGAGCTGAAAGCTGCTCCAGCGCATTCCGATACCCGTTCGCGCACCTGCCTCAAACGACCTGATGAGGGCTTCTCCTTTTTCGATCAGAAGCTGAGTAGTGTAGTCCTTTTGTTTGCCAATATTCTCCAGGGCCATCATAATGAAGATAGGCACTAAAATAACGACCGCCCCAATGATAAACCAGGGTGAAATGCCAGCCCAGAATTTTTTCCTGCTTCTGTGTTCTGTGTTCTTCATAGGTGCCTGGATACTTTTTAGACAATTGGATACCACAATTGGATACTTATTATCCATATTTTTCTTCCCCACATCTCTATACACTGGTCACTCGTGGGGGATATTTCGTAAATAACCAAGCAAAGTAAGTATGTTACGTTACACTCTGGCCATGTGGCACGGCGCTTGCTCTCTACACAATTAAAAAGAAAAAACTCAAAGGAGAATAAAACCATGAAAAAATTAGTAATGACATTCGTCACAGTGGTTGCTGTGACTGCTTTTGCGGCCTCCGCATTCGCTTTCGGTCCGGGATGGGGCAGAGGGCACGGTGGGGGACACTGTTACGGCGGGGATGTGACGGCGCTGTCCGGACTTAACCTGACTGCAGAACAGACAGCGAAAGTCAACGCCCTTCGTGAAGCCCATCTTAAGGATGTAAAGCCCCTTCAGGATAAGATGTTAAGCAAGCGGGGCGAATTGAGACTGCTCTGGCTGAAGCAGAACCCCGATCAGGAAAAGATACTGGCGATGCAGAAAGAGATCAGGACCATCCGGGATCAGATGCAGGATAAAAGGACCGTCCACAGACTTAACGTACTCAAAGTACTGACTCCTGAGCAGCAGGAGCAATTGAAAACATTTAGACCGGGACGCGGGTATGGCCAAGGTATGAGAGGCGGTGAAGGATTTTACGGTAGAGGCCATGGCTATCATGGTGGTGGCCACGGCATGATGAGAGGTAACTGGTAACCATTCCTTTTAACAGATCCCCCGGGAGGAAGAACCTCCGCCTTCCGGGGGATCACTTTTTTCTTTGCCACCACACGTACTTCACGTTTCGGAGTGATCCAATATACAAAACGGAAAAATAGTCGCAAACCGAATTATCGACACCGCACTCCCTCTTCATTTTTTCATCTTCTCTTGACACATGCGTATCCTTGGCCTATATTTACGCATCAATTCTGGCTTCTGTCAGAAAAAGCTATATGGATATAAATAGTTAGGGAAATAGAGAAGGTAATACAGAAATGGTTAAGAAATCAAATGACTGGAGAGATCTATACAAAAAGCAACCGGAAGAAGAACCGCAAGCGCACAAAGGCCCTGTGCTTTTTTATACCGAGATTATCATAGATCACTTTACAAACCCCCGGAATGTGGGGGAAATATCCGACGCGGACGGCTATGCCCTGATTGGCGACCCTTCCTGTGGTGACCAGATGAAACTCTGGATTAAGGTGAAAGAGAATCGAATCTCCGATATCAAATTCCAGTCCTTCGGCTGTCCCGGCGCCATCGCGACAAGCAGCATGGCCACCACGCTGGCGTTGGGAAAAACAATCGCGGACGCAAAAAATCTCACGGACGACGACGTGGTTCTCGCCCTGGGGGGCATTCCCGAAAATAAACGGCATTGCTCCCTCATGGGGATTAACGCACTTTTAGCCGCGATTGATGACTATGAAAAGAAGCGGGTATCACGAAGACCTGATTGAGGAACAAAAAGACTGCCATGATATACTTGGATCACAATGCCACGACATCACTCCATCCCGATGTCTTCCAGGCTATGGAACCTTACCTGAGGGAACAGTATGGAAACGCCTCAAGTCCGTACCGGCTGGGGAGAGAAGCAAAGACCGCCCTGGAAAACTCCCGAGAAAAGGTTGCCGCATGCTTAGGGGCAACCGCTGACGAAATCATTTTTACCGGCGGGGGAACAGAGTCGGACAATCTTGCCATACGGGGCATGGCGCGCGCACTGAGGGAAAAGGGCAACCACATCATCACCTCCCGTATTGAACATCACGCGGTACTGAGAACATGCGGGGATCTGGAAAAAGAAGGATTCCGTGTAACCTGCCTCCCTGTGGATTCGAACGGCCGGATCAATCCCGATGATGTGCGCAGGCGTATTGACAGGAAAACGATTCTCATCAGCATCATGGCCGCCAATAATGAAACAGGCGTTATCCAACCGATCTCCGAAGTGGGCACCCTCGCCAAGCGTGAGGGAATTATTTTTCACACTGACGCCGTTCAGGCCACCGGTAAAATACCTGTTCACGTCGATGATCTCTGTGTTGATCTTCTTTCCGTTTCAGGACACAAATTCCATGGCCCCAAGGGCATCGGCGCCCTTTACGTGAGAAAAGGCACGCCGATCGCGCCGATTCAGACAGGCGGACATCATGAACTCAACCTTCGGGCGGGGACGGAAAATATTCCCGGGATTGTCGGCTTGGCGGAGGCGCTTTCCATAGCCACACAAAACCTGAATGCTTCATCGCAAAGGATATCGGACCTCAGGCAGCGCTTTGAGTCCGTCATCCTGGAAAAAATCGACGGTGTCCAGATAAACGGGATACAGGCTCCACGGGTTCCCAATACGAGCAGTATGAGTTTTCAATTCATTGAAGGGGAATCTATTCTCCTCCATTTGGATTTGAAGGGGATTTGCGCCTCTTCGGGCTCTGCCTGCTCTACGGAGTCCCCGGAACCTTCTCATGTCCTCCTTGCGATGGGTATACCTGCCCTCACAGCCCAGGGCACGATACGGTTCTCCCTCGGAAAGGACAATACAGGTGAAGAGATTGATTACGTAATAGAAACTCTGATTGAAATTACCACCCAACTCAGAAAAATATCGAGCATCAAGAATATGTAACGGAGGGGGCGCGTAAGGTTTTCGTCTCATATCAGTGCCCATGATGTTATTGAGATGAGGCAAAGCCGTTGTGCAGATAGCTCCCGTGGCAAGTACGGGGCAGGCTGCATCAAGATATCGGCATATCATGCGCTCGACATAGAACCGCCAGATTCCGCAGTGCCTGGAGAAATGCTTGTCATAGATCCCGGCACAGTTTTCAAAATAATCCTCTACAGAGCGATACTAATCCGAAGGCTGAAGATTCCGTGGACGACAATCGGCGGCGGGAAACGCAGACATCAAGTCGTTACTCTGTCCGCTTTACAAGATCGAGGAGTCAAGAAAATGAAAAGACAACACGAACAAGCGGGTTTAGGTTATAGTATCCAAAAAAAGAACAAATACACTGACATGTTAATTATTGTTAAGGGTATTCCGACTCTTGCGAATTCAAGAAAGGTGATACTTTCACCCTGATTTTCTTTCTCTGCGTGCTGGATTATTATTATGTTGCTGGCTGCGCCAAGAATGAAAAGATTTCCTGCAATGGTAGAGCCGGCCGCGAGCGCCATTAATTCTTTACTTCCTGCGCCTGCAGAGATAATGAGCGGCAAAAACAGCGCAACCATCGGCACATTTGATATAAGCTGACTTACAATGACTGAAATTATCATAATGACCACAATGCTTGTCATGTCAAGAGAAAGGACCGATATCAGATTTTGGAAAAAACCCGTCTGCCATACACTTTCCATAAGGACAAACATTGATGCAAAGAAGATGAGCGTGCACCAGTCTATTTTTCTCAGGATATGAAACCTGTACTTTTTCTTCTTTGACATGAACCGATAGATTAATATCGGCGAACAGCCAATAAGGGCAATATAGGTAAGCTTAAAGTCAAAATCAACAGTTACAAAGAAATTCACGAATACAAGGGCAACTTTAGCCACAATTAAGCAAATAACAAGGAGTAAGGATATTCTTGCAACTTTTGAGAGCCTTACGTGTTTTATATGTTCACTGTTGGTTCGGAGATTCGTTATGTTGAATTCTTCTTTATAAAATAACTTAAGGAGAACATATGTGAACAGAAGATTTATTACTGTTGGAATAAACAGATATGTTAAGAAAGTGATAAAAGGATTTCCTATATTACCGCCCGTTGCAACAAGAAGATTCTGCGGGTTTCCGATAGGGCTCATTACGCTTCCAATGGTGACTGCAAAAGCAAGGCAAAGCAAAAGAAGCTTTGCAGAGATATTGTTTCTTTTTGCAAGAAGAATCACGATAGATGTGCCGATTATTGCAATCGTATCGTTCATAAGGACTGCAGAGCCAATCCCCATTGTGAAAAGGATTGCAAGAACTAATTTGTCTACTGACTTCACCTTTCCAAAGAACTTATGGCAGATATGGGTTAAGTACCCTGAGTCTTCTATAGCCTGACCGATTATAAACATTCCAAAAAGAAAGAAAATCACATCAACATTAATCGCATGAAACGCTGCACGTGGAGTAATCTCTCCTGTAAGGATTACAATGACTGCGCCGCCAAGCATTATCTGCCATATCTTGAGTCTGGCGCTTCCGATTTGTCGTATGGCTATAAGAAGAAAAACTACGGCAAGGGTAATTATTGAAATGCTCATGTAAGGTTACGGTTGCTTTTCTGTTATTTCTTTGAATTGGTTAATCGAATTGACCCGTATCGTTCACCGGTCAATGTGTATATATCCTGAGAAAAAACATCATGGCTTCTGATAACATAACCAGCGCCTGAATAGAATAACGGGAAAAGGCCGAATATGCTCAATCAATCAAACATAGCCGGCCAATTATCAGCGGCACGAAACGCATGCCATTTATTCTCTTCCTTGAGGAGATTTTTTCTCCAATAAAATATTATCTTTTTATTGCATTTATATCATCAAGTAAATCAATATCCTCTACCCACGCATCAATTTCTCCTACGGTTGTAAACGTCTTTAAGTCTTGAGGGGGTGCGTTCTGATATGTTTCACGAATAATAACTTTATAACCTGCTAAAATAGTTTTACGGGCACTGGAAATTAATTCATCTAGAACATTTCTTTTATCATATTTGAGCAGATCAGATATTTCACGGGCCGATATGATTTGGTCAGACATATTTACCTCTTGGTAGTATCTTATATGATTATTTCAAAGAAATACCATTACGTAACCATTTTACATCACAAACCTTTTTTCTCGAACCACCGCATTAAAATTACTCCAAGCACAACCATGACCCCGATGACCGGCCAGTGATTAATGCCGAGGATCTGTGGGATCGTAATCCTGCCGAAATCTCCCCACATCAGGACAGTAGCCTTCAAAGTGGGATACATCTCGGCAAAGAGCGCTGCTCCGACAAGCATGCCGATGATTCCCCAGAGAGTGTCCCATCTTCCCTCACCGAGACCGCCCATCTGGGTGCCGGGGCAATAGCCGAGAATCCCCCACCCGAAGCCGAAAATCAAACCGCCGACTATATTTCCCCCGAAGATCGTGGCCTTCAGGGAGAGTTTCGCCAGACCCAGATCGACGAGCAAATAGACCCCCACCATGGCTACAAGAATCGTGGACAGCATGAATTTGACAATCGTCATGTCCTTCAGGAGCAGGGCGCCAATCTGCTTATCATAACGGATTACCCGCCCTTTCTGAAGGAGAAAACCGAAAATGATCCCGGTAATGAATCCATAGATAAGTTCGTTCATGGCTTGATCCCTCCCCGGTAAAGAAGGCGAGCGACAATAATCCCGCCGACAAAGAAACAGATCAGAGAAATATACCCGCTGACAGCTAACTGAAGCGAACCGCTCAGCCCATGTCCGCTCGGTCAACCATCGGCGAGACGGGCTCCGAACATGGCCACGGCGCCACCGATAAAGGCGGCGAGGGCGCGTTTTGGAACAGACGGTCCAAAACGACCTTCCCAGCGGGTAGGTACGGCTTGCCAACGGAAGGATTGGGATGTTGTCGAGGAAATGAGGGCGCCGATGAAGATGCCTATGACAAAGAGAAACTGCCAGTCGATCTTCGGGACTTCCTTTTGGAAGTACGCCATCTTGGCTACCCTGTCCGCACTAAAGAACCTCTCGATGTAGCCTGCTGATCGGACAAATGTCGTTGAAGCCCCTACATACTTACCGGTAAACCAGACAGAAAATACGAGCAAAAGCCCGGTCAGGGCACCGGCAATATATGGGTTCCAGCCTTTTCTTTCTTCTTGTTCCATAGGTACCTCCTTTCTCGTAGTATTTTCTTAGTTTTTTCTGCGAGTAATAATAGCGCACATTAGCCTTGTGCGTCAATGAAAGACACAACAACAATAATGGCATTGATATTTTTGATAATAATGTGAATGCTTGACAGGGAATTACTTCATGGAAAGAGGCGTTACAGAATATTTTTAAGATTGCAAGTAGCTGTGGAGACCGGGGAGATAGTTTACTCCCAGATAGGTGAACAGCACCGCCGCAAAACCAATAATGGCCATAAGAGCCATCCTTGTTCCCCGCCAGCCCCGCACAAAGCGTGAATGCAGCATGGCGGCATAAATCAGCCACGTAATCAATGACCAGGTCTCTTTTGGATCCCAGCTCCAGTATGATCCCCACGCGTAGTGGGCCCAGACAGAACCGGTAATGATGCCCAGGGAGAGAAAAACAAATCCCAGGGCAACACTATGGTAGATGAGCTCGTCGATACCCTCATGTGATGGCAGGAACCTCAGTAACGAACTCTGAGAATCCGTTGCGTTGAGAGTGAAATTCTTCGCAAAGTGCATGCACGCCAACCCGAAGGCGATGGCAAAGGCCCCGTATCCCATGAAGCAGGTCATGACATGGCTTGTCAGCCAGTTGCTCTGGAGTGCCGGGATGAGCGGCTGGATTCTGCTATTGATATTTGGAGAGAGAGACGCGAATGCCATGGCAAGAAATGCAAGGGGGAGCACAAATACGCCAAGACCTTTATGTTTGATGCGCCATTCAAAAATCAGGGAAAGAAGCACGATTGTCCACGCAAAAAAAATCAACGATTCATAAAAATTAGAAAGAGGGGCGTGGCCGATTCCCATGGCATATGATTCGATCCACCGCATGATCAGCCCGGCAGAATGGGCAACAAGGCCGAAAACGGCGGCAATAGAGGCCATGCGCCCCCATATATCCGTGCCTCTGATCATCCGCATGAAGTACAACACAAAGGCGGCAAAGTATACGTAAGTTACCCAGCTAAGAATGGTTGTGTTGATCATGCACTGCGTGCTCCGGTTTTTTCTATCTCTTTAATCAGTCGGGATATCTCGCGGGCAAGGCCGGCGGAATCCTTGTTGGTCTTTCCGGAGACACTAATACGGGTGTTTGCTCCTTCATTAGTGATTCCAACCCATACCTGGCGATGGGCATAAAAAAAGACGACGAGGAAACCGGCAACGAGAAAACAAGATCCGCAGATAACTATGGGAACACCGGGATCATAATTTACCTGCAGACCTATGTAGTGCTTTGGTTGAAACGCCACAAGGGAAAAAACGTATGGGGGGATAAAGCCAGGATTAAATATCGGTACACGCTGCCTCAGGCCAGGATCGGCCACTTCAATCTCTTCAATGTTTTGAAAAACCCAGAATTGAACATTTTGTGTTGATGATGTAATTTGAATCTTGACTGCCGGCCCCATACGCATGAAATTTTCCTCCATGCGAAGTATTTTCGCTTTCCCATCCTTACCCGGAAGGTCAAACTCAGTCCCCTCCGCAACTTTTATTATTCTCTGATTATGTCCTTTACCGACAAGAATGAGGGCAATACCGGAAGAGACAGTACCGTAACTTGCCTGATAAAAGCGTATCCCTTCGAAAGTTGCAGGATGATTGACAAGAACAGCACTCTCTTGGAGTATGCTGCCGTTTTTTATAAAAGAGAGTTCCGATCTGTACATCTTTGGCGTGCCGTCTTCATAATACTCCACAGAAAAACGATCACATTGTAAAGTGAAGTTGAGTTTCTTAAACTTTCCTCCTCTTTTGACCATGACTGTATCTGTCGATTCACCCTCGGGTAGCTCCATATATGCATCATACCCGAAGAGAAATCCGATGATCATGCCGGCAAGGATAACCAGGATACTGAGATGGATTAAATACACACCAAGGTATGATGCATTTCCCTTCTCTCCTGTGAAAAATACCCCGCTATCTGTATCCTTACGCCGCACCCTTCCATAGAGCTTCTTCAAGACACCTTCAATGCGGGAGGCTTCCTCGGAGAGTACCCCTTCACTATGAATGAGCAGCTCCGGAGGCAGGTCCTTTAACACTTCCTCTTTATCAGGGGCGGATATTCCCCGGAAACGCTTCCAGGAAAAAGGCCATCGGTTCGCGGAGCAGACCATCAAATTGATGGCGAGGAGGAAGAGGAGCATCATAAACCACGCGGAATGATAGATATCGAAAAACTGCAAAGTTCGCAAAACAGACACCATGGCGGGGCTGAGACGTTCTACGAACGTATCAACTGTTTCTTGCTGGGGAATTACCGTACCGAGAATGGAGGTAAAGGCGATGACTATTAAGAGCGATACGGTCAGTTTTACGGAGGAGAAAAAAGACCAGACAGTATTTCTTTTATCCGACAAGATGGCAGACCTCTATGCAGAATCATCATGTTCTCTATATCATATACCTCTCATAATTCAAGGTAATGTATTCCTGTCGGCTGCGAGCCTTATGAGAATATGGCCCAGAAAATCAATAAAGACTGCTCCTTTTGCCTCATTGGGAGAAGATCATTTTCCTCGCTGTGGCACTTCACATGAAGCGCCTTCATCGTAGCTGTCAGGAAGAACGCCGAAGGTCTCTAGAAATCGATGCAGCCCGTTCAGCAGCCCCACGGCTACTCCCAGGTCAAGGAGCTGCTCATCGCTGAAGTGTTTCTTCAATTCAGCGAAGAATGCATCATCAAGAGTGTGGGGCTCCGAAGCGATAATTTCAGTCAGCCGGAGAGCAGCTTTCTCACGTTCGGACAGGTCGGAATTCTTGTAATCGCGGATCTTCTCAACCTTGTCTTCGCTCAATCCCATCTGCTTCACCGAAGCAGACCGAACTGTTCCTCAGTGGCGGCACCCGGCGAGCCAGGCCGACTTGATGCGGGCCATTTCGATAAGTTCCGGCTCCACAGTGGACTTGGAGTAGATGTAGCGCATGAAACCAAGAAAGATGTCCAGCACGCCCTGCCGCAGGGCAAAGGTGCGCAGGAGGTTCATGTCGTCGAAAGCGTTGTTTCTCCATGCTGTGGAGATACGTTTTAAGGTTTCTGATTCCGCCTCATCAACTTGCCGCAGAAGGCCTTTTACCTGTGACATTGTTCACCTCCTTCGATTTGATGGAGATAATTATTGATTGTATTGAAACCTTCCCTATGCTCCCCGCGGATAAAGCCAGGCTAATGCGCCGTCTTAAGGACGGCATCGGACCCTCTGAGGACTGCTATCCTTCTTCTTTTGTCAGCGTTTGTCCATTCATGTATCGATCTTGACGATAATCCCTACATCACTGCCCAAACCAACAATATCTTGCCTGTTTGCACAACTATTGTTATGTCATTTGAGTAGCATCAGCGATGCGGTAATGTATCGGAAAAGGTCTCTCTATTTGGCAACCATTCCCAGGATCGGTTTAATGGCTCCGGCAAAAGCCTCGGCGGCCGGCGTTTTCCCATAATGATAGAGGAAAGGCTTCCCATTGTCAGAGGCCTCCACAATCAATGGTTCTATAGGAATACGGCCCAAAAATGGTACACCCATCTCGCCGGCCATTTTTTCTCCGCCTCCTCGTTTGAAAACATCAATCACCTGACTGCAATGAGGGCAGACGAGGCCGCTCATGTTTTCTATCACTCCCAAAACAGGAAGTTTCAGCTGTTTGCAGAAGTCAATCGATTTTCGCACGTCGACAAGGGATAGATCCTGGGGGGTGGTTACAATAACGGCGCCATCGGCGTCAGGAATCAGTTGAGCCACGGAAAGGGGTTCATCCCCGGTACCTGGGGGAAAGTCAATCACAAGGTAATCCAGATGACCCCAGCTTACCTCCGCCAAAAGCTGTTTTATGACGCTGATCTTCATGGGGCCTCTCCAGATCACTGCCCTGTCCTGCTCCGGCATGAAAAATCCTATGGACATTACTTTAATGCCTTCCACAAAATCCACGGGTTCAATACCGTCATCGCCCGCTTTCACTGGGTTCCCGTTGAGCTTCAGCAGGGTAGGTATGCTAGGGCCATGAAAGTCGACATCCAGAATTCCCACCTGTTTCCCCGCAAGGGCCAGTGCGACGGCAATATTCACCGCCACGGTACTCTTGCCGACTCCGCCCTTCCCGGAGAGGACCATAATCTTGTGATCGATCTTGGCCAGACGATTTACCAGAGTGAAATCCTCGGTAAAGTCCTTCAATTTTCTATCAGGATCCTTGTGCTGCCCCTGACAACCATGGTTTTTCCCTTTATTGTGTTGTTCACAATCCATTTTTTTATTCTCCTTTAATGGCAGCATCCCTGATGACCTCCGCATGTCTGACGCAAAGCCAGTTCGGGAAGTCTGTTGTCTTTCAGAAGATCCAGGTTTTCTTTTACTGTCTCTTTGACTGCTTTATATACTTTAATCCCGTCCGCATTGAGTTTCATCAGAGCCCCCGCGCCGATCCCACCGACAACAACCGCGTCAATCTTATTTCCTCCCACGGCCATTACGGGATTGCACGCCCCATGGACATGGTCAAGATCGTTGTTATCAATAGTGATCACAGTCTGGAGTTCCGTATTAACAATGATAAATTCTGGCGAGGAACCAAAATGATCATATACAGTACTGTTGACGCCTTCATCTTTATAAACTGGAAAACATACCTTCACAATTCAATCTCCATTTCAAATAAAATAGTATTTTCTTTGACGTTATTTTTGCCGCATTCCGCGACACCCGAAGCCCTGCCTTGTGCCTCTGCGTCCATCAATAGCACATCATCTGTTTTCTTCCGCTCTATGTATCGTTACACTCTGACAGGAAGGGCAGTTCCCAGGCCTGCCTGTCCCATGAGGAAGTTCCCATGAATGTTGACAGTCGTAGCATGTAAATTTTCTCACCTCGTCTACCTCAAAATCACCTCCTTCTATCTTTAGCGCTTTTCCTGCAACCAATACCTCCGCCAACTTTCTATGCGCGGAACCGATAATCCTTCCGAATGTCTGCCGGGAGATGTTCATTCTTTCCGCAGCCTGCTCCTGGTACAGGCCCTCGAGATCGGCTAAACGAATAGCTTCGAATTCATCAATCGTTAAATTTATCTCCTCAAGAGCGGAAAGAGGGATTCCTCTTGGCTTGAAATACCGGCTTTCGGGGAGACACGCCACTCTCCTGCAATTCCTCGGTCTTGCCATGATGATTCCCTTTCTATAGCGATATTTATAAGCATAGGCTCATAATTTGTCAAGTGAACAAACAACGATTTTCGCGTCTGCGCAAGATGTAACTTGAATTTTTCTACAGGGGATGAAAGTCCCCGCCCAAGGGGCGGGGATTATGGAAATTCGCCAGGCCGGAAATTGATCCAAAAATGTGACGTCAAAAGACAGATTAGTTAGTTAAAAAGTTCGGCTGCCTTCCTGCCATATTCAATACACTCTTCAATGCTCTTGGCATCCGGGTTCCACATAGCCCTGATCCCCTCATTAACGACCTGGAAACCCGCGGCTGCGAGGTCCTGTGAAATGATCTTTACGGATTCTCCGCTCCATCCGTAACAGCCGAAGGCAGCCGCTTTTTTGTCTTGGAATCTCAATCCCTTTATTTCTTCGAGAACGCTGGCGACACCCGTCAGAATGCCCCTGTTGATGGTCGGCGAACCGACAAGAATGGCTTTGGATTTAAATATCTCCGTGATCACATCGTTCTTATCCGCTTTTGCGATATTGTACAGTTTCACATTTACTTTCTCATCGGATTGTTTAATCCCGTGAGCAATATTCTCCGCCATGACACGGGTCCCGTTCCACATGCTGTCGTATGCGATGGTAATCTGGTTTTCCTTATAGCTGTTCGCCCATTTCACATACTGCTCAACAATTTGAACCGGATTATCCCGCCAGATGACTCCATGGCTTGTACAGATAACATCAACGGGCAGTTTGAATGATAAAACCTCCTTGATTTTTTTGTCGACCAACTGACTGAACGGCGTCAGGATATTCGCGTAGTACTTTACGCATTCCGCCATCAATTCCGCCTGGTCGACGAGATCATTGAACATGAATTCCGTCGCGTAGTGCTGGCCGAAGGCATCGTTACTGAACAAAATATTATCGCCAGTCAGATAACAAAACATGGTGTCGGGCCAGTGAAGCATTGGCGCCTCTATAAATATCAATTCTTTTTTCCCAAGACTCAAACGATCCCCTGTTTTAACCTGTTGAAAATTCCAGTCCTGGTGGTAGTGCCCTTTCAGGGATTTTACACCATTTGCGGTACAATATATCGGTGTATCGGGAATGCGGCTCATGAGCTCCGGCAAGGAGCCGCTATGATCTATTTCCGCGTGGTTTGCGATGACATAGTCGATTTTCTTCAAGTCGATAATCTTTTCAAGCTTTGCAACATACTCCTTGGCAAAGGGAGCCCATACTGTGTCAATCACAACAACCTTTTCTTCCTCGATCAGGTATGAATTATAGGTTGATCCACGGTGTGTTGAATATTCATCCCCGTGAAATTTTCTGAGTTCCCAATCGATCTTGCCGACCCATGATACGTTGTTTTTAATATGTAATTTCATGTTGAACTCCTTTCTTCTAAAGAATTTATTTTCATTTCTTTTCATCAATGAGGTCTTTCTGTATTACTCTCTTATCCCTTTGGAGTAATATAGATACTGCCCTTTCCTTCCCGTCTGCTTTGCTCTCTACATTCGCTTGCACAGGAGGACCTCAATATAGTATTTGATAATACTGATATCTTTGACTTAGGTCAAAAATTATTTTATACATTGGTCAATTGGTGCCTCGGGGCAAGCTTGGTTGTAGAAAACTGCGAAGGTTTTGGATAATCTGATCAGGCATTACGGGTAATATGAAGTGATCTCATACTATAATGATATTGAATGAGTTCCTCACGTTGTTTCCCCTTTGCGTTCCACAGGGTTTCGACTTACCCTTGCAAAGAACCTCGGCAAGTATGCAGTTTTTACTACTACCTCATGTGAACTTTGTACGTATAGTAAAAGGAGTATGAAAAATGACAGCTAAAGACACGCAAGGCACGACGAAAGTATCTCCGTCGCAGGCATTTCAGTTACGGGATTCTATCAGATATCAAGACGGCGCAATTGTAAGCCGGGAAATCGTTGGTAAAAAAACGGGCACCGTGACCATTTTTGCTTTTGATGAAGGGCAGGGCTTAAGTGAACACATCGCACCTTTCGATGCGCTCGTGTATATTTTAGATGGAGAGGCTGAAATCCATATATCCGGGAAACCACACCAGGTGAAGGAAAGTGAAATGATCATCATGCCCGCGCACGAACCACACGCCCTGAAAGCCATGAAGAGATTTAAAATGCTTTTAATCATGATCAGGGCATAAATTACCGCGAAAAAAGACGGTACCCCCATCTTTCCAGTGATGATCACTACTCTATAACATTATATGGAGAAAATTTATGATAAAAGAACTGGATACATTGGCACATAATAAAAAGCGCTTCGGGCTTATCGCCATAGAAAAGGGATTCATCTCCGACGATGAACTCATCACGGCCCTTATGCTGCAGGTAAAAAAGGAAATTAAAGAAGGACGCCACAGCATGATAGGAGAGATATTATTGGATATGGGTGTTATGTCAGGCAAACAGGTTGAAGAAGTGCTCGCGGAAATGTCCCGGTAATTACCAAATCGTCCTTATGGTAAACAGGTTCATTCTGCTTTCCTGATACCGTTGCGGCATGACAAACCAGCAGTGAATTTTTTCCTTTTCCACATTCCTGAACAGCTCTTCTCTTGTATGTAAGAGCCGGTAAGACTGATGCACAATAATGACCTTGAAAATTCCCCTGTCATATCCATTCGCCATGATGCAGGGATGTCGATTATTCTCAATCGCCAAGAGGCATTGAACAGCCTCAACCTCGAAATGATCCGTCTTGTTTCCGGGTATTTGAAAAAAGCGCTCACGGATGACGAATGCAAGTCGGTTCTATTTTACGGTATGGGCCATCGGGGATTCTGCGCGGGAGGGGATATGAAGCGTGTGGCCTGGTGCATTCAGAACAACGCCATGGAAGAAGTGAATCAGTTTTTTCTGGAAGAATACGAACTTGATCTGATGATTCACCGCTACCCCAAGCCGGTGATAGTCATCGCTGACGGCGTCACAATGGGAGGGGGGCTTGGCATTGCATCCGGCGCAGACTGGGTTATCGCCACGGAAAATACCCGTATGGCCATGCCGGAAACAAGAATCGGATATTTCCCCGATGTGGGTGCAACCGGATGGATGTTCGGCAAATGTCCCCCTGGTTATCCGGAATATCTGGGACTAACAAGTTTTGAGATGCGGGGCAGTGAGTGCGTCCGCCTGAGATTTGCTACCCATCTGACGAGATCGGAAAATGTCCATGATCTGATAAAAACCATTGAAACATTCCGAATAAAAGAAGCGACAAGCGCAAAAGAGCTATTGCCACTGTTGATGAGGGAGGTTAGTATATATTTTAACAGAAACATCGCGCCAAAACCGGATGTTGACCAGTGGATGGCGGAACATTTTGCGGGACAATCATCACTCCGGGAGATCATCGCATCTCTTCACGCGTGCCGCATCCATCTGTCTCCCTGTGAGGCAATCTTTTCGGGACTTTCAGAAAGATCACCGACAGCGCTGGTGCTGACCTTGAAGCTATTGCGCCATAATGAGCATCTCCCCATGAACAAGGTGTATGAGTCAGACTTCCGGGCAATGCAATTTATCATAAAGCATGGGGACTTTTTTGAAGGCATCCGGGCCCGTCTTATCGACAGGGATGATCAGCCGAGATGGCAACCGGACAGAATTGACGATGTGGATCTTTCTATGTTGAGACTGTGATGGAATCAGATAAAAAGTAACCGCGAATCAGCCCACAGACACACTGGGTACAAAGTCCTTCATGGATTATAGTTACGGGCGGAGCCTGTATTCCTGGATCCGATTGGCAGAAGATATCACGCTATCTCAAAACTAATTCCAATCACCATGGAATTAGTTCCATGAACGTCACGGAGCTTTCCCGCCGTTGTCAATAAGCGCTTTCACCGCCTCAAGGCCGTAAGGAGTTCCCTCCTCAATGGCTTTCAACACTGTGCCGCCGCCCGTAAAAAAATAGTATTTCGAATTATCGATCGTGGATAGGTAGAGACCGGGGCACAGATTTTTGAATTCCTGAAGCGTATCCCCGCCTCCATAGAGTTTATTTGCCGCTGCATTCTGATCGATTTTGCTGTCCAGGGCAGCGGAGCCTTCCGTAAAATGCGGTGTGTATCCCATGACTGCATTGACAAAAATGGTTCTTGCCGAATTCAGCGTTTCCGATATCTCCGGATCTTCGAACGACTCTTTTGCTATATCCAGGATATACGGAAGTTTTGCGCCTTTTTTAAATTCCTGTATCGACCGGACCCTGTATTTCCCCTCTATCTTCCCTTCCATGGTATCCGATTCATACACATAAGGAAGTTCCAGTATCTTGTGCTGCGTTTTATCCATCTCTACAAGATTTCCCGCAGCTGCGACATCTTCCGGTTCAATACCGCGTATCGATACATCATACTTTGCGCACAGGTAGGTGTTGTAAATGATCCCGCCAAGAATCAGTTTATCCACTTTTTTATAGATTTCATTAAGGGGCCCTATTTTCGTATTGTATTTTGCGCCTGCCACGACAGAAATGAACGGCCTTTCTGGCTGCAGAACCTGTGAAAGATTCTGTATCTCCTTTTGCATGAGATACCCTGCAAACGACGGGAGGTACTTCGTGATGTGATAGGTGGAAACATGCGGCTGCCAGGAGCCGAAGGCATCATTCACAAAGACTTCAGCCAAGCCGGCCAGTTGGCGTGCAAAATCTTCACTGAACTCTGTTTTCGACTCTTCGCCATGGAACCATCTCGTATTCGGGAGGTAAATGGCGCCTATCTTCTTTTCTCTCAGATTTTTTACAGCAAGATTTATCGAGGTGTCGATGCTTTTTATTCCTTCATCACCTTCCGGTCTGAAGCTGGGACAGTAGATCTTTGTATGCAGTTTACGCTCCAGATATTCTGCGATGGGTTCCACCGACGTTGATTTGTCTACTTTAATTTTGCCTGTTTTGTCCCGGGGCCTTCCTATATGCGTCATAATGATCGGTCTGCCGCCCCTTTCGACGATATTGAATATAGTTCCAATAGTCTGATCTATCCTGAACGGGTCTTCAATGGCTCCTTTCTTGACCACATTATGGTCAACACGAAGGAGGACTATCTTGTTCTCCACGTCGGCATCCTGCAAAAGTGGAAGTTTCGGATCAAGGTGTGTTTCCATGCAATTCCCTCCCTTTTCTTATATTCAATGTAGACAGTAAGTATTTTCTCGAGGAAATACAAGATAAATTTATTGTTAAGCAAAAGAGTATCCCATGTTACCTGGACCAGATATGGAAGTGAGCCGCCAAAGAAAGGTTCATTTCTATACTAATTTACCACAAATTGTGGTAAAAAATGCAGGAACCGGTTCGGATGCAATTGCAGGGATCGGTAATGAAAATAAAGTTGACGATAGCCGATGTCGGAACAATCCATGAGCTGAGGAGGCAAGGGGATGATACACTCAGGTTCAAAAAAATCTACGCGAGGCGGATCCATAGTGCTTGGGTTCACTGTTTCAATGCTTTGTATGATAGGCTGTTTTGGCGTTGCGGCAGCCAAGGCGCCATTGGTACCGCATCCACCCGCAAAGGCCGAACGTATCAAGGTTGACGGCATCGATCGATTTGCCCGCATGGATACCGATGTGTACCGGGGCGCTTCTCCCACAGAGGATGGACTGCGGGCATTAGCGCGGGAACGCATAAAGACCCTCATCTGTCTGAGAGATGAGGTTCCCTACGAAAAGACGGCACAGGAACTCGGGTTCCGGATTGAACACATTCCACTCCCCATATTTGACACGCTAAAACGCGAAACGATACTTCGTTTTCTCGAAATTGCCACAGACCCTTCCGCAAAACCGGTGTTCTTTCATTGCCGTTATGGAGAAGAGCGGACCGGGATAATGGCAGCGGTCTACCGCATGCAGGTGCAAGGGTGGTCCGAAGACATGGCCCTCGCAGAGATGAAGGATTTCGGGTTTAGTCCGGAGTACCTTGATCTCAAAAAGACTATCAAATTTTACCGGGAGGCGGGACGAAAGACCTCTCCAGGAGTATCGGATAAGGATGTCCAGAGTCTGATCGAGTCCGGAAACCGATTGTTCGCGAATGCTCAATTCGAGAAGGCTCTTTCCGAATACCAGTCGGCAGTGCAAAAAAACGAGGAATCCACGGAAGCCAGACTTGGACTTGCCAAGGCACTCTCAAAAACCGGGAATACCTCACGGGCGCTTTCCGAAATCCGCCAGGCTATGATCCGCTCCGGTTCTCAGGAAGAGCGAATCCTGGTTGCCCGCGCAACAATTACGATTCTCGCTGAGGGGAGTGTCCGCGGCGAGCTTCCTTCCTATGGTTTCGACATTGCCGAACGAGAGTGGGCGCTTCTCGAACTGGCCGGCGCTGAAGACCAGGAGAGCCTCCTCAGACTCGGCGAAATTTTTCAGCGTGGTCTCCTGTTTTCCCGCTCCCTCGAGGCGTTTGAACGCGCGAGGATGAAAGGGGCTCTCCCGGGGAAAGACATCGAAATGCAAGTCGAGCGGATCCGGGCAGTCCACTCATACGCCCCGCGCAGTGAACCGGGCAAGAAACTGGGACTCATGCTCCAGGTGAACAGGGGGGAGGTTGCAACACTGCTGATTCAAGAACTCAGAGTGGATCGCCTCCGCGCACTCCAGGGTTCTCCCACATGGCAACCGACAATAGAAAAACCCGGAACCCCTCCGGTTGTCATAGATATTGCCGAAAGCCCCCATCGAGAGGACATCAACCGTGTCCTTGTCATGGGAATACGGGGGCTTGAGCCATTCCCTGATCAAACGTTCCGTCCCACCGCTGTCGTCAGTCGTGCGGAATTTGTCGTGATCCTCGAGGATGTGCTCACCAGGGTCACAAGGGATCCGACCCTGCCGACCAAGCTTCTCGGCAAAACCCCCCGATTCAATGATGTCAGGGCCGACGCCTGGTACCAGAGCGCGGCGGATCTCGCGAGGGGTCTCGGCCTCTTTGAGCCCGCCCCCGGTGAAGTCCCAACCTTTAAACCACTCGATCCGATAACCGGATCTGAGGCTCTTCAGGCGTTTCGGCTTCTCAGGAAACGTCTCGATATCAGGGCTCGTGCCATTGTAGTGGTGGTGGATGCATTGAGAGATGAATCGGCATATTACCCCCTCGATCAGGGAAAGCTTCCCAACCTGAGCCGCCTCATCCGGGAACGGGGCGTGGTTCGCTTCGAGAAATGCCTCGCTACCCTCCCTTCTCTCACCTTACCCAACCACACGACAATATTCACAGGAGTGTATCCAGGTCGGCACATGATCACAGGCAATGAATGGTTTGACCGCAGCATCGAAGAAGACAAACCTCTCTATAAGCGATCGCGTGAGTATGTCAAGTATGGCACCGAGGAGGATCCCGGTCTCGGCCGCTCCTGGTCGTTCGGTGGCCCCCCGATTCACGATGTGGATATGTCTTCTGATGTCCGGACTATTTACGAAGCATTCAAGGAAGCGGAGGCAAAGCGAGGGAGAAAGGCCCTCACCGCTGTCGTATTTGATCCGGTAAGGCGAGGCGCGGACAAAGTTGTCAATCCGGATCTTGTCGACGCGATTGTAAGCCTGAATATCCTGCCTTTTGTGAACTCATACGCATTGCTGGATAAGTCCGCCATGAAAAAGTCTGTGGAGATGATCAAGAGCGACGATGCGCCGGAACTCATGGCAATATGGCTATCCGGTTTGGATGGGTGGTCTCATGCCCATGGCCCCGGTCCCGCCGGAGGTCCCGATGATCGGCAGGCGAAGTACGTTGCAGAGAAGATCGACCCTCTGATCGGAGATCTCGTGAAAGCCCTCGAAGTACGAGGTCTCCTCGATGAAACAGTGATCTTCCTCGTCTCCGATCACGGACAGGCAGACACCATAGGAAGGGACGAGTACGCCATCGATGCTGAAAAAGTCTACCGTGCCTTTGCGGAAAGCCCGTACCGTCCGCCATTGGATTCGGAGGGTCACCTCGACAGGCATGCAACCGACTTTGGCGTGGCCACCATGGCAAACTCGAACGGTAATGCGGCCCTTGTCTCGATCCGCACGCCTGGAGCCGACTGGAAGTCCCTGCCCTCACAGGCCGACCTTGAAGCAGTGGCGGCTCTCATTATTAAAGAGCCGTATGTATCACGGATTTTTTTTATCGGCGCTAAAACACCGGGAAATGAGCCAGTTGTGTACATGATGGAGCGAGGTGACGGTGCTCCCACCATAATGCGACTGGCTGAAGAGAGCTCGGAACGCATTGTGTTGCGTACCGTGGGGCTTTCCGGATCAAACCGGTCGGGAGATTTGTTCATTGAAGCAAAGAGTCCTTATTATTTCGCCCCTTGGGGCAGCATATATCTTGGTCAGCATGGGAGGGGGGAACGCCTGGAAGACCATGTACCCCTCCTCATACTGAACCCGCCTGGGGGACGCCGCCATACCGTCAGGTCTGCCGTGGAAATGGTTGATATCGGCCCTACCGTTGCAGGGACTTTGGGATTTTTAGATTTCTTGCCTTCTGACGGGAAAGATTTGCTCGATCCGCCGAGGATTTTCATTTCTTCACACGCCGAAGATCAACCGGTACCATCGGGACAGAATATCAGTATCCTCGGGTTTGTAAAGGACTCCGTGGGGATACAGCGTGTGGAATTCCGCGTGGGCGAGGACGGGATGTTCAATACCGCCAGTGGATCATCATTCTGGGAAGCGAAGATAAAGTTACCCCCCGGCCGTCATGCCATCTTTATAAGAGCTTTAGATGAGGCGGGTCTCCAGTCGACGGTGAGATTTCATTTGGTTGCCCGGTAGACCGGAGAACGATTCGGTGTAAGGAATTAAAGCCCGGCTCCATGCTTCTATGGATTCATCTATTCGTACAACAAAATAAATCTTGACAGAGAAACTGTTTTAGTTTATTTTCCGAAAATATTTATAAGGATTTTCTGAAAATGACGTTTGGCATGAAAAAGGCAACAGTGAATTTGACAAGCATGGTTACCCTGCTGGGCCTCGCCCTTCTTAGCCTTTTACTGCATACCAGGCGCCCGACGTTTTTAGGTAATCCGTAACCCAATTTTAAAAACAAGTACCTAAAGGCCATGGGCTCAAAAAAGCCCATGGCCTTTTTTATTTTTGCAAGAAAAGGAGGAAACGATGGAATCGAAAAAAAAGGAAAGAGTATTTATATTTGATACGACACTCAGGGATGGAGAACAGTCTCCGGGAGCGAGCATGAACTCTGACGAAAAACTGAGGGTCGCCCTGCAGCTTGAACGACTGGGTGTGGACATCATTGAGGCGGGTTTTCCCGTTGCTTCGGAAGGAGACTTTTTGTCCGTTCAGCAGATTGCCAGGGAGGTGCGAGAACCGCAGATAGCCGCCCTTGCGAGAGCTAATCTCACCGATATCGACCGCGCATGGGAGGCCGTTCAAGAGGCGGCGCAGCCGCGGATCCATACCTTTATCTCAACATCCGATATCCACCTGAAGTATCAGCTTAAAAAAACACGGGCTCAGGTTCTTAAAGAGGCCTGTGCCGCCGTCGCGCATGCGTGCGCGTTTACGCAGAACGTTGAGTTCTCACCTATGGATGCCACCAGGACGGATTGGGACTACCTGTGTGATATAGTGGAAGCAGTGATCGCGTCCGGTGCCACAACTGTGAACATCCCTGATACCGTGGGTTATATCATGCCTGATGAATTTGGTAACTTGATCGCCTATTTGTTTGAAAAGGTAAAAAATATCCATAAGACCGTTATTTCTGTGCACTGTCACAACGATCTTGGCCTTGCGGTGGCAAATTCGCTGGCGGCCGTGAAACACGGGGCACGGCAGGTGGAATGCACCATAAACGGCATCGGTGAAAGGGCCGGCAACGCCGCTATGGAAGAAGTGGTGATGGCCCTGGAAACAAGGAAGGATTTTTTTGGATTTCGCACGGGAATCAAAACAGAACATATCTACCAATCGTCGAGACTTCTCACCCATATTACAGGTATAGCTGTTCAGCCCAACAAGGCGATTGTCGGGGCGAACGCCTTTGCCCATGAGTCAGGCATCCATCAGGACGGTCTGATCAAGGAAAAGATCACCTACGAGATTATGACTCCTCAATCCGTCGGCATTTCCGGAACCCACCTGGTTCTCGGGAAACATTCTGGCCGTCATGCAGTGTCCGAACATCTCAAGAAAATGGGCTATAAACTGACCTCTGTTGACCTGAAAAAGGTATTTATTCGATTCAAGGAATTGGCCGATGTGAAAAAAGAGATTTTCGACGAAGATTTGGAAGCTATTGTGTATGAAGAAGTCTACAAAATCGACGAACGGTACAAACTTGTGTATCTTAATGTAATAAGCGGCAACGTGGCGGTACCGACAGCGACCATGCAACTGGAGGTTGACGGAAAGACCATCCAGGATGCCGGGTTTGGTGTCGGGCCAGTGGATGCGACCTTCGCGGCAATAAGGAAAATTACGAATACCAATTATAACCTGCTGAAGTATGTCGTTACGGCAGTTACCGGAGGAACTGACGCTCTTGGAGAGGTTATGGTTCAACTTAAATATAACGGACACTCCGTGGCGGGACGCGGCGCTGATCCTGATGTCATTGTCGCTTCCGCAAAGGCATATATCAACGCGTTGAACCGCCTCGAGTTCATCAAAGGGGATGTGAAGAAGGTTAAGATTGTGTAAAGAATGATTATAGTGTAAGGGAATACAAGCATATCGCAAAGTGGAGAATCGAAGACGTGGGCATGACCATTACAGAGAAGATACTGTGTCACCATACAGATCTCAAAGAGGTACAGCCCGGGATGCTGATAAACGCGAAAGTGGATATCGCCCTCGGGAATGATATAACGGCGCCTATCGCTATCAAAGAATTCAGAAAGGCCGGAGGTGTAAAGGTATTTGACCGGGACAAGGTAGTCCTCGTCCCCGATCACTTTACACCCAACAAAGACATCGATTCGGCCCAGCAATGTAAGTTCTTGAGAGAATTTGCCCGGGAACAGGAAATCACCCACTATTATGAGGTCGGCAGGGCGGGCATTGAACACGCGCTCCTTCCCGAACAGGGTATTGTGATCCCCGGAGACCTGGTCATTGGCGCCGACAGTCATACGTGTACGTACGGGGCTCTGGGAGCCTTTGCCACCGGTGTCGGCAGTACCGATCTGGCCGCTGCCATGTTGACCGGCACGGTTTGGTTCAGGGTTCCGGAGACGATAAAAATCGTTTTTCACGGCACAATGCAAAAGTGGGTTTCCGGGAAAGACCTGATACTCTATATCATCGGTTTGATCGGTGTCGACGGGGCGCGGTACAAGGCTATGGAGTTTACCGGAGAAACAGTCGGGAAGCTGGGCATGGCCGACCGGTTGACCATCGCCAACATGGTCATCGAGGCGGGAGCAAAGAATGGCATTTTCATCCCCGATGATATCACGAAGACATATGTTGCGGAGAGGACAAAAAGGCCATACATCCTGTACGACTCTGATCCGGATGCCGCCTATGACTCTGTGATCGACATCGATGTCGGCAAAATAGAACCACAGGTAGCGTATCCCCATATTCCCTCCAATGTAAGGGGAATCAGCCAGGTGGGGGATCTTAAAATTGATCAGGTCATTATCGGATCATGCACAAACGGCCGGATCGAAGATCTCCGCGTAGCAGCCGGCATTCTCAAAAAAAGAAAGGCAGCGCCTTTCATACGTTTGATTATTGTACCCGCCACACAGGAAATATACAAAATGGCTCTCAAAGAAGGCCTTATAGAAATATTCATTGATGCAAATGCCGTCGTCAGTCCACCCACGTGCGGCGCCTGTCTTGGCGGCCATATGGGGATCCTCGCGGACGGTGAAAAGGCCGTTTCCACGACAAACAGGAACTTCGTCGGCCGCATGGGACATACCGGGAGCGAGGTATACCTTGCCAGTCCGGCCATTGCCGCGGCCTCGGCGGTATTGGGGCGGATTGCCGGTCCCGGGGAATTGTGAGGGAACAGGGAGTATAATGATAATGAATTTCAAGGGAAAAGTCTGGAAGTTTGGAGATAATATAGATACCGATGCGATTATCCCGGCCCGCTATTTAACGACATCTGACCCCGAGTATCTGGCCGCCCACTGTATGGAAGATGCAGATCCGGAGTTTGTAAAAAAAATACGCCCTGGCGATATAATTGTAGCAGGAGAAAATTTTGGCTGCGGTTCATCGCGGGAACATGCACCAATCGCGATCAAAGCCGCCGGCATCTCCTGCGTGATCGCCAAGAGTTTTGCCCGCATATTTTATCGGAATGCCTTCAACATAGGGCTCCCTATTTTTGAGTCGAAAGATTTGCTGGACAAGGTGTCGAACAGTCAGGAAATCGAGGTGGACGGCAACAACGGGACTATCCGGATAAAAGACTCCTGTATAGCGCCGCTTCAGATTAACCCTATACCACCGTTCATGCAGGAACTCATACAAGACGGCGGTTTGATGAAACACCTGGCGAAGCAAAAGGTATGAAGCCTGTCCTTTTTTTCGAATCCATATCCATCCCCGCGCCCCGCAAAGAGATATTCAGACGGCTGGGATTCACTAAGGGCGTAACAGACATATCTCACACCCAGCAAGAAGAGATAGAGCGGTATATCCGGGATGCCCAATCCCTGATTCAATTAAAAGGCGCCGCCTTGCGCCTTCCCGTTCAGGAAATAAAAGACGCCGAGATTATTCTTACTCAAGCTGCAATGTTCAAAAGTCAGCAACTGGCTAAGCTCCTGGAACATTGTCATGAACTCGTCCTCATGGGAGCCACCGCGGGCAGCGGCATCATGAAGGCCATTGAGCACGATGTTACCGAAAACAATCTGACACGTGCCCTCGTGTTCGATGCTACAGCAAGTGAAATGGTTGATGCCTCGCTTACCTGGATAATGGACTATTTCAACCGGACCTTGCTCAGGGAAAAAAGAAGATTACTGAAGAATCGCTATTCCGCAGGCTATGGTGATCTGCTGCTGGAAACCCAAAAGATGATACATGTTCTGCTCCAGCTTGAAAAAATAGGCATCCAGATCACGGAAACCTGCATGCTCATCCCGGAGAAATCCGTTACAGCTATCACTGGAATTCAACAGGAATGACCCGTTTCAGGCAAGACTTTCGGATGCTTCAGCACTGGGTCAGGTGACAGCCCGTCCATAACTATCTAAAAAATTTGCCACACCCAGAGAAAAACCTGTTTTCAGTTTCTTTTCTTTTCCACATCAGATATAATTTCTTACAGATGATTGTTTACATAGTCAAGTCTGTTGCGCTACCATGACATGTATATGCGATAAAAAATATCGTAAGGTGTGAAAAATGCCTGTTACACCACAGGATGCAGCGACAATCATTCTCCTACGGCCATCTCTCAGAAAAGATGCGGGAAGTTTTGAAGTGTTAATGGTATTGCGGCATCCAAGCAGTAAATTTGTCCCCGGATCCTATGTATTCCCCGGAGGATGCCTGGATCAGGAAGACTGCCTTCCTGAAATGGAAGCCCTTTGTACCGGCATCACTCTGACACAGGCACAGACCGTTTTCCACGATATGTCATCAAAGGACAAAGCATTAGGTGCGTGGGTGGCGGGGATACGGGAAACTTTCGAAGAGGTTGGACTGTTGCTGGCGTATCACAGCGATACAACAATCATTTCATTCGATCCGGAAGATATCCGGCAGCGATTCCGCACGTACCGTAAACAACTTCAGACAGGTGAAATTACCTTGAAAGCGATCCTCGAGAACGAGGGACTGACTCTCGCTGCAGATCGCCTCCATTATTTTTCTCACTGGATCACTCCCGAGTTATTATCTCTCCGATATGACGTGCGCTTTTTTATCGCCGAAGCTCCCGCACACCAGAAGGCTATCCATAACGGCATTGAACTGACGAGACATGCCTGGCTTACACCATGGGAGATCCTTGAGGGCTACAATCGGCACAAATTCAACATGGTTGTCCCTACCCTCGTAACAATCGAAGAACTTGCCAATTACACAACGATCGCCGAAGCAATCAGCGCGGCGGAAAAGAAGAAGATTAACGCAATTCTCACCGTCATGAGAGAGGAAAATGGCAAGATCGTCGAGTACATGCCCGATGGCCGGGTATTTGAAAATATGCCGCCCTCAATAGTGTAAGCGTGCAATAGATGAGATGCCACTCAATACCTATCCCCGCGGTGCCGTTATCCTATACGAAAAATTGTGAACCCTTTTTTGATAGACTGCATGAAATGTATTGACATACATTTTCTCTTACCCCATACTTCCCCTACCCGAAAGGCATTCATTGCTACACACATAGAAGGGTTATTTTCACGTATGACAGGAGGAAAATAATGAATCATATACAACCCCGAAACAATAATCGCCGGCATATGACATGGCGTGTTGCGAGAGAAAAACTGGGATTTGTTGTTGCAGCACTGGCGTTTGCCATACTATGGGGCTGCGCTCCCGCCTTGTACAGCGTGGACATGAAATACACTCCCACCAAGCCCGCACGGGAAATAGAAGCTCCTGAAAAAAAAATCAAGATCACCGTTGCCGCCTTTGAAGATCTTCGCACAGTCAGCGATACAATGGTTATCGGACGGGTCATTAAATCTGGCAGACAGAACATCCCCGTGCTTCCCAAATACGTGAAACCCCCTATGGTCGTGGCATCGGCGATGAAAGACGTATTGCTGAAGGCCGGTTATCAGGTTTCCCCCGATGTACCACGATGGAATCTCAAAGAGGAGAGCATCCGCAAGGAATGGTCGCCCATCCTCATCGGTGGAAGTATTGACGAATTGGAAGTCATTTGCGATGATAAAGTGACTATTAAGAAATACAGGGCGCAGGCAAAGATCACCGTATTTCTCGCCAACACACAGGCAGGCAAGATCTTCTACAAGGTGTCAGCCAAGAGTTCAGTCAGCCTTGAGCACATCCTGTTTTCTGAAGAAAGACTCGAAGAGCAAATCAATACGGCCCTTTCCGATGCAATCGACAAGATATTTGAGGGAAACGAAATTACCGCCAAAATACTCGATACAGCTTCCTGAAAATGGTAAGGTCGGATTCAGAGTTACACTTATCATAGGGGAACTTGCTTTGCTCTTGACAAGAGAGAAACCTGATTATTATAGTTCACAGCCACGAAAACACACACAGGAAAGGGTTGTGAAATGAAAGGCCATGAATCCAAAACGTAAGATCATAAACCTCTTGCATAAAAGAGTCCTCATACTCGACGGTGCCACAGGAACAGAGCTTCACGCGCGGGGTATGCCGGCAGGCGTATGTCCGGAGATGTGGTGTGTAAAGAATCCGGATGCCCTGCAAAAGATACACGCTGCGTACCAAAAAGCAGGTTCGGATATTGTGTTTACCTTTACCTTTGGCGCAAACCGTGTGAAGCTCAGTGAGTATGGAATCGATAACACAAGGGATATCAATACACAGCTTGCCCTTCTCGCGAAACGCGCCGTGGGGAAAGGCGTTCTCGTTGCCGGCAACATAGGCCCGACGGGACATTTTATTGAGCCCTTCGGCGACCTCTTATTTGATGAGGCCGTCGAAATTTTCAAGGAACAGGTAACGGGACTTCTTGATGGCGGTGTTGATCTTTTTGCTATCGAAACCATGATGGATATCCAGGAGGCGCGGGCAGCACTCCTTGCCGTGAAGGAAATTACGGGCCATTTCACCATAGTCACAATGACCTATGAAACAAACGGGTATACCCTCAGCGGTACGGACCCGGTGAGCGCCCTTATCACCTTGCAGAGTCTGGGAGCGGATGCCGTGGGGTGCAACTGTTCCACAGGGCCCGATACGATGATAAATTTTATTGACGCCATGAAACCCTATGCCACAGTCCCCATTGTCGCGAAACCGAACGCGGGTATGCCACGGCTGACAGGCAAAAAAACGGTCTTCGATATGGGACCCGGGGAATTCGCCTCCTTCGGGAAGAAGTTTGTGGCCGTCGGGGTGAACCTCATAGGCGGTTGCTGTGGGACTGCTCCCGAATATATCAGGTTATTAAAGAAAAACGTGGCCCGCGCACCCGCGGTGATGCCCGTGAGGAAATCCCTGAGCGCTGTCAGTTCCGCCAGAGGCTTCAAGATATTTGAGCATGACAGTCCATTATTCGTAGTCGGCGAGAGAATCAATCCAACGGGGAAGAAGATCCTGCAGCAGGAACTTCTTGAAGGCAAAATGGCCCTTGTCAGGCAAATGGCGAAAGAACAGGAAAAGCAGGGGGCTGATCTCCTCGATGTGAATGTCGGCGCCCATGGCGTTAATGAAGTCACTACGATAAAAAAGGTTCTTCATCTTCTGTCCACAAGCACAAACTTGCCCCTCGTCATTGATTCCCCAAATATAGAAACGATAGTCGCAGCCCTCAGAATCTATCCCGGCCGTGCCCTGATAAATTCCATTTCAGGCGAATCGCAAAAATTGGAAACGCTGCTCCCCATCGCCAGAAAATATGGCGCCATGTTTATCCTTTTACCCATAACAAACAGCGAGATCCCGGAAACAGCGGCCAGGCGCAAACAAATCATCAGGGAAATATTCCGGACCGCGAAAGGCTTCGGCTTTTCCAAAGACGACATCATCACGGATGGTTTGGTCATGACCGTGGCCTCCAAACCCAACGCTGCTCTCGAGGCGCTGAAAACTGTAGAGTGGTGCAAGGATCACTTCAAATGCAGAACGATTTTAGGCCTCTCCAATGTGTCATTCGGCATGCCGGAACGAAAATGGCTGAACGCCGCATTCCTCTCTATGGCGCAGGCTTCCGGGTTAACCATGGCGATCGCCAATCCTGCCGACAGGGATCTGATGAATATTACAATGGCAGGCAATGTGTTCATGCAGAAAGACAGGAACGCTGCTTCGTATATCCGGCATTTCTCCGATCACCCTGCACTGGAGAAAACCCTTCCTCCCAAAGAATTCGTTTCGCCGGACAAGCAGGTATCCCAAGGCATCCTGGAGGGAAATCGAGACGGCATTATCGACTTGGTCGAAAGTGCTATCGCATCGGGAACGTCTCCTTCAGCCCTTGTCGATGTTTGTATGATACCGGCCATTGTCCGGGTGGGAGAGCTTTTTGACCAGAGGAAATATTTTCTGCCACAGTTGATTGCCAGCTCCGAAGCAATGAAGGCCGCCCTCGGTCATCTGGAACCAAGGCTGCAACATGACAAAACTGCCCGGGCCTGGAAGGGGATCATTATTCTTGCTACAGTGAAAGGAGATATCCATGACATCGGCAAAAATATTATCGCCCTGATGCTTAAAAATCATGGCTACAGAATTATCGATCTCGGCAAAGACGTACCGCCCGAAGCCATCATTAAGGCCATAAAGAATGATCAACCGGATATTGTGGGTCTCTCCGCTCTCATGACTACGACCATGGTAAACATGAAGGAAATCATTGAGCTGGCAAGAAATAAGGGTTATTCATGTCCGTTTATTTTAGGAGGGGCCGTGGTTACAAAAACCTATGCCGCCTCTGTTGGAGCATTATACGCGAAGGATGGTGTGGAAGCGGTACGGGTAATTGATAAGGTGCTCAAATCCAAGAAATAGTTCTTAATCTGCCTAAAAAGCTGTCACCTGAAAGCTCCCAAGAAAATAAGTAGACAAATACTGTATTATAGGGTAGTAAGCCGTGCCCAGAAACTATCGCAAATATTTTATGACATATGAAACGAAGGCTTGCAGAAATAATTTTGAAAAAGTCCTTTCAGTACAGAGATGACCCGCCTTTTACGCTGGCTTCCGGAAAAACAAGCAACTACTATTTCAACTGCAAATCAACAACCCTGGACCCTGAAGGGATGTATCTCATCGGGAATATTCTCTTTGACATGCTTCATGATGCGGATGTAACGGCCGCGGGCGGCCTTACCCTCGGCGCGGACCCCATCGCCAATGCCCTTTCTCTTGTTTCCTATCAGAAGAATAAACCGATTAAATCCTTTGTGGTGAGAAAGGATGTCAAAAGTCATGGCACAAAAAGCCCCATTGAAGGGAATGTCATGCCAGGCGAACGGGTCGTTATCATTGACGACGTGATCACAACAGGAGGTTCAACAATAACCGCAATAGAAATTGCGAAAGAGGCAGGCTTAATAATTGATCGCGTGATTGCCCTCATTGATAGACAAGAAGGCGGCAGGGAAAATATAAAGAAATTTGTTGACCGTATCGATGCTGTATTGACGAGATCGGAGATTATGGATCTCTACACACAGCATAGAGAAGCGGCAACTTGATGTATTCATGAAGAGATTTTTTACTTTTATTGTGTCATTGTTACTCGTTGCAACACTTATTACCGGAGGAGGTTGTACAAAGGGCGAAGAGCCGAAAAAATCTGGCATCAAGGCCTCAATCCCTGCAACGCCGCCACCTCCGGAAACACCCGCTGTTATTGCGGAAAAACCAAAAACTTCACCAGACAAAGCCATTCCTTCCGCAAAACCGGTCAGGCCGGCGCCATCTTCCGCTCCCCGTGCCCCGGCTGTTGCTCCGGAAGCCCCTGCCAGACCACCAGCACCGGCAGGAAAGGATATTGTTCTCGTCGCAGGATTTGATTCTCCCCAGATGCAGGAAGGCGCTCCCGCGGGCTGGACGCTGGACAGAAAGAAAGGCACACCTTCTCTTAAACTTGAAAAAGGGTCGGATACCTATTATCTTCACATACAGAGCAGCAACGCATCATCCTTCGGCGTGAAGAGGGGCATAAAGGTTGATATCAAAGAATACCCTTACATAAACTGGAAGTGGAAAGTTGACAAACTTCCTGATGGCGGTGATGTGAGAAAATCCGACAAGGATGATCAGGCGATTCAGATCTATGTCGCGTTTACTCCTACGGGATTTCCCGAGGCATTAAACACCCCCGTCCTGGGTTACATCTGGGACAACGAGGCCCCCAAAGACTGGACGGGAAGAAGTACACAGATAGGTGGAGGGAAATTGAGGTACGTCGTGGTGAGGAATAACACAGATACATTGGGACAATGGTATACGGAAAAGAGAAATATATACGAGGATTACAAAAAGCTCCTTAAAGATGTTAAAAGCAGCTACCCCCCGGGAATAACCCACGGCGTTCAGTTTCATATCAACACACAAAAGACCAATAGCTACGCGGAAAGTTACATACACGAAGTCTATTTCAGCAAGAATTGACGGCCCCAAAAAAAGTCCGTAGCTATCGTATGCATCTCCCATGATCACTGCGACGCAGGTAAGTGTAGGACTCATTCCTCACAACTCGTGCGCCTTACCTCGTCGTATAATTTTCCCGGCTTCATCTATTCAAATCCAGTTTTCTGCTATGTAATAAAATCATCAAGACTGACACCCTCCAGGCGCTTTCTGTTTACAGTCATATGCGCCTGTCTGACCGGTTCAGGAAGTCTATAGCCCCTGCAGCAGGAAAGAACCACCTCAATCGCTCTTCGCGTTCCGATTTTATGCCCCGGTGATATGAATACCGGTTTTACCTTGTTCTTGGTACGGACAGCAGCTCCCACCACGTGATCGTCAAGAAGGAGATCCGCGTAATCTCCAACCACATGGCCAACTTCGCCATGCACACCCACGAGCCTTTTTTTGGCACAGCCGATGGAAGGCACGTCCAAAAACAACCCCATGTGTGATGCGAGGCCCATGCCCCGCGGATGGGCAATTCCCTGGCCATCAAAAATAACGACATCGGGGACACTCTGGAGCTTCACAAAGGCTTCCAGAACAGCCGGACCTTCCCGGAAACTGAGAAGCCCCGGGACGTACGGAAAGGGTGTCCTTTTGGTGACGCAGGTCTCTTCTATGATTTCCATAGCCGGGTAGGCCAGCAGAACTGCGGCTGCAAAAAACAGGTCACTCTGCTTTGAATAGGATATATCAGCGCCGGCGATGGTGGTAATCTGTTCAGGAAAATTCTCATCATGGAGAACCAGTTTTTCTTTGAGGCCATGCTGAATACTGACTGCTTCTCTGTATGTGACATCCCAGTGGTGGAGTTGTTGAATCTTCATGATGGAAGGGAAAAACTAATTGATGTTTGCAAAATTTAAACGGAGTGACTGAGAAATCTATTATCAAAAATACGGCTTCAGTATTATCAGTGCCTGATCGATGTCTTTCCTGATTTGCCCCACCAACTGTTCCGGGGTATCGAACTTGATTTCATCTCTGATTCTGTCGATGAAAAACACGCTTAATCTTTTCCCATAGATGTTTCCGCTGAAATCAAGGATAAACACCTCTATAGAACGCTCACTATCAGAGAAGGTAGGATTATATCCTATGTTCAAGACGCCCTGGTAACGGTTACCCTCCAGAAGGACAATGACGGCATACACGCCTTCGGCAGGAATAAGTTCTTTGTCCGGTTTCATATTCGCCGTCGGAATTCCAAGGGTGCTGCCCCGACTTTTACCCGGGATCACTATACCGCTGACATTGTATGGCCTTCCCAAAAGGCGCATCGCCATCTTTATATTCCCGTTAAGAATGGCGTATCTCAAGCGGGTACTGCTTATTGTCTCATCACCGAATTTTACCGCACTGAAAACATCAACCTCAAAACCAAGCTTTTTCCCTTTATTGGTAAGAAATGTTGCGTTCCCCACTTTATTTTTACCAAAGGAATAGTCATGACCGACGAAGATTTTCCTGATATGAAGTTTATGCCAGAGAATATGATTTACAAATGCTTCGGCACTTATTTTAGAAAATTCGAGGTTAAAGGGGATAAGGATGACGCCATCGATTCCTACATCCTCGAGAAGCTGTATTTTCTCTTCGAGAGTAGTAATCAAATAAAAAGGGCTGATATCCGGATGCAGCACCTTTTTCGGGTGCGGGTCAAAAGTTATCACGAGAGCCTTCCGGTTTTCCCTATGGGCTTCCTCGATAATTTTTTTAAGAATAGGGATGTGACCAAGGTGGACGCCGTCGTAATTGCCTATTGTTATATGGGCATCCCGGAATTCCTGCGGTATTTCCTCTAAACCTCTAATAACTTTCATCCTGCGATACGCCCTTCCGAATTACCGCGTTAACATAGCATTAATGGAGTTAATTTCAAGTCCATTTTTTCTTGACAATGATCTCCGTCTCAGTGTAGACAACCAACGTTAATGGCACAGTGCCGAAGTGGCGGAATTGGTAGACGCGCTAGGTTCAGGGTCTAGTGGGGGCAACTCCGTCCCGGTTCAAGTCCGGGCTTCGGCACCATGGAAATTCAAGGGGTTAGCGAAGTGTTCATGTGCTTCAACCCCTTCTTTTTTGCCCTTTTCTAACCGATTTCTAACGGACTGGAAGGAAGTTTCAAGGATATCGACTTGTCGCTTTGTAAAATCCAGGTCATTGAACAAATGACCATAACGATCCATTGTGATGTTCATGGATGCATAACCAGTTTCGTTGATATGACCCAAATCTACGCGTCATATTGTCATTGTTGCTTCGTAACAGATCCTTAGTTGGCTGAACTATGCGGATGTTCCTTCCGTCCGAAGAGAGAAGGATCGTCCTGACAGTCACATCGACCAAAAAGATCTATCATCAGCCCCAATTTCTTTACCGGAATCTGGAAACTCCTTAGCACAATTACCTTATGCCCCGGAATGGGCCTTCCATTTCACTTTATCGTCGACCGCAGGGACTGATAAAACTGAACTAATTGGTCCTGTTAAGCTTCCATTTCTGGTTGTTTCCGTTGTGGCAATCCCATTGGAGAGCATTGGCGCCGCTGTTGACGCTCGCGCCGGACACGTCGAGACACTTGCCGCTATGACGGGCGGTGATACGGAAATAACCGTCTCCTTCTCTGGTGATCCGCCAGGTCTGGTTATCTTTGCCATGGCAATCCCACTGGAGGACATTGGCGCCGTTGTTGACGCTTGAGCCGGATACGTCGAGACACTTGCCGCTATGTAACGCCGAGAGCGTGCAGGAATCTCCCCCTCTGCAAACAAGGCGCCACTTCTGGTTGCTTCCACTGTGGCAATCCCATTGGAGAACATTGGCTCCATTGTTTCGACTCGCGCCGGACACGTCGAGACACTTGCCGCTATGACGGACCGTGAGGGTGTAAAACCCATCCGCAAGAGGCGGGGCGGCTGGTGCTGATGGACTAATATTCCATTTCTGGTTGTTTCCGCTGTGGCAATCCCATTGAATGACATCGGCGCCGTTGTTGCCGCTTGCGCCGGACACGTCGAGGCACTTGTTACTATGACGTGCAGTGAGGCGGTAAGAACCGTCTGCTCCTTTGGTGATCCGCCAGCTCTGGTTATCTTTGCTGGTGCAATCCCACTGGAGGATATTGGCACCGTTGTCAGTACGCGAGCCGGCTACGTCAAGACACTTGCCGCTATGCAACGCCGCGAGTGTATAGATGTCTCCCCCCTTGGAAACAAGGTTCCATTTCTGGTTGTTTCCGTTGTTGCAATCCCATTGCTGGGCATCGGCACCGCTCTTGCCGCTTGCTTCGGCTACGTCAAGACACTTGTTGCTATGACGGGCCGCAAGGGTATAGAGACCCCCTGCCAGAGGAGGGGCGGGCAGTGGCGGCCCATATGGGGGCAGCAATGTAACCACCGGGAAGGGCTCAGCGGTTGCGCATTTAGGATTTGCATACGCGTCGATGACTCCTGTTATTCCTGTCGGATCAAATGCAGAAACCGCTGTCAACACACTTTCGGCAGTGTCGATGCCGTCAGCCTTTAACATCAATGTCAGGTGGTTCATCGCATACTGCCGCTTGACCCAGAGCAGCGCGTCGCCCTTAAAACGCCTTTCCAATTCACTGACAACACTTTTTGTGGTCATGTGTTCAAAATCGCCGACAAATTCATTAAGCCACAAACTGGTCGTGTTATACGTTTCATAGCCAACCGTACCGGCTCTCTTGGCGTCTTTGACAAGTTCCCTGGCACCTTTGGTCTTCTCCCACAATTTCTTGAGCTTTGCATACTTGGAGGCAGCTTTGGCAGCTCCGGCGGCTCCGGTCGCGGCCGAGCTCGTACCGCCAGACACGATCAAGGCAGCGGTTTGCCCCGCGGCTGCTATCGGCGAATAGACCATTTTGGCGGTATCCTTCACGCAGGATTTTTTACTGGTCGAGCACCCGGCGCCGCAATCGACTCGCCCGGAAGGGCAATGCTGCCAGCAGACCGGACCTACGCCGTGATATCCGCTCTTGCATTGAGTGTAGCACAGCAGTGCATCTTTATCCTTCCCGGCCGGGCATGTTGACACAGGTCTGCCTACGCCACGCCCGTAACTTTTTTTTGCACAGGAAACGCCGATATCGCTCTGGCCCGGGGGACAGTCGGGCGAGCAAATGCAGCACCCTACCGGATGGAATCCCTCTTTGCACTTGGGATAAATGATCTCCCCGTTTTTTTCACAGCCCTGCGGGTGGGCTTTCGCACACCGCGCGCGCGCACCATTTAAACTGAACGCCTTATCGCCAAATTTCCAGGGGTAGCCAACGCCGCGGCCGTACGGTTTCGGTTTGGCACAGAAAGCGCCATCGTCCCTGAACCCTGACGCGCAACTCTGCCAGCACACGGGGCCCACACCTTTGTAACCCGGCTGGCACGGGGTGTAGCACAAACCGGCATCATACGCTTCCCCTGCCTTGCACTTCATCGGCTTTCCCACACCGCGGCCGTAACTTCGCTTCCAGCAGTATGGCTGGTGGTGATGGGAGGTTTCATTTGCAATCCACGACGACACTTTTTGAAGATCGCCGGAAGAAAGAGCAGACTGCAGAGCTCCTTCTGCATACTCAATAGACCCCATCATGACAACGGCAATGATCATTACTGAGCGGAGGCACCATGTCAGGTAATACAGTATATCACCGCACGTGTTGTAATCAAATCGATTCATGTCAGCTCCTTTCGAGCAAAATTGTTATTCGGTTAAGAACGGCAACTGCGGTTCATATCGTTTCCTTATTGCACGTTGCCGACCGCTGGTGCATATTGTCTAGAGAGCTACTTTTTCTGTGCCTTGGCGACCGCCTGATTTTCCATGGCCTTTAAATGTGCTGCCGAAACAGCTTCGTTGGCAGCCTGCATCTCCATGAACACCTTTTCAATCATCTTGCCACTTCCCTGTTTATTGGGATCAAGTTTCTGTATCGCCGCGTTCAATGAACTCTCGGCCGCTTTCTGCCGCTTGGATGCCGCATTGATCTGTGCCTCCGTGGCCTTTGCTGACGCTTCGTCCCTGGCACCCGTATACAGCCTGACCAACTCCTGGGAGGCCACCTTGAACTCGGCAATACTCCTGGCTACGGCGGCTGCATCCGCATGGGCGATTGAGGCGGCACACAGCAGGCACACCACGGTGAGAAATGACACCATTCTCTTGCCTACGAACATCATAGTTGCCTCCTTATTGTGAAAATGTTTCGCAAAAAAAATGCCTCTATTTGAAGAGGCTTATGTGCCTTTATCTTTTTGTGCACTTGCATCGTTTGTTTTCTCCCGTTCAGCCAAGATCACAAAAAAACATCTGTCCTGCGGCAGGTGTGCAAATAGCACAATCCAAGTCATAATGCTATTCAAATTTATCATTATGGATTCTTTTGGAAATGTGTAAAAAGACCTGTAAGATCGTCCACACGGAAGAGCTGATCCGATAGGGCTCCGTCGGGTTCGTAGCGATGCTGGCGAGCTGCGCCACAGCCCATCCCCCATTTTGAATCCGGGGACGGAGACCAAGATGGAACAATTCTTCTGGTGACCATCTCGCGAAATTTCTGAAAGGATAAAATCAACTGACTCCTACCTGCAGCCAGGCATCTGGTTATTCTGACAGATATGTATCCCTTCAAGTGGTTATCAAAGAAATTTGTCTCTTGACTTTTCGTAGAATTTGGAGCAGAAAAAGAAGCATTTGCCCATAGGGCTTCGTCAAAAGGTTAACAATGAATCAGAACTTGTTGGTAATGTTGGTGCCATGAAAAGATTATTGAAACTCCGTATCTCAGAAGAGAGCGGGTTTTTATTTGCTGGAGATGCCGTTCGAGGAATCTTTCATGAATTTTCAGGCAAATTTGAAATCGCTAATTATAGTTCATGTGTTCTTGATGATCCTGGCAGGATGCACTGGGCTCAAGTACACAGAAAAGGTCGATCAGTTCACGCTGGACCAGAAAATCCAGAAGAAGTCCTCACGTGTGTATGCAAAGGCTAATGAATGGAAAAATTCCGGCGTGATTGTTCAAAAAAACTCATCATATCAGATTTCTGCCCGAGGTCGGTGGCATGCCGGCATTTTATGCGGATGGACAAGCCCGTCCGGAGTCGAGACGCACAGTACAATCTGCCCGGAAATGTTTGTCATCGTGAAAAAATGGAGTGCCGGCGCCTTGATCGGTAAGATCGGTGAGAACGGTGAGCCGTTCGGCATCGGCTACGAGTATCGACTCGTACCAAAGGAAGAGGGAACTCTCTATTTCAGGATAAATGAACTTTATGGAGCCACCGCGGACAATGACGGCTTTGTTGATGTTGAGGTTGCCCTTGTGGACACGGGCATAGACCACATGGAAACGCAGGTAAAGGTCTCGTCAGCCGAACCCACCCAGGGAAAAGCAGGCAAGAGAGATGCAGGATATCTCCCCGTGCAAGGGCAAAAATGGGCCGTCATCATCGGAATCTCCAAGTACCAAGACTCGCGGATTGCCGGCTTGCGATACTCCGCCGCTGATGCACGGGCATTCAACAAGTGGCTGGTTTCACAAAAAGGAGGGAGATATGCGCCATCCAGAGTTAAGATTTTCCTTGATTCGAAGGCAACGGCACAAAATATCAGGAATGCCCTCTTTAACTGGTTAGGACAAGCCCTCGAAGAAGATACGGTCATGATATATTTTGCCGGACACGGCAGCCCCCAGTCCCCCGATTACCCTCAAAATCTTTTTCTCCTGCCCTATGATGCCCAATATGATGATGTGGCCACAACGGGATTCCCGATGTGGGATATTGAAACAGCCCTGAAACGTTTTATTAAGGCACGGAAAGTTGTGGTGATCGCAGACGCGTGCCATTCTGGAGGCATTGGACAGTCTTTCGACGTCGCCAGACGCGCCACGAGAGGCATCACTATCAATCCCATAAGTTCTGGCATCCAGAATCTCTCCAAGATCGGTGATGGCATCGCCGTCATCAGCGCGTCAGATGAGCGACAGTTTTCCCAGGAAGGTCAGCAGTGGGGTGGAGGTCACGGCGTCTTCACATATTTCCTCCTCAAGGGTCTCAATGGCGATGCAGACTATAACAAGGATAGCCATGTCACCCTGGGAGAGCTGATCCCCTATCTGTCCGAACAGGTCAGGAGGGAGACAGGCAATGCACAGTCACCAACCGTATCGGGTAAGTTTGACCCGGCATTAAGTATCGGCCAATGACGTTGATATAGCCGTTGAAGGAATGAATCTTGTCGATGAATGAGACAGTTCTTTCGTGGCAGTGCAAAAAATGTAAAAACAGAACGGGTATTTTTTTACGTTTTCAGTAGTGTTGTTGTCCATCGATGCATCCAATAAACTATATAAGGAGAAATGTCTGATGAAACGATGTTGTATTCTACTGTTGTGTGTCCTGTTTTTTGGTTCCTGTGCTCCCGTGACCGTTCAGAAATGTTACGAGGAATATCGATATGGAGAGGACGGAAAGGTCAAGCAACTATATAAAGAATGCATTACCCAGGTCCCTGAGAAAATGCCCCCCATTCATTTGAAGCACCAGGATTTATATGAGTAGGGGCGGGAAACTAAAGGTCATGGCTCATGTGAGATGCATCTCATGGGTTAGGCGGGAAGAAAAGACCATTGGAGGAGGGAAACCATGATGTACAAGAGGCTTCCAATTGTTATTGTTTTGTCCATATTCATTCTATCGTGTGCGACGGCGGGAAAAAGAATTGATGTGGAAGCGGTAAAGCAGAATATAATAATAGGAAAATCGACCAAGGAAGATGTCATGCGAGTATGCAGCGAGCCAATAGATACGGAATACGACGCCAAGAACGAAATCGAGATATGGAAGTATGCCTATATGGATAAGAATATAACGGGAGCGGGTGTTTTCACCTCTCTCGTAGGTGTCGGTTCCGAGTGGAAATCGGAAACCACCTTGGTCGATATCCACTTCAAGAAGAATGTGGTTTGCGATATCAAATGCCAGACATCGAGCAAGACGAAGATGCACTATCAGTAAGTCATACGTGTCATAAGCAGGAACTGTCCGACAGGTGTCGCCCAAACATGCTATATTCAAGACGGTTCTATTCTCTTTTTGAATCGATTATTTCAAGTTGATGAAATCATGAAAAGAATTTCCCGGAAGCTTTTACTATAAATTGAAGATATCTTCAAAAGTTCAATTGGTAATCTTCACTCACTCCTTTCCCGCATTCAGAATTTTATTTATAAATAGAAAGCCAGAATGATTGGCAGGAGGCAATAAACTTTATCAACTAAAATTACTGGCCCTTACGCCGAGGAGCCTCACCCTCTTATCCAGATTGACTTTTTTCAGGCAGCGGAAAACTGCTTTCCTTACTTCTTCTTCGGAATCGACGAAATCATGAAGCGTCGTTGCTCTTGTCAAGGTCTGGAAATCGCTGAATCTCACTTTAATCGTGAAGGTCCTGGCTTTGTATCCACTTCCCACCATGTCAGAGATGACTTCCTTGGTCAACGCAGCAAGCGTCTTTGCAATCGCCTGCCAATCTTTGACGTCAGTCTGAAAAGTGGTCTCCCTGCTGATTGACTTAGGCTCCCAGTGTGTTATCACGGGACTATCATCCAACCCTCTGGAAGCATAGTAGAGATACCTGCCGTACGAATTGCCAAATTCCATGATGAGCCGCTCCTGGGAAATGCCGGCGATTTGACCTATCGTAGTTATACTAATCTCCTTCAGCCGCGCTTCGGTCTTCGGTCCAACACCGTACAACTTCCTGACAGGAAGGGGCCATATTGTATCTTTAACGTCTTCTTTCCCAAGAATTGTCAGTCCATCGGGCTTCTTCATGTCAGAAGCAATCTTAGCAAGAAGCTTGTTCGGTGCTATTCCTATTGAACATGTGAGACCTGTGTTGTCTCGAATGCCAAGTTTGATACCGTGGGCAATGTTTTCTGATGAATCATTGCTGGCAGAAATATCAAGATAGGCTTCATCAATGCCCCCGCTTTCCATATTAGGACAGATGTCTGCGAGAACCCTCTTGAATGCTTGGGAAGCGGCTAAGTACGTTTCATAGTCAACGGGGAGGAAAATAGCGTGTGGACAGAGTCTATAGGCTGTCTTCAATGGCATGGCTGAATGAATACCATATTTTCTCGCTTCATAATTTGCCGTAGATACGACGCCTCTCCTGGAAGGATCTCCCCTGCCTCCAATAATAACAGGTTTGCCGATAATTTCAGGCCGCCGTTTCTCTTCAACCGCGGCGAAAAAAGCATCCATGTCAATATGCAGAATTCTTCTTTTCGGGGAATCCATCAAGATGGCAGTACCGGTTTCTGAATAGTAGATGAGTTATTTTAACATGGATACGATAAGTACAGGAATAAAGTAAAGAACAGAAAAAATGATACAACCAATGCACAGCTTGTCAAACCATTTTACGCGATGAAGAAGCACGTCGTCCCAATTCGTGCCTTCTACGAAATAACGGAAACGAATTGCTGCGCCTTGCTGAGAATACATTCCATAGGTAGCCGCTCGTGGCCGCCATATAAGCCGTGATGAATGTGGTGCTATACTCCGCATGTTTTTTCTCCTTTCAATCGGGCATTGAGAAGATCTAACTTTTCTCGATGGGAAGGCATTCGTTGATTCCCCCAAAGAAAATTGCTTATGTGTCTTACCGCTCTTTGAGCTGTGCGCTTCTTTACCATAATGCTATATTATAGAACGATAGTTCTATTGTCAAGGAAAAAAATGATGCCCTTTCATTGATACCAGGGAAGGCCTGCAACATTTGATCTCTCAACTTCCCGTACTGCAATCCCCTGCGATTGAAATATCCTCCGGCTCATAGAGACGGTACGGCACAAGAGCTTGTAACGGGATTCGGTGTGCTCGACAATCGCCATTAAGGCATCTACGGCGAATACACAATAGCTTATCTTGATCAAAAAAAGACGGGCATGAAGACTATCGCGCAAAGGTTTAGTTCTTCCAATTTACTGCATACTTGCGACGGTGTTCATTGCATCATTTTTCACTGTTTCCGGGATAGTGTCAGTATATGCGGTTCATGTGTTGCATTTACAGACATCCGCCAGACAATCAGCTCTCCGGCTTAACCGGTTGAGAGATATAGGTTTGCGGTTCCACCTGGTAGATGCCACTGCAAATGATCAAATCATCAACTTTCTTAAAATACAGGTACTTAGGGAGCACCTCTTTTATCGTTGGGTGATGCCATTTGTAAGTTACCCAGCCACTGCCTTGTGTGTTGGCGGTTTCAAGAATTTCCTTGACGAAATGCTTTCCATCAGCGTCTTTGAGATCGGCAAACTCCTGCCCCACAAATCTTTCATTGACTCCGTGTGCGAGCATAGTCCCTTTGGGGCTCAACACAAAAATATACAGTTCGCCTTGGACAAACTGTCCTGTGGGATTTGAATACTCAGCTAAAGCAATTTTCTTGCCGGAATTCTTATAATACACTATCGCCTTTTCCACCCATTCCTGGGCATTTTCTTTAAACTGTTTAAGCATAATGCACCTCCTTTTCTTTCTTTTAAAAGGATCCGCAAACTTTGTTACTGATACATCAGCTTTTGTTTGGCAATACCGACACTATCCCAGGGTATTGTTACAAAAATTTTGTGCCTTTGTTTTACTACATTGCGGGAGATTATAAACGTTCCGCGTAGCGTATATGTCGTACTTTGCTTTCTCCCGGACTTTCTATCCTTCTTAACCAGAAAATAGGAAAGCCTTTTATTAACATTGTATCGACAGTTTGACAGTCAAGACGTAACTGGATCACAGAAGGAGCCTGATACATCCGGAACAGATGATATGAATAGCATAAGAACACGTAATGTTATTATAATTATAGTAGAAAACCATAATTTGTCAACTGTAAAGTATCGACGGAGTTCACAAATATAAGAATTATTATTCATCAAAGGTACGTTGATTGAAAACTGGCTTCTCACCGTTAATTATTCTTTGAAAGCAAAGCGTTATGCCCATTTTTCCTTGACGGTCATGTCTGTTTTCCTTATAGTGTATCCCATTACCTTGGTATGATAAAGGAGGAGAAATGGTATCGATTCTAGTTTTTTTGGGCATTGTCGCAGTGTGTGGTATCTTTATCATCAGCCTTTACAACGGCCTCGTTCGCGCCCGCAATGAAGTAAAAAATGCCTGGAGCTCGATTGATGTGCAACTCAAGCGGCGTCATGATCTGATTCCAAATATCATTGAATCTGTTAAGGGGTACGCCGCCCACGAGAGACAGACATTGGATGCGGTCATCAAGGCACGGCAGGAGGCAGTAACGTCTCTGGGAAACGTCGCAGAGCGGGCCAAGGCCGAAAACGCTTTAACCCGGACTTTGCGGTCTCTCTTTGCCCTGGCCGAGGCATACCCCAACCTGAAAGCGAATGAGAATTTCATAGCACTGCAGGAGGAATTGGCTGCGACGGAGAACAAGATCGGGTTTTCCCGCCAGTATTATAACGATGCTGCCATGCGGTATAAAAACAAGGTGGAAATGTTCCCCGGGAACATAATTGCCAGTATGTATACCTTTCAGGCAGAACCTTTTTTTCAAATGGAAGCGGCCGGGGACCGCGAGGTTCCGCAAGTCAAGTTTTAATCAAGCCATGCTGTTGATTACGGTGATGGTATATCCTGATCCCGTACAAGAAAGGGGGTTCTATGATACAGACAGTGAGTGATATTGGATGGTCCATGCTCTTTTCTCTGGTGGGTGGTCTCATCGGCATGGCGCTGGTCCTTCTGGCGTCAAGTGTTGTACCGAAGCTGATGGAAAGGTTGACTCCGAACATCGATGAGGGAAGGGAAATCGCCCGCGGTAACGCCGCCGTGGCAGAATACTACGGCAGGATAGTGGGAGCCTGCATTCTCGGACTGAGCATTGTCATTGGCGCCGCAGTGCTTGGCGGCATCATCGCGGCGCTTCATTAAGACCGGCCAATTTGAAGCATATCGAAAGAGGTATTCCTGACTCATTAACTCCCTCACAAAGCTTTATTCTGGAGGCCGGGGCACTACCCGGTTTGCGAACTGATGGAAGGATCAATGAAAAAAAGTGTTGCATTAGGAGCAATACTGTTTGTTTTTCTTTTTTCAACCCCAGTTTTTGCGCGCGGCGGCGGAGGTTGTCTGGCAAAAGGCACTCCTGTCATGACTCCCACAGGCATTGTTGCAATTGAAAAGCTTCGCGTGGGCGACAAGGTCTGGAGCTTTTCGCGTGAAAAAATCCTGGCAGGAGAAGTTCAGATGCTGACCGAAGTCAGTACCGATCATTATCTGAAGATTTCCGCCGGAGAAGAATCGGTGAAAATCACCTCAGAGCACCCGGTGATGGTGGGTCCCGGTGAATACCGCGTCGCCAGGCTGCTTAACGTCGGTGATATGGTTACCATCATGCGAGGCGGCCGCCTCCAAGAAGTTCCTATCCACTCAATTCAACATGTTCAGGCACAGCAGCCTGCGCATAATTTACTGGTTATCCCGGGAGGGACGTTCTTTCCTGCCAATATGGTAGTTCACAACAAGGGTTGTTTTCTCCCAGACAGCGGGATATTGAAATCCGACGGCACGGAAACGCTCATCAGTGATGTCCGTCCGGGAGATGATTTACTCGCATACTCGACCGATGGTCGTATTGTGCACACAAAGGTGAGACACATCATTCGTCACAAGGTTGATGAATACGTAATCCTCAAGACAGACCGCAGAATCCTCAAAGTAACTGTTGAGCATCCCTTCTATGTCGGACAGGGTACGTTTAAAACAATAGACGCTCTCAATACCGGTGATGCCATTTTCGCCTGGGATGGCAAGGCACTTTCTGAACAGAGAATCCTCTCGCTCGAGAGGGTTCACGAACGCGTTCGGGTATACAATCTTCAGACCGATCATCCGAACACCTTTTTCGCTGGCGGCATCGCCGTCCATAATAAAGGCGGTGGCGGTGGTTGCTTCCCCGCCGGAACCATGATCCGAACTTCATCGGGTCAAGTTCCTATCGAAACGCTTTCCGCGGGCGCTACCGTGCAGGCAATTGATACAGCGCAACGCATGATGAACGCAAGGGTGAAAAAGATCTTCGCAACACATTCCCGTACCTTTGTGGTGAAGACGGATCGCGGCGTCCTCCGCACGACCCGGGACCACCCCCTTGGTCTGCCTGACGGCACATTCCTCGAAGCGGGGAAGCTCCGTCCCGGACACTCCGTGCTTGCGTGGAGTGACGACACGCTGAAGAAGGCTTCGGTTCTCGAAACGTCAATAAGCGAACGGGATGAGTTAGTTTACAACGTCAGTGTGGATCAGCCGCATACGTTTCTCGCAGCGGATTTTCTGGTACACAATAAGGGAGGGAGTTCCAGCCGTTCCAGCTCCGGATCGAGTTCAAGATCAGGTTCACGATCAGGCCAGAGCGAATCACCCGGCGACGCCGTGGAAATAATCGGGGTAATTATCTTCTGGACTGTCTGCATAGGTCTTGTGATCTGGTCTTCTATGTCAACACGGCGCAGGTCCTCGAAAAGCGAAAATTTGGATTTCCTTTACAGCCCAGAGGAAGTAGGCTCCAAAAGCTCCCGCACGGAAAAGCTGCTGGATTTCTTAAGCACGCAGGATCCTTTATTATCGCCAAAAGAATTGCTAAGACTTACCGAATCCACATTTCGTACACTGCAGGAATGCTGGGAGAAACGTGATTATGGACCGATGAAGCCACTCCTCACAGACGATCTCTTCCTCCAGCACACATCGCAGCTCCAGGGACTGGTTCGTAACCATGAGATCAACCGGATCGAGAACCTTCACGTCGAGCGGGTGGATCTGGTGAATGTCCGCTACACGGAAAAGCCCGACCAGCGTGAATTTACCGCACTCATAACCGCCTCTGCGCGGGATTACTATGTGGATGACCATACAAATAAATTTTTAAGAGGCGACCAAAGCCCTGCGCGGTTTCAGGAATTCTGGACATTCCACCGTTCAGGAAATACCTGGCTGCTCCGAGAGATCGAACAGGCCGGAGAATCTGATATTCTGAAGGATGAGAACTTTGCAGAGATGTTTACCGACCAGACTATCCAAAATATTTACGGAGAAACGGCGACAATAACGGGTGCGGCGGGGCCCTGGCTTGAGAAGGGTGTCGGAGAAAAATCCACACGGATAGACCGTCTTTTGAGCTTCCTTGTCCAAACGGACAAAATCTGGGACCGCACGAAAATGCTGGAGAGGGCGCGACAGGTATTTTTAAATGTCTTTCTCGTGCAGGAGTCGGGAGAACCGGCGCAGGTGCCGGAAAGCGACCTCTTTAAGGATGTGGCACAGAACCTGCGCACGCAGATCGGGCAATGGAAAATGGACGGGATTACCGTGGAGTATCGAAACTTTTGCGTTCGCAAAGTAGAGCTGATCCTGGTGAGAAATTTTGCCAATCCGGCAAAAGATGAATTCATTGTGCGTATCAGCGCACATGCCCAAAAGGCTATGCGCAAAGGCCCGCGGATTTTGAACGAACAGCGCTACGTGACACCCTTCGAAGAATACTGGACATTCGGCCGCCACGAGAACACATGGAAACTCAAGGAAGTATTGCCCTCTGCGCGGGGAGAAAAGATGATCGCCGAGGAGAATATTGACGAAGACAGCAGCCGCGGACAATTGCACTGGTACTATCGCCAGACCCGGGCCAACTAAAGGCTCGTGCCGCAGTTACCTTCTTTCGTGAAGGGGGCACATATGGAGGCTACCTTCATAGCGATGAAGACTCGTTAGTGAACCTGTCTCCAATTACGATGTTTTTTTACTTTTAGGGCTTTTTCTTTTGCGTGTAGCCTGCTTCACAAATTCGTTGAACTCGAACCCAAATGCTTCTGCCAGTAATGCTTTTTGCTCAATGGTCATAGGTCCGTCCCTGTGTTCACCGTTCAATATCCTTTCCATATAAAGCACTTTTTTTATAAATTTCAATTCATCGCTGACCATTTTAAGATGATCAATTAACCTTTTAAAGGATTCATCTATTTTTTTATTATTCTCCCCCATGGCCTCGACTATACTCAGAAGGATTTGGGTAACTGCAAATTTGAACTCGTCATACCCCAGGGCACACACGTCGCTTCTCTTTTTTTGGTTCATGATTCCTTTGAAATTGACTATATTTTCCTTCCCAGTTACCGATTTTCTCTGTTTCATCTTGTATCTCCAATAGCGAGGTTATAAAAGGGTAGGTACGAATGACACAATGCACATATTCACCATTGTGTCATATAAGGTTCTGACGTCTTGGAGAAATAAGGCGCGTTGCGCTGACCTGTCACGTAAGGTAGGTATGAAGTGCTTTATAGCTGTTAAAATCGGCATCGACAAAAGATGCACCGACATGAAGAGCTTCTTTGATATCTACCACTCTCCTCGGTTCACACATTAGACGAATGGGCCTGCTCTCATTGGGCAACGTGAAAATAATTTCAAATTTAGTTTTATCCGGATCGACTAAAATTTCATCCGCAACATCCTGGGGAATAGATACGTGTACACCCCCGAGGGAAATATTCGTTACTGATCCCGTATGCAACTTTGTTTCCCCCGAACTGCATTGATTAATAAAAGCGGGGACAGAAACGGCTTTTCTCGGGTACTGACGTTTCTCTTTCTTGACACCCTTAAGCGCTTTCCTCTCTTTCAGATAAAGGGATAGAATGATCTCGATCATTGATGAAAGAGATCGTTTATCCTCTTGAGCCACTTTGGCCAAGGATTCGCGCATGTTTCTACTCAAACGGAAACATACGAGGCTATCTTTTCTCATGAATCATCTCCCGATAGCTTGATAATCTCATTCAATATGTTCTTTTAAATTTATATCACAAAAGATCTTAAGAAACAAATTTTCTGTGGCTATACATGATCGAAAGCAAATTGAAATACAAATAACCCTCAGAAATACGCACTTGTCTGTTTCCTGTGGTTAGTAGGAGAGCTTTTTACGAAATGATACTTTACTACGCCTGAAGTTATGCGAGGCCGAGTGTCCTTTAACTGCCTTACTTTGCTGGAGGGAGCCACTCACCGACTACTTCCTCCACAACATTGTATGGGCTCAGCTCATGGTCCATGATCTTCTCTACCATATGTTCGATTCTGCTATTTTCGGCAAGTCGTGCGCGGATAATACGGAAGAGTTCATGGTGAATCATTTGCAGGGTCTCTTCACGTGTCCTTTCTCGACGTTTTTCCAGAAGTTTCCCGCTCTGCTCCAGATACGTTCGATGCGCCGCTATGGCTTCTATGAGATCATCCTCGCCTTTTCCCTCGACGGCAACAGTTCGGATAACCGGAGGCACCCAACTACGGTCTTTTATACTCGCATCCTGATCAACCCGGAACCGAACCTCAGAATACAGCTGATCCGCCCCAGGCTGATCGTATTTGTTGATCACGTAAATGTCCGCGATTTCCATAATCCCGGCTTTCATGCTCTGAATCACATCACCGAGGCCGGGAACCAGAACGACGCATGTGGTATCCGCAACGCGCATAATGTCCACTTCGTCCTGCCCTACCCCTACGGTCTCGATGATTACGTAGTCTTTCCCCGAAGCATCAAGCACTTTGACCGCTCCCCTCGAAAACTGGGCAAGCCCACCGAGATAGCCGCGGGTAGCCATGCTGCGCATGAAGACCCCTGAATCCTCACTGTGCCGGGTCATCCTTATCCGGTCTCCCAACAAGGCTCCTCCTGTGAAGGGACTTGAAGGATCAACCGCTACAATCCCCACGGTAAGTCCTTTATTGCGCAGTTGCCAGGTAAGACCGTCCGTAAGGGTGCTCTTCCCTGTACCGGGAGAACCGGTGACTCCCAGCAAATACGCATTCCCGGTGTGAGAATAGATCTCTTTCATTAATACCCGGGCCCGTTCATCCTCGTTTTCCAGCCAAGTGATGACGCGGGAAACTGCCAACGGCGATCCCTGAAGGATTTCGGCTACATAATCCATAATCATAGCTTTTTATTCGATCCTGAACAGTGATACATTAGTAAATCGCAAAACGCATCAACTAATGGTCGATTTATAGTTAAATAGTACAGGGGAGGCGGTATGCAACCTCCCCTGCTCATCTCTACAGCGTATCCGTACATTACGGACGTTTCGTTACTTGGCTTTTACGTTCGATTTAATAAAATCAACGATAACTTCCGTCGATGTTCCCGGTCCGAAGATTTCGGAAACTCCCGCCTTCTTCAATTCGGGAATGTCTTCCAGTGGGATGATTCCTCCTCCAACTACGAGGACATTAGCAAGTTTCTTTTCCTTCAGCAGATCAACCACCCTCGGAAAGAAGTAGTTATGGACACCTGATAGACTGCTCAAACCAACCACATCAGCATCTTCCTGAAGCGCCGCTTCGACAATCATTTCCGGTGTCTGCCTTAATCCGGTGTAGACGACTTCCATACCGGCCTCAGCAAAGATACGGGAAAGGAGTTTGGCCCCACGATCGTGGCCGTCCAACCCGGGTTTTGCAACGATAATTTTTATCTTCTTTTCTGCCATTGTAAGTCACCTCCACACATTATGAAATAAATTCCTTGGGTCGATACTGCCCGAATACATCACGCCACACGTCACAGACTTCGCCGACGGTAGCCCCGGCCTTTACTGCCTCAATAACAGCTGGCATTACGTTTGTATCTGTCTTTGATACATCACGCAGTTTATCCAGGGCCTTTTTCCAGGCGGCATTATCGCGCTTGGCTCGCCATTCCTTGAGTTCCTTGGCCTTTTCTTCGCCAACCTTCATATCCACTCTCAGGAGATCCGTTACGGGGGGTTCTTCCATGGTATATTTGTTCACGCCGACATATGCCCGCTCACCGGAATCAATCGACTTCTGGAACAGATACGCACTGTTCTGAATTTCCTTCTGAATATAACCCTGCTCGATGGCCGTCAGGGTTCCACCCATGGCGTCAATCTTCTTGATGTAATCTTCGACTTCCGCCTCGATCTTGTCGGTCAGGTACTCTACATAGTAAGAACCGGCCAGAGGATCGACGGTCACACAGGCGCCGCTCTCCTCGGCGATAATCTGCTGGGTCCTGAGGGCGACGGTCACTGCCCCCTGGGTGGGGAGACACAGGGCCTCATCATACGAATTTGTATGGAGGGACTGGTTCCCGCCTAATGCGGTGGCGAGTGTCTGCAAGGCAACTCTTACGATGTTGTTCAACGGCTGCTGTGCCGTCAGGGTAACACCACCGGTCTGCACATGGTAACGGAGCATCATGGACCGGGGATCTGTGGCCTTGAACCTCTCCTTCATGATTTTTGCCCATACGCGTCTCGCGGCGCGGAATTTTGCTACCTCTTCCAGAACATCGGTGAAGGCATTAAAGAAGAAGGAGAGACGCGGTGCAAAACTATCGACTGGGATCCCTCTTGCTGCGCAGGCTTCAGCATACGCGATTCCATCCGCGATGGTGAACGCTATTTCCTGAGCCGCAGTGGAACCTGATTCGCGGATGTGATACCCGCTGATACTGATGCTGTTCCACCGGGGAACATATTTCTGGCAGAACTCGATCAGATCGACGGTGAGGCGCATGGTCGGCTTGGGGGGATAGATATACTGGCCACGACAGATGATTTCTTTCAAAACATCATTCTGTATGGTTCCACCCAACTGATCGTACTTCGCACCCTGTTCTTCGGCAACGGACAGGTACATGCCCAGAAGCGCCGTCGCTGCCGCATTGACGGTCATGGACGTGGTGACCTTTTCCAGAGGAATCTTGTCAAACAGAATGCGCATATCGCCGATATGGTCTATGGCCGCGCCGACCTTTCCTACCTCGCCCATGGAGAGGGGATGGTCACTGTCATAACCTGCCTGGGTGGGAAGATGAAAGGCCACACTCAATCCCGTCTGCCCCTGACCTAACAGGTAGCGGTAGCGGGCATTCGTCTCTTTGGCGCTGCCGAATCCGGCATACTGACGCATGGTCCAGAACCTGCCCCGAAACATGTTCGGCTGAACACCACGGGTATACGGATACATACCGGGATAGCCGATTTTGCTCTCGTAGTCTATACCGGCAACTTCCGCCGGGGTATAGAGAGTCTCGACAGGGATGCCGGACCATGTGGTGAAAGCCTTTTTTTCCGGGGCTTTACTCAAGGTCTTCGCCAGAGGCCCTCCCGCCCATTTCTGTTTCCCGGCTTTGATCTTTTCCAACTCCTTTACATCAAACATAATCTACCTCCTGAAGATATAATCAATAGGAAACCCTTGAATAGAAAACCCTTCCGCTGACAGTTAATACATAAATTTTTAATACATTGCAGTCTATTCGGCAAATTTACCGTTATTCAAAGGTCTCAATATTGGTGGGCGAATCGGTTTTTTTGCGTGTCCTTCCTATCATCCAAAAGCTTTTATGTCAACTATTTTCTGATAGAAAATTATAGATTGGTGCTTCAGGCAGGACATGGGTAGTTCAAAGCGAAAATGATTTCTTGTTGAAGCTCTCCGCATCAAATTACGAAAAGTTTTCGATCCGCAAGGAATAATAATGTACCCCCTTCGCTCGCCTCCGGATTCAATGAAACTTTGCTTTTTTCAAGGCAGAGCCGCAGAAAAAGGACTTAGTCGAAGTGACCCCGTGACGTCGAAGAGTCTCAGGTTTCATTCCCCGCAGCGTGCTGCGGGGAACATCAACCCAAGAAAAATTTTACACACGTTCATGATACTTAAACGAGATATTAAGTCTTACCCGAAACGATGTTATTTTCCCATTATCAACAGTTACATCCTGTTTTACAACCTCTGCAATTCTAAGATCTTCGAGCGTTTTGGACGCGGTTGCCAAGGCATGTCGAGTAGCATCTTCCCACGATGTTGGACTTGATCCTACGAGTTCGATAATACTATACACTGACATAATAACCCCTCCTTTCCTCTACAACGTTTTAATCTGCACACCCCGTTTAGTATTAACGATAACCTTCAAACCATTATAAATTCTCTACATTCGTTATACAATCCATGGTGATTCCCTATTGCAAAAGAGGGAACCCGTTACCCCCTCCGTGGCAAATAATCTCAAACCTTTGCCATCATTTTGTCAAATTCTTCCACTGTTACGGCTGGCAGCGTGGTAAAGGAAATCCCCGTGAGTTTTGTCAGGGCAACGGATGCCTGCATCGCTTTTTCCACATCCGGAAAGGTAAGGATAAAAACAAGGTCTACTTCTCCGAGTAATGCATAAATCGATTTTACTTCACCTCCGAACTTTTTGATGAGTTTCAGTACCTTCTCAGTCCGGTTCGCGCTCATTCCCTTCAGCGCTGCTGATGAATATTTACCAAACAAAAAGAATGTGCCCATTTTCTCCTCCTTTGCGAATACTGTTGTAAAAAGTTTATTTAAGGGGTTTCTCCCTTGCGCTCCTTCCCGTATCGCACCTGACCCTTCTTAAGGAAGGACGTAGAGATACAAGGCACGCTTCGATCCCGCGCCAGACCAGAGGCAAAGCTTTCCTTTCAGACGGACACTGATCAGACCTCTGAATACTCAACAAAAACGCGTACTTTTCTTGTCTCAGTGAGGAGAGAATCGATCATCTCCTCAACTATCAGGCGCTGTCTGGAAGTCTGCCATACTTTCCAGGCTTCAAGGGTCATCCATGTGCTGATGACCATGAAGACGGAGGGATTCTCCGCTTCCCGAAGCGTCTCACCGGTGATGTATCCATGCTGCCGCATGCCCACAGATCTCAATTCCAGCAACAGATCCCGGAGTTGCTTCTCTTTACCGGGCTGGCAATGTCTTTCAATCATTACTCTTATCATAATTATCCCCCCCTTTTATTGCAGTGTTATGTCATCATTCATAATGACACGTAAAAAGATAAATTAATCCTCATAGATGAAAGGCTTCCCCATCTTTTTTAAAGAAAAATTATTCAAGATGCGGTGGCCATCATAATCCAAGACCCTCATATCATCCACGTTCCGGAGATCGCGCACGATGTCAAAGTAATTGGAACCATAGAGGTTTTCACATTGATCCATGGGAATCTCGGAAACAATGAATTTTTTAATCCCCTTTGCCTTTAATTTACTTATGAAATTGGGATCATCGATTGAAGGATAAGAGGTCAGAATCAGAATGGGTCCAGAGCCGGTAAAAACCATTGCTGCTTTCATAAAACTCCCTCCTTTCTTGGTGATGAAGTACCTATTTATTTCATTATAACGTATTTTTTACTCAATGAAAAGCTTAACTTCATTATGATATTGAACCCTCCGCACTTTTCAAAAAACCTGTCAATCAGGGCATACGAAATAACTAACCCTGCCAAATCCCGGCTCACGACTAACCGATTCCCATTCCCTTCAATACAGAGAGCATGATTCCGGCAGCCATGACTGACCCGATCTGGCCGCCCGTATTCGCGCCGACTGCGTGCATCAAAAGCCAGTTATTCTCATCATATTTACGGCCTTCGGCCTGGACTACGCGCGCCGCCATGGGGTATGCCGAGATACCTGCCGCCCCGATAAGCGGGTTAATCTTGCCCTTCGTTAACAGGCACATGAGTTTCCCGAAGAGTACCCCTGCAACTGTATCGAGGCAGATGGCAATAAAACCGAGACTGAGGATGAGAAGGGTTTGTGGTTTGAGAAATGCGGCACCCTCCATTGTAGCGCCGATGGAAAGCCCAAGGAGGAGAGTCACCACATTCGCAATCTCGTTTTCCGAAGCCTTGGTAAGGCGGCTTACCGCGCCGGATTCCCTCATGAGATTCCCCAGCATGATCATTCCCATGAGTGGCGTCCCCATGGGGGCGATCAGGCAGGTCACAATTGTGACGACCACGGGGAAAAGAATCTTGAGCGCCGGGGAAGCGGATTTTTTCGGGTACTCCATTCTCACCTTCCTTTCCTTATCCGTCGTGAGAATGCGCATGATGGGTGGCTGAATGAGGGGCACCAGGGACATATATCCATATGCTGCTACGGATACCGCCCCCAGCAGATGAGGTGCATACTTCGACGTCACATAGATAGACGTTGGACCGTCGCAGGCCCCTATAATTCCTATGGCTACCGCATCGAGCTGTGAAAATCCTAACAGCAGGGCCAACGCGAGTGTCAGAAATATCCCGAACTGCCCTGCCGCCCCCAGGAGGAGAATCTTCGGATTTTCCAGGAGAGGGCCAAAATCCGTCATTGCGCCGATGCCGATAAAGATCAGGCAGGGAAATATCTCCGTCATGACGCCGGCATCATAAAAATGCCGGAGCAGGCCATCCGGCGCCATCATGCCTGCCAGGGGAATGTTCACCAGTAAAGCTCCGAACCCAATAGGAACGAGGAGAAGTGGTTCGTAATTCTTTTTGATTCCCAGATAAAGGAGTGCGCAGCCGACCGCCATCATAATGATGTTTTCAATGGTCAAAAGGCCGAACCCCATTACCAGGCTACTTAAACCGGATTGGAATGCTGACATCATGATTTGGCCTCCTTTTTTTTCTCATTGTTTGATTCCTGGTACGGAAATATGCGTTTCAGCAGATTGATGATCAGGGTCAGGAACCAGAGACTAAGGAGTGTGCTCCCCATGCCGACAATAGTCATGGTTATGCCAAAAGTGAACGTATCCATACTACCCCCCTATAATTGTTGATAAGGAATAATCGGTTTATGAAACACCCAGTCAATGACAAAGCTAAAGAGGTTAAAATACTATTACATAATCAATCAAAAAACAAACCTCAATTATATGGATTCGTTCTTGGTGTTATGATAATAAAGACGCCCTGACGGTTACATAAAAAATCACTCAGAGGGATTTTATGACCGGAAAAATATGGCACGCTCTGGACACTGAGAGAGTACTGGAGCTTCTCGAAACGGACATACATCGGGGGCTTGCTACGGACGTTGCTGCAGAGAGAATTAAAACATATGGTTTCAACGAACTGAGGCAAGAGAAGGGGGTATCTCCATTGGCGCTCTTTCTGAACCAGTTCAAGAATCTTCTCATCATTATCCTCCTCGTTGCAACGGTGCTTTCGGCTTTGGTCGGCGAGCATTTCGACGCAGCCCTCATCTTTATAATCGTCATTTTCTGCGCCATCCTCGGCTTTTCCCAGGAATATAGGGCAGAACGGGCCCTGGAAGCGCTGAAAAATATGCTCTCGCCTACAATAACCGTCCTCCGTGACGGTAGAGTAATCGAGGCGCCGTCCAAAGAGCTTGTTCCTGGGGATATTCTTCTCCTCGAAGCGGGAGACCGCGTACCTGCGGATGCGCGGCTGATTGAAGCATTTTCGTTCAAGTGCGACGAGGCGCCGCTGACGGGGGAATCAATGCCTGTGGGCAAACATTGTACTTGCCTGCCAGAGCACGTTTCCGTCGGCGACCGCAAAAACATGGTCTTTGCCGGAACGACGGTCAGCTATGGAAGGGCGAAGGCGGTCGTTACGGCAACGGCTATGCAGACAGAGTTCGGCAAAATTGCCGAAGAGGTGGCCGGCATCGAGACGGAAAAGACACCTCTTGAAAAACGGACGGAAGAGATCGGCAAATGGCTCGGCATCATTTCATTCGCCATCTGCTTTCTGGTTGCGGCAGTCAGTATTACACGCGAGGCGTTCACCGGCGTGATCGATTTCTCCTTCCTCGTCGCAATGGTGATGTTTGCGGTATCCCTCGCTGTTGCCGCCGTGCCCGAGGCTCTCGCGGCAATTGTGACCGGTGCACTCGCTATCGGCATGCACCAGATGGCAAAGCGAAACGCCCTTGTTCGGAAGATGCCTGCAGTCGAAACACTCGGCTGCACAACGGTCATTTGTTCCGACAAGACCGGGACACTTACCAAAGGGGAAATGACTGTCAGGCAAATCTTCACAGACAACACATTCTTTGACATTTCCGGCTCCGGCTATGTACCGGAAGGTCATTTCAAGGATCGAAACGCCCTGCAGGTCGCTCCCGATACAATACCATCACTGCGACTCTTGCTGCATGCCGGCGTCCTTTGCAATGACGCAGTCCTCGAAAATCAGGACGGGAAATGGATAATTAAAGGCGATCCTACGGAGGGAGCCCTCATCGTTGCTGCAGAAAAGGCCAGCATGCGCCAGAGCGATTTGCGTCTCGAAAACGAACGCATCGAGGAGGTACCTTTCAGCTCTGAACGGAAGCGCATGACGACGATCCACAGGATGAAGGACAGCACGCTGATGGCGTTCATGAAAGGCGCCCCGGAAGTTGTTCTTGAGCGTTGCTCCAATGTTATGCATGGAGGAGTCGCAAAACCAATCGGCATGGGTGAGCGTAACGCTGTTTTCATGGCGAACGAGACAATGGCAAAGGACGCCCTCCGCGTCCTCGGCATCGCGTATCGTATGGTTCCCGATGGGGCGGCCTGCGACGAGGATGCCATTGAACGGGGCTTCACGTTTCTCGGACTTGTTGGCATGATGGACCCGCCGCGTGAGGAAGCAATCGAGGCAACGCGCATCTGCAAGGAGGTGCACATCAAGCCGGTAATGATCACCGGCGATCACAAACTGACGGCGGTGGCAATCGCGAAAGAGATTGGTTTTTATACCGAGGGCGATCGGGTGTTAACCGGTGAAGAACTTGAGAAGATGTCTGATGATGAATTCGAAAAGATCGTCGATACGGTAAGTGTGTACGCCCGTGTCTCACCCATGGATAAACTCAAGATCGTGAAGGCATGGAAAAAACAGGGGGAAGTCGTTGCCATGACGGGCGATGGGGTGAACGACGCACCGGCCCTGAAGCAGGCGGACATCGGTATCGCCATGGGGATTACCGGTACGGAAGTCGCGAAAGAGTCCGCCGATATGGTATTGAGCGATGACAACTTTGCGACAATCGTCAGCGCCATCGAACGGGGGCGCTGGATTTACGATAATATCAAGAAATATCTGACCTTTCTCCTCCGGTGTAACATCACGGAAGTCGTTGTGATAGGCGGGGTTGTCCTCGTCATGGGAGCTGAGTATCTCCCCCTGCTGCCTGCGGCAATTCTGTACATCAACCTCGTCACCGATGGATTGCCGGCCCTTGCCCTCGGCATTTCGCCTCCCGATCCCGACATCATGCAGCGGCCTCCCCGCGATCCGAGAGAGAGTGTCTTCTCATGGGACGTCAAGGTGTTCATTGCCATGGCGTTCCTGATCGAAATCCCCTTTTTCTTTCTTCTCTTCTTCCATGATCTGATCGACATCACCTATGCGCGGACAGAGATATTTTTTCTGTTCATCATCATCGAACTCATCATCGCACTCAACTTCCGTTCCATGCGCTACAGCGTCTTCCAGGCGCCGCCCCATATGTGGCTGACTATTGCCGTCATCTCTCAGTTTATACTGACCGCTGCCGTCCTTCAGATTTCCACCGTTCGAGACGCCTTTGGCGTAACCATGCCGACGTTTCAGACAATCGGGATGATCCTGGCATTCGGTATGGTCGTCTTTGCATCAATGGAGATACTCAAGGTGCATTTGCGAAGACGAATGAAGGCTGGTAAATAAAAAGGCGCCCCGGGAATATCCCGGGGCGCCATGAACATAAAATCTTCCTGAGATCGTTACCCAGAAACTATGCGTGTTTCTTCTCCGGCGGTTTCGTCGTGAAAAGAATTACCGTTCCAAGGGCGCAGAACGCCGCCGCGATAAGGAACGGCGCATAATATGAACCCGTCGTATCCTTCAGATAGCCGCCGACCCAGGGACCGGCAAAACCGGCGAGACCCCACGCCGTAAACAGGAGGCCGTAGTTACTCCCCTGCGCCGTCGGTCCGTAGAACTGGAGACACGTGGCAGGGAACAGAGTAAACATGGCGCCGTAGTTCCAGCCGATGAGCATGGCGATCGCCGCCAAGCCGTAGACGCTGCCGCCGAGCTGGAAAATGAAGATCATGGCCGCTGTCTGCAGGGCAAACGTTACGGCAAAATAAACCCTGATACCGATCATATCCACAAACCAGCCCGAAAGTATTCGTGTCGCCGCATTGGTAAATGCGAGAGAACTCACCGCGCCGGCTGCCGCCATAGCCGTCAGTCCCTGATCCCTTCCGAAACCGGCAAGGTGGCCGATGACCATCAAGCCCGCGAAAGAACCAGCGAAATAGGCCAGGTACAGAAGCCAGAACTTAGGACTTTTTGTGGTTTCCTCATGCGTAAAGTCACGAGTCGTCTTCGGAGCAGTCGCAGCCGTACCTGCGGGAGGCGCGGGAGGAGTCCAGCCCGCCGGTTTCCATCCCGCCGGGGGAACCTTCAGAAACGCCCCCGCGGTAAGCGCCATGATCCCCATGGCAACCCCGCAGTACCAGAACACGTAACGCCAGCCCATGGCCGGGTTCTGAATGATCCATGTTGCCAGAGGCCCCATCAAAAACGAACCGAGACCCAATCCGACAACGGCAAACCCCGTCGCCAAGGCGCGCCGGTCAGGCCACCATTTCGGCGCCGTCGCAATAGGTGGAAGATAAATAAGACCTCCGCCAAAACCTGCAAGGAGACCATACGTAATATAAAGCTGCATCTTTGACTGAATGAAACCGGACAGGACAAACCCGATACCGAGAATGATACCGCCTGCCATAACTACTTTCCCCGGTCCGATCTTATCACTGATACGACCAGCAGGGAATGTCATTAACCCAAATATGAGACAGCAGATAGCGAACGCCATGGCAATCTCCGCTCGTGACCACCCGAATTCCGCGTTCAACGGTCTGATAAACACGCTCCAGGCATACAGAAGCATACCGCACGTGGTGCTGCCCAATAAGCCTAATAATAAAGGAATCCATCTTGGGTATGTTTTAACGTCTTCCGCCATTATTGAAACCCTCCTTTCAATACATGAAAAAATAAATAATAAAACGTGTTAAATAATAATAATGACTTCCGATCTCCAGCCATTGCGTACAATTCAAGTGTGTATGGTACCACACCGTTTCACAATGACCCCTTTTACCGCGCATAAAAAATTCTTTATTAAATAGCTTCGCCTCCCCTCCTTTCTTTTTGAAATTATAACAAATACATTATTTTTTTACAACCCTCTTCAGGAAGTAGCCTTCCGCGTCAATGACATCCCGGAGAAGATGTAGGTCTTCTTCTGTGGGTTCAGCCATTTCCCTGACATCCGGAGGAATGATCAATTCAAACTCGACCATGTCCTGAATTTGAGCCGGAGTGAATCCCGGTTTTACTTCCAGAAGTTTCATCCTCCTGGTCTTCTCATCGAAGCCGAACAGGGCCTGCTGGGTAATAACTCTGTATGGGCCAGATCCCATGACGCCTGCCTTTTCTCTATAATCAGGTGAGCCGTCGCCGAAACCGATGCTCGTAATAAAGTCGACCCGATTACAGAACCTTCTTTTCTCCAGGGCCATGATGGCAATTGTCTTCCCGCAGTTGGCCGCCATCGCTCCGGCTCCACCGCTCCCGGGGAAGCGTATATAAGGTTTATTGTAGTAATCTCCTTCGATCGTGGAACCGATATTCCCGTACATATCGATCTGGGCGCCGCCGATGAAGGCATAATCGGCAAATCCTCTCTGCGCAAGTTCAAAAACAGCGCAGAGGCCTTTTAGGTAACAGGCTTTCCGGCCCGCTCTGGTGTCACCAACTGACAGGGGCATGCCGATCTCCAGGATAGGGGCCAAGGAGCCCGCCTCATAAATCATATAGAGATTAGGGGCATGGGTAAGCTGGGCATGCATGGCAGCGATAATCGGGAGACCCGTCCCCACAAAAACAATCTTTCTGTCCTCCAACTGCCTTGAGCCTGTAAAGGCGATCATCTCAAATGCACTGTATTCGGGCATAGTATTTAGCCTTTTTACTCTCTCTATGTCACATTACAAAGTGTAGATGGGCTGGCCGCCATCCATTTCTCTCAATTGACGAAGCCTCTTGTAACCAGCCGTTTTTTCGAGAAAATCGTCAAACGTTTCCACACCAAAAATGAACTCATCAAAGTATTTCTTCAGGCCGTCTTTGCTCTTTGTTTTCCTGAATTCATCACAGAGTCCTCTGTACATTCTGATGTGGTCCATGTCGAACCAATAGTAACCGTAACATGCGCCGGGATAGCATCCAAAAGGCTGCTCGATTACGGCATCCACTGCAACATAGGGGATTTCAGTGAGATTCGGATATCGCCTGATTGTTTCCGTAGGGATGATCTTATCCGTAGTCATAATCGTGTAGGCTGACGCCATTGCGATCTCCGGACATGTACAGAGAGCGCCGAATATCCTCGCGTTTCCGTACATATCCGCGGCTGTTGTATGGACAATACCCAGGTCGGGGTTACAGGACGGGAGGAGATAAATATTTTCGCCCGTGAAGGGACATTGAATCATTTTCCCCCTGTTGACCAGTTCCATATCCGATCCGCCATGATCTCGCACCGGGATGAAGGGAATACCCATAGCCCCGGCTTTGAAACGGACCGACATACCATAATTGGTATAATCGTCTGTTTCGACTATCCGGTTCGTTACAAGATATCTCCACAGGGGTGCTATACCTATCAGTTCATAGCCCCACCAGGCTAATTCGACGCGTTTTATTGATACTTTTTCCGGGGCGACAATCATGGCTCCGGCAAGCCATTCCAGACAGATTGAGTTTGACTGGAAAGACAGGGTAAGGTTCTTAACCCCTTTTCTGATGATTTCATGAATGATGGCGGCGGGTACTCTCGTGTTGACGAAACCGCCCACTCCGAGGTTTATGCCGTCTTTGACATGCTTCGCTACTGCTTCTTTCAGGGTCATCCTCTTATCGCAGAGACCATGATCTTTTTTTTCCGAGATTCTTCTCGTCTGAGTGGCAGTGAGGCCCCAATGCTCAAATGGTTTTTCGTCATATTTCAACTTTGAAACGGATTTGATCTTTGAACTGACTGTTCCTACCATGTATTATGCTCCCTTTAGAATTCTCCCCCGCGTGTTCCTAATTTCTATAAGTCGCGCATAGACATAAAAATTGTCTAATGAATATGTTTTGGATTCCCACCGATCACCGTTGAAATACCTATCAGATACCTGACACTCACCTCCTTCGAGCGTAAAATAACCTTAACAAAGCAAGCTAGAAATTTTTATTGGGGTTTTTTCTTTATACACTGTGATTAACAACACTCTCATACCCATGGCAAAAACGAAACGTGATTAGATCGTGCGTAAAAGATATTGGCAATATGCATTGTCAATAATGGTGGACTATTTTTGTACGTGTGATTTTTACCATTTCAAAAAAGGCCTGTCAACCATTTTCTTAAAATCCCTCTAAATTTTCTTTGATGCGCGTATTCACATCTTCATGCGACTACATCCTCTACATGATGACGCGTAAAAAACCCGTCACTTGGGATGGGGGTATTCCTGTGCCGCAGAATATAAACACTTTTCGCGTATAGGCAGTACATAACGTATATGGAGATTGAGTATACAAATGTCTATTATTAAATTTATTGTTGTAATATAGAATAAAACCGTTTAAAGGAGGATCAACAAATAGGTTTTGAAAGGGTGTTTCACGTTCATGGAGGAAGAAATCGAAATTATTGAAAAGATGAACGCAATTCTGCGCGAGAAGGCAAAAGAAGTTTATTCCGAAAAAATAGTTGATTACGGATCAAACCCGAAAAACTATGGCACCATCGAAAGACCTGACGGTTATGCAAGAATGCCTGATGAGTGCGGTAAAGATGTGGAGATGTTCCTGCGGGCCGAACAGGGAAAAATTGAAGATTCAAAATTCATCGCCGGAGGATGCATCTTTACGGTTGCCGCATGTAATGCGGCAGCGGAAATGTCGAAGGGAAAGACATTGCACGAGTGTTTGCGGATAAACGTGAGTTCAATCGTGGAACATTTAGGGGGTTTGCCGAAAGACCACCTCCATTGCGCCATGTTTGCCGCTCTTATATTTCAACGTGCATTGAAAGATTGTATACTCAAGAACAAAAAATAAGAATCATCTCAGGGACAGTTGCTGACATATCAAGGATTCACATGAACTGCTGAGGGACAAAGAGCAAAGGTTGATCAAAACACTTACACAATAATTGAAACACAAAGGCTTCAACACGTAAATCCTTTTTTCCTATTACCTTAGGGTAACCTAAAAACTATCTTTTTATACAAGGGGGAGCATTGGATAAATTTAATATTCCGGAACATGTCTATGACGTCATAATTATCGGCGGGGGGCCTGCGGGACTGACGGCAGGCCTTTATGTATCGAGGGCTGGCCTCAGGGGTTTGTGCATAGAAGGCGCATCTTCCATAAGTCAAATTACCGTTACAGATCTCATCGAGAATTATCCGGGTATACCCGAAGGCATCAACGGATTCGAACTTATTGAGCGGTTTAAAAAACAAGCTCTTCAATTCGGCCTGGAGATGATGTCGAGCGATGTCACTTCTGTGAAACCAACAAAGTGGGATGATTTACAAGGATGGAAAGTAACCGCGGGAGAACACACCCACGACGCCCTTGCCGTAATTTGCGCAACAGGTGCATACTGGCGGAAACTCGGCGTTCCTGGCGAAGACGCTTACACAGGAAAGGGGGTTTCGTACTGCGCGACATGCGACGGCCCCATATTCAGAAACAGAGAAGTTGTCGTTGTCGGAGGCGGCGACACTGCCGTGCAGGAAGCAATCTTCCTCACCAATTTCACACGCAAGGTAACCATCGTTCATCGCCGCGACCGGCTGCGGGCAACCAAGATTCTCCAGAAAAGAGCTTTTGCAAACAGTAAAATAGAATTTGCATGGAATTCTGTAGTTGAAGAGATATCAGGGAAAGAAACCGTGGAAAAGGTGAAGATCAAAAACGTGAAATCTCCCGGTGTCGTCGGTGAGATTCCCGCTGCAGGGGTTTTTATATTTACTGGACTGACTCCCAAGACGGAATTTGTTCGTGACGTCGCGGATCTTGATCAAGGCGGATATATAATCGTAGACGCGAATATGCATACTTCTGCAAAGGGTGTATTTGCCGCAGGTGACTGTATAAAAAAACGCCTCCGTCAAGTCGTTACTGCTTGTGGAGACGGCGCAACAGCGGCATTTTCCGCCCAGCTCTATATAGAGGAGTTGAAAGGTGAGTCTTATTAACTGGCAGCATCTTCCCGAACATATAAATCCTAATATCTTAGAGATCGGTTCTTTTCAGATTCGTTATTATAGTCTCATGTATATTATCGCCTTCCTGCTGACGTATATCCTCGTCTCATATCGGATAAAACGTGAACACTATAAGTACAAAATAGAAGACATTCAAGACTTCTTCATATGGGCCATTGTCGGACTCATCTTTGGCGCAAGACTCGGTTACATCTTTTTCTATAATTTTGATTATTACATGAATCATCCCCTGGAAATTATCCTGCCGTTCGACTTTACTCATGGTATGCGATACGTCGGCATAAGCGGCATGTCGTACCATGGGGGTGCAATCGGCGTCCTTCTCGCGTCGATTATATTCTGCCGTAAACGTCAGATAGAATTCTGGCAGTTCGCCGAACTTGTCTGCCCTGCCATTCCACTCGGATATACCTTCGGAAGGATTGGTAATTTCATCAACGGTGAGCTCTATGGAAGGGTTACCGATATGCCCTGGGGTATGTACTTCCCCCTGGACGTTACACATCAACTCCGTCATCCCTCACAGCTTTATGAGGCACTCTTCGAGGGACTTTTCCTTTTTCTCATCCTGTGGGGTATCAGGAAGAAAAGTCCCTTTGACGGTTTTCTCCTGGCCATATACCTCATCGGTTACGGGTTTGTCCGTTTCGTGATAGAGTTTTTCCGGGAGCCCGATACTCAGCTTGGACTCATATGGGGAGCCTTAAGTATGGGGCAGATACTCTGTATCTTGATGATCCTCACGGGCGCATTTGTGTATATGTACAGATGGAAGCAGGAGAAAAAGCCGGCTAAAAAAAAGTAGGATCATTTCCGAAAAAGTATCCAATATGGTAAGGATTAAAGGGGTCGGGGATTTACGTGAAATGCTAAAAAATACCGATCGCTTGAACCCTTGAACCCCCGAATCCTCGAATCTTTCTTGCAATTAATTCGAAAAAAACCGAATATAACGTATCTGAGCACACACAATGTGAAAGGAGGAATGATACCATGAGTAAAAATGTAGTGATTATCGGTGCTGGGGCAGGCGGCGCTTCAGTTGCCGCGGAAGCAAAGCGCATGGATCCATCCCTGTCTATTTCTCTTGTTGAAGGAGGCCCGTATACCTCCGTTGCCGCGTGACCCATGCCATATTACATCGGCGATGTAATCAAAGAGGAAAAGCGTTTGATCGCGAGAACGCCGGAAAAGTTCCGGGATACGGGCGTTGATGTCAAATTACACACCTCTGCGGAAGGGATTGACGCCGATAAGGGAGTTGTGCGGCTTTCCGATGGCACCGCACTTCCTTACGATACCCTGATCCTGGGAACGGGATCATCAGCATTTATCCCCAAAATCCCGGGTGTCGAACTTGAAGGAGTTTTTTCCCTGAAGAAACTTGACGACGCGATTCAGATAAAGAATTTTATCAACACCAAGGAGTGCCGGAAAGCCATTATCGTGGGAGCCGGCTTCATCGGAATGGAGATGAGCGAGGCACTCCGCGTCCGCGGTATCGATACGGCGGTTATCGACCTGCTCCCCCGTCCGGCCATCAGGTGGGATCCTGAATTTTCCAAGATTATCCTGGAGGAATTGACCCGCCAGAATGTTATCTTTTCCGGGGAAACGGGAATTGTGTCAATTGAAAAGGGAACGGATTCCCGGCTTCGTATGAAGTCAACCAGGGGCGAGATGGACGCAGATATAATAATCATCGCGATCGGGATCAGACCGAACACAAAGTTAGCCCATGAGTTGGGACTGCAAATCGGGAAATCAGGAGCCATCCAGGTTGATTTTTCCCAGCGCACATCGAAAGAAGGAGTCTACGCGGTGGGGGATTGCTGCGAAGTCTATCATCGCGTGAGCCATCGCTGGGTCCATATTCCTCTAGGAGATGTGGCCAACAAGCAGGGGCGTGTAGCCGGCCGCAATGTTGGTGGGGGCACTATGATCTTTCCGGGTGTGGTCGGCGCCCAGTCCTTCAAGCTGTTTTCTCTTGAGGTAGCGGCTACCGGTCTTGATGAAGCCGAAGCATTTAACAGCGGGTATCATCCTGTGAGTAACATTATCTGGGGTAATGCCATCGCCCGGGCCATGCCGGGAGAAAAAAGGCTGGGATTAAAACTGGTGGCAGACCGGGCATCGGGAAAACTTCTGGGCGCCCAGGCGGTGGGGACACTGGGAGCGGTCAACAGGATCAACGCCCTCTCGTGCGCCCTCTGGACGGGTATAGCCCTTGATGAAATCGCATACTTGGATTTTGCCTACGCACCACCCGTCGGTCCGGCATGGGATCCCATCCATATCGCGGCGCAGGAACTGATGCGGAAGCTGTGATACACGTGTATCTCTGGATAATTTGCCAATGTCTTCTGAATTCAAGGGGTCGAGGGTTCAAGCATTCGATTGAAACGAAAAAAAACCTGAATATCACGGGGACTCTTGAATCACTTAGTCCTCAAAGCCTTAGCTTGTAACCAATTATGAGTTACCCCCTATAAACGGAATCTGTGCCTGACATGAAGCTGCGAAAACCACCGGGATCACAATTGAAATTGTGGCAAAAACTGAATCAGGGTAAGTATCGGCATCGGGCAGGGCTGTTTCTTGCGGAAGGTTTCAAAGTTGTTCAGGAATTACTGAAAAGTAAATGGAATACCAGCGCGGTCCTGGTGATGGAGGGGAAAAGTCCCCAGTGGGATGATTTCCTTGTGACCATTCCTGGAGACATCAACATCTATGGATTATCAGAAACGGCGTGGGGTACACTAAGCCAGGATAAAACGGCAGAGGGAATCATGGCTATTGTCGCTATGCCGCCACGGGTCGACATTGTCGAATTTCTTATGCGTGAAACCGGGCATATTGTGCTGCTCCATGAGATACACAACCCCGGTAATCTTGGCGCCATAGCACGTACGGCCCATTGGTTTGGCATGAGAACAATACTGCTCAGCACAGGTTCCGTAGATTTTACAAATCCAAAAGTCGTGCGTTCCTCCATGGGAAGCCTTTTCCACCTGCACGTGATGGCGGACATTGATTTTGCAGAAGCGCTGCCAAAAATAAAAGAACACTATTTCCTCGTGGGCAGTCATACACGGGAAGGCACCATACCGCACGCCTGTGCACAGATGACAGCCCTTCTTATGGGAAGTGAAAGTCATGGTTTGCCGGAAACAATGCTCCATTTCGCTGATGAACAATGGCGTATTCCCGGCACGGGTGATGCGGATTCCCTCAGTCTGCCGCAAGCAGCAGCAATCATGATGTATGAATGTACTAAGGGACAGGGTTTAGGGTCAAAGGGTTAGGGTGTAGGGAAATGGAATCGTATATTCAGGTAACCACTACGACGGACAAGAGGGAAGATGCCGAGCAAATAGCCTTCGCCTTGGTGGAAAAAAAGATCGCGGCCTGTGCGCAGATTGTCGGACCCATCACCAGTATTTACCGCTGGAAAGGAAACATCGAAAAAGCCGAGGAGTGGCTGTGCGTGATAAAAAGCAGGAAGGATCTTTATGAAGATATTGAAAAAACCATTAAAGCAGTTCACTCTTATGAGGTGCCGGAAATAATAGCTGTCCCTGTTGTCGCGGGGAGTGAAGACTATCTGGAATGGTTAAGGGGTGATCTTGCAAAATAAGAGGGGCCGAGGATCCGAGTGAAATGCATACAATAATTTTGTTGCACTTGAACCCTTGAATCCTTGGATCCTCAAATCTTTTTGTACCTACCCGGAAGGAGACCTTTTATTACATGCCTCTCTTACTTGCCGGTGACATTGGTGGAACGAAGACGCACCTGGGTATTTTTTCCCGGGAGACGGGTGTGCGTGCGCCTCTTGTGGAGGCAGATTTCATAAGCGCTCAATATCCAGATCTCACAACCATCACCAGAATTTTTCTTGATGGAATTCAACTCAACGTAGGTGCGGCTTGCTTTGGAGTAGCAGGGCCTGTCTCAAGAGGCATCTCCAGAGTTACCAACCTTCCCTGGGTTCTCGACGAAAGGCATCTTTGTCGGGAGTTGAACCTGAAAATCGTCAAACTGATGAACGATCTGGAGGCACTCGCTCATGCAGTACCCCTCCTCACGTCTTCGGACCTCCATACCCTGAATGCAGGCAGACCGGTTTCCAAAGGAAATTTGGCAGTTATTGCTCCCGGCACCGGCCTTGGCGAGGCATTCCTGACTTGGGACGGGATGAAATACCTGGGACATGCCTCAGAGGGCGGTCACACAGATTTTGCGCCAAACAATACTCTTGAAGGAGAACTGCTTACCTACCTTCAGGAAAGGATGGGACATGTCAGTTATGAAAGCGTGTGTTCAGGATTGGGAATCGTAAATATCTATTGTTTTCTCCGTGAGAGATGCTATGCTGAAGAGCCATCCTGGCTGACAGATGCATTGGCTCTGGAAAAGGACCCAGTGCCGGTTATTGTGAGCGCGGCGATGGATCGAGATAACCCCTGCGATCTCTGTATCATGACGCTCAAACTTTTTGTTTCCATTTTAGGTGCGGAAGCAGGTAATATGGCTCTTAAAATAATGGCCACAAGTGGGGTATATATCGGAGGAGGGATACCCCGCCGAATAGTAACACTCATGGAAAATCAAGAATTTATGAATTCTTTTCGTCACAAGGGGAGGATGTCTGATCTGGTATCACAAATGCCGGTGTATATTATTACCAATCCCAGGGCGTCTCTTTTCGGTGTCGCATACTATGGTTTTGAATATTGCTTAAACCTAAACACGACATAATGGAGGTGAACAATGTTGACAAGAACGTTATGCATATTTACCCTGATCTTTTGTTTGGCAACTTCAGGGTGTCTTTCGTCACGATATGCTGACAGGAATTCAAGTGATGAAGTGCGTAAGTCCAAGTTGGCAATTGATCAGCTCAACGAACAGGTTACGGCGCTCAATAAAGAAATGGACATCCTGAAAAAGGAGTTGCAGCAGATTAAAGAAGAGAGACACAAGGAAGCGGCAGGCGTGGGGGCAGCGAATATTTTCCCGAGTGATCAGACTGGTATCGCCGGAGAAACCGTTGTCGCTTCTGTTCCTGAACCGGAAAAGAAGGATACGATTCAGGAAATTGACATTGTAAAAAAAGAAGAAATAAAGAAGGCACCTGAGGCACAACCAG
>CAZMBE010000006.1:0-32325 GCA_964564625.1 uncultured Syntrophaceae bacterium | reverse complement strand
TCACAAAGCCTATAACCTGGACCTCGGTGTTTCATATCATTGTAGTCGCAGTACCGTAGAATTGTATACGTAGTGAAAGAAAGAATTCCTCATTGTAGAACTTCACACAACGAGCAGAACTCAACAATCAGGAGGTTAGACATGGCAAAATACAACGAAATCCAAAAGATGGCCAAGAATATGGGTATCAATACATTTCAGATGAAAAAGAAAGACATGATCCTGGCTATTCAGAGGGCAGAAAATAATATGGAATGTTTCGGGACCTCCAGGGTGGAATACTGCCAGGAGCTTGCCTGCCTGTGGCGGGATGATTGTATATCTCTCAATGAAACCAAATGAACCACTTAGTTTTACTGTTTCTGCCTGTAGGATCCGAGAGTTTTCATGGAGTTAATCCATGTTTTCACAAGGGATCTCCTGTCCCGGATGCTTTGAATTCTATCTCTGGCCGCCTTTTCACCTTCCCTGATCAGGTCAATCGCCTCAGAAAAGCCGGTCCAATGGATATTTTTAACATCAGGTCGAATAATTATGTCAGCGTCCATTAATTCGTAACGTTCCAGTTTATCGGATGTTATTTCACAGGCCCTGTAGTAGATATCTTTCGCTGTTTTAAATTCTTCATCAGTGCTCAGATCGCGGCCTACAGCTACGGCAATAACAAGGTCTACTCCTTCCCCCCATGCGACGCTTACAGGGACCAGGCTGATAATACCGCCATCAGAAAGGAGCCTTTCTCCTTCCTTTACCGGCTCTATCGCTCCAGGCACCGCGCTGCTTGCTATCACAGCCTGTCTGAGGGAGCCTTTATAAAATACAATCTGTTCACCCGTTAGCAGGTCCGTCGCCACGGCACGAAAGGGGATACGCGTGTCTTCTATCAGGATGTCGGGGATAAAGTTGTGAATCATGGACTGGAAGGCATCAATAGATAGGATACCGGGCTTGAACAACATCTGTATTACATAGAGCTGATTCTTCAAGAAACTTTGAATCTTCTGCGTCAAACCCTCCCGCTCTCTGCCATATATATCTCCCATGGCTTTTATCGCGGATGATTTGAATTCAGCACTGTTAACATAGTCCCGTACTTTTTTCTCCAGTTCCTGAGAAGAAATACCGCAGGCATACGCTCCACCCACCATAGCACCGATGCTGGTTCCCACAATAACATCAACAGGGATGCCTTCCTGCTCAAATACCTTTAACACGCCAATGTGGCTGAGCCCTCTGGCACCCCCACCTCCCAGAACGAGGCCGATACGTTTCTTCAACCACTTCATTTTCTGTTTTTACTTACTCTTCTGGGTAGATTTAGGTTGCTGCCGGAGCTGTTTCGCTCTCAATTTCAAATTTTTTTTCCTTCTGCGCCTTTTACGGTCAAGCTCTTTCATCCGTTCAATTTTCTTATGCCCGCCCATAGTACCTCCTCGATATTTATTATTTACGTGTATGATTGTCGTGAGGATAGGGTAAGAGGGGCTGTGTGTCAAGCACTAAGGACAGTACATATAGCGAAGTTTGAATTTGATCCGCTCATTGATTCTGATTGTCGGGATTCTTAGAGTTTTCCGATACCGCATGTTTTTTTTTCAATAATTCAAGCCACCTGTCCCGATAGAAATAGGCAATGATGATAAAAACGGCGCTAATGCCTGCTATAATTAAGAGGCCTGTATATTGGTCGTTCCGGGCGTAACTTCCGCTCACGGAGAGCAGTATGGTCCCGAATATACGCCCCGCTGTAGAAATGACCAGAAAATGCCATGTATTCATGTGGCTTAAACCCATGATGTAGCAAAGGTAGTCTTTCGGAAAACCGGGAATGAGAAAGAGAAGAAAGGAGACAAATAATCCCCGGTGCTCCAGAAAGTAGTCGTATTTTTGAAGGGTTGCAGGATTGACTGCCTTCTCGACCAGGGGCAGGCCAAAAAATCTTGCCAGCATAAAGGCCAGCCAGGAGCCTAGTGTGAGACCAATCGTAGAGTATACCGTTCCCAGGACAGGACCATAAATATACCCGCCAATTAGGCCGGTTGCCTCACCCGGTATGGGAGCTGCTATAACCTGCAGAACCTGCAGGGAAATGAAGACAAGTTCATCATAGGGATAAGAGTGAATAAATGTGATGACCTTATCCTTATCAAGAAAGAAGGTATACAGGTCATAGTGTATAAAAAGATAGGTTGCCAGAGCAATAAAAAGAAATAGAGGTAATATTCTTAGGAAGGGACGTCCATTCATCAAGGTAATCCGGGCATTTTGGTATTTTCATGCTCATACTTTTCAACGAATGTCCATAACTTTCTGAACGTTACTCTACACAACTCTATTTTTACACGGCAAATCAGTTTATTTCTGCCGGATGTTCTTCTCCAATTTTTCGAGTTCCCCGTCAATCGCCTCAATCTCTTTGGGATCCAATGTGTGCTCCCGCAGTGTGGCCAAATATGTATACGCAGTTTCAGTATCTCCGAGGTTTCGCACCAATATCGCGGGAAGTATCCGCACAATGGAAGGGGCATAGGGGGCATTCGCCGCCTTAAGGGCATAATGATAGGCAAGATCCATGTCTTTGAATCTGATTTTCGCAATATAAGAGGCCTGCCAGGGGAGTTTCCAATCATCAGGAAATTTTTCCCGTGACTCGTCCAAATAACTGAAAATCGAGCGCCCCTCAGTATCGGTTCTGAAACTCATGAAATGCACGGCGAAGAAGAAAGGGCTTTTGTTGTATGGGTCAAGCCCCGTGATCACCCGCATGTAGGACAACAATCCCTTATAGTCCCACTGATAACACTCGGCAGGGGCCGCAGCGAGAAGGTAGAGCGAAAGGAGCAGGCTGACGAATCTTTCCTGGTCGAGAGAAACGAGCTTCATCCATTCCAGATGTAACCTGGGCACTACCTGGTAAGGGTTTTTTTCTTCAACATTCCTCCATCCCACGTTCACAAGAAATGCATGCCCCACAAGCAGCAGCACCAGCAGGCAGGGTAAAATGCTCTTCTTGATAATGTCCCTTTTCACTGGCATTAGAAATCTCTCTTCCTTATATCAATCACAAGTACGAGAAAGAGGATGACAAGGTATGCGCTTGCATACACTGAGGGGAAAAGGATGTCAGACCAGGCCACAGGTCCCTGTTCCAGTACGGCTGCCTGGGCATTGAAGAAGCTGAGGGAAGGGAAAAGATAATAAAATACTTTCAGGATGGGTACCCATTCATTTGCCACCTGCATTCCGATGTCAACCAGATTTCTTGTACTATGCCCGATGATATAAAAGCCGGCAACCCCGAGAATGGAAGATGGCAGGGAGCGCAAGCCAAGGGTGATCGTAAGCGCTGCCATGATCATGATCATCTGTTCGAGGGTGCAGAGAATATAATGAACGGCAAGGGGTTTTACTGACCCGACCGCAAAGACTACCGCACCTGCAAAAAAAATAATTGTTATCGCCGCGGCGAGAAGCGAAAAAGCGATGAACTTGCCGAAAATATATTCATATCTCGACAATGGTTTGGTAATTACCATGTAGATTGCCTTCGAATCAATTTCCCGATAGACTGAGCTTACGACAAGGAGGAGAACAAATACGGTCGTCACCAGCACGGAAAGTGCCATATAAGAACGGTTAAAGGCTTCAACTGCCCCAACGATACTGGTTTCACGCATAAAGAATGATAGCGCAAGGGCGCCACACATCAAGGGGATAAATCCCCAGAATAATCTATCCCTTCGGACCTCTTGAAGGGTGTACAGTGAAACTACGCCGATTCTGTTCATAAATAGCCCGCTACACGTTTCATGTTTTCCATGCCTGGTGTGGACGAATCACATTGAGGAAGGCATCCTCAAGAGAGCAACTGCTGTATGATCGCAGCTCTTCCGGCGTTCCGTCTAAAATTTTCTTACCTTCATGGATAATGACCAATCTGTCAGCTATTTCCTCGAGATCCGTCAATATGTGGGAAGAGAAGAAGAAGGTTTTGCCTTTCCTGCGGAGGGCAATAAATGCATCTTTCACCACTACCCGCGCTCCCGGATCAAGACCACTTAAGGGTTCATCAAGCACAACAATGTCCGTATCAGGTAAAATCGCAGCCATTACACCGAGCTTCTGACGCATCCCTTTAGAATACGTTCTTATTGGTTTTGACAGCATGCTTTGCTGCAGCTCAAGCCTCCCGGCGTATTCATCAATCTCGTTTTTATTGAACGCCTTGCCATAAAGACGAAGCATGTAAGAAACAAAATCATATCCGGTCAGATACGGAGGAGGAGAAAAATCCTCAGGGAGGAAAGACATATGCGATTTTGCCTCCCTGCCATGCGCTGCACAATTGTTTACCAGCACCTCTCCCTCGAAGTTCACGATAAGTCCTACGATCGTCTTTAAAAGCGTGGTCTTCCCTGCGCCATTGAGACCTACGAGGCCGACGGATTCGCCCATGGGGATGTCGAGATGTATCTCCGAAAGGGCCGAAACCTTACCGTACAGCTTGGATAATTTTTTCACAGTTATGGACATGACAGAGACTCTTGAGAGGAATTATAGCAATCAGGTCCGCCTGGCCTGGTTTTTATGTAAAAAAGGAGCCCTTGTCAAGTTTTGTAATTCTAACCCCTTGTCTTACTGCCCGCGTTGGTATATACATCAGGCTCATCCCCGAAAAAGATGCCCTCTTCATCAGGATTCAAGGTGCCAAGGGGTCAAGGATTCGAGTGCAATGCGCATAAACAAAAGGAACGAAAGAATGCCCGTAGCAGTAATGAAAATTCAACATTCACTTGAACCCTGGAATCCTTGAACCCTCGAACCCTTTTTGCAGCAGACTAGGAGTAAAACATAGAACATAAGCCCGGGCAACCAATGGAGACATAAGATGACAGACAAGAAAAATTTTGAAGACAGATGTATCAATACCATCCGGTTTCTTGCCGTTGACGCCGTAGAAAAAGCAAAGTCCGGCCATCCGGGCATGCCCATGGGAGCGGCGGCCATGGCTTACACCCTCTGGATGCGACACCTGAAGCACAACCCGGCAAATCCTCGATGGGCTGACCGGGACCGTTTCGTTCTTTCGGCGGGACATGCCTCGATGCTCCTGTATGCAATGCTACACCTCACCGGGTACAACCTCTCCCTCTCTGATCTGAAATCGTTTCGCCAGTGGGAAAGCAAAACACCCGGTCACCCGGAACGTGATTGTGACTGCGGTGTCGAAGTAACCACGGGGCCCCTCGGACAGGGACTCAGCAATGCCGTGGGAATGGCTATCGCAGAAGCTCATTGTGCGGCGCGCTACAATCGCCCCGGCCATAAAATCATCGACCACTTCACCTATGTGTTCGCCAGCGACGGAGATTTGATGGAAGGCGTCTCTTCTGAAGCATGTTCTCTCGCCGGACACCTCGGCCTCGGCAAACTGATCGTTCTCTATGACGACAACTGCATATCACTCGCCGGATCAACGGCGCTCTCTTTTACAGAAGATGTAGGGAAAAGGTTCGAGGCGTATGGGTGGCATGTAATATCTGTGGACGATGGAAACGATACAACGTGGATTGACTGCGCCCTACAGGACGCAAAGGCAGAAACCCCCCGCCCTTCCATTATTTTCATTCGAACTACCATCGGCTGCGGAGCACCGCGTAAAGAGGGCACATCTGAAGCGCACGGTTCACCTCTTGGCGCGGAGGAGGTGCTGGCAGCAAAGAAATTCCTTGGTTGGCCTGCGGACCCTGCGTTTTTCATTCCTGATGATACTTTTGCCTATTTCCGTAATTCACGTGACCGTGGCCGGGAATGGGAGGCCCGTTGGGAAAAGAGTTTTGACCGCTATCGTGCTGAATTTCCCAACCTTGCTGACGAATTTACACGCGTCATGGAAGGACATCTTCCCGAAAAGTGGGAAGCACAGCTTCCTGTCTATCCGGATGGAACCAAAGACACGGCAACCCGCAAAGCTTCGGAATCAGTCATGCAATCCCTCGCTTCTTGTCTCCCCGAACTTATGGGAGGATCAGCAGACCTCAATCCTTCAACCTTCACCTGGCTCAAAGGGCTTGGTGACTTTCAGAAACCCGACATGCCTCAGGAGAATATCCAGGGTACCGTTGGCGGCGCATGGGGATACAGCGGCGTGAACATTCACTTTGGCGTACGGGAACATGCCATGGGCGCCATCGCCGTCGGCATGGCCCTCCACGGCGGCATTATTCCCTACACGGCAACATTCCTGACCTTCTCGGATTACATGAGGCCTCCCATGCGCTTGGCAGCACTTATGGGATTACGGATCGTGTTCGTGTTTACCCACGACAGCATAGGATTGGGAGAAGATGGGCCGACGCATCAGCCAATAGAACAGATCATGAATTTACGTGCCGTGCCTAATCTGAACGTTATCCGTCCTGCTGATGCCAATGAAGCTGTTGAGGCGTGGAAGGCCGCCATCCTTAACCAGGCAGGTCCCACGGCACTGATCTTTACCCGCCAGAATCTTCCCGTCCTGAAACGGGCGGAACTTACACCGGCGAGCTGCCTTCAACGGGGAGGGTACATCCTGTGGGATTCTTCCCACGATAAACCCGATATACTACTGATCGGTACCGGTTCGGAGGTGGCCCTGGCTTTGGAAGCAGCGAAGAAGCTATCGTTAGATGGCATTCGGGTAAGGGTTATATCCATCCCGAGTTGGAAAATTTTTGACAAGCAGCCGGCAGAATACCGTGATCATGTGCTCCCTCCTGATGTCAGGGCCAGGATTGCGATTGAAGCGGGCATCAAGCTGGGCTGGGAACATTACGTGGGTCTGGATGGTGTTGTCATAGGCATGGACAGGTTCGGCGCCAGCGCCCCTGCCAAGGTGCTCTATGAGAAGTTTGGCATTACCGCGGAACATGTAGTAAAAGCGGCGAAAGAATGGATGAAATGAAGCCCTCGACCCGATCTTTTTTGAAAGAATCCAGCCGCACGCCCGGGTTTTCCTTATTAGACCGGATGCATGGCTATGTCTACGATCGCTGGGCGTATCTGTATGTCGGCAAAGGGAGAACCCCTTGAGATCAGCAAACTCATTACAGATGCGGCTTTTCACCATGATTAAGCTAACTTTATCAACAGCAATTTTCCCCCGGGGAAAGTAGCACGGAGGTCAGGAAATGGGAGTAGTAACGGGATCATGCAGTCTGGGTTCTTATGAGGCATCGGTTGATGCGGCGTTAGCGGAAATGAAGACACACCGTGTCATTGAGCGTATCCTGGCAAAAGACCACACTGTCTGGAAGCCTGATACCACCGAGATCGCCAACCGTCTGGGATGGCTGGAAAGCCCGAAAGACATGGCAGGGAAACTGCATGAAATAGACGCCGTAGTGGAGGCGGTCCGTGCCGACGGGTACACCCACGCACTGCTCCTGGGCATGGGGGGTTCCAGCCTGGCCCCTGAAGTGTTCCGTAAAACTTTTGGCGTACGAGAAGGCTATCTCGATCTGGAGGTGCTCGACAGCACCGATCCGGGAGCTGTACTTGAGTGCGCAGAAAAGTTTGACGTCCATACAACTCTCTTCATAGTGTCCACCAAGTCCGGGGGCACCGTGGAAACCTTTTCCTTCATGAAATATTTTTATAACATCGTGGCGGAAGCCGTGGGTCCTGACCGGGCGGGTCGGCATATTATCGCCATCACAGACCCGGGAAGCAAGCTTGCCGATATTGCGGAAATGTACCGTTTTCGATACGTGTTTCTCAATGATCCGGACATTGGGGGGCGTTATTCGGCCCTGTCGTATTTCGGCCTGTTCCCGGCAGCGCTCATGGGAATGGATGTAAAGACTCTTATTGACCGGGCAATAAGAGTTGCAAATGAGGAATTGTCATACGAGATGCCTGATGCCGATGGAATACACGGTTCTTTTCTGGGAGCGGTATTGGGAGAACTGGCAAAGGCCGGGCGGGATAAGGCCACTTTTATTTTTTCGCCGCAAATCGCCAGTTTCGGTGACTGGCTGGAACAGCTCATCGCCGAGAGTACCGGCAAAGAGGGCAAAGGTGTCGTACCTATCGTTTTGGAACCTTTAGGAAATGTGGATGTGTATGGTGATGACCGGTTATTTATATGCATATATATGGAAGGTGATGACGATGAATGCGGGAAACTTTTCTCCCTGGAAAGGGCAGAACATCCCATTGTCTGCATAAAACTCCGCGATCCTTATGACCTGGGAGGCCATTGCTTTCTTTGGGAGATGGCGACGGCTATTGCCTGTCATCGCCTGGGCATCAATCCCTTTGACCAGCCGGATGTTGAGAAGGCCAAGGTACTGGCCCGCAAGGCATTAGCTCTTTATACGGAGAAAGGTGAGGTGCCGGTAGAGGTACCATTGCTTTCCGCTCGCGGCATCTCTGTCTATGGAAATGTTCAGGCCAGAGAACCGGCGGAAGCGCTGAAGAAATTTATTGCACAGGCAAAGACCGGCGCCTATGTGGCGCTTCAGGCATATCTCAAGCCTACAGCGGAAGCCGATGCAGCGCTGTATGCGCTCTGCACAGGGCTGCGGAATACATTCCGCCTGGCCGTGTCCGTGGGTTACGGCCCGCGTTTCCTTCACTCCACGGGCCAGCTTCATAAAGGAGATGCGGGAAAGGGAATCTTCATCCAGTTCACCGCCGACGATCCCTGGGATACCCCCATTCCCGACGAACTGGGGCTCTCCGATTCATCCATAACATTCGGCGTTTTGAAAAACGCCCAGGCTTCCGGAGACAGGCAGGCGCTTGCGAATGCCGGGCGGCAGGTGATCCGCTTCCATTTAGGTTCTGACATAATCGGCGGGTTGAAAATTTTGGCGGAAGCCCTTGAATAAAAAGTGAATTGCAAGCGGCGAAAGCCAATGGCTTCAGGGTTCAAGGATTTAAAGAGAAGAGCCTGAAAAATAAATATAGAGATCGCCCCTCTTGACAACCTCTTGTTGCAAACTCACGCAAAAGCTGATCCGGTGCGGAAAAAGGAGACTATGTATGACCCAGAAGCAGAAAAACTGTGCAAAAACAAGGAACCGCCTGACTCATGAGAAGAGCCCCTATCTGCTCCAGCACGCCGATAATCCCGTAGACTGGTATCCATGGTGTGAGGAGGCCTTTGAGAAAGCGCGCAAAGAAAATAAACCGGTATTTCTTTCCATAGGATATTCAACCTGCCACTGGTGCCATGTCATGGCCCACGAGTCCTTTGAAGATGCTGATGTCGCCAAGCTTTTAAATGAAGTATTCATCTGCATTAAGGTTGACCGTGAGGAACGGCCGGATATCGATAAGATATATATGAACGCCTGCCAGATGATGACCGGATCCGGAGGTTGGCCCCTGACCATTGTAATGACTCCTGAGAAACAGCCTTTTTTCGCGTCAACATACATCCCGCGCGAAAGTCGGCACAACAGAATCGGCATGCTGGATGTAATTCCCAAAATCCAGGAGGTATGGAAAGATCGACGCGATGACATTCGACAATCAGCCGGGCAGATTGTTGCCGCACTGCAGGAAAAAGAACCTGAGGCAAAGGGCGAAGGCCTGTCAAAAGATGTTCTCCATAAGGCATATGAAGAACTGAAAGGGATTTATGATGAAAAATGGGGGGGATTTGGTCCCGCGCCTAAGTTTCCCATACCTCATCAACTCATGTTTCTGCTTCGCTATGCGAGATGGAACGGCAACAAGAAGGCCCTGGAGATGGCGTTGCAGACACTGCGGGCAATGCGCTGCGGCGGTATGTATGACCATTTGGGATTTGGTTTCCACCGGTACAGCACCGATGAGAAATGGCTGGTGCCCCACTTCGAAAAAATGCTTTACGATCAAGCCATGCTGGCCATGGCCTACACGGAAGCATACCAGGCCACAAGAGATGAAATGTTTCGAAGGACAGCCTGCGAAATATTCAATTACATAAGGCGCGACATGAAGTCAACGAAGGGGGGGTTTTACGCGGCTGAGGATGCCGATACGGAGGGGGAAGAAGGGAAGTATTATCTCTGGAAGCATGAAGAAATTGAGCAGTTGCTGGAACCATCGGATGCGGAGCTGGCAATAAGGCTCTTCGGGGTGGAGAAAGCGGGAAATTTTGTCGATCAAATGACGGGACGGAAAACAGGGTACAATATACTCCACATGGAAAAGTCAGCCTCTCTACTTGCGCCATTTCTTGGCATATCCGAGGAGTCTCTCCGTCAGCGGCTGGCGGCGATACGGATCAGACTCTTTTCCGCCCGCGAGTCGCGTACCCGTCCACACAAAGACGATAAAATTCTTACCGACTGGAACGGCCTCATGATCGCCGCACTGGCAAAGGGCGCCCAGGTTTTTACCGATAAAGTATATTTAAAGACAGCGCGAAATGCCCTCAATTTCATCATGAAGAATATGCGCGAGCTCGACGGCAGACTTTTTCACCGCCACCGGGCAGGTGAGTCCGGCATCACGGCCAACCTCGATGACTATGCCTTTCTGATCTGGGCATTGATAGAGTGTTATGAAGCGTCTTTCGACATCACACACCTGAAGAGAGCGCTTGCCCTTCAGGAAGATCTGACGAAGCACTTCTGGGACAGGGAGCAGGGCGGTTATTATTTCACGCCGGATGATAGCGAGAACCTTATTCTCCGCCAGAAGGATGTCTACGACGGCGCCATTCCCTCGGGAAATTCCGTAGCCATGATGAATCTGGTCCGTCTTTCCCGGCTCACCGGAAATTCTGAACTGGAAGCACAGGCGGTTGTAATGAGCCGTGCCTTTGCAGGCCGTGTCCAACGTATACCCTCAGGACACACGTATTTCATGATGGCACTTGGCTTTCTGACACATCCCGCATGTGAAATAGTGATTGTCGGGGAATCGGGAGAGGAAGATACGGAAGAAATGATCCGCGCAATCAGACAGCAGTACCTGCCTAATGCCGTCGTACTTCTCCGTCCTCCCGATGATGCCGCCGCATCCGAAATTGCCGGCATCGCGCCATTCACGAAAGGCCTTTATCCCCTGAAAAACAGGGCAACGGCTTATATCTGCAGAAACTTCACCTGCCACAGCCCCACTACGGATGTGGGTGAGATGATGCGGTTATTGAATATCGAAATCAGCAATGACGATTCCCGTTAAGGAGAATGTCCATAAACTGTTTACCGTGCATGTCGATGAATGGTGACCTCATTAATGAAGAAGCTCAGATTCAGAGAACTGTCAATGTGATCTCGTTTTCGTCCATAATACGGATTTGACTCCTCTTGAAATAATGGTATATTTCCAAATAGTACGTTGACAACACAGGTTGACTCCCTGGAAGCAAGAAAGCTCCCTATATCCGCTGTATCCATGAGCCATAATATATGTGTAAGCCGACCCCGATGTGTGAAGTATGGAAAAGACTCCTGCCCATCCTGGCAGTTGCATCTATCCTCGTTTTTCCGAAGGCATTGGAGGCGAGGGAAGATTGGGCTGCCACAGTGTATGGCGCCAGCCAGTTGCGGGGCGATTTCTGGCAAACATTTTACGAACCGGATTTTGCTTCATCCTACTATTTTATAGCGGCAGCCGTCTCGCGGAGGATTTACTCCTTTACGAAAAACCTTGATCTTGAACTTGAAGGACAGGTGGTCAAACACATGGGAAATCAGCATCACTGGGAGTTTAACGCCCTTTTCGCGTTAAGATGGCTCACCTTTCCCTGGAACAAGTATATAGACACGACTATCGCTATCGGCGACGGCCCGTCCTATGCAACGAGAAAGCCGGAATTGGAGAAAGAAATCCACCGTGGTAAAACATCCCATTTTCTGAATTATCTTATGTTAGAACTCACATTTGCCCTGCCGAAGACCCCTCAGTGGCATCTCGCAGTACGGCTTCACCACCGATCCGGAATGTTCGGAACTTTTGATGGAGTGGAGGGGGCATCCAATGCGCTTGGTGTTGGACTGAAGTACAGATTTTAACAGAGACGGGAAACGACCCGGCAGTGATCCAGACATATCTCCTCACGATAGCAAATTTGAATTGAAAGCAGTGCATTTTTCTGTGAGGTATCGTTACCGCATGACAAAGGAAGGAGACATAGTATGACTGGCACAGAAAGAAAAATCATAAGCACTCCCAATGCCCCAAAGGCTATCGGTCCTTATGCCCAGGCAGTTCAGTACGGTGATCTGCTGTTTGTTTCGGGGATGATTCCCCTTGATCCGGAGACAGGTGAATTAATAACCGGAAAATTTGAGGCCGAGGTAGTGCGCGTCCTGGAAAATATCAAAGCCATTGTGGAAGCGGGAGGTATGAGCCTGAAGAATGTCCTCAAAACCACCGTCTTCTTGAAAGACCTCAAAAATTTTGCAAAATTCAACGAGATCTACAGCGGATATTTCGGCGATATTCTCCCAGCCCGGGAGACCGTGCAGGCAGCCCAGCTCCCGAGGGACGTGTCCATTGAGATTTCTGTAATTTGCGGGAAGTAACCATAAGGAACCATGAACCGCCTATGAAGTCTTTCTTGTAAAGAGAGAGTGTGTTTTCACACAAACGAAGGAGGGGCCGATGAAGACCATACACGCAATTCTGGAAGAACTTGGGCTCTCTGAAATAAATCCGGGGGCGGGAATGGGCGGCGCCTGGCGGGAATGTTCCGGAGATCTGCTTGAATCAGTCTCGCCGATTGACGGCCGTGTCATCGCCAGGGTGCGGCAGGCCTCCGCACATGATTACGAACAGGTGACAGCCCAGGCCGGTGAAGCATTCGTTCAATGGCGCATGATGCCGGCGCCGAGACGCGGCGAGCTTGTGCGGAAGATTGGAAATGCAGTGCGTACCCGCAAGCGGGAACTGGGAATGCTGCTCTCGTTAGAAGTAGGTAAGATCCGGGCCGAAGCCGAAGGGGAAGTTCAGGAAATGATCGACATCTGTGATTTTGCCGTCGGTCAGTCGCGCATGCTTTACGGTCTTAGTATGCACAGTGAACGTCCCATGCACCGGATGTATGAACAGTGGCACCCTCTTGGGCCCGTCGGCGTTATTACCGCCTTCAATTTTCCCGTGGCCGTGTGGGCATGGAATGCCATGATGGCCCTGGTGGCGGGAGATACGGTCATCTGGAAACCATCGAGTAAAGCATGCCTTACCGCTATCGCTCTGATGAAAATCATCGACCCCGTTCTGCAGGAAAGCGGACTGTCACAGGGGATCCTTAACATTGTCACCGGAAACCGAAAAGAGGTCGGTGAACTGCTTCTTGCCGACAGACGCGTGCCCCTCATTTCAGCTACAGGGAGTGTCGTCATGGGACGTCATGCAGGCCAGGTGGTGGCTTCACGCCTGGGGAGAACACTGCTGGAGCTGGGCGGAAACAACGCCGTCATCGTCACCGCAAAGGCAGACCTTGATCTTGCCGTCCGCGCCATACTCTTCGGAGCCGTCGGTATGGCGGGACAGCGCTGCACTTCCATACGCCGCATCATCGCCCACAGGGACATTTTTACACCCCTTGCCGAATCTCTGATCCGGGCCTACGGCCAGGTGAAAATCGGCAATCCCATGGAAGACGGCGTCCTCATGGGACCGTTGATCGAACGCGAGGCCGTCCACACAATGCAGGAAGCGCTCAAGACACTCGAAAGCCAGGGTGGAAGGATTATTTACGGAGGCGAAGTGCTTTCCGGCAGCATTTACGATACGGGCACATATGTCACCCCCTGTATCTGCGAGGCGCGACATGACTGTCCTATTATTCAGGAAGAAACCTTTGCTCCTGTCGTCTTTATGATCCCTTATGATACCCTTGAGGAGGCCATCCGTTACAACAACGGCGTGCCCCAGGGTCTCAGTTCCGCAATTTTCACTAGTGACGTGGGCGAAAGCGAGCTGTTTCTGAGCCACCAGGGAAGCGATTGCGGCATCGCAAACGTGAACATTGGCACATCCGGGGCGGAAATCGGTGGCGCTTTCGGCGGTGAAAAAGACACCGGCGGCGGGCGGGAATCCGGTTCGGACGCATGGAAGGCCTATATGCGGAGGCAGACGAACACCATCAACTGGTCTCGTGACATGCCCCTTGCCCAGGGCATTGAGTTCGGGGTGGAATAATAAGAGGAGTTAATACCCACTTCCAATGATAACCCTGAGTCTCGAGGAGAGCGGGGTTTTTTAACAAAATCGGGGACACTATACAGGTTTTGACTGATAAATGGCACTGGGAATCGTAGGAACAGCCTATGGTCCGAACGGCGATAGTGGAAACAAACAATTGAACGATTCAATCCTCGGATCCTCGAATCCTTTTCACAACTGACCGGGGGAAGAATCAGACTCTTAGAATCATCATGGGTGTCCTATTCTTAGAAGGTAACGAGGCGATAGCAATGGGGGCGATCTACGCGGGCTGCCGGTTCTTTGCCGCCTACCCCATCACCCCGGCCAGCAGCCTCCTTGCCGCCATGCTGGAAAGGCTTCCCGGAGCGGGAGGCATTGTGCTCCAGGGGGAAGACGAAATCGCCTCCATCGGCTATTGCCTGGGGGCGTCTATGGCCGGCATGAAGGCCATGACCGCGACTTCAGGTCCCGGCATCAGCCTTTACAGTGAAAATATCTCCTTTGCAATTGCAGGCGAAATCCCCATTGTGATCGTTGATGTTATGCGCCAGGGCCCTTCAACGGGGTCCGCCACGCGCGGCGCCGACGGGGATATACAGTTTCTTCGCTGGGGATCGAGCGGCGGACTCCCGGTGATCGTCCTGGCTCCCATCGATGTGCGCGACTGCTTTATTCTCACTGTCCAGGCATTCAACCTGGCCGAGCGGTTCCGGTGCCCCGTCTTCCTGGCATCAAACAAAGAGGTCGGCATGACCAGGGAATCCCTTGACCTTGAGGCCATCACCAAACCACCTGTCATTGAAAGAACACGGCATACCTCCGGCCCATTCCTCCCATTTGCGGTGAAACAGGGTGAGGATGTTCCCGCCTTTCTCCCCATCGGCGGCCCCATTCCCGTCCGGCAGACGTCATCGACCCACGGAGCCGAAGGTTACATCACGACCGATCCCGTGGTAATTCAGGAAACCGTCGACCGTCTGCAAAGAAAGATCGAAACCCATGTGGAAAGTTATTCTTTCTTCCAGTTCGAACGGAGGGAGGGTGCACGGACCTTAATTGTCTCTTACGGAGTCACGGCGCGGGCGGCACAGGCAGCATGCCTGGCGCTTCTCCAGGAGAAATACATACCCGTATCTCTCTTGATACTGAAAACCCTGTGGCCTGTACCGGAAACAGTCTTGCGAGAGGCTGCCGCGGGTATGGAACGAGTACTGATGGTGGAAATGAACCTGGGTCAGTATGTTCACGAAGTCCGGCGAGTGCTTGGGGACGTGCGGGTTGATTTTTTCGGCAAAATGAGCGGTGAATTGATCAACCCCGGGGAAATCGTCCGGGAGGTGCTTGATGAATAGCCTGCTCAATCCTACCCGGCCTCAGGTGTTTTGCCCGGGCTGCTCCCACGACCGCAGCCTCCGTTTTCTGGATGAGGCTTTTCAAAAACTGGGGCTCAAAGGGAACGAAATTGCTATCGTCAGCGATATCGGCTGTTCCGGCCTGTTTGACACCTACTTCACCACGCACGCACTGCACGGCCTTCACGGACGCGCCCTGACTTACGCCGCGGGCATCAAGCTCGCATGCCCGCAGCTCAAGGTGATCGTCACCATGGGAGACGGCGGATTGGGAATCGGCGGCGCCCATTTACTTGCGGCTTGCCGCCGCAACCTCGATATTACACTCCTCATTTTGAACAATTTCAATTTTGGAATGACGGGAGGCCAGTTCTCCTGCACAACGCCCCCGTCTGCCTCAGTCTCTTCTGGTTTTCTCAATATCCTGGAAAAACCCATGGATGTGTGCAGCGTTGCCGCGGCCGCGGGCGCCCCCTATGTCACGCGTGCTTCGATTTACGGGGATAACATCGCCGAAATACTCGCGCAGGCCATATCCTTTGAAGGCTTTTCCCTGGTAGATCTGTGGGGGCTCTGTACAGGCCGCTATCTCAAACGTAATCCCGTATCTTCCCGGGACCTGGATACCCTTATCAAGGAGATTCCTCCATTCTGCGGGCCTGTAACCGGCAATATGCGACGTGAATACGGCAGTCATTATCATGAAAAGTGTGAAGCGCACACCATGAGTCACGATATAAGCGGAATTGAAACGCGCTTTGCCCCGCCGGTACAAGCCCGACGTGAGGTCGTATTACTGGGCGCCGCCGGGGAGCGGATCCAGTCGGCGGGTTCGCTGCTCGCTCACGCGGCTATTTTGTCCGGGATGCATGTGACTCAGAAGAACGATTATGACATCACCGTTTTGCGGGGACCGTCTGTTACGGAGTTGATTATTTCCCCGGAACCCATAATCTATACGGGTGTTGAACGACCTGACGTGATTGTGGCGCTCTCCCGGGAAGGGGTGACGCGGAAACGTGATATTTTTTCGAAGGCCGCTTCCGAGTCCAGGGTAATCATGGCAAGAGGAGTGGAAATACCCGCGTCAAACGCCCGCATTTGTGAGATCGATTTTAAAGCACATGCCTTTTCGAAGACGGAATGGGCCCTGGCCGCACTGGTGCTGCTAGCCCGCACGGGAGACCCGGTCACTATTGAGATGCTCACCTCCGCCCTCCGGCAAACGTCGCAGGGTAAAAGCCTCCAGGCATCCCTTGAGGCGCTGGAGCGTGCCGCAATACTGCCTCTTGAGGAAAGAAAGTAACAACACACCTGAATCAAGAGGGATTTAGCAGCGCTTATGACGTGGCAGAAAACGCATCAAATCCGGTGATATCACGCCCAATGGACAGGATGTGAATATCGTGGGTTCCTTCGTAAGTGTACACCGACTCGAGATTCAGCATATGACGGATGATGTGGTACTCCAGAGAGATTCCATTCGCTCCCAAGATGTTTCTGGCCGTGCGGGCAATCTTGAGCGCTTCCGCCACATTGTTCATTTTGGCAAGAGAAATCTGGGTATGCCGTGCCCTCCCCGCCTCTTTCATTCTCCCAAGCTGGATGCACAGCAGCTGCGCTTTTGTAATTTCAGCCAGCATCTTCACCAGCTTGGCCTGCACCATTTGAAAAGAAGCAATCGGCACGCCAAACTGAATACGGCTCTTTGCATATTCCAGGGCCACTTCATAACAGGCCATGGCCGCCCCTACCGCTCCCCAGGCGATCCCATAGCGGGCCTCGTTCAGGCACATCAAGGCTGATCTCAGCCCGTCCGTGCCCGGCAAGATATTTTCCGCCGGCACCCGCACATCATCCAGACTAAGTTCCGAGGTCACCGATGCGCGCAGGGAATATTTATAAGGAATGGGATACGCCTGAAATCCCGGCATGCCCTTCTCCACTAAAAAACCGCGAATCCCCTCTTCAGCACGGGCCCAGATTACGGCCACATCAGCCAGTTCTCCATTCGTGATCCACATCTTGCTGCCGTGTATGACGTAATCTCCGCCTTTCCGCACGGCACGGGTTTCCATGCGTGACGGGTCGGACCCCGTGTTTGGTTCCGTAAGGCCAAAGCACCCGATTTTTTCGCCGCGGGCCATGGTAGGCAGCCAGCGTTCTTTCTGTTCCTCGCTCCCGAATGCAAAAATGGGGTACATGACCAGGGAATTCATGACGGAAACAAAGGAACGCAGGCCGCTGTCGCCTCGTTCCAGTTCCTGACACACTACTCCGTAGACACCGTCGCTCATTCCCGCGCCGCCGTATCCTTTGATCTTGATCCCCAGCAAACCTATTTCTGCGAGTTGCGGAATGAGGCCCGTATCGAAGACTCCCCTTTCAAAATAGTCTCGCGCCTTCGGAAGGTACCCGTTTTCCACCCACCGGCGGACCGTCTCGCGGACGCTCCGTTCTTCTTCCGTCAGAAGGCCATCACACCAATAGTAGTCAACGCCCCGAAATGGTTTCATAGCTTCTATTCCTCTCACGGAATCATCTTCAATCCCAGTCTTTGATGATGAAACCGATACCTATGCGGTTGATGTTGTGGTCATGGTCAAGCAAACTCTCACCATAGCCGTTAAAGTACTGTATGTATCCGCTCACACGTTCAAAGAGCGGAAAGGCCCATTCGAGCTGGACAGCACCGCGATTTTTGCCGAATCTAAGATTATTCCGCACCATTGCACCGAATCTGTTACCATTCCAAAAATAGTGTGCCCAGAGTTCACCATACCCGAGGTAGTCTTCTATGTCCGGATTATCATCATCATCGGAGCTCTCCGGAAACCGGTACCATGTTTTCAGAATGAGAGTAAGATTGTCTCTTTCAAATCCGAAGTTCGCCACGGCGCGGTTCCAGCTTCTCGAGAGAGGTTCCGACTGGCCGTTGGATTGATGGTTGAAGCCAATGTTAATGAATCGGTTCTTCAGCCAGATCAGATCAAAATCCGTCCGAAAATTCAATAGAATTTCGGGTTCGTAGTTGGTCTCACGAAAAGGTGAAGAGTCTTTGTCATTGTAGAGTTGCCAGAATGAACGCTGTGTGTATGCAACCCATAGATCCATGTTTTGTTTAAGGATATCCTGCCACACTTTCGCCTTGAAACTGAGCTGAAAAGCCACCTCGGGATTTTTGAGCTCTTTATGAGGATTCTCCTCCCGTATGGGTTTCTCGTTTGGCGATTCGACGTATGTGAAGGGAAGAATGTAATTCGACCTGTGAGTTGATATTGCCAACTTGCCACGCCGGGACTCCTTGTCAAGCTCCCAGAGCTTCTCCAGATATGAACTTTTTGTTCGCGATTCAGTCGTTACCGCGGGAGCGGCCGCAGCCGCCGGTTCGCTCGGCGCCGCCTTGCGTCCGGCAAGTTTATCGTAACACTCTATTCGTTTCGTGCTGTTATCAATCTTCGCGCATTCTTCGATGCTCTTCGGCACATCCGCCCGGGCCGCGACAGCAAAGAAAAAAAGCACCGCCATGCAAAGCGTCCCGCACATGCACATGCACGTGCGACCGCGAAGAAATCCACACAGACTCAATAGCTTTTTCATAAGTCCTCCTTGTGTTCAACTGTAGAGATGCAGGAGCCATAGATTGCAAAAGCCGGAAGAAAAGACCACCGGTTATTACTATGCTGCCGTAATGTGTACCACCGTTGCATTGATAAGAACTTCTCTTTTCGTTGGGGGAGTATATGAAGAACGATATTGTGTGTCAATGGTATTCTGACCACAAAATATGGGATTAAATATTGCTGATGAGGAAAGGTGTGTACCGGGTTGGGCAATCTATTGGTTGGGCGATACGTTTTGGGGAGGGAACTACATAGTATCATCAATCGTGAATAATGTTCTTGAGCGCCTCTTCGATATGGGGGTAGCGAAATTTAAATCCGCTATCCAGCAGACGGCGGGGAATCACGCGCTGACCTTTGAGCAACACGGAACCAAACTCTCCAAGGATCAACTCAATCATAAAGCCGGGCGCGGGCATAAAAGAGGGGCGGTGCAGAACTTTACCGATAGCCTCTCCCAGGTCCTTGTTGCGGACGGGATTTGGCGAGCAAAAATTAACCGCGCCGGATATATCTTTGCGGCTAAGCAAAAAGATAAATATTTCAATGAGATCGTGCATGTGAACCCAGGAAGACCACTGGCGTCCGCTGCCCAGCGGTCCACCCAAAAAACATTTAAAAAGCGGTATCATACGACTCAGCGCACCTCCGCTTTTACCGAGAACAATACCGATGCGGGCAATGATGACTCGTGTACCTTTAGCATCCGCCTTCAGGGCCTCCTTTTCCCAATCATAAGCCAGCCGGGCAAGGAAATCATTGCCGGTCGGAGATGATTCGATGAGTTCGTCATCTTCATGAAAACCATAATAACCCACCGCTGATGCGCTGAAGAATGTGATGTGCTTTGCCCTGTCTGGAAGTTCTTCAACCAGATTGCGGGTTGTCTCGATGCGGCTGCTCACTAGAATCTTTTTTTGTTCCCGTGTCCAGCGGCTGAAGATGGAAGCCCCGGCGAGGTTGATGATTACGTCATGTCCATGGAGGGCTTCCTGCCATTTTCCTTTCATGGTCGGATTTCCTATGAGATAGGAGAGCCCCGTCATTTTTAATTCCATGCCGCTGAGTGCCCGCGTCAGGATAAGAACTTCGTGGCCTTCTGAAATAAGACGTTTGGCCAGAGACGTTCCGACAAATCCCGTGCCGCCTGTCATAAAAATTTTCATGTCTCGAGCCTCCTTACACCTCCCTCAGCCCTCGGTGAAAAGGGTGCTGAGCGGGAATTTTTTGTCCCGAATTGACTTTCTTTTCCTTGATGATGGCAGGGTTAGGAAAATGGAAAGAATGTCGTGTAGTCGAAAAAAAGACTGACTCCCGGGGTGATTCACAGTCGCGGTCTGGCGTTTCGCTCTTCGTCATCAGGATTTACGTTTCTTTTTTGCCAGGCTAAGGGCAGTGAAAAGCCCTTTTGTTTTAATAGCCTGCCAGGCAATGCCCGCCTCGGTGATCTCAAAAAACTTCACCGCATACCGTTTCATTTTGTCTTTGTCCAACCGGATGCCGAGCCCTGGCATATTAGGAACGGGGACATGTCCGTTCCTGTCGATCAAAATCGGTTCCGTGAGGATACCGTCACGTGCCTCCGGGATCCACCCCGGCGGTTCATAGGGATATTCCAACAATGTTTTTGCTCCGGCTGCGACATGGATGTGGAGATTGATTAAGAAACCGACGCCGCTTGTCCAGGTGTGAGGGGAAAAGTCAAGATCGCGCTGCAGGCATTCTTTTGCCACACGCCAACAGTCTGTGACGCCGCCACTGAACGTTGCGTCCGGCTGGTATATATCAAAGCTCCCCTTTTCAAAAAAGACCTTCATTTCATGCCACCCCGCGTTCAGTTCTCCCCCGGCGATCTTTGTCTTCGTCCGGGTACGGAGCTCGCCCAGTTCATCCCACGCATACATGTCAAGAGGCTCTTCCAGCCACGCGATATCCAGCGCTTCGCAAGCCTTTGCAAACGCTGTCGCCCGCTCAAGGTCCCAGACAGGGGCATCGTCAATGATGGTTACCCGCCATCCCTGGTTTGCATCCACGCCGATGATGAAATTATCGCCCAGTGTCTTGCGAGCCAGTTCCAGGTGGGCCATGTCTTTCGCCATCTCAAAGTCGTGTACCCGCATCTTCACGCCTGCAAAGCCCATCTCTTTAATTTTGAGGAGTTCCTGCCGCCGCTGGTCATGGGAGTGGATTTCTCCCGTGGAACAGTATACAGGAATCGTATCCACGGTTGATGAATCCGGGTTCAGCAATTTGTAGACAGGTTGATTTTCCAGTTTCCCTTTGATGTCCCACAAGGCTGCCTCTATCCACACATTCCGCCATCCGAGATAGCTTGCCTCACGGAGTCTTTGTTTTACTAAAGAAATGTTGGTGGCATCGAGACCAATAAGATAGGGTCCCAGGAGGTTTCCCAAGCCTTCCCTTTCTCGTTCCATGGCATATCCTGCACTGATGCCCGTAATGCCGGAGGTTGTCGTCAACTGAATCAGTGTCATATTACTGTGTGTAGATGGGTATCCCGGTATCCAGGCCGGATAAAAAGGCTTTGGCAGAGGGATGCTGACGTGAAAAAGTTCGACCCGGCTGATCTTCTCCATGCTGTTATCCTTTCTCGCAATGATCAATGAGTTGTCTCAGTCCATACACTGAATAAGATTAATATATAAAATCTCGTAGTTTATCGAAATCAATATAAGCAGGATTTAAAAAATGAACAAGGATTATTTATAAAAATCTGCCAGAGTACCCCGTTCAGTGAACAGGGATGCATGGAAGTCTGCAGCAAAACGGAGGCAGAAAGTATTTTTACCCCGGATGCCCATCCCTGTCGGTGTGGATATTCACTTATGTAACTGATTTTATTTACTAATAAAAGAAATTTGCCACTTTTTTCTTGCAATTATGCCCATAGATTTGTATAGTAATGCCAATACCATTACATCAGACGCATGAAGTAACAGTCGTCTTCAAAAAACCCGACCTTCCGGTCTCCTTATCCCGCTGTTTCTCCCCGGCGAAAACTTTTGAGACAAAGCCCTGCGATACGATGGGCCGGAGGAGGGACAGGGCAGAAGAAAGAAGGATGGAAGACATGAAAACTTTAAAACTATTGGCTTTCCTCGGAATGATCATTGGTATTGTTGCGCTGACAAGCCTGAATTTTTTAGACGAGACGAATAGCGGCCTAATTTTCGATTTGAACTGGGAAGAAGAACGCGCCGTAGAGCTGATCGTGGCTCACCTGGCGGAAAAGCAAGCCCGTATCCCGGACGAGGAACTCCGGGATGTAGCGAAGACCATGTACGATGCCTCCCGGCGTTATGCCGTCGATTACCGTCTCGTGCTGGCCGTCATGGATGCCGAGAGCAACTTCCGTCACGACGTGGTCTCCGATGCCGGAGCCATTGGCATTATGCAGGTCAAGACCATCGTGGCCCGCGAGTTCTCTCAGGAGGTGGGCATCCCCTTCGAACGGAATGTGCTGCGTTGTCCCCACGCGAACGTCCGCTTCGGCATCTATTACCTCTCGTTTCTCAGCCGGCATTATGACAACGATTACGCCGTCCTCTTTGCCTACAATGTGGGCTTCACCCGGGCCCGTCAGAGCATGCAAAGAAACAGTGAGCCGAAGACCTGGTACACGCGGAAGGTCATGGAAGAATACGAGCGGAACCGTTCCCGCCTCCCCGAGATCTGATCTGTGACAAAGGCAGGGACGCATTCACCAAGACTAAAAAACCCCCGCGCACCTGCATACCGTCCCTCAGCGCTACCACAATATTGATGCAGTCATCCATTCGGGAGAGAACGTCCCTGAAGCCGTCGCCGGGCACAAAGGGAAACAGCCCTTTTATTGATATTGAATTAAGAGGAAATAACATCAACGTTGACGGTCCGATATTCAGCATTTTCACCAGGGTAACACTTTATGGACAACAAAAAGGGTTGAGCAAGAAAGCCAATTGCCGATTTTTTGCAACACTGCAAACCACCGGGATCGTTGACTTCACCTACCAAGTCCTCAACCCTTTTAATGAAAAAATTTGAATATTTCTGATAGAAAGAAGCTTTTTTATAGCTGAGAATCTGGTTTCCCGACGTTATAAGTGTAAAACTGTCGGGTTCCTTTACATTTTCAAGATAATCACCTATATTGCCGTAATAATGCATATAACCTACCATTGGCACCCACAAATCACCTGATCGTTGTCGGTTTTATCTACAATATTGAGTTCCCCCTGGAACCCATTTTTAAAATCATCTATATCATATTAATTAGTTACGATTTCGGCATGATATTTGAATAACACTGTATTACATTATATAATACAAGAAGGGGGCTTATAAAAATGAGAAAATCAAGGATAATATATCTATTAATGACAGGTATGCTGCTCTTCGTTATAGCAGGCAGCGCATGGGCATACGATTTCGACGATGTTACAAAAGTCCAGGAATGGCGCTACAATAATCCCTATGGCTCCGGTACCTGGAAGGATGTGATCGGCCTTTCGAATTATTTTGACACTTTTGGAGCAAATCTTTCTGGTAATACCCTCACTATCTTCAGTAACTGGAATCCCAATAAAAATGGATATCTCGGCACCACAACCGCCGATCTTTTTATTGACATAGGCTCCAACGGTTCATTTGACTATGCCATTCGGCTGGATTCTACTGACCTGGGAAAGGTCTATGGTTTGCCCGTTTATGATACGTCCCAAGACAAATTTAGTTCTAGTGGTTACATTTACGGGGGCAGATTCAATGAAGTGTCAGCATCATCTGTGCCTGTTTTGGCAACAGATGGAATTTCGATATCCTCCACAATCGTGGAGTGGACACTTGGCAGCCATGGTCTCAACAACTCTGTTGCTATAGATCTCTCCGGCTTAAATCTTGGAAGCAACTGGACATTTGTGTGGGGTACCGCCACTTGCGCTAACGACACCATCAGTTGGCAGGTACAAGTTCCAGAACCCATGACTATGCTGCTTCTTGGACTCGGTCTGATTGGGTTGGCAGGAGTCAGGAGAAAGTTGAATTAGAATACTGCGGGTATTGAAGTAAATCGAAAGGCAAGGTCAATAGGCTCTGCCTTTTGTTTTTAAGAACAGCGATTATGGTTTGTAACAGAGTATAGGAGGTCAGATTTGAAAAAACAACATTACAGCGAGCAGTCTTTGCGTCACGGTTTTCGTATACAGATTTTAGGCATTACTGGTTATTTACAGACTTTTTTGCGTAAGATGTCCAATCTTGTATCAGGAATTATATAATCCCAGTCTGGTCTATGATATGGAAACGTATATAATATATTACCACCCGTATCATAATAAATAATAGATATCTTCAGAAACCTCTTTTTCTTGCAGTCTATTTCCTGTAAATATTGATATTTTGATAGCTTGTCCCATCCTTTAGTCGACACTCCCCTTTGTTTCTCGTGTTGAATGCATTTTTCTCTACTTTCATCAGAGAAAACCATTTTAGTCCATACTCGAACTATATCCTTAGGCTTATGTTGTATACTGATCTTATAATATGAATACACATCACCGCCATCCCTTATATATTCCACCCAATCGTCCGAAGAACCAATTACAGGGGTTACAAGGAGAAGGATAATCAGAAACGATAAAAAAATAACTGAACGAATCGTTTTCATTTCTGTTTTTATCATATTATTCATGGGTCAAAAATTGGAAGTGGACTAAATATTATTAGGACACGTATAAACTTTTTGGAAAATAATATCAATGCCTGCGATTTGAAGTCTCACATCTACTGTCAGGTTGACGTTTTGTGGAGGAATTACGCATCGCCCGGATGAACCTTATTTTAGGCTCCTGTAAATGGCCATTCTTGTCAGGAAAGGGGTACTACATATTTTCAGGAATTTTTGGCAAATGTGGCCTTAACCGGTACATCGACGATAGTAATCATGCAACAAGGGGGAGGGTTTGCGGCCCGCCCCCTGATCAGTCATGATTGAAACACGATGGTGCTTTTCTGAGGTTATTTCTTTACGTTTGGTTTCGGTGCGGGAACCGGAGGTGCCGAGGGCTTCCCAGGCGTCGCAGGCGCCGCGTCAGCTGCTTTCACTTCCAGCAGTTCCACGTCGAAAACCAGTGTCGCGCCGCCGGGAATGATGGGCGGACGTCCCCTGTCTCCATACGCGATTTCCGATGGGCACACCAGTTTGGCCTTGCCGCCCACCTTCATCATGCTGACGCCTTCCCTCCAGCAGGGAATAACCTGACCCACCGGAAATTCCGCTGGCTGGCCGCGCTTGACGGAACTGTCAAATTCCTTGCCGTCAATCAAAGTGCCGACGTAGTGAACCTTGACGACGTTTGAGGCGTTAGGCTGAGCGCCTGTGCCGGCCTTGATCTCCGTATAGATCAAACCGGAAGCGGTTTTCTGTGCGCCTTTTTCGGTGGCGGCTTTTTCTAAAAACGACGCGGCGAGTGCTTTCTGTTTTTCAGTGGCTTTAGTCATGCGGTCCTGAGCAAGTTGGCCCAGCTTCTGCATGTTGGCTTCCGGCTCTGCCGCAAGCTGCTTGCCGGCAGCCGCATCGGCCATGCCCAACTGAACATATTTCAACTCTTCGGCTGTCAGGTCGAAAATGGACAGTTGTTTGTTGAGATGAACACCTAATGCATAGAAGGCTTTCTGATCTTCCGTTGCCGGCGCCGGGGTCGGGGTTGGGGCACAGGCCACAGCGGCCAGAAGAGCAACAAAAACGACAAATATCAATTTACGCATAATAATCCTTTCTTTTCTCATTAAAGTTTTATCGACGGTTCCTTACACTAATCCCTTATCAGATTCAAGTTATTATAATGGAATTTATTGATTGAAAATGAGCGCAGTAACCGTCGAATTTCTTAACATTTTGCAATCGAATGACAGTAGTTAGCTAACACTTCATTCTTATTGAATAATATACGTATCACATGCCAATATTTGGATATTACAACTAAAATATGTCGGGAAATTTTACAATTTACATCAGACGAAACGATACATAAAAATAGGATAATAAATGAATACAATATGTTATATACCTGGCATATGTATTGCAAAATTATACACAAAGGCATGCTTAATTTCAAAGAATAACTACAGATGCCATTTCTGGCGTGATGAGAATAAAGTAGAGCGGACACAGTGCCCTGCCTGAACCCACCACCATGTTGCTTTTTGGGCGTGGCCTGATGGGTCTGGCAGGGATTAGGAGAACGTCTGGGAACTGAACCCCGCTGAACAGGTTTCTAAGGCATGGTTCTTCTTATCATGGAAAGGCAAGGTCAATCGGCTCCACCATTCTCTCGGTTGTCTCTATATATTTCGATGGTCACGCGAGAGTTTCAACCGTGTCATAAAACACCGCTATCACAGAGGCGGTAGTATGAATAACGTAATGCCCAGAATTTACGTCATTAGACGCGAAAGCCATATTAAGGCCAACGTTATCAAAATTAAAACTACGGGACAGCGTCACATAGAAGAAACAATCAAGCTGGCAAACAATAGTATTTCGGCAATGCTGTCAAGTCATGCTCGGATAGCGGAGGGGTATCAAATATTCCTCAAGGTGGACACAGATGGGGATCTGATATGTCAGAAGATTGTAGATGCCTTATTGTCATTGCCTTATGACAGTGTAGTCCTGGAGAGAATTAATTGTTAAACCCTCTTCCATGGACAGGTCTTAATATACTTCAGAATGAGGGGCACATTTATTTAGCCTTGTAGCTATGTAATACCTGACTTTACAAATACTATTTATTTCAGGATGTTGACGCAGATGGAAAAGAGGGCTCATCCAGATCGCCGGAAAAAACCTACCTCTATTCTGAGCCGGCATACCATCATAGGACGCCGCAGCACATTCAGGCGCAGGGAGGATCAGGAGAAGGGGGGGTATATTGATCAATATGGAAATGGCCTTTTCGTTTGGGCCCTCATGTTATTTGTACTCAACATCCTTGATGCGGCATTCACTCAAATAATTGTTTCCTGCGGCGGTCATGAAGTGAACCCCATTGTACGCTGGCTTATTGAAACGTATGGCGACCATTTCATTTCATGGAAACTGGCCATCATCGCGGGTTCGATTATGATTATCTGTCTTCACAGCAAGTTTTATATAGTTAAACCCGTTTTTTATTTTTCTACGATTCTCTATAGTCTGATTGTCATTTATCAGGTGATTCTGATCACCCGTCTCTAACAGTGTCTGGCCTGTACAATTAACTTTCGACGGGAAGGTTTATTAACGATTGTAACATCACATTGATGGGCTAAATCAGAAAAGCAGCATTTTAGCAAGAGCGGGAGAAAGAGGATAGAATTTGTTTCATATAGCTAATCAGTATGGGATGGTCATCCATATTGAGGATTACTGATAGATAGAGGGTAATGCCCCCAAGACGAACAGACCTGAGATCACGCCGCCCGTCTATGGATATGAAACAATCTTAAAATTACCGAGATAAGTGGTTTAATTGTTGATAAAAACATAACGAGGACAGCGCCCGGAAAATAATAACCACACAACTTACACAAGAAAATCACTTTTTCTTTTGTTTCCTGCATGGCCGACTACCTCACATGCAAGTCATACCTCGTCGGTTGCAATTTTGTTCCGTGTACACTGCAACTGTCCAGAGTACTTTTTTACGTTCTATACCTTTAACCTCTCCCTGAATATCGCAACCTGAGCCTTGTATTCTTCAAGTCTCTGCGGCGACATCTCATCGGGCCACTCGGTATCCACCTTGTTAAACACCTCGATTAAAGGACCGCTCTTTGGCGCCAACGACAAAAGCTTCGGCGCCAATCCTTTGTCCAGTTTTATTTTCGCAGTCATTACCAAAGCAATGAAACCCTGCTGCTTTTGTATAAGTCTTTTCCATATCTCAGGAGATGCGCTGAGGATGAAGTCCGACTTCCTCTCAGCCTCCTCTTTGCTTAAAAGCCCGCTCTCAGCCTGCAGAGCTCCGTTTATTAGATAGTTGCAGAAGTAAATATCCTTATCTATGCCGAACTTCGTGTCCGCGAGAATACGGAAAGTTAGAAATATTGTCATGTCTTTGAAAGTCTTGTTTTGATTGTCCGGGTTGGCCTGATAATTCTTCGCCACCTCTGCCAACCATTCAGGTGTTGCGTATGGTATCATATCGTCCTCCTTCCTTGCTTCTACTTGAGTATGCCCTGATCTTTCATCTTTTTGATTTCTTCTTCTCTCAACGCCCTCTTGAATATCTTCTCCGCTGCGGTTAAAGGCAGCTCATCCCTGAATTCTACATACTTCGGCACAGCTATAGAAGGGAGCTTCTCTTTGCAATACGCAATAATATCATCGGCATTGAGCTTGCCCTTGAAATCCTCCTTGGGTCTGATGAAAGCCTTTATCCTCTCACTGCCCGGGCGCTCCGGGTCGGGTATGCCCACTGCCGCGGCCATGGCCACGCCGGGATACTTGAAGAGAACTTCGTCAACCTCTGTCGTGTAAACCTTATACCCCGAGACATTCGCCATGTCCTTGACTCTATCCGTAAGGACGAAGTAACCGTTTTCATCCATTCTCCCGATGTCACCGGTGCGAAGCCAACCATCGGAAGTCAATCCGCTGCCTGGTGTAGGCCAGTATCCTTTCATAGTCTGAGGGCCGCGAATCCATATCTCGCCGCTTTCCCCCGCACCGAGTTCCTCTCCCGTCTCCAGGCTCACAATTTTCACCTCTGTATCAGGGACAGGCAGCCCGATGCCCAGTGTCTCCTTGGCTACAAAACCTGTTATTTTGGAAAAGGTTGAAAGATTTGCATGTGTCATTGGCCCGCATTCCGTCAGGCCGTATCCTTCCGACACCGGCATCATAATATCGCGTTTGATTGCGTTGAAGATTCCTTCCGGTAGTGGAGCTGCACCGGAAAGAAACATCACAGGCAATCTCCCCACCTTTCTTTCCGCTATGTACATAAGATGCGTGGGCACCACATACACGACCATGGGTCGATTTTCTTTCAGCAGGGTTACCGCCTGGTCAATGTCTCGGGGATCAGAAACCAGCAGTATGCGCATTCCCAGAGCAATGCTCACTTCCATACCGAGATGTCCGTAAGAGTGGAATAAGGGAATGAGCATCTCCGTGGCGGCCTTGCCTTTCATTCCCGGCCACAGCGGTTCCAACAACCACATGCCTTGCCTAACATTGCACGCCCTGTTGTAATGGGTTATCATCACACCCTTCGGCACCCCTGTGGAACCTCCGGTGAAGGAGAGATACGCCAGATCTTCTACAGGATTTATATCAAGATGAGGGGGATTCGCATCGTACTGGCTGATCAAGTCTTTGAACTGATGGGCGCCGGGTACGTGGCTCACTTCAGGCTCGGTGGACGAGTAATCAAGCGGTGAGGTAACAATGACGTTATTGAGCTTTGTCCGATCTTTTATTGTATGAATCAGTTTTAGCACCTCATCAGAGCACACCACTGTTTCGGCACCCGACTCACTCAGCTCATGTTCTAAATCATGAATTTTATGCAATGTACTGCAGGGCACAAGCACAGCGCCAGCCTTCGATACCGCGAAATCAGTGATGATGTACTGGGGACAGTTCGGGAGGATTGATGCCACCCTGTCTCCCTTTTTTACCCCAAGCCCCGCGAGAGCATTTGCCAGCCTGTCAGCATATTCCTTAAGCTGTTTATACCGAATTCTCCTGCCCAGGTACTCCACAGCCACTTGCCCCGGGTACGCATCTGCAGAATCATCCAGGAACTTATGCATGGGCCCCTTGGGATAGGGCTCCAAGGTTTTCTTCAACGGATAAGGCCCGAGTTTATAGTTCTTAATCCAGGGCTTATCGCTCCCTTTAATTTTATTCCCCATATGCTGTCCTTTACCTCATCCAGTATCGGCAATATACTCCTCCATGCCTAATTCCCTGAGCTTTTCAGGCGTGGGTTTTCCAGTCGCTTTGTCCCATCCCCGCAGTTCATAATACTTGTCCAGCATGGCGGGTAAATTCTCATTTACTTTTCCTGCGGCTGGGCCTTCGATCAGCGGTTCCTCCAATAACCTGGGAGGGAGAGTATCATCAGCCCTGGTCACACCCTCCCTTACATTGAATACCCTGGCGAGGTTATAGGCCCTTTCACCAATCTTCACGAGGTCCTCATAATTGAATTTACGCCCCAGACAATGTTCTACCAGTTCCACCCATTCGTCCGACGCGACACAGAACCCCATGAACTTGCACGCCCCTAGTGTATCAAGGGCAGTCATCACATTCTCCAACGCTACCAGTACATGAGCTTCTTCCGGATCAGCGACCATAGGGTCCTTGATTTGGCTGTCCGGAATAACCAGGAAGGGGACATCGAGGAACGTAGGACCCTGAATGTACGCAGTGATGTGGTCACCGCCCCTGTTCGCCACTGCGTAAGCGAGCCCTGTTATCTGCACAGCTCTGGAATCGTAGGCCGGCAGCTCCAATCCCTTGACATTCATCGCAAACTTCTCGGCCCCCTTGTTCAGCTTTTCCGCCATTCGCCTCGTCCCCTCAGCCAACAGATTGCCGATACCCTGCCTTCTCGCGATTTTGTGGATAAGTTCAATCAAGACTTCAGCATCGCCGAAATTGAGTTCCAGTCCATCGGTATCGACCTTGGTCAAAATCCCCTTTTCATAGCATTCCATGGCAAAGGCTATCGTACCGCCGGTCGAGATTGTATCCATCCCATAGTCATTGCACAGGTAATGTCCCTGCGTAATCGCTTCCATATCGGTAATCATGCACTGCCCGCCCAGTGTGCCCACGCTTTCGTATTCCGGGCCTTCCCCCTTTGATCCCTTGTACTTTCCTTGTCTGATCTCTGTGCCCCTCCCGCAATTGAGGGGGCAGGCAAAGCATCCCTTAGGCTCTTTGAGGACTTTATCGCTGAGAGCCATCGCGTTAATCTCCTCTATTCCAGGGAAAACACCCGTCTGCCAGTTCTTTGTGGGGAACCCCCCTCTCACATTCACTAAGTCGATAACAGCGTTTGTGCCGAATGATTCCAGGGTCACTTTAAACATGTGCTGGTCGAGCAACTCAAACTGCTTCTTTGCCGCCTCAGCAAACTCAGCAGGCTTTGCTACCCTGGTCGGCTTTTTCCCGCGGACAGCGATAGCCTTCAATTTCTTCGATCCCATCACCGCCCCGCCTCCGCATCTGCCCGCCGCCCGATGAAGGTCATTCATTATGCTGGCGTATCTGACTAAGTTCTCGCCGGCAATGCCAATACAATCAACATTGAAATCCTTGCCCAAATCCTTTTTTATCAACTCCGTAGTCTCGAAGACATTCTTCCCCCACAAATGCTGTGCATCTAAAAGCTCGGCTTTTTCTTCGGTGATTACGAGATAGACTGGCTGTGATGAGATGCCTTGGAAAATAATTCCGTCGAAGCCGGTTTTTTTAAAGTCAACGCCCCAGAATCCGGCAGAGTTCGATTGTGCCCAGAGGACAGTCAAAGGCGATTTGAACACCCAGTTGAACCTGCCCATGCTGGGGGCATAAGTGCCCGTGAGTGTTCCTGTCATAAGGATGAGTTCGTTTTGGGTTCCTAAAGGGTCTGCGCCTTTAGGAACCTCGCGATATAGATAATGTGTCGCCAGGCCGGCACCAGTCAGGAATTTGTCGAACAACGCCTGGGGTATTTCTTCATGTGAAATTGTGGATTCCGACAGGTTGACCCTCAAGATTCGTCCATGTGCTCCGTACATATGAACCTCCCTCTCCCGGCAAAGGGAATCAATGAGAATCTTTGATGATTTGATTTAAGAAGGTGTTACTTTCTGACATAGAATACTTTTTTGGGTTGATCGTACAATATTGAGATATTGTTGACACTTCATCACAATCACACCAAGAATACAAAACCCCGCCTCTTTTGAGAAACGGGGTTTCAATAATTTCCTCATGGCATCACCCTTATAAAAAAAGGGTTGAGATTAGTTGTTAACCTTTTGACGATGCCTTATTTAAACATAGTAAATTTTGCTCCTGCTTCTTTGAAAAGTCAAGAGACAAATTTCATTCAAAACCATGTGAATGAGTGTTTGACTGCTAAAACTACTGAACATTTGACAAGGAAGAAGGAGGTGAGAGGGACGATATTTGTTATACCTTTTATCTTAGGAAACATAACTATTGT
>CAZMBE010000005.1:0-127744 GCA_964564625.1 uncultured Syntrophaceae bacterium | reverse complement strand
CTAGGGCCGGAGTTGAACCGGCACGATACTAGGTATCGAGGGATTTTAAGTCCCTTGCGTCTACCAATTCCGCCACCCAGGCACGCCTTGGAAATTTTCTTATTATTTTTAAAAAAACGTGTCAAGATATTAATTGGATGATATAAAGTACACTATTTATAAAAGGAGGTTGCAAAGTGATTGAGGTTGACCGCCTTATTTCCGGCGGCAGGGTACTCGTGATGGATGAGAAGGAAACTTTGATCCCACGCGGTACGATTGCAATCAAGGGCGAGAACATCGTTGCGGTCGGGAAAAAGGAAGAGATCGAGAATCTGTATACTTCAAAGGAGATCCTCAGTGCGGAGGATTCCCTGGTAATGCCCGGTCTCATTAATTGTCACACCCATGCACCCATGACGTATTTCAGAGGCCTGGCTGATGACCTTGAACTTATGGATTGGCTCAACAACTACATATTCCCCGCCGAAGCCGCTTTTGTAAACAGGGAATTCTCCTATATGGGAAGTCTGCTTGCCTGCGCGGAGATGATAAAATCCGGAACAACCACTTTCTGCGATATGTATATATTTGAAGATGAGGTTGCAAGGGCAGCGAAAAAGGCAGGCATGAGGTGCCGTATCGGTGAAGTTCTTTTTGATTTCCCCTCCCCTAACGTGAAAACGCCTGCGGAAGGTCTCAACTACACAGAAATGCTCATTGGCAAATGGGCGCACGATCCCCTGGTAAGCATAGTCGTTGAACCTCATTCACTCTATGCATGTTCCGAAAGCCTTCTCAAAGAAGCAAAGAAGCTTGCCGACAGGTACGGCATCCCTTTGGCCATGCATTACCTGGAAACAAAATCCGAAAGGGAGCAACTGATAAAGGACAAAGGCCGTAACACACCGACATCATATCTGCAAGATATTGATTACCTCAATGAACGGTTTATCGCATTCCATTGCGTCTGGATGGAAGATTCAGATATACAGATGTTCGCTGATTATGGCAGCAAGATTGTCCACAATCCTGAAAGCAATATGAAACTTGCCTCCGGAGCCGCTCCGGTTCCGAAAATGCTGACCTCTGAAGTTACCGTTGCTCTGGGTACGGATGGCTGTGCCAGTAACAATAACCTGGACATGTTCCAGGAGATGGATACGGCAGCGAAACTGCACAAAGTTGTACACCACGATCCGACGGTTATGGATGCCAGAACTGTTGTCCGCATGGCGACCTGTGATGGCGCGAAGGCATTATGTCTTGATACTACAGTTGGTGCTCTGACACCAGGGATGAAGGCGGATATAATCATCATCAATCTTAATCGGCCTCATCTTACTCCTCTGTATAATGAATATTCCCATATCGTGTATGCCGTCAATGGATCTGATGTTGACACCGTGTTAATCAACGGCAAAGTCATCATGAAAAATCGCACACTTCTTACCATCGATGAAAATGACATACTCGAGATGGTGAAGGAAACTTCACAAAAGATCAGAAAACGTCTGAAGATTACGTAACCATGGAAAATATCAGCGACGATATGGTTCTCGATATCCTGATCGAAGGCGGCACTCTTCTGACAATGTCGGATGGCATGAACGTCATCGAAAATCCAATGGTCGGTATCAAAGACGGGAGAATTGCATTTGCCGTACAAAACAATGGTGACGGTGATGCAAGGACATACACCGCTAAAAAAGTCCTGAATGCATCCGGGTCCGTGATCATGCCTGGATTGATAAATACACACACACATTTGCCCATGGTATGTTTCCGGGGACTCGCCGATGACCTTCCCCTTATGGATTGGCTGAATAAGCACATTTTTCCGGCAGAGGCACGATTTGTAAACCGCGATATGGTCTATGCGGGCTCCATGCTGGCCATCGCGGAAATGATTCTCTCCGGAACGACAACGTTCTGTGATGCCTATTTTTACGAGAGCAGCGTTGCCCGTGCCGCCGTTGACTCCTGCATGCGCGCCGTCGTCTCCCAGGGATTCATTGATCTGCCTCATCAGAATGACCCGGGAAAGATTGTCGATATAGCGGAGAACTTCATAGATAAATGGAAGGACAAGAATCCGTTGATTACACCTTCTCTTGCATGCCATTCCCCGTACACATGTTCGACCAAAACACTTGCATGCATAAAAAACACTGCCAGGAAAAAAAACATCTTATACAACATCCATGTATCGGAAACAAAGGAAGAGGTCGCGATCACCAGAGAGCGATTCGGGAAAAATCCTGTCCCGTACCTCCAGGATATCGATATACTGGACGATTTGACATTGGCTGTCCATGCAGTCTGGCTTGATGATGATGAAATAGCAATGCTCCACGAGAACAATGTGAAGGTATCTCATAACCCGGAAAGCAACATGAAGCTCGGGGCTGGGTGCGCGCATGTTCCTCGTATGATCAAGAAGGGCATTACAGTGGGTCTCGGCACGGATGGATGTGCCAGCAATAATGATCTGGACATGTTTAGGGAGATGGGTTCTGCAGCCAAACTACACAAGGTTATAGAGCTGAACCCTACCCTGATGGATGCCAAGACGGTTTTAAGGATGGCCACAATAGCGGGGGCAAAGGCCCTCGGGATTGATGATCAGACAGGCTCCATTGAGGCAGGCAAGTATGCTGATCTAATCATCGTTGATATGAAGAAGCCCCATCTCACTCCCCTGTATAACCATTATTCACAACTCGTGTACGCGGCCTCCGGCTCAGATGTCAACACGAGCATTATTGGGGGCAACATTGTTATGCATGAACGGAAGCTCATACACGTCGATTTACCTTCCATCATGCAAGAAGTGAGAATAATTGCGAAGGCAATTGCAGGTAATTCTTTTTCTGGAGGTTACTAGATGACAATTATGGAAACCCTTATGAAAAAATGTATGACAGCAGTTACGATTGTGATCTTCTTTTATCCTGCGTGCGTATGGTCAGCTCCTCGTGAAGTTACATTCTTTCCTGATTCCGCACATGTTCATGAAGTTACGAAAGTAAAACTTCAGGCAGAAAATAAGGATTTACGAAAAGCAATTGTAATTCTGCCCGGGCAGGCTGATCCCGATTCTCTTGTCGCCAGCCTGGTGCAGAATGCAAAATTAAAAATTGAAGATATGACGTGGAGGCAGGTTGTCCGTCAGGATGACACGAAAATCGCAAATTTCCGTAAACAGCTTGACACACTAAAAGACGAAAAGAAAATCCTTCAATCATTAATACGTGCCCTCGATACGCAGGTTCAGTTCTGGCAATTGCAAACCAAAGCAAAGGTAAAGACTGTCGCGGACGCGCATACCCTTTCCACCGCTATCGGTAAAAATATAAAGACATCGTATCAGGACAAGCTAACACAGGAATCCAAACTTGAAAAGCTTGATAAAAAAATCAAGGAAACACAGGATGAATTAGACCGTGCGGCGGGAAAGAAAGATACGGCATGGGAGATTACCATCCTTCTTTTAGGATCCGCGCAGAGCGAAGCGACTCTCTCATACACATACGCTCTGTCAGAATGCGGGTGGAAGCCTATGTATCGTTTAGAGGCGAAACCAAGAGATAAAAAAATCAATTTTACATGGGAAGCCGAAATCTGGCAGAGTTCAGGCCAGGACTGGAACAATGTGAGCATCAATTTAGCCACATTGAAACCGCCAAAAGCTACTTCTCCGGCTGACTTGCCTCCATGGATCGTTAAGCAGCGACCGATGTTTCGATCTGAAGCAGTCCGTAAAAAAACCATGAAGGCAGAAGCATCCGATGACCGTGAGGGTTATTCAGTTGCGGCTGCGGAGGCGCCTCCTGTCCCGAGACAGATAAAGCAAAGTACATATTCGCTCTGGCAGATAGGGAAAAAAAACATCCCTGCCGGAGCACAACAGAAGGTAAAAATACAGGACGAATTGTGGCCATCAGAATTCACTTATTTGACGAGGCCCAGTCAGAACAATCAGGTATTCGTCAGGGCGTCGGTGAAACTGACGGAACAAAAAGAAGTCCCTTCCGGTAACTGCGTATTTGCGATGGACGGTGCGATTTTAGGGAAACGTGAATTCTCCCTTTTCGGAAACGAGGCAATTGTTTTTTTTGGCACTGACCCCCTTATCACAGTAAAAGCGCAGTTGCTTTCTAAGAAATCAGGTGAGAAAACTTTTTTACAGGACAAGCAAATCCACATTTGGGATTGGCAAATTGATGTCCTGAATTCCCGAAGCTCTCCCGTAAGGGTAATGGTAGAAGAGCCAAACCCTCAACCAAGGGATGAAAGGATTGTCGTATCCCTCAAGCATGATCCGGAGCCGGCAGAAAAAAATTTCTCATCGGTGATCTGGAGTCTTGATATTATGGCGGGACAAAAAAAATCCATATTCACCTCCGTGAGGATTGAAGCTCCCAAAGACATGGTGCTGGATCTCGGCGGACGATAATGAGAAAAGCAATGCCAAAAGAAACACGGACACCGTTCAGGAAACGAAAGGATAAGGGTGGACAGACCGAAGAGTTGATGCTCCATTCGGCTGATCCATACCTGAAGCCATTTACCTCATCGATTCGGCGCAGGTATATGAAAATCAAGGCGATGGAGCAGCGTCTTACGGGCGGACGCATGTCTCTTGCGGATTTTGCCTCCGGTCATGAGTATTTCGGTCTCCATCGTGACGGTGATGAATGGGTTTTTCGTGAATGGGCACCCAATGCCACGGACATATTCTTTATCGGAGACTTCAATGGCTGGCGTAAGGACAAGGAATTTACTCTGAGGCGCATCACGGAAAGCGGCAACTGGGAGCTGCGCCTGCCTGCTGCAAGGCTTGATCATGGACAGCTTTATAAATTATCAGTACACTGGCCTGGCGGCTACGGTGAGCGGATCCCGGTCTACACCCGCCGTGCGGTGCAGGATCCCCATACAAAGCTTTTTGCCGCCCAGGTATGGTCTCCGAGAGTTGCGTATCAATGGCGCAAGCCTGATTTCAGACGGTTGTTGAAAGCGCCCATGATCTATGAAGCGCACGTAGGCATGGCACAGTGTGAGGAGAAAATCGGCACCTATACAGAGTTTCGTGAAATGATTTTGCCCCGCGTTGTTGATGCCGGATACAACACCCTGCAACTCATGGCGGTACAGGAACACCCTTACTACGGATCATTCGGATACCATGTCTCAAGTTTTTTTGCGGCATCTTCCCGTTTCGGTACACCCGAAGAGCTCAAAGAGCTGATTGATTCCGCACACGAAGCGGGTATGGCTGTGATCATGGATATCGTGCACTCCCACGCTGCCCGGAATGAACAGGAAGGCATCAGCCGTTTCGATGGGAGTTTTCACCAATATTTCCATGATGGCACCCGTGGATTCCATTGGGCGTGGGATTCACGCTGCTTTGATTACAGCAAGCCGGAAGTTCTCCACTTTCTTCTTTCCAACTGCCGATACTGGCTTGATGAATACCGTTTCGACGGATTCCGCTTCGACGGTGTGACAAGCATGCTGTACCTGGACCATGGACTAGAAAAAGTTTTTTCCACATATCAAGACTATTTCGGAGACAACGTCGATGAGGACGCAGCAGTTTATCTTGCTCTGGCAAACAAAGTAATTCACACTGTATGTCCCAATTCCATAACGATTGCCGAGGACGTGAGCGGGATGCCGGGACTCGCCGCACCGATGGAGAAAGGCGGCTATGGCTTCGACTACCGGCTCTCCATGGGTGTACCCGACTACTGGATCAAGCTCGTAAAAGAAATACCCGACGAGCATTGGCCTATGGGTCATCTGTATTACGAACTCACTAATCGCCGTGTCGACGAAAAAACTATCGGGTACGCCGAATCCCACGATCAGGCCCTCGTCGGCGACAAGACGCTCATTTTTTGGCTTATCGATGCGGACATGTATACGCACATGAACGTTTTTGACTCCAACCTGCAGGTTGATCGAGGCATCGCCCTACATAAGCTCATCCGTCTCGCCACCATGGCCACCGCCGGAAACGGATACTTGAATTTTATGGGTAACGAATTCGGTCACCCCGAATGGATAGATTTCCCTCGTGAAGGGAATAACTGGTCTTACAAATATGCACGCCGCCAGTGGAATCTCCGTGATGACAACAACCTGCGTTATCGATTCCTTGCCGAATTCGATAAGGCTATGATTCACCTTGCATCGGAATACAACCTGCTTGACACACCCGGATTACAGATAATCTTAGAGCATCAAGAAAATCAGCTCTTAGGCTTTGAGCGTGCCGGTCTGGTTTTTCTTTTCAGCTTCAACCCGGCACGATCATTCCCGGAATATCCCGTCTACCTCACCCCGGGGAAATATCAACTGATTCTGGACAGCGATGCAGCGGAATTCGGAGGCCATGAACGCATCCAGCCCGGTCAGCTCTTTTTCACACGACCGGAACATCATCCTGACGGACGCATGCATCATTTCATCACCATCTATTTACCGACCAGGACTGCGCTTGTGTTGAAAAATATTAGCGAAAAATAATAATTTGCATTACCGGTTTTATGAGAGGAGAAACAGTTATGCATATACCAGGAATTAATGGAGGGATTATTGCGTCAGGTAGTGGCACAGATGCAAATGCTGTAATGACTGCGTACAACATAGGTTTTATACCAGAACTTGCAGATCTGCGACTTATAAGTACAAGAGTGGGGGCGGGATGCCTGGCAAAAGCCGAGAATCAGAAAATACAAAGCACCGTGATCGAATGCAGGAGCAAGCAGGAAGTTCCTGATTTCAACCGCAGGTTACACCACTTCATCAAAGAGCATAATATTGAATTAATTATTTTAGCGGGATGTGTTTGGGAACTCTATCCCATAGAAGGAGTTTTAATGATCAATATTCATCCGGCAGATACGCATAAACACGGTGGAAGGCACATGTATGGCCTTAAAGTCCATGAACGTGTATTATCAGATATAATGGATAGTATCTATCGTGAGATTAAAAACCCGGAAGATGATTTTGAAACGTGTGTGACTATACATGAGGTCGGTTTTCCCATCGATCAGGGGCCAATTATCATGAAAGCTCCCGTAAAAATACCGCGTGACATAATCACAGGACTGCATAGTGGTTCCTTAAGTCTAAAAGACGCCTCCGAAAAACTTCAGAAACATATTTTAGAATATGAATGGATTTTACTCCCTGCGGGTGTAAGGGCTGCGGCAAGAAAAATCATGGATGAGAGGCGGCAAAACGAATAAAGATTTATATTCGCGTCAGCATGTTCACAAAAAGGGTGCTTTTTATAATTAAACGGTTCCCTTCGACTTGGCTTATTTTATTCTTTGCCATATCTTCCTCTACCCTTTTGACAAATTCACCCAGCCTTTTATCCGCTGGTGTCATTTCCCTTCTTTTATTAAGGATCTGACCTTTTTCTGGATTTTTTCTGAGAAAAGCAATTTTCATTGACACTGCAAAATGATTGATAAATTTTTTAGGTTTCTTAATTGAATCACCAGATGAAAACGCAATACATTGTAAAATATATCCGTGTTTTGTTGTAATAGTAAAATAGCAAGTTTTATTCCACTATCATAACCATATGATATTTAAAGAGTAGTGTTTTTTAAAGGACTTACGTTGGGATTTGTTTTGTAAATAACTCCGACACTTCTTCTTTTAAAGTGAAGGCAAGAATTAAAATATTTTAGTGATTGTATAGAAATATTAAGTTGTTCTACAAATGTTATTACATTTGTAAAGTATTCCGACAATACGATATTTTTTTGACAAAACGGATTATTGCTGGCAGTCATTTCTGAAAATAAAATATACTAGATTATCAGGTGGGAAATACGAGGAAATAACTACTATTCAGAATAGTTTCTCAGGTAAGCCATAGGTTTAGAACACAGCCTTCACATATCGTACCATTACTAATATTATCGTTAATGGTTCAGCCAGTCCCTGGATCAATACCCCGTGACGTAAAAATTTCACGAAACATGTGAAATTTGTTACATACATTTTTTTATTTGTTTTTGTATGCCTCTATAGTGTAATTAATTCCACTAATTCTAAAATTATCCATTGTGGGAACCGCCTGGGATGATCCCAACGATAGAAAGAACTGAGAACTTTGGCTTTGAATGACAGATTTCTCTTCTTGACTCACTTTTTTTTCCACCCTGCTTTTACAATTCTTCATCTCTTCCAATTTGTTAATCCGCCACCGCAACTCGATAAGTTCTTGGACGCTTTTTTCTCTTGTAACCACTTTCATTGTCATTCCATAAACACCTGATACCTTTTACGCACCGCTCTATACCCGGGCACTATTTTTACACCATGGATATCAACACGTGCAGTAAATTTCAATAATTCCCCATAGGGAATTCAATTCCCAGTACCCATAGATTAGATTGTGGAGATTTACAACGGGGATATGTTCCATGGATAATCCAGGGGAATTTCCTGCATTACGATAATGTCAATAGATATGATCTCAGGTTGTCTTTTTTATTTTTAAGGTTAAGTTTTTTCCTTATATTTTCCCTGTGAAACTCAACTGTCCCCGGCGATACATTTAACAATTCCGCAATTTCCTTCGACGTCTTACCTTCTTTAATCAGATTGGCAACTTGAATTTCTTTCGGAGTGAAATTCAGGTATTGGGAGGAGAGTTTGTTTGAAAATGGAGAAATAATATTTATCAGATTTGATTCAAGGATGGTTACATAGGCTGCTTCTTTGTCTTTTAAGCGGCTCTTTTTCAACTTTTCTATATACGGCATGGCGAGTTGTTTGAAATTGGCCACCACCTTCTCTTCAAGTTCATCTTTGTCCACTTCTCTCTGTCTCAGGAGAACTTTCAGGGCGGCATTCAGTTCCTCAAGGTTACTGGATTTAGCCTTCAAGTCCCGTTCCCGTTTCTTTAACGCTTCCTCTGCCCGCTTTCGGTTGGTAATATCGCGAATAGACTCAATAGCGCCTACAACATTACCCTTGCTGTCATACAGAGGACTTGCTTTCCCCCAGAGTACACGTCTTTGCCCCTTCAAAGGAACTTCGGCTTCGGACAAAAGAACGTTTCCCTCTTTCTTGATAAAAAGATACTTCTTCTCAATATCTTTATCGGATATGAACACCAGATCAATCATTATCGGCCTCCGCATACCATAAAATGGCAGTGCGTATTCATAATCACCCTTTCCCATCATATCGGCCGCCTTGACACCGGTCATCTCTTCAATAGCACGATTCCACGCGATGACTTTTCCATTAAGATCGATAGCAAGTGTTGCATCGGGTAAAAAATCAATAATATCGGACAATCTTTGTTCTGATTCCCGTAATGCTTCTTCAACTCTCTTGCGTTTCGTAATGTCTAAGAGGGAGATAACGGTCTTCGTTGTCCCCGGTAACATGGCAATGGTCAAAAAGGCATCTCTCATATGACCACTTTTATCTTGAAACTGAAATTCATAATTCCTTGGCGCTGCATCCGGGTCAGTCCTTCTCAAGGTGTGGTACTTTTTCATCCTTTCCAGATCATGCTTTGCCACAAATTCAGTCCAGCTTTTTTCCCCTTGAACCTCGTCCTTGGAATACCCTGACTGCCTCTCAAATTCAGTATTGACCATTGATATTGTAGTATCCTCTTCGACAATTATTGTCGAGGCTGCTGTCGTTTCAAAAATTGTGCGGTACTTAATTTCCGATTCCTGGAGTGCTTCCTGCATTTTTTTGCTGCTGGTAATGTCTTCAACCATTTCTATGGCTGCAATAACATTGCCTTCCATATCCTTCACCGGAGAAGAGATTATCCTGTAGTTCCTTATCTCATCCCCCGCAGATGTCTCTGTAACGGATTCGTATACCTTCCCGTTTTGAAGGGTTTTGTAAGTAGGACAATATGAGCAAACTGTTTCCTTCGGAGGATTATTAAAAACCTTGTAACAGATTGGCCTTTTTGTACTATCGATATCCGGATACCATTTTTTCATCTGATTGTTTAAGGTCATGATTTCCATCTCCGGGCTTATCAGAGATATGCCAATGCCTATATTTTCGACGAGACTTCGGTATCTCTCTTCCGATGCCTTTAAAGACTTCTCGGTCTGGCTGTATTTTTGTATCACTTCATTCAGTTGTTCATTTCTTGTTGAGAGTTCGGAAGTGCGCTCCTTTACCAGCTTTTCCAAACTGCTATGTGCCTGCCTGAGTGCCTCCTCGGCCTGTGTGCGTTCCTGACGCACGACGGCCTCCTTCAATTCCCGATCAACGGCAGGAATAAGCCTTTTCAAGTTATACTTCATGATACAGTCATGGGCGCCGGCCTTCATGACCTCTACCGCCGTTTCCTCACCTATTTTGCCCGAGACAAGAATGAAAGGAATATCAAGTCCCATTTCTTTTACCAAGGTCAAGGCAGCGAGACCACTAAACCCTGGCATCGAATAATCGGAAAGGATGAGATCCCATACATCCTTTCGGAGAGCTTCTTTCATATCTTTTAGCGAATCCACCCGCTCATAGACTGGGTCATAGCCGCCCTTCGCGAGCATACGGACGGCAAGCAAAGCTTCGCTCTCTGAATCTTCTATAATTAACACTCGAATGGATCTACCCATCTCATTGCTCCTTCTTTTACGAACTATACCTCTCTTGGGAATTCACAAATGTTTTGATGCTGGCAGGTATTGAAAATGCAGAACAAGAACCTTTATGCGAAAAGAGGTTACTCCTTTTACGATATATTCTATGTAAGGGGCTTGCCCCCGTTCAATTTTTCATAGACTCTAATATACTCGGCAATCATATTCCTCTGATCATATTTTTCCCGGGCTTCTCTCATAATCCGTTTTATCTGTCGTTCTCTTACCTTCGGGGACCTCCTGTGAAAGGTTATGCTCTTGTTCAGCGCGAACCATAAACCGCCGGTATCATAATCTCGGAAGAGAAAACCATTGCCCACATCCTGGGGTGAACCATCTCTTTTGAGGTAGAGCTCCCTAATCTTATCATGATACCCGCCCGTGTCGCGATTGGTGGCTGTCGCGCCGAAGATATTCCCAATCTGGTCAATCTGACCGCACGGTTCATAAAGCGAAGCCCCGAAGACATCATTCGCGGCGGCATATCCCAGCAGGGAAAGGCCTTCACTAAAGGGTTGATAGGTGATTTTGCCGTGTGATGCAACTGCGATTCTTCCTAAAATGTCGGCATGTGTCCTGTCACCCCCTACGCCGTCAGCGACAATGGCTATTTGTGCGTCACTGTTTGTTGTCACGAAACGCTGGGCGATGTGCTCGATTAGTTCTACCCCCTTCTGAACCGGGTCAAGCCTTGAAGGCCAGAAAAACAATATCGCATCCGGGTCAACCCGGAGCCCTGTCTTTTTCTGAAATTCAACAAGATTTTCTCTTTTTGCTTCTATTACAGGATCATCGGGGCCATATTTCCTCAATAAATATTCACAATTCTCCGGATACATCATATGGGAAGGCGCGTTGATGATGGCCCTGGCCGAATCCTGATAGTACTTTGCCTTGACCTCCTGGCGGACGCTGGGAGGCACGATGGGTCTGTCCAGGAAATAATCATCAACAATCTCCTCCAGAAACCGCTTCCCGACGAAGTTGATGACCGTCGCATTTTTTATGGCAGTGGCCTGACAATCTATGGCCTGCTCTCCTTCATATTCGGATAAGAAGATGTATTCAGCGATGTTTATCAGATTGATTCCCCTCAGGAGATGAACCGGCAAATGTTCGGTGAATACATTATGGACAGTATGCAAAACAGGTATCCCCGTTGCCTTGGCATAGGCCGTAATCGCGCCTCCCGCCATCCAGTCATGAGAATGTATGATCATTCTCCCCTCATGTTTTGCCCTGACTTCCTTAATGATATTATTGACAATCAGCTTCTGAAATTCCGCTGCCGTCAACAGCACGTCCCCGGCATAGGCACTGAGGTTGTCCGCAAAAATGGCAGAACTGACGAGATGAATCTTTTCCGGATCTATTTTGTACCTGATTTCCCTCCATTGACGTTCATCCATCCGTGATTCACGCTGAAATCGCTTTTTTAAATTCAACGTTACCAGGTGAATATCAATCCCCCGTTCGGTAAGCCCTTCGCACAGAGCTGAAATTACTTCCCCTTGGCCGCCGCTCTTGCCGGTAATATACTTTGCCAGGGCGCCCATATCATGGGGTAGCCTTCCCGTTTCCGGTGTGATCATTAAAAGAGCTGTTTTCCCACCATGCTTCAGAATCTCGAACCGTTTAATCAGCAATTGGAGGTCATCGATCTTCCTCGTCAATATTTGCGCCGGCCGTGCTATTGATCCGCCATACGGGTTGAAATAGAAATGTACCGCGTGATCCTCACCAATGTTCTCATGGAGGAAATATACATGATCAGAGGTGGTTAAATGCCGCCATCTTGTAAGAAGTTCACCCCCGACTCTCCTCACATCCGTTTCCATGTTTTCAATGTCTTTAAAAAGATCGTACTGCGTGGGATTCCCCAGCCAGCCAAAAGTATCTCTCCCTTTATCGGCCCAGGAAGACGTGGACAAATCATGGATATCTACTTCGGGACAATCGGCGTCGTGAAATTTCTCGGCCATTTCCGAGGGATTCGCAACCACAATATTAGGATATTTTGCAAGCGCTTCCGGCAATCTGTTCCAGAAGTTGAATATGCCCTTCTCCTCCCAGATATGTTCACCTATGTGCTCAAAATCATAACCGAGTAATACAGCTTCGCCATCAATTTTCGCGATATGAAATGCATACTCCTTTGGTGAAACGGGATCATGGGGAAACCTGAACGCAATATCATCACTCAGTTCCCTGTTTCTTGGAATCACGATAAGATTACTCCCCTTTGCCCGAAACACGGCATTCGGAGAAACTGGGCGGTTCCGCGCCATAAACATGTCATCTCTTTTTTCACACAGAATTGTTTGGTATCCCATATCGGCGACAATGTCTGCAATCTGGTTGTTATACATCAGTTCCGTGTTTCTGAATGACGTCGGCAGGATACCGAACAGTTCGTGCATCTTTTCCCTATGCAGAGTTACCTGGTCACGAAATTCCTGTTTCTCGGGATCGGCAAAAAGACTGGTAAGCGAATGATAGTATGTTTCATCGAGAAATTCGATTTGTTGGTTTTTTTTTCCGCTATCAATCATTACCTGGAGCACCTTGATTACTTCAGGCCGGTAGAGTTCGGCCTGCTCCAGAAATGTGCCGGACATGCTGAGCGTGATTTTAAATGCGGGGTAGTGTGAGATAAGATCAGTAAACATATGCAAAGCCGGCAGGTAACATTTCTCCGCAACTTTTAAAAATATCTCCCTGTTGCGTTCATCCCAGAGAAATTTTTCTCTATCCGGGTGCAGCCTGAAGGGCTGATGAAGCTGGAAATAGAAAGTGGCTAAAGGCATATGAAAACCCCTTTCTTTAGCACTGTGATTCCCGCGGGGGCAGGATGCCATGGACTTGCCTGTACATTATATATACCTTTTTGAAGCGGTTGTAAATGCAGAGGATCTATATTGAGGCCTTCTTCTGATTTGTACTATTCCTTATATGAATCATTCCATCGACGTTTGCCCAACGTACCGAAGGGCAACAAGAGCGGGAAAAGCAGGAAAATCAACCACCAGCTCAAGCCCGCTTCCCACATGTTACCAAATGACCAAACGGCCCAGACAACTGAAACGCCGAATATTGCATAGATGGGCAACATGAGCTTCCAGTAAGGCGTCATCGGATGTTTCCATGGCGCTGATAGAACAACCACCACCGCTCCCAAGCCTGTTAATACCAATCCTGTGATGCCTTCAATTCCTTTTCCCATCACTGCCCACATAATTGACATCAGAAACACCCAGATAAATCCGCCAAACCACCCTCCGATCCATCCTGCTTTTTCGCCTCTTCTATCTGTCATAGATCTACCACCTGGTCTGATGTTGCATGTTACATTCAAGCCCGAATGCCATATGTGCGGGGAAATGCATCACTCTGCGCATGTTAGACATAGTTGAAATATGGAACATGTTTCAATAATTCTCTATTCATTCTTTCACAGTGGACCTGTACTATGTTTCTCGAAGATGAGTTGAAAACTCTACATAATCAAAGGTCCGTCCTGTACCATACCAGTTGTCAAATGACATAAGAACTCTTGCTCCCAAGCCCATCCGAAACGCTGCGCCTCTTTCGATATGAGCCGTCACCCTCATGAAACCTCTTTGCGAAGCCACACGCAGACACTCTTTTTGAGTGGCTACACCCAATCCGAGACGACGCCAATCCCGATGTATCGCAACAGAGACAATGTAAACGGTTTTGCCCTGATCAAAGTATGGATCAGATGTGGTCCCCGGAACTTCTGAAAATTCTTCAAGCAGATCTGCCGCAAGATACCCTATCACTCCGGAAACAGAGGGGCTTCTGAGAACGATAAACAAGCTTGTGGGAGAATTGACTATTTTGAGCAGGTCATCTTTGCTTTCACAGAGAGATGATGAAAAACTTTCTTCTTCTATTTGAAAAATATCTTCCTTCAGGTCATCCCACACGGAAGGAGTTACAAATGCAAACTCACCTGTAACTCCATGAGATATAGTTATGTTATCAGATGTCAAAATCGAACCTCCGGAAACTGACGATGATAATTGCTGCCCTGTGATCCACATGTATTGCTATAGCCACAACATGCTCACCATAGTATCTATTCTTGTAGAGTTAAAATACCATGTGTAGCAAATAAAACAAGTCATTTTCATACGATATTTTAGTGTATTGTCGCACTGACGGTTATGTCTACACAATTATGAATCCGGTAGCGAGCGTATGCTTCATATCAATATCTAAAATTATATAACATCTGCCATGACGTATGATAAAAACCCCATAGACCAAGTTTACCAAAAATGATAGTCAGAGACCATTGCAAAAAAAGAATATTAGGAGGCCTTTGAAAAAGAGGAATTCAAAAAGTACCAACACGGTAAAGGCTGCAAGGATTGCGACTGCCCCGAGAATTACCTATCCTGAAGCACTCCCGATCACGGCAAAAAAAGATGCCATCGTCGAGGCCATAAGAAGGCATCGTGCTGTTGTTATCACAGGGGAAACGGGCTCGGGAAAGACAACGCAGATTCCGAAGATGTGTCTCGAAGCCGGCAGGGGAATCTCCGGTATAATCGGCTGCACGCAACCAAGAAGGGTAGCCGCCATTACCGTGGCCCATCGGGTCGCTGAAGAATTTGGAGAAGAGCTTGGCTGTTCCGTGGGTTACCAGATCCGCTTTGAAGACAGATCCGGAGGGAACAACTACATAAAGATTATGACTGATGGGATTCTTCTTAACGAAGCCCAGAACGACCCATTTTTGCGCCAATACGATACTGTCATTGTGGATGAAGCTCATGAGAGAAGCCTCAATATCGATTTTGTCCTGGGCATCCTGAGGATGCTCATGAGAAAAAGAAGGGATCTCAAAGTCATTATCACGTCGGCAACCATCGATACGGAGAAATTCTCCCGCGCTTTTCATGCACCTGTTATTGAAGTCTCCGGACGCATGTATCCCGTGGAAGTGCGCTACAGACCCCTGGATCACAAACTTGAAGAAACAGGAGAGATCACCTATGTTGACGCGGCAGTCACCGCCGTGTCAAAGATCATGGCAGAGAGATCCGGTGGAGATATACTCGTGTTTATGCCGACAGAACAGGATATTCGTGATACGTGCGAACTCATAGAGGCAAAGCTGGATTACGCAGCCACTGTTCTTCCTCTGTTTGCCCGCCTCCCCTGGATGGAGCAGCGCCGTGTCTTTCAACCATCGTCTTTGAGAAAGATTGTTGTGGCCACCAATGTGGCCGAAACATCCGTTACCATTGCCGGCATCAGATATGTTGTCGATACCGGCCTTGCCCGTATTTCCCAATATAACCCCCGTTCCCGTACTACAAGTCTCCCCGTGAGAGCAATTTCAAAAAGCAGCGCTGATCAGAGAAAAGGTCGCTGCGGTCGAGTGCAGAACGGGATTTGTATGCGTTTGTTCGATGCAGGTGATTACGAAAACCGCCCCTTGTTCACGGAACCGGAAATTCTCAGATCAAACCTGGCGGAGGTCATCCTGAGAATGCTTTCCCTCGGTCTGGGAGAAATATCAACGTTTCCCTTCATAGATCCTCCGCACGCGAAGAACATCCGGGACGGTATTGACATCCTCAGGGAACTTGGCGCAATCGAATCATGTAAGCAAGGGACGAATGTAAATTCCCTCTTGAGATTACATCATACTCCGATACGGGGCGGGAATGACAGGCGAAATGGTACTAAAAAGGAAATTTGGCATGATAAGAGTCATACACGGGACACCCTTGATAGAGAAAAAAAGGAAACAGTCTCCGCAAGTGAAGAAACTCATTATTCGCTGACGGAAAGAGGAAGGATGATGGCCCGTCTTCCCATTGACCCCCGCATTGCCCGGATGATCATTGAAGCGGAAAAGGAAGGATGCGTGGATGACATTCTTATCATTGCTGCCGCACTCAGTATCCAGGATCCGCGGGAAAGGCCGGTGGAACTCGAGAAAGAGGCAGATAAAATCCATGCCGGCTTTACTGACCCTGCCTCTGATTTCATGACCCTGCTTCGCATCTGGAATCAATACCACGGTTTTTTAAAAACTGTAAAAAGCAAAAACAGGATGAAGAGGTTCTGCCGGGATCATTATCTGTCGTATAGAAGGATGAGAGAGTGGATCGATGTGTATGAGCAGCTCAAAGAGATTCTGAATGAGCAGGGTTTGGACATCAAGAAAAGAAATGATGTGAATGACAAACACCTTTACGAAGGTATCCATAAATCGATCCTTTCAGGCTATCTTTCCAACATCGCGACAAAAAAAGAAAAGAACATGTATGCCGCCGCCAAAGGAAAAGAAGTGATGATTTTCCCCGGATCCGGGCTTTTCAACAAAGGCGGTCGCTGGATTGTAGCTGCCGAGATGGTTGAAACCTCGCGGCTCTTTGCGCGGGTGGCAGCCAATATTACAATGGAGTGGTTGGAGGAACTGGGGGGGGCGCTCTGCAGGTCAACATATTCCGAGCCTCACTGGAGCAGGGATCGTGGTGAAGTAATAGCCTATGAGCAGGTTAGCCTGTTCGGATTGCTGATAGTGCCCCGGAGGCCTGTTTCCTATGGCCGGATCAATCAAGATGATGCCTCGCATATTTTTATCCGAAGCGCCCTTATAGAAGGAGATTTAAAAAAACCTTTCCCCTTTCTGATCCACAATCATGATGTCATTGAGCGCGTTTCAAATATGGAAGATAAAATCAGGAAGCGTAATCTGCTCACTGATGAAGAGAGCATTGCCCAATTTTATGGCGAGAGGCTTTTCGGCATCTATGATGTGAGAACTCTGCAGAAACTGATTAAGGAAAGAGGCGGTGACAGCTTTCTCAGGATGAAGGAAGATGACGTTCTGCAACGAAAACCGGAGGAGGAGGAATTATCGCTCTACCCTGATGAGGTTGTTCTCAATGAACATAGGTTTCCGTGTGCATATCGCTTTGCTCCGGGAACCGCCGAGGATGGCATCACATTAAAAGTCCCCATGCATATGATTTCCGCGCTGAGCGCAAGTTCCGCAGACTGGGTCATTCCCGGCCTTCTCCGTGAGAAGGTTGCCGCCCTTCTTAAAGGCCTTCCCAAAGAATATAAAAAGAAACTCCCTCCCCTTTCACACACAGGCACTGCAATCATATCCGTAATTCACGAAGGGAAAGGGTCTCTTCCCTCCGCGTTGAGCAAAATCATTAATGAGAAATTCGGTGTTGAAATCCCCACCTCATTGTGGGCACGCGATGCGCTTGCCGATTATTTGCAGATTCGCTTTTCCGTGGTTGATGCGCAGGGAAAAGAAGTAGCCGCGAGCCGGGATATCCGTGAACTCCAAAATGGTATTATCGCTGAGGCGGAATCAAACGCTTTCAGCAAAGCGCGGTTGCTTTGGGAAAAAACATGCGTGACACACTGGGATTTCGGAGAACTGCCCACGTCAATCAGATTGGAAAGCGGGGATTGTTTCGAAGGTTATGCATACCCTGGACTTGAGCCCTCGGAAGGATGCGTCAATATCCGTGTGTTTAAAAACATGCAGGATGCAGAAGCCTCTCATAAAAAAGGCGTCATGATGCTTTACGCAATCCACTTTAAAGATGTGCTCAAGCATTTGAAAAAAGCCGTTACCCTCGCAGGTGATGCGAAGATATGGGCTGACAAATTCGGCGGCGTAAATCAGGCCGAAAATATGATTGCCTCAAAGGTTGCACATACTCTTTTCTCCAGAAATATAAGAAATCAGGATGCCTTTATCAACCACGCCGAACAAATTGCCAGGCAGATTCTCCCTGAAGGTCAGGCGGTTTTAAAAAAATGCATGCCCCTCCTTCGGGCGTATTATGATACAGCCGCATCATTACAAAATCTGGTAAAGATGAACCGATTCAACAACCCGGTCCTGCAATATCTTTCTCACCTTAAAGAAGAACTTGATCTTCTGATGCCGAAAGATTTCCTGATCAAATACGACAATGACAGACTACGCCATATACCGCGCTATCTAAAGGCCATCACCATACGCGCGGAAAGAGGCATAGCGCACTTGGGAAGGGCCATTGCAAAGGATGAAGAAATAAAAATATTTACCGTTAAACTGCAAGATATGGTAAATAGCGTTGCTGTCGGGGATTCAGAGGAAAAATTAAAAGCCATTGAGGATTATCGATGGATGATTGAGGAATACAAAATATCTCTTTTCGCCCAGGAGTTAAAGACAGCACTGCCTGTCTCCCCAAAGCGCCTGGAAAAGAAAATACAGGAGATTGAGCGCGGCATGTAACCCACGGTGTATCAGAGGTGGACTTCCTGATACATTGTAACTACACGCATACATATGATGAAGAGACATGGCATCATCATTTCCGGAATGACCGTTCCATGATGAGGTGATAATGAGGCTGATTCTGGTAAGACATGGAGAGACCCTCTCGAATCGAGAAAATATAGTACAGGGGATAACCGATATTGAATTGAGCGACCGCGGCCGCAGACAGGTGGAAAAGCTTGCTGAGTCTCTCAGAAGAGAATCAATCGAAGGTATTGTATCAAGTCCTTTAAAGCGCGCGTATCAGACAGCCCTGGCCATTGGCAAATTTCATAATGTATCTATCGACATCGAAAGAAATCTTCAAGAAATGAACCACGGGGATTTTGAAAACGTATCGATAGAAGATTTGAAGGAGAAGCATCTTCCGTTCATAAAAGAGTGGTTCCTGAACCCAGCCTCAGTCGTTATGCCGAACGGTGAATCGCTCCATGATGTGCAGACACGCGCATGGAGTGCCATAAAAAAAATCATCGATACTCCAAAAAACATTCTTGTCGTTTCTCATAGTATGACGATCATGACCATTCTCTGCAAAATTCGCAACATTGATCTATCCTTTGCGAGAGAGGTTCGTGTAGACGTGGCATCAAAAACTATTGTGGAGTTTGAAGACGGGAAAGGCACGATAATCGCCTTCAATGATACTCACCATCTTCAAGACTTATGATTTCAATTTTTCTCTAATTAATGTATAGTGCCGCAAGTTGTTTGATCTTTTAAAAGCGCGATTTTGCAGCGCCTGTGTATACTACTAGAGTTGACAAAAATGTATGGCATAATAAGGATAAAAACACCAGTAAAGAATTGATAACAAAGACTTAGTGAAGATCTCTGCAGGATACTGCGGAGTGTGTACATGCTACCGGTTTCATGAGGTGAAAGAATGTCCAGCTCGGGTATTCAGGAAAAAGCCGTTGATACTTTGATCATTATGAATTCAGCAATCGTTAGTTTACACCTCTACACGCCTACTCACGCAATGACCGCAAACACCATCGACAGACTTTATGAGACTTTTCAGGCCATTTTTGACGATGAAAAATCTATAATATTTGAGGAGTCGGACAGGAACCTCCTCGTCTCCGGCAAGCAGCTGAGTCATAAGCATTTGGGTAAGCCCCAGGTGGCGATCTTTCTTATGTTAATGATCAATTACGGGATCAAGAATCTTACCTTTGAGAAAGGCCTTGGCAAAATCGAACTTATCCACTTTCTTGAAGCAATGTCCACGAAGCCCGATGCAGTGAAATCGAAAGGAGGCCTTGAACAAGTCATAACAGGGAGAAAAATTCCTCACATTCTCATCAATAGAAAGATTTCTACCGCCAGGGATCAAGAACGACAAAGTGTTCCCAAGAAAGCGGGAAGACGTATCATTCATACGCTTGATGCTGGAGTCATTGACGAGAGCGTTGTAAAATCTTCATATAGAGTAGTACAGGACCTCTTTACCGAAGGAGAGACTGAGACCGCGGAGGCCATTATTGAAAGATTAAGCGATACACTTCTCGTTGATGACGCAATTGCAAGGGCTTATGCGTCTGAGGCCTTAGCAAATATTCTGGAAAAAATCTATGCGGCACAGAAGATACAGATACTGCGAGCGATATCGGGAAAAATAGTTGACTGGCTCAAGATCGAAATTGCATATACTCCCGCCTTGCAAAAGATTTCCACCGAACTTACGAAGCTCGCTCATTCCTTGATTCGCAACCGACAATTTTCTGATTGTCATCCCATAGTGCATGTTTTTCATCTGATAGTTTCCAATGAGATTAAAAAAAATGATGAGATTCGATCGGCGGTGTCTGCTGCGTCAAAAGAATTCGCATCGAATGAAATAGTGGATATTCTCTTAGAAGAAATAAGGACCAATAAAGATAATGAAAAAACTGAAGCGGCCCGGATACTCACAATAATGTCTGAATTCTCTCTTCACCGTCTTTTAGAGATCTTGCAAAAAAGTGAAGACTCATCAGAACGTGTACTGGTACTTAACTTGATAACCGAGATGGGCCCTGGGGCTGCACACATAATTACGGGCATGATAGATCCAAAATCTCCCTGGTTTTACCTGAGGAATCTTGTGCGGCTTTTAGGCAGAATAGGCAGGGAAGAACACACACGCGTCCTCGAACCACTTCTCTATCATGAAGATCACAGGGTTCAGAGGGAAGCATTGAAAGGTATCAGCAATATCGGAGGAAGCTCAAGAGGTAAAATCCTTTTGGATGCCCTCCCGAAATGTGATGACCTGTTCAAAGCAGGTGTTGTAGCTACTCTGGGTTCTTTGAAATATCGAGACGCCATACATCCGCTTATAGAGCTTTTCAAGACCAAACTTTCTGTGCCAGATGAAGTAAAAACGGATCTGCAGGAAAAGATATGTCTTGCCCTGGGAAACATCGGTGATAAAGAGGCGGTGTCATTCCTGACGGAAATCAGCAAACATAAGGGCTTTTTCCGCTTCACGTCATATAGTCCTGCGGTAAAAACTGCCGCTGAGAAGGCATTAGGAAGGATCACAAGGAAAGCAGAAAAATAATAACTTTCAAATTATTTACTGCTGCAAGAATGCTTCATACACTGAGGATAATATTATGAACGATACAACCAGACAGGAAACCCCTCGCAGGAAGAAGGTCTTACTCATAGATGACGAAGAAGATTTTTGTTTTTTTGTGAAACTCAATCTGGAAAAGACAGGCAAATATGTAGTTATCACAACCACAAGCGGTGAAACCGGTTTAATCATGGCTTCAAAGGAACATCCCGATCTGGTCCTTCTCGATATTATCATGCCCGATATGAATGGGGGACAGGTCGCGGGATTGCTTCTTGAGGATCCGAATACAAAAGACATCCCTGTACTGTTTATTACCGCTATAGCGTCGAGGAGCGAAACACAATCGCAGGATGGCATAATCGGCGGGAGAATGTTTATTGCCAAACCTGTGACTGCTGAAGAGCTGGTGATTACAATTGATTCTGTTTTACATACGTGAAGCTTAGCTTGCCCAAATTATTGCCGAAGATACATAACACAGCCGATAGATTTCGAGTGAGTGAAACAACCCAAAGAATCTTCGGTAGTATCCCTCAGGTGTTATTTTTCAGGTATCTCTTGATGTAGCGTATTACGTTCTCCTTCGGCTGAAAGATTCCGAAATGCCCTTCACAGAGTATATCTGCATCAAGGGCAAGGAGTTTTTCCATTGACTTTTTCCATAGGCCCATATCGGATCTGAAAATATCCAAAAAGGGTCCGTGGATATCCTGGCCAAACAGTATCCGCTTGCCTCCTCTATCCATATACACAGAAAGGGACCCGGGTGTGTGCCCCGGTGTATGGAGACAGTGGAGTTCCTCCCCGCCAAACTGAAGTGTCTCATGGTCACCCATGAGTTTCACATCGACAACTGTTGGTGGAAATGTTGTTCCGTAACAGCTCGCCGCTGTTCTCATGCTGTCACCTTCCTCAACAGCTTCGGCATCAAGGTTGTGCATTACGATCTTGCATCCGAACTGTGTTCGAAAATACGGAGCTGAACCTATATGGTCAATATGGTTATGGGTAAGAATAAGGGCTGAGATTTTCCTGGGATCAAGTCCCGCGTCCTCAATATTTTTTTGCAGTATCCGTGAACTTCCTCCCGCGCCGGCATCAATCATGACAAGCTTTCCATTAAAATCCACGATGAAGGATGTTGCGTCATCAGAACGCGAAACATCCGGACCGCCGATCAGATAAATACCCTCTGCAATGACTTGTGCTTTGCCCATCCTGTTTCACCCTGCTATTATGATTGCCATGGAAAACCGGCAAGTGCGTGGTATGTTAACGTCCCGTTGTTACCGTCATGCGTTCCTCAAAAAATTCAGATGCCTGGGGCTTGCCTCCCTCAATTCTCTCTTTCAGTTTAATACCCCTGGTCTGAATTCCGATATCATTCTCCTTGGTAATAACCTGATACACGGCGCCATCTCCCGACAGCCCTATATCTCCCAGAGGAGATGTACTTGCATAGAGACTGATGCTCTCCTCGCCAAAAGGCGGACTTACTTCCAGATCAAACCTGTCGTTGCCGGACGGAATTACGTATATAACACCCCCGTTAAAGTAGTTATCTGTCCTGTAAGGATTCGGAAGCAGCTGGACAATTTCGCCCTTCGCGTCTCTGTAATGTACACGAGCATAGAAGGGTTTATTCCCTTGAATGTAGATTTTTATTGTATCACCCTTCTTGAATACTTTTTTGTCCGTCCAGAGGCGAACAGTAAGGGGCATAGCAGGATTGTCAAATGATACCTTGCTCAATACAGCCTCTTTGATTGCTTTTTCATCAGGAATTACTTCAGCTTTAATTTTAGTCTTCAAACAGTCACCGGAACGTTCGTCTTTGTACCAGCGGCTTTCCTTCACTTCCAAAATCTTTACCGACGCATTGGCATAGGCTTTCATCATGTCTTCTTCGAGTTGGAAATCTTTCACTTTTGTTTCACTCTTGACATACGTGAGGACATTTTCTACGGCATTTCTTTTCGCATCGGCCATGGATTGCTGTTCCGTCTGTTTCCTTGATTTGTCGTCCCCCATACAGGCATATCCTTCGGATTCCATAATCGTGGACTGAATCGCATATACATTAGAAACGGCAGATATAAGCATTAATATGGCAAGAAACGTTCGTGACATATGTTACCTCCCCTCATGAAGTGTCCCAATAAATTCGTGTACATCCTTGATGTTATGTTTCACAAAGTAATCTGATATATTGTCTATTATGTCTACCGCAGCATGGGGGTGCATGAAGCTGGCTGTACCAATCTGAACCGCCCTGGCCCCCACAAGCAAGAATTCCAGGGCATCGCGGGCACTTGTAATGCCACCGACCCCTATCACCGGGATATTGATCCGTCTCACGACCTGCCAGACCATCCTCAAAGCGATCGGTTTTATGGCTGGACCGGAAAGACCTCCCGTGATGTTCCTCAGATGGGGGATCCTCTGCTCAATGTCCACAGACATACCGGTCAGGGTATTAATAAGAGATATTGCATCCGCACCCGCTTCCTGGACGCTTTCCGCAATGACGCAAATATCCGTGACATTAGGCGTCAGTTTGACTACCACGGGCAGATCCGTGACGCCTTTTACCTCTTTCGTAATCTCATATGCCATGTCAGGGTCAGTACCGAACACCATGCCGCCTTTTTTTACGTTAGGGCAAGAGATATTGATCTCCAGGCCATGCACTCCTTCCGCATGGCTCAATATTTCTACAACCCTCTTGTATTCATCAATCGTTTCACCAAAGACATTCACAATAACGGCACTGTCAATCCGTCTGAGAAATGGAAGCTTTTCGTGTACAAAAATCTTTACTCCGGGATTTTCAAGGCCGATGGCGTTAAGCATCCCGCAGGGAGTCTCCATAATTCTTGGCGGAGGATTCCCCGCTCTGGGTTCCAGAGAGATGCCCTTTACGATTATGGCACCCAGACATTTTAAATCACAGTAAGGAGCGTACTCCTCTCCATACCCGAATGTGCCTGAGGCGGTCATCACCGGATTTTTAATAACAAGGCCACCGCCAATATGGACGGCCATTTTCGGTGTGTATTTCACATCATTATTGTTCATTCTAAACCCTCATGTCAAGAGGGCGCCTTGAAGGCACAACAAATATTGTCATTGCCTCGTAAGAGGGAATCCGGGCTCCATTCCCGCAGAAGCCGGGGATACTGCATAAAAAACACGGTTTGGGATCAACCCTGGAATGACGGCGAGAAGTTATCTTTGAACCATAACGCATATTAATTCCAAATAATGTCGTGAATGTCAAAGACCGGCCCGTCTTTGCAGACACGCTTGTATGAATTCCTGCCTTCCCTGTCTTGAGCGGCGATGGAACAGCCAAGGCAGGCTCCGACACCACACGCCATACGCTCCTCAAGAGATGCCTGACATGCTAGCGGGTGTACCGTGAGGATTTCCGACAACCTCTTCAGCATGGGTCGGGGGCCGCACGCATAAATTGTTGCATCTCCCGGATCGTATGATGCTATATCCTGTAAAAAAACCTCTGTGACAAACCCGTGATAGCCTACACTTCCGTCGTCCGTGCTGATAAAAACATCCGGACACAATTCTTTTATTCTCTCAACTCCCACAAGTTTTGACGCATCTTGTGCTCCAAGATAACAAAAAAGTTTTACGCTCCCGGCATCCTTGATCCTCTGGTAATGAGAGGCAAGAAATGTGATGGGGGCGATCCCGATTCCCCCGCATATGAGAACGATCTTTTGAAAATTTGCAGTTACGTCGAACGCACTGCCATAGGGCCCATATATTTCTAATAGAACATCTTCTTTCAGTATTGAAAGCAGTGTCGTTTGTTTTCCAACGACTTTATAGAGAATCTCAATTATCACCGAGTCGCTGCGCCGTTCAAAACTATAAATGCTGAATGGTCTTCCGAGGAATGGATCAAGGCGCCCTTTTTCCCGCACCATGACAAACTGTCCCGGCATTGGCGTCTGAAATGACTCGGGCAGTGTGACCGTAAGCAAGAAATGCCCTCCGATTATTTTTGTGTTTCTAAGTATCCTGCCACGCATAAAAGATTAAAACTTTCTTACGAAGAAAATCCCCTTACGGTTTCAAATCCAAGCACATAACCAGGGCATCATCACCCGATTCATGATAGTATTTCTTTCTCACTTCTATTACCGTAAAGCCAAATTTTTCATAGAGTTTTTTCGCGTTTTCGTTCGATTGTCCTACCTCGAGCGTGCACGAAAGAGCCCCCTCTTCACGGGAGCACCTGAGCACCTCTGCCATGATCAGTGACGCGATGCCTGACTTCCGCGAATTCTCCCTCACGGCAATTTTATGAATCTGAACTTCTCCGGCAATAAGCCAGTAAACCACATATCCCGCTATTTCCATATTCTGATTCTGATGCGCCTTTGCTACGAGAGCGCGGGACACGGGTATTTGAAGTTCGCGCAGAAAAACATCCCGTGACCACGGTACGGGAAATGTTGCGTTTTCAATAGATACTATTTCATCAATATCATGTATTACCATTCGTGTTATTTCAATTGATTGTTGGTTCATCCGGCCGCTGCCTGAGTATCTTGAGGCATATAATGTGGAGGGATTTGTCATGCGACTATGTACTATTTGTTCAGCTCATGACAAAATGGTCATGATTAATTGCCATTCATGCACAGGGAAAAAATTCATCCTACTTTTCTGTTCAATACTTCACTTGCTAAATATATGTTTTTCCTCCCGTATTCCTTAATATAAGAAGCAAACTCCGCAAGATTCATTTCATGTCTCTTGTCGTAGAGTTTCAGCAGCATCGGCAAATTAACGCCGGTGACAACTTCCAGTTTCCCCTCTTTAAGAAAGGATAGAGATATATTTGAAGGAGTACCACCGAAAAGATCAGTCAGTATCAAGACCCCCTGGCCACGATCCAGCTTCTTGATGGAGGAGCTTATTTCTTTCTTTATTTCCTCCATCCCCTTGGTCTGATCAACGGAAACATGGAGTACACCCTCTAATTTTCCTTTGATCAATTCGGTTGCTTTTATGAGTTCGTTTCCAAGGTTGCCGTGGGTTGTAATAAGAACACCGATCATGACTAATCTCCTGAAATCTTCTTTCGCCGCGTACGCTAAATTATTGCCTGATAATTGTCAAGACCCTTTTCGGTATGCTTTTTTCTTGACACAAAAATCCCTCTTCTCTATACTCGCATCGTTTTTTATTAGGTACTTGCCCGAATCGCAGCCAGTGAAAACCTTTTGTCGCCTTTACTTCATCAGCTACATCATTCCTGTATGAAGACAAAGGTCAATATGGCGATTCATACAGTTTTATGTTCTCAATATAATTAGTCATTATACATAAGGAAGGACAGTTATGACATCAAATCAGAAACTTTTGAAGTGGGTAAGGGAAATGGCGGAAATGTGCAAACCCGATCGTGTTCACTGGTGCGATGGATCACAGAAAGAATATGATGAGCTTTCTGCGCTCATGGTAAAGTCAGGTACCTATATCAAACTGAACGAAGCAATCAGACCTAATTGTTATCTTTCCCGATCAGATCCCGCCGATGTGGCGCGCGTAGAAGAAAGGACTTTCATTTGTTCAAAGAATAGAGAGGATGCGGGACCTACAAATAACTGGTGTGATCCCGACGAGATGAAAAATATTCTCGTTGGCCTGTACAAAGGATGCATGAAAGGAAGAACCATGTATGTCATTCCTTTCAGCATGGGGCCGTTGGGTTCCAATATCGCCCACATCGGTATAGAAATAACCGATTCTCCATACGTCGTGTGTAATATGAGAATCATGACCCGTATGGGAAAAGCCGTTCTCGATATTCTTGGCCCAGACGGAGAATTTGTCCCCTGCCTTCACTCCGTCGGAAAGCCCCTTGAGCCCGGAGAGAAAGACGTACCGTGGCCCTGCAATAATGACTATAAATACATCGTGCATTTTCCCGAAACGAGGGAAATCTGGTCGTTCGGGAGCGGCTATGGAGGAAACGCCCTTCTGGGCAAAAAATGTTTTTCCCTGCGTATTGCTTCAGTCATGGCCCGTGACGATGGCTGGCTGGCAGAACATATGCTTATCCTGGGGCTTACCTCCCCGAAAGGTAAAAAGCACTTTATCACCGGCGCTTTCCCCAGCGCATGCGGAAAAACCAACCTCGCCATGCTGATACCGACGATTCCCGGGTGGAAAGCGGAAACCGTGGGAGATGATATTGCATGGATGAAATTCGGGGATGACGGAAGATTATACGGCATCAACCCCGAATACGGTTTCTTTGGTGTTGCGCCCGGCACATCCATGGATTCCAACCCGAACGCCATGCTGAGTATGACAAAAAATTCGATTTTTACAAATGTTGCGTTAACTCCCGAGGGCGATGTCTGGTGGGAGGAAATGACAAAAGAAGCTCCGGCAAGACTCACCGATTGGAAAGGCCAATCCTGGTCACCGGGTTCAGGTCGTACGGCATCACATCCAAATGCACGGTTTACTGCTCCGGCAGGGCAGTGTCCGGTTATTGATCCCTCCTGGGAAGATCCAAAAGGCGTTCCCATCTCGGCATTCCTTTTCGGTGGACGTCGCGCCACTATCGTTCCCCTTGTATATGAGGCTTTCAACTGGCAGCACGGCACTTTCATGGGTTCCATTGCCAGCTCAGAAAAAACGGCAGCGGCAGCGGGAACAGTCGGCGATTTGCGCAGAGACCCCTTCGCCATGCTGCCTTTCTGCGGGTATCATATGGGAGATTACTTTACTCACTGGCTGGAAATGGGGAAAAAGACTGATACGAGCAAGCTCCCTAAAATATTCTATGTCAATTGGTTCCGAAAAACGCCGGATGGCAAGTGGCTGTGGCCTGGTTACGGTGAAAACAGCCGCGTCCTCAAATGGATTTGCGAGAGAATTGAGGGGACAGGTAAAGCCGTGGAAACCCCGATTGGTTATTTACCAGCTCCCGGCGCTATTGATACATCAGGACTCAATATATCTGATAAAGATATGGATGAACTTCTCAAAGTTGACGTGAATGAGTGGCTTAAAGAGGTAGAAAGCGTCAAGAAGCATTACAGCCAGTTCGGGAACAGGCTCCCGAAGGGACTTAAAGATGAATTGTCAGCTCTAGAGCAAAGATTGTTACAACAGAAGAAGTAGTGTTCAGAATCAATAATTATCGGTAGGACAGGCATCCCTCCTGTCCTACCGCATCTGACCCAACAGAAGGTACCTGAGCCATTTCTCTATATGAAATGTAATGCTGAATTCCATACGGTAGTTCATGGTTACTAAAATTAAAAAACACTGCCCAATCTGTAACGCAGAAACGGAAAGCTATCTGAATCCACTTCCGACGGTGGACATCATCATAGAAGTGGATAATCAAGGCATTCTCTTGATCAACCGAAAAAACTATCCCTTCGGGTGGGCTATTCCCGGAGGTTTTGTTGATTATGGAGAATCTCTTGAAGATGCTGCTGTAAGAGAGGCTAAAGAAGAAACCGGACTGGATGTAAAACTCGTGAGGCAGTTTCACACGTATTCAAGACCAGATAGAGACCCCCGTCACCACGCTATCTCAACCGTATATATCGCGAAAGCAAGCGGGGAGCCGCGCGCCGCAGATGATGCCGCAGATGCCGGTATCTTTACAAGGGATACTCTACCCTCCCCTATCGTGTTTGACCATAAAGAAATTCTTTCGGATTATTTTGCACTGAAAAAAAAGTAATCGACACATTTCAGGATACATATTCATGCCCGGCTTGAAGTTATACACAAGCAACCGGATGGAAATTCTGGCGGAGCTTCTTGCAGATGTGATGAAGAGTCCTCTGAATCATCCGCTTGCGAGTGAAATCATCCTTGCCCAGAGTAAAGGCATGGAGCGCTGGCTCTCCATGGAACTGGCCAGACGCCTCGGTATATGCGCGAATATCCGTTTCCCCTACCCGATTCATTTTGTCCACAACCTCTTCCGGGAAATAGTCACGGATCTGCCCGATCCATCTCCGTACGAACCAATGATCATGTCCTGGGATATCATGCGCGTTCTCCCTTCTCTTCTCGACAATCGCAGCTTTAAGGTCATTAAAGCCTATCTTGGAGACGGCAAATATGACCTTAAGCAGTTTCAGCTTTCCGTGAGGGTCGCCGATCTCTTTGACCAGTACCTGCTCTTCCGGCCTGACATGATTCTCAGATGGGACCGGGGACTGGAAGACCACTGGCAGGCAATTCTCTGGCGGGAAATCTCTAAAAGAAAGAGGTTGATTCACCGGGCAGCGCTTCACGATGCGTTCGTTCAGGACATGAGTGAATCGCATAGAAACCTCAAAACCGTTTACGAGAGGATTAGCGTTTTCGGCATCTCGGCCCTGCCTCCGTTCTACATGCAGATTTTCGACGTCGTTTCCTCCGTTATCGACGTCCATCTTTTTTTGATGAACCCTTGCCGGGAATTCTGGGGAGAAATTGCGTCCGACCGGGAAATGAACCGCTATGTAAGCGAGCAGAAAGCAAGGGGTGTTCTTCCCGGTGAACTGTATCTCGAAGCCGGCAATCCCCTGCTTGCCTCCATGGGCGCCCTTGGCCGGGAGTTCTTTCACCTGATAAGTGAAATCCAGTGCGAAGAATTCCCCGCGTTCGAAGACCCGGGAGAAAATTCGCTTCTCTCGGCAATCCAGTCAGACATCCTGAATTTACGGGAAAGGAAGAGTACGGACATCTTCTCTTATTCCGAAGCCGATAACTCTGTGCAGATCCACTCCTGTCACAGCCCTCTCAGGGAAATCGAGGTCTTGCAGGACTCGCTTCTTGCCATTTTTGCCGATAACCCCAACGTCCATCCCGATGACGTACTGGTCATGGTCCCGGACATTGAGCTTTACGCACCCTTTATCCAGGCTGTATTTTCGATTCCTCTCGCCGATTCGCGGTGGCTTCCCTTCACCATTGCAGACAGAGGCCTGCTTCAGGAAAGCGGTTTCATCGACGCGTTTTTCAGGCTTTTGGACCTTGCGGGAAGCCGTTTCACTGTTTCCGGTGTACTTGATTTTTTGGAAACAGATGCGGTACGAGATAAATTTTCTCTCACCGATGAAGACCTCGTGCTCATTCACCACTGGATACGGGAAACCGGTATCCGCTGGGGAATTGATGCGGAAAGTAAAAAAGCGCTGGAATTGCCGGAGTATCCCTGGAACACCTGGCGTGCCGGTCTGGACAGAATGCTCCTCGGGTATGCAATGCCTTCAGATTCTGAAGACGAGCTTTTCATGGGGATTCTCCCTTTCAACGACATCGAAGGGGGAAACGCCGAAATTCTCGGTCGTTTTGTGCAATTCACGGAAACGCTTTTCCGATTCATGGCATCCCTCGAGGAAAAGAAAACCCTGGCTGAGTGGGAAGATTTTCTTATCGAGATTCTTGATGCATTTTTTTCCAATGAAGATGAACACTTGAGGGATATCCAGGCGATCACAGGCATTATTCACACTCTTACCGACATACAGACATCCTCCGGATTCGCCGAGAAAATTGACCTTCATGTGATTAAGGCCTGGCTCAAACAAAACCTGGAAAAGAGGGGATTCGGCACCGGTTTTCTCACAGGTGGCGTGACCTTCTGTACCATGCTCCCTATGCGGAGCATCCCCTTCAAGGTCATCTGCCTGGTCGGCATGAACGATGACTCTTACCCACGGCAATCGCGAAGACTCGGTTTCGACCTCATGGCCGAATCCCCCCGGATCGGCGATCGCTCACGCCGAATGGACGACCGCTACCTCTTCCTTGAAGCCCTGCTCTCGGCCCGGCAAAAGCTCCATGTCAGCTATGTTGGACAGTGCATAAAAGACAATAATCCCCGTCCCCCATCAGTGCTTGTGAGCGAGCTTCTGGATTATGTAGAAGAGGGATTCGGTGAAACTGTCCGGAAGCGCATTTTCGTTCACCATCGTCTCCAGGCCTTCAGCCCTTCTTATTTCACGGGCGACAGGAAGCTCTTCAGCTATTCCGTGGAAAATCTCCAGGCAGCGCAAAGCGCTGTGACAGGCCGCAGAGAGAACACTTCCTACATCCCGACAGGTCTTCCCGAACCTGAAGAGGAATGGAAAACTATCGAACTTGAATCATTGGCTTGTTTCTTCTCCAACCCGGCGAGATTTCTTCTTAGACACAGGCTGGGCATCCACCTCCATGAAGAGCCTGCCATCATGGATGAGAACGAGCCGTTTGAACTGAACAAACTGGAGGCATACCTCATCAGACAGGATCTTATTGCCAAAGCCCTTCAGGAAAAACCGCTCCGTGATTTATATCCGCGTTTGCAGGCATCGGGTAGACTGCCCCATGGGTCGCCCGGCGTGTGCTGCTATAACGAACTTTGCACTTCCACCGAAGCTTTCATCAGGAAACTTCACCCCCATATCACGGGAGGGCAACAAGAACCAATACCTGTGGATTTAAATATCGACGGTTTCCACCTGACAGGACGGTTCGTCAATATCTATCCCGAGGGGCTGGTATCCTATCGCCTGGCGAGGATAAAAAGCCGTGACCGACTCAGAGCATGGGTTTTCCACCTCGTCCTTAACCATCTTGGCGAGCACATGGAGGTTCGGAAGACAATCCTTGTCTGTGAAGACCGGACATTCCGATATTCACCGGTGGATGATGCGGCTACGTGCCTTCACAACATTTTAAAAATTTACTGGAAAGGCCTCCGAAAGCCGCTTCACTTCTTTCCTGAATCCTCTCTATCCTACGCTGAACAGGTATCAAAAGGTGCACCGCCGCAAAAGGCGATGAGAGCGGCCCAGGGCAAATGGGACGCCTTTGAATACGCAGAAAAAGAAGACGCATACTATGATTTATGCTTCAGGCAAATAGATCCGCTGGATGCCGAATTTCTCGAATTGGCCGAAGCCATATTCGAACCAATGCTGAAACACGAAGAACAAATAAAATAATTATTGACTACCACAATGACCCACCTGTGGAAAAAGCCTCTATCTCCAGCATTGAATACAGGGTGGTTGGAGGGATTAAATGTGTGCTTATAAACCCCTACGAACCTCCCCTTGTCATCCCTGACTTGATAAGCCTACTCCGTACTTAATACTCGTTATCCTCAATCAAATGACCACACTTGGTTCTTTCGTTCCTATGTGCTGGAGTGAACTGAAGCATAGTGCCCTCAATCTTTCAAGAACCGCGTCACATGTTACACCTCTAAGTCAATAGATTCATGAATCGGAGAAAATGAAGATTACTAATCGAAACAAAGCAACACTATTATATTGAGTCGCGCCATGTGTTCGAGAGTCGTCTTTCTAAAGCTAATTATTATCTAAAACCCGATGGCAAAGAGATGTCTCGCGCCACCTGTATCGTGATCAATCAAGATACTATTTTATAACATGAAGAATGTATTAAATCAAAGTCATGCGATCAATTTCTGCCGTAGAACTTTAACCAGTTGTCATCAGCTTTTTTGATGTTCCCGGGAATATCACTGCTCCATCGTTCATATGCTGTCATGCTGCAATTCAGATAAAGCTTCCCGTTCACGATCTTCCATACTTCAGGATCGGTTTGGGCTTTACGTGCCTCCGTCATAGCCCATGCACAATAGCCGTCATATTGCGGCGCATATTTCTCCGGATTAGTTGCGAATAAGTCTCTGTTTTCTTGAGATGAGAAATACCACGTCATGTCGCGCCACCTGAAAGAAAAAAACTCGTTTCCTTTTAGTGCCTTGCCAGCCGTGAAATAGGCGACGGTATCGTATCCCTCTATGGCTAAATCCCTTACTGGCGATTTTCCGACAGCTACACCGTAAAGCCCAGCCACTATCGACAGTGCAAACAAGAAAATCATGAGAATCCATTTGACTGCTTTCTGTGAATACATATCTGTTACCTCCATATCATGGGTTCAGTGGATTAGAGTAGCAATCCAGATCGTTTGCAAAAACGGCCGGTCCCTTGTAGCTCTGTGAAAGGAATTTGATTGTCTCGTCTTCTCTTCCGAGGGTTCTTACCATGCGATGAGACAAAATCAGCTTTTTTGCCTTGGCGTCGGCAGCAATTTTCCCAATCACGGAGGGTGGCATATGAAGTTTGCGCTCAATCCCTCCGGCATTCTCCGGGATTGCATTGGTGGCAACCAGCAGGTCGGCGTCTTTCACTAACGTAACCATGCTTTTGTTCTCACCATCGGAGTCCCCGGCAATAACAATTGCCACTCCCCCAATTTCCACCCGCCATGCAATGGCCGGGACAATACCGTGTTTTACTGCTAAGCCATACACCTTTACGCCACTTTCGGAATATACAAGATTGATGGTGTCCTCATTAATTGCCACATCATTTGGCTTTATGGCATAACTTGATTCGCCTCCTGTAAGATAATCGCTCAGATAACGGTAGATGCCCTTTTTTTTGTCAAAGTGGCCCCTGATGAATTCCGTGGTGGATGGAAACAGACCGTTTCCCACGGGACCAAATACAGGCAGGGGACGTGTCCGGTCCTCAAAGAAAGAAGATTTTACAAGTACGGGAAAATCCGCCGCGTGATCCACATGGAAATGGGTAAACAAGACTACGTGAAGATCCTTCATCTGTGCATTGGCTTGGCCAAAGCGCAAGGCGCTTCCTCCACCGCAGTCTATGAGTACCCTCGCTTTTCCGTCCTGCCATATTAAATAGCTGCTGGAGGCCCGCTTATCCTGAACCTCCGGACCGCCGGAACCCAGCACCTGCAGTTCAATTCCTCTTCCGCTGCAAATCGCGGCATAGGTTTCACCGATTGAAAATACCATGAAAAACACTACAATAATGATTTGCCAGAACATAGCATCCTCCTTTCTCTGCAAATTCATGAGAAGAAGCAGTAGGGATCTTTTTTTTCGAAAACATCGAAGCCGAAACTGTAAGCGCTTGCAAGGCACCCCCCGCAGACGGGCCTCAGCAGACATGATCGACATTCGACACATCCTGCGCGATAACGTTGCGCGATTTCCGAATCATATATCTCCTCAATCCTCTGATCAAAAATATTCCCTATGAGAGAGGGAAACTTCCTGCAGGCATGCACTTCCCCGTCAGCGAGAACAGCGACAAAATTGAACGCGGCCCCGCACCCGAAGCCGGTACACCCACCAAAGGGTTCCAATCCTTTCTGATAATTGAGGACATTGATGAGATTATCCTTCAAACCTAAAACCGGATTTTGTTCGGAGGCTTCAGCGTATCTTTCCAAAAAAGAGATGTAATCCTGTTGTGGAGGGAGATCGAGACTCTCTCCCTGACCCACCTTCGACAAACGATTGAAGTAAAAAACATCCGCTTTTTCGCGAAGCAAGCCGGCAAGGGGAAGAACCTGTTGAATATTCTCTCTTGTAAGGGTAAGCATCACCATCGAGTACACCTCTAGTTCACGGAGGATTTCGAGGAAACCAACTGTTCTTTCGAAGTGCCCCTTTCCCCGGATGAAATCATTGTATGCAGGCAACCCTTCCAGACTCACCTGAAAAAAATCAGGTTGCTGGATGGACAGCAAGGTTTCGATCTGTTCACGGGTCGCGGGATTTCCTAAAATTAACAGAGTGAAGCCACGATCAGAGGCAGCTTTGTATATGGATAAAAATTCCGGATGCATGAGGGGGTTTCCGCCGGTAAATGAGATTTGGCCCTTTACATGGCGCTTCCGGCAAAAGGTATCGAGATCATCGATGATCGTGAGCGCCTGCTCCAGTGTCAATGCGGATCGATCACTCCGGTCATAGCAATGTTTACAGTACAGGTCACAGACCTGTGTGATATGCCACTGAAGGGTAAACGACGGCGATATGAGAAATTGCTTTTTTGTGTAAGGAGATGCTTCAAAGATATCGAAATCGCGCCGGATACGCGAAGGCGGTGTAATGATGATCCCCCTGTCAACGGCACGCTCCACGGCGGCGTCCACCGCAAAGGTCGATATGGCGCCTATCTGTGCCACTTTCTTCCTATCGATGCTCTCGGAAATCATCTTGAGTATGAGGAGATCCTCCGGTGAAGCAGCTCTGACGTGAACCTCGCCGCCTTCAGGGTGTTTCCATATTAGGATGTATTCGTTTCCCGGTTCCGGAGGCTCTGCGGACGGAGAATCCGCATCATTCGCAAGATTCTTCCATTGAAGTTCAAGCAAAAGAAGGGTGGGATTAATCACACTCTCTTCCTCGTCATCCGGTATGGAGATACTTTTTTCTTTCGCTTGGGAGATGCCCCATTCGAGACGGGCAATTTCAGGCAGAAATTCAGGGAGATGCGAGTGCTGTTTATAAGACCCGATGACTTCGAGAAAATTTTCCGGGTCGCGATCCAGGTCGTGACTGAAAATGATCTGCTGCCACATGTCAGGACCAAGAAGCATGCGACATCGAGGATAAATAGCTCCAAGATCAATCTTTGTAAAGTTCATCGGCACATTTTATCGAAGGCAAAGGATGGCGGCGCTCCAATCATGCTCGGTTTTCAGTTTATCTTTCTGTACCGTTTTTAGGAAATGCTGTTGCTGAATCCCTAATAACAATAATCGAAAAAGGTTTCTTCCGTTAGTGCAAACTGCACTATTTTTTCGTACCGCTTCAGCTACTTGCCGGTTTTGCCGGCTGTTCCTTGGGGGTGCTAACTGCACCCGGTTTTGCACCACTTCAGCTACTTGCGGGCTTGACAGGCTGTTCTTTCTGGATGCCACCTGCATCCGGCTTCGTACCGCTTCAAGCGCTGGCTTTTTTCGCACAACCAGACACCATAAGAGCTGAACCGGAAATGAGGGTGGCAATGCAGAGGCCTGCAAGGATCTTTTTTAGTTCACCACTGTCCATGTTAACCTCCATAAACGCCAAACCATCCTTTGTCTATATCTTTTGTAACGATTATCGCTGATCGTGTCAAGGAATTGGTGCAAAATGAGCATCTACGGTGGTGTAATGATAAAGTATTTCCATATGAAACATGGTAAGAAATTCAATATGCTGCGTTAATGAGGACGCATACCGCAAGAAAAGCCTTAAATAATTTTCTTATGGTCGGTCGGAAGTTATTCTTGCATCTTCTACCTGCTACTTTTCAGTGGTAAGTTTTCATAATAACTGATGCTTTTGGATTGAAAGGAGGTAACATGGCTATCAGTGGCGTGAGGAACGAGTTTTCATTTGCATAGAATTGTTCAGCAGTAGCAGTTATTATTTTCTGTTAACATCCATGCGACAGTCAAATCCGTTATCATTAAGGGAACGGGCCATGGCCTATATTTATAACTCAACTGAGAACCGGAATTTTGGAGGTTCAGGAGGGATAATTGCGATCATCATTCTCCTCCGATCCACCTTCAACCATTTAAACTCTTTTTCAAGTTCCGTTTTCCATGGCTAAAGAGGAACTGCTGGCTAGTCAAAAATTCCAGATAATCATGTTCCCGATGATGGCCCCACTCAAAACTGAAAGGATAAGAAAAGTGTCTACGATGTCCTGATCTCTGATGCCGATACCGATGGTATTTGCTACCTGGAGTCCTACAGATAAGAAAACAGCAAATCCAAAAAATGCCGCCCATATGACCGCATATCCTGGTGGGAGAGCCCTTATGGAAACAATGGTTCAAATCGCATTGGCGGAATCATGAAAGCCGTTGAGAAAATCAAAAACCAGGGCTATCAGAATGAAAAATACAGCAAATCCAAAGGAGCTATGCAATTTTCAAGACAATACCTTCCACAATGTTGGACACATCCTCGCAAATATCAATGGATTGTTCAATCCGTTCATAGATTTCTTTCCACTTGATCAGCTCGATGGGATCTTTTTCACATTCAAAAAGGTGGGATATCGTCATCCTCATGACAACGTCCCCCTCGTTCTCCAGGGTGTGAATTTCCACGCAATTATCCAGGATCATCTTTGCGTTTTTCATATTTCGCATGGCATAAATAATATTCTTTACCTTTTTGATTGCATTATTTAAGATCTTCGCCTGTTCGATGATTTCCATGGCAGGCACTTTCACCTTATACAGGGACATCCTGGTGGCAGAGGCTTCAACCATATCCAGAATGCTGTCCATTTTGTTGACAAGATGATAAATGTCTTCACGATCAATGGGGGTGAGGAAGGTCTTGTGCATCTTCTCGTAGGTTCTGCGGGTAATTTCATCAGCTTCATGTTCCAAATCTTTGAGCTTGGCAATTTTTTGGTCAGCGTATTCATAATGTTTGACCATATCAAGAAAAAGTTCTCCTCCCTCTTCAATTTTATTCACCAGCTCTTCAAATAAATCAAAGAATTTTTCTTCTTTGGGAATCAGTCTCATCAGCCATACCCTTCACGATGATTTGTCAGACAAAATGGTTAAAAGTACGATGATCATAAGAAAATAATTGCCACATAATTACAGACGATGTTTCCCCCATATGCTATATTTCAAACTGGAAGTCCATGTTTTTTTGATTATTTACGATTATTATGTAGCATTAAAAAACAATACAAAAAAAATCATGACAAGGAAGTACACCAGGGGAAAGCTGTCAATAATTTTCTCATGGTCAGTTAATGGTTTCCTTGCGTTCTCAACTTACAATTCATGATCGACAAAGTACACTTCATTGCGAAGCTTATGGAAAGAATGCGGGAGTGCTTGCAAGAGAAGACAAAGAGGACATAATAAAATTGAAAACGATTGAATTCCTAACCGTTAACCTTGTACTGAAAATGTCCAGAACCAGGGTTCATGATTTTGATCACTTGGCGCATTCCTTGTAAATGTAACGTGTTTACCCTGAAATAGAATGGTCTGGCCGCTCAGAATGGCACTATTATTATTCCAGTCATTCCCAAGTCTTGTGTCCGGCCCGGTCACCGTGTCCCCGTTTTTGACAGTAGCAGTAGCACCGGGAGCAGGATAAGACCCCTGACCATCTTTCAATTTCCACTCCATAAGCTTCATCTTCTCCCGAGTGTTGAGTTCAAAAATGGCGGTACTCGCAACCTTCACGATTGCCTCTCTCCCCATATCCAGATATTTCGGGAGAGCTGTCGCTGCAATTACCCCAAGAATAACAAGAACAGCGACAATCTCTATAAGAGTAAAACCTTTTTGATTGCGGGTCAGCTTTTCCATGGTATAGTGTCTTGTATTTGTGCTCTCTATTATATTACAAAAAAACGTTTCACACCCGTTATTGTACCTTATCCTCTTGGATCATATGTCTGCTGTCTGCTTTAAAACTTTTTCTTCAACAGTTTAACTTTTGTACCTTTCATGAATACGTGATTGTAAGTAAATTTTGATTCTATTGTTTACGCTTTGAAGTTATATTTCAAGAGTAAAAGATTTTTACGAGTAGTTGAATTTTACAATCTTAAAAAAATGTTAAGAAATATTGGAGAGAACCTCATAGGAAAGAGAATCATTGAAACGAGATGCAGGCTGCAAGAAACATATAGTCATTCACAACTATACCGAGGAGGACCTTATGATTTTGGCTCCAATAGCGACTGCCACGTATTCCTCTCGAGGAAGCTTCCTTCCACGTTGCCCTCCATCTCCATGAACATTACCCAGGGCATGGCAAAGGATAGATACTCTTTGCCCAGAAGATTCCGGACGATTTTTCTGGCTGAAATGTCCGTGAGCCCCACAACAGCTTTAGGCTTCCCCGACTTCGCTTCCCTGAACGGAAGAATGCCAATCGTCTGGCATCCCGCGGCAAACGGAATGATCACGTTCTCAAGACCCTCTCTTCCATAGTTGGCAAGAACGACCAAGGCCGAAAGCTGGTCTGGATCGGCAAGAAATATCACTGCCTCGGGTCTTTCGGTCTTGAGATCAACTTCTGAAAGGGGTTTGAACAGCACGTAGCTGGAACCCACATCCTCCATGGGAAGCTCTTTGAGAAACTGCTCCACCAGTTCCGGTGTCTTGAGATAGGCTTCCCCTTTTAGGAAGTTTTCCACAAACTCCTTTCCTGCAGCTCCTTCCAGAACCTTCGCAACCTCCTTTCCCTTCTTCCATTGGATGTTCCCAGAAGAGAGAAAGTAGGCAAAGCACTCGACTCCACCTGGAAAGCGCAGATAGGTGTTGCCAAACCCTAATCCCACGCCACCGCCCCAACAACCATAGGTTTCGCCATCGAAGGCGGCTGTTTTGCCTCTGGCGGCATGGGCAAACATAATCATAGTGCATCCCCATTTCCCTTTCTTGAATCGCAGGGCATTCTCTGGCGCCTGGTCCGCCAGAAGGATAGCAATGGGGTTGTATTTGAGTCCAATGGCTTTAGCGATTTTTGATTCCATGAGCCCGTCCTTTTGCGGGTGATTTACAAAAACTATGTTCTTTGCTGGAGAAGTATATAAGTATTTCAATTTTATGTCGAACCAATTGTCTCACAACAATAGTAGGTATCACTATCGATTGCCACAAGGGTGAATCTCCGTCTGCATTGCCTTATATATATTTACAGGCAGCAACAGATACACACTTTTTTTCAAAGTCAAGCGTGAGATTTCTGATTCAATATCGGATGTGTCACTGGTAAAAGAGATGATGCGTACTAACCGGCCTCCGGTAAACCGGTCTGGTTTACAACTTTGGTTTCCGGTTGCTGTTCGAGCAGTTTAAACAACTTCGTGGCTTCTGTCGCCTTTTCTGAAGAAGACTTGCTGAGATATTCAAGTACTTTGCGGTTCATTTCTTTGACATTGATCGGTTTGACAATATATCCTTCAATACCCAGCTTTGCGCAATCCATGACATCTTCTTTTGTCATTAAGCTGCTGACAATTATGATGGCAGTAGAATTATCATTATCTTTTGTTCTTATCTCTTTCAAAATGGCGTATCCGCTGATCACGGGAAGCAAAATGTCGAGCAGAATGACATCGGGTTTCCATTCATGGTAATGTTCCAGAGCGCTCTCACCGTTTTCCGCTATTCTCTTTTCGAAAATATCATTACGAAGCGATTGATCCAAGAGTTTCTGAGTGACCTTATGATCTTCAACAATCAGTATTTTTATTTTTTGCATAATCGGGTATCGTTGTTTTACAGATTGAGAAAGTTTCCATTAGATTTTTTCTGTACCTATGGCTGACATTACAATTGTGTCTTTCTTATATAGTATCCCTGGTGATCATGTCCTCTGTTATAGTATTATTTGTGGCACTATACACATTTTTTTAAATGACTTCAAATATTTTGATTTAATGTAAAAGTTGGATCCCGGGTCAAATCCGTGATGACAGAAAGGAGAACAGATTCTGATGTAATGTCGGATGCGTTTCTGGTATAAGACCCTGTAGTGAGGAGTGAGAGTGGATCCCGGATCAAATCCTGGATGACGGAAGATGGGGTGGGTAGTGGATCAGGTACGGAATGACAATGACAATTTTGATCTCCTGAATAGCGCCCTGGAGAAGACCAATCTGATCGAGGCGAGCGCCGGAACGGGAAAAACGTATGCCATCGCCGGTATATTTTTACGCCTCCTCCTGGAAAAGCGTTTTTCCGTCAGCGAGATCCTCGTTGTCACATATACGGTAGCGGCGACAGAGGAACTGCGCGACCGTATCCGTGGGATGATCCGAGTGGCCATAGACGCGTTTACAAAGGGTGGACACGACGATCCGTTTCTAAATGGTCTTGTCAGAAAAGACTGGATTCCTGATCAATTTAGGAATGATGTCCCTCTTTTTGTCATTCCCGCGCACGGGGGAATTCAGGATTCAGAAAAATTTGGATCTCCCCGTATCAAGTACGGGGCAGACTCAATCGCGCCCGGCATTACAGATGCGGTGAATGACAGGGAAGAGAAACGGCGCATTCTGAGAGCGGCGCTCAGGGATTTCGATGAGGCGCCGATCTACACAATTCATGGTTTCTGCCAGCGTGTTCTCCACGAGAACGCCTTTGAAAGCATGGGACTCTTCGACACGGAACTTGTGCCTGATGAGCGCGCCCTGCACCAGGAGATCATTCAGGACTTCTGGCGAAAGCATTTTTATGATGCACCTCGTGAATTCGTATCGTATGCTTTGAAAAATAACTTTAAGCCTCAATTTTTTCTTACTCTGACCAAAGGCAGACTTTCCGACCCCGACATAAAGATCATTCCCGCAGCGTCGCCCGTTCCCCTCACCGCCCTGTCCTCTTTCAGAAAGGCCCGCGGAAGTGTGCTATCGGCATGGGCAAGTTCCCGGGAGGATGTCCTCGCGTTGCTTAATAATCCTGACCTTAGTAAAGCCAAATATAAAAACCCGGATATCCTTGCCGCCAAGATGGACAGTTATTCTGATTCAGAAGAAATCTTTCCTCTCTTCAAAGGTTTCGAGAAGTTCACATCATCCGGATTGAAAGCGGGAACGAATAAAGGAAAAACAACCCCCGGGCACCCTTTCTTTGATGACTGCGAGGAACTTTTGGCGAGAGCCCGTGAGCTTCAGGCCGAGATCGAAGGGCAGCTCCTTTTTCTCAAAGGGGATATATTTCGCTACTTGCGGGATGAGCTCCGGAAGAGAAAGCGTACGCGAAATATCCAGTCCTTTGACGATCTCCTTCTTAACCTCCGCGATGCATTAGAGAGAGATGGCGGTAAAGACCTTGTCCATAACGTAAGAGGCCGTTATAGGGCCGCTCTCATCGATGAATTCCAGGATACGGACCCCATCCAGTACGCCATTTTTCAGAACATCTTCGGAAGTGAAAAGTCCCCGCTCTTTTTCATCGGCGATCCCAAGCAATCCATTTACAGCTTCCGCGGGGCCGACCTCTTCGCATATATGCGGGCTTCTGGGCATGCCGATTTTCGCTATACGCTTACGAACAACTGGCGTTCCGAACCGGACCTTGTGCACGCTGTCAACACCATCTTCGCGAATCCGAAGAAGGACGCTTTTCTTTACGAAGATATCCCGTTTGAAAAGGCAGTAGCGGGAGACGTAAAAGACCGGATCCTCCTCACTTTCTGCGGCCGTTCCGAACCGCCTTTTCACATCTGGTTCCTTGACGGTGCGAAACTGGAGGCAACAGGAGCGAAAACCAACCAGGGTATGACTGTCGATCTCATCGCAAGGGCAGTCGCTGTTGAAATCGCACGGCTCCTCAATCTTGGCAGAAATGGAGAGGCGAAGATCGGCGCCGAACCGGTGGCAGAAAGCCACATAGCAGTCCTGGTCAGAGTGAACAGGGAGGCCCGGCTCATCCAGGAGGCTCTCCGAAGCCTCGGCATCCATAGCGTACTGCACAGCACGGGCAACCTTTTTGACACCCATGAAGCAGTGGAGACGGAGCGTATTCTTTCCGCCCTCGCTGAACCACATTCCGAAGGCGCGATCAAGGTCGCCATCACGACAGACACACTGGGATTGAACGGGGAAACAATAGAAGCTCTTACTGGGAACGAATCCGGCTTGGAAGAATGGTCAGCACGATTTCAGGAATATAATTCCCTCTGGGAGCGGCACGGCTTCATCGGGATGTTCCGCTATTTCCTTGCGAAAGAGAAGGTCCGCGAACGCCTCCTTGCGTTTCCCGATGGTGAACGCCGCCTGACAAACATTCTTCACCTCACGGAGGTTCTCCATACGGCATCCATTGAAAGAAAGCTGAGCATCTCCGGCATGATCAAATGGCTTGCCTGTCAGCGTAATCCGGACACTCTTCGGTCGGATGAACACGAACTTCGTCTTGAAAGCGACGACCGTGCCATCAGGATTGTCACTATCCACAAAAGCAAGGGGTTGGAGTATCCTATCGTTTTTTGCCCCTTCAACTGGGGAGATTCAAAAGCCGGCAAGAGGGAATTCACCTATCACGACCCGGAAGACGACTGGCGGTTGAACCTTGTCCTTGATCCAGAGGCCATGGACTGTAAAGCGCTTGCGGAAAGGGAAAATCTCGCGGAAAATATCCGGCTCCTTTATGTCGCCCTTACCCGCGCAAAAAACCGCTGTTACCTCGTGTGGGGGCCGTTTAAAGACGCAGCCACATCCTCTATTGCCTATATCCTCCACTCGACAGGTGATGATTCTTCGCGTATCGTTGCGTCGATGGAGGAAAAATTTCGTAATCTCTCGGACGAAGATATCCGGGCTGATCTCGCAAGGATTGTCTCCGCGTCAGACGGCGCGATCGACCTGTACGATATGCCTGAGCCGGCTGAGGAAACCTTGGCGCCTCGCGCTGAACTGCCGGCAACTCTCGCCTGCCGATCATTTCCAGGAATCGTCGATCGTGACAGGCGCTTTGCCAGTTTCTCGTACCTGCTCGCGGAACGCATGGCCATGTCAGTGATGCCCCCCGATGACTTGGCTGATCTCCCGGATCGTGACGGCTTCACCATAGCCGCGGAAACGCCATATCACAAAGAGCCCGGCGGCATGTTTGCCTTTCCAAGAGGAGCGAAAGCGGGCAATTGTCTGCACGACATTCTGGAACACATCGACTTCACAGCACCGGACAGTCAGGAAACGGAGAATCTCGTAGCCACGAAATTGAGAGCCCACGGTTTTGATCCGGTATGGCAAGAGGCGGTCTGCCGTATGATCGCCTTGGTTGTCGCCACGTCCCTCGACCCGGCCATACACGGGCTTACTCTGTCCGCCATCCATGACGATGAACGCCTCAGTGAGCTTGAGTTCACCTTCCCCCTGAACAGGCTGACGCCGGATATACTGCAGAACATCTTCAAAGAGAGCGGCGTCTCGTTATCCGTATCATTTCCCGAAAGAATCGGACGTCTCGTTTTCCATCCTGTGAGAGGGTTCATGAAAGGTTTCATGGATCTTGTCTTCCGGTATGACGGGCGATTCTTCCTTGTGGATTGGAAATCAAACTTTCTGGGTGCATCCATCGAAGACTACGAGACAGAGGCGCTTGCGGCAGTCATGCGGGAGAATCTCTACACCCTGCAGTACCACCTTTACGTTGTTGCACTGCACCAATACCTGAAGACGCGTATACCAGCTTATGACTATAAAGCGCATTTCGGAGGCGTGTTATATATCTTTCTCAGGGGCGTGAATCCCGAAACCGGACCTCATACGGGGATTTTCCGGGACAGACCGGCAAAAAAATCGGTTGAATTCCTGTGCAGGAATCTGATCGCGAATTGAGAGACCTTATGTCATTACAAGAAGCAACCATTGACAATCTCTATGAACACCAATATCTTTCGGAGCTGGATTATCGGTTCGCACGTTTCCTCGGCAGGCTTGACGATACGTGTGATGAGAAGCTCCTCCTGGCTGCCGGCCTGGTCAGTCGCGAGCGCGGCGAGGGTCATATCTGCATCGATCTTTCAGAGCTCGCAGGAACCGTTCTCGAGATTCCAGGATCGGAACCCCTGGTCTGCCATCCTCTTGATATATGGCTGAAGTCTCTCGCTATAAGCCCCGTAGTGGGAAGACCCGGTGATTTCCGGCCCCTCGTCCTTGACTCTTCCCGTCTTTATCATTACCGATACTGGGATTATGAAAAAAGACTCGCTGAGGCATTGAAAAAACTTGCCCGCAGAACATGCGAGTCATGTGACGAACTTCACCTGAAGAACAGCTTCGCGCGGATTTTTCCACGCGAAGAAAATGACTGGAGAAAAGATGTCGACTGGCGGAAGGTCGCCGCCTTTGCCTCTTGCCGGAACGGGCTGTGCGTCATTTCCGGAGGACCTGGAACCGGCAAGACCTTCGCGGTAGCCAGGATACTGGCCCTTCTTATCGAACAAAATCGAGACGGACAATTGAATATCGCCCTCACCGCACCCACGGGAAAGGCCGCGACCCGTCTCCAGGAAGCCATAAAAAAAGCAAAAATGAAACTACATTGCGATGACTCAGTGAAAGCGAAAATTCCTCATGAAGCCTCAACCATTCACAGGCTCCTCGGCAGCATCCCGAACTCACCCTCATTCCGCTTCAACAGAGAGACACCCCTGCCCTATGATGTCGTCATTATTGACGAGGCTTCCATGGTGGATCTGGCCCTCTTTTCCAGACTTGCACAAGCCATCAGACCCCAGACCCGCCTTATCCTTCTGGGGGACAAGGATCAACTGGCGTCTGTCGAGGCGGGATCAGTTCTTGGCGATATCTGTGATACGGGCAATATTCACCGGTTTTCACCCTCATTCATTAAAGACTACTACCGGGCAACGGGAGAAGAGATCGGCGACAGCGCATCAGGTACACCCAGGGCGGGCATGAATGATTGCATCATCCAACTGACAAAAAGCTATCGCTTCAGCTCAACAAGCGGCATTTATGCCCTCAGTCAGGCAGTAAATGCCGGCAACGGCTCAGACGCAATCAACATCATCCGGAACGTAAATTTCAGCGACATCGACTGGAAAAGCCTGCCCCGGCCGGATAAACTTCCACGCCGGCTCCAGGACTGGATCACGGAAAGATACTCGGCATACCTGAAGACTTCCGATCCCATAAAGGCGTTTGATCTCTTCAATCGATCCCGGATTCTCTCCGCCCTCCGTGAGGGGCCATATGGAGTCCATAATTTAAACATTGCCGTTGAGCATATACTGCAGAAGAATGGACTAATCGACCGGAGCGGAAGATGGTACTCAGGACGCCCCGTCATGATCACTAAAAACGATTATACCCTGCGGTTGTTCAATGGCGACATTGGAATTACCATTAGGGATCTCGAGAAAAATGGCGAACTTAGGGTCTTTTTCACCGGACCGGATGGATCGGTCAGAAGCTTTCCGCCTTTCCGTTTGCCGGATCACGAAACGGTGTATGCCATGACCGTGCACAAGAGCCAGGGGTCGGAATTTGACGAAGTCCTCTTAATGATGCCTGACAGATACACGCACATTCTGACCAGGGAACTGATCTATACCGCCATTACCAGGGCGAAAGAAAGAATCCAAATCTGGGGGAAAGAAGACATTTTCTTAGCGGCGGTCCAACATCGAATCCGCCGCTCATCGGGTCTTCGTGATTCCCTGTGGAATTAAAAATGTGTGCCACGCTTCTTGAGTCTGATAAAATTTTAACGTAGTGTCTGCCAAGATGAGCAACAGAGGAAAAGCGGTTTTCTGTTTCAACGTGTTCTACAAAAAAGTTTGTATATAGGATTGCATACAATATACTATGGACACGCGCAGAAGGTATAACCACATCCAACCGAAAAAGAACATCCTCATATCGGGCCTTCCCGGTGTCGGCAAGACAACTCTCATCAAAAAACTGGTCAACGCATTGAGGCATGAAACTATGGCCGGCTTTTACACTGAAGAAATACGAGTAGTCGGCATTCGCAAAGGGTTTTCCCTGGTGAGCCTCGAAGGGAGGAGATGCACCCTTTCCCACGTCGAAATAGAGAGCCCCAATAGAGTAGGGAAATATGGTGTTGATGTGAAAAACTTTGAAGACATTCTGGACAACATCGCACTATTGCAGCCTGAGAAAAGCCTGATCATCATCGATGAAATAGGAAAGATGGAGTGTTTTTCCGACAAGTTCAAGAAGCTTTTAACAAGATTGCTGGATTCTGAAAAGTCCGTCATTGCGACCATTGCCCTTCGCGGGGAAGGGATCATCGGTGAGATAAAAAAGCGAAATGATGTTCAGCTTTTCGTCATGACGCACAACAACCGGGATCTCATATTCGCGGACATACTGAAGCTGATGATGTGAAAAGTACCCATTTCTCTACTCGAGGGCGGTACTATGGGGAACCTGGAAAAGATTCCTCAAAACCTCGTCGAAGTAATCAGGCAGGTAACGGTTCCACAGCTTGATCGGCAATTCTCCTATTTCCAGTTTTCTGGAAACGGGAAACGTGAACAGGTATTCCATCAGGTACACAATGTTCCTTGCGAGGTGACCCCGATATTGCTGGCGCATGCGTTGCTCGATGATGCGGTCTTCATGCATGCACCGGCCTATTTCGCTTTCCAGCATTTCCTCGTAGTTAGAAACAATGACCTCCAGATTTACACATTCCTCTCCGGACCTGACAAATTCGATGAACGCGTTATTTGACTCTTCCGGTCTCAATCCCCTTATCTGCATTATTTCAACGATTGTTTTGCTCAAGGGATGCACAAGTATCTCATCACGGGGTGGTCTGAAAGACACGATCAAATTTACGGCATTATATCTGCCGGAATGGCGCTCCTGTTCGACAATCTCGCAGTCCCCCATGCAATCAAGAACGTTAATAAGGCGTCCCTGTTCAGAATCGTCAAGAATCACCTTCATGCCCGCCACGTCATTAATCACCATACTTTCCGCATACCGAATTTCCTTTTTTTGTCTGAGATCATCCAGCAGCCGGTTCTCTGCCTTAAGGAATTCTTCCGTCATTTCTTCCTGAGATGTGAGAAGCTGGTGTCGGGGAATGTTAAGGAACCTGGCGCGGTCATCTGCGAGCAAATCGGCGCGTTTCCTGATTGTATCGAACATCATGTCAATGATTTTGCGGGCAGATTTCTCTGCCAGCCTGTGTACACGTTTTATCCTGTGTGATCCTATATATTCGTCTATACCGTCTTGCCTCTTGAAAAACAATGTTGCATGGAAGGGCGTCTCCCGGTAAAAGCGCCCCGGTTCGGCATAATAGTTACGGATCAATTCATCGATCCGGGAATTATGGTACGGTGGATTGGCGACAATGATATCTTTCAGGTCTCTTTTAAGAAATGCAGGTCTTGTTTTCAGGGTGTGTTGGTGTAGGCTTTGAAACACTTTTTCTGAAAATATTTTCAGGTAGCGTGACACATACGCGTTGTTGAAGTGGACCAGTTGGGCGATCTTATCCGCATCGGAAGGATTCACATACCCATACATCCAGCATCGTATTATATCGCTTAAGTCATTCCGATGTAAGTAACCGCTTATCGTAATCATGACCTCATCCCGAATCCCGTGCGCTGCCTGTAGGCCGCATCTGCCATTTTTTTGTTTACATCACTCTAATGGCGTGCTACGTGCGCTTTATAAATGAACAAATGTCATTGACGCAGAGAATAAATGTATCGCTCCGGCAATCAAAATCTGACGTACGTCATTCCTTGGAAGATTACCATCTTCTACCATCGGGAAACAGGAATCCATAACAGACTAAATCCTGATCAGACCCTGAATGACATTTACCGTATGTTTCATTATCACTTTCATAATATATAAAAGGTACATTGACAACGATTTTTTCCATGAGGTGGTGCATATGAATAAACGTTTCATTGTTTTGTCAGGACCATCGTGTGTCGGAAAATCGCCGCTTCTCAAAGCTCTCAGGAGAGTGCATCCGGATATATCCTTTCAGATGCCCGTTATGTATACCAGCCGTCCACCCCGTTCTATCGAGCAAGAAGGTGTTGATTACTATTTTCGTTCAGAGCAGGAAGTCAGGTCTTTTCCCCCGGAGCGTTATATTGTAGGAAAAACGCGAACCGTCTGGCAGGCCATAGACCTCGAAGAAATACGCAGAATATTTACCCATCATGATCTCATTATTTTCGAAATATACCCCACACTCGGTAAATTATTTCTCTCTCATCCGCTGATTGAACAATTAGCTGCCGATTTCAAGGTGCGTACCGTCTTCATGAGTCCTGTTGCAGATGAAGAAATCCTTGCGCTGCAAACCAATATGGGATTCCTAACACCTGATGAAGCGGTAGCCGCGATAATGCTGCCCAAGCATATCAGCCGCATGCAGCAACAGGGCAGACTCATTACACCCGAAGTCATGCAAGATCTTCTCACACGCGCTTCTATGGCCTACACAGAGATGAAAATGGGGCATAACTATACGGATTGGATTGTCAACCATGACGGTGAGGACTCACATAACTGGCGCTATACGCCGCCTCTCGGCGAAGCTGGTGTTACTTTGAGGCATTTTGTAGACATCCTTCGTAAATAAGGACACACGTTCAATCCCTCGTAAAAGACTACAAAAAATCCTTGACGCTAACAGGCAAAATCGTTAGTTTTCAGCATTATTCCTGTTGTTCCCTTGAAAATGTGTATTCATGCTAAAGGAGTGCATTTTCGGTACCGGGTAAAGGGCAGGTTCCGCATTTGCAGAAACAACGTCGAACAATGAGATACTTGATATGACACAAGATATATATGAACAATTAGCCACACATTTGGATAATCTTCCGGGTGGCTACCCGCGGACTGAAAGCGGCGTCGAGATGCGGATCTTAAGAAGACTATTTACAAAAGAAGAAGCAACCCTTGCATGTTTTCTACGAATAATGCAGGAACCGGTAGAGAGAATCGCAAAAAGAGCCAACCTGCCACCTGATGAACTCGCGGAAAAACTGTATCAGATGTCACGGAAGGGGCTGATATATCGCGCCGATCTGCCGGAGGGACACCGCTATATGGCAATGCAGTACGTCATTGGAATCTGGGAGTTTCATGTCAATGACCTTGATAACGATCTGATCAGGGATATGAATGAATACATTCCTCATCTGCTCGAGAGCGCAGCCAAACTCAAGACCCACCAATTGAGAACCATCCCAATAGGGGCAAGCCTGGAAGGTCAGGGAACGGTAATGCCCTACGAACAGGCCCGTAAATTAATTGAACAGCAAAGCAAGATTGTTGTGGCGCCGTGCATATGCAGGAGGGAACATTCCATGATCGGAGAAGGCTGCGGTAAACTGGCCGAAGCCTGTCTTGTGTTTTCCAATGCAGCATATTTTTATGAGAACAACGGTCTTGGGCGTTCGATCAGTCGCGAAGAAGCCATGCAAGTATTGGAAAAGGCAGAAAAAGAAGCCCTTGTGCTCCAACCAACCAATGCTCAAAAAATCTCAAATATTTGCCTTTGCTGTGGAGATTGCTGCCAGATATTGAAGAGTCTCAAACGGCTTCCCCGTCCCTCCACCCTTGTACATTCCAATTATTATGTCCGGATTCGAAAGGAAGATTGCATCGGCTGCGAGACCTGTGTGGAACGGTGTCAAATGGGCGCCATAAAAATGTCTGACGAGGTTGCTGAAGTCGATCTTGACCGCTGTATCGGTTGCGGCCTCTGTGTTCCTACCTGCGGCGGAGAGGCCATCGATATCGTCCGCAAAGAAGAAAATGAGTGCTATACGCCCCCTGCCAACGTGGTGGAAACCTATATGCGCATAGCCCACGAGAGGGGGTTAATCAAATAGGACATGAATGTAGTCATAGTTAACGGCAGTCCCCAAAAAAAGCGAAAATGGAGGACTACAAATAATGGGCACTGAAGACCTGTCAAAATTGAAGATAGACAAATCACTGAAGACCAGGCTGCCCTTATGGCGCAAACGTCTCAAGTACATTGTCGCAGTGTGCAGTATTATAGTCATAACAGGTATCCTCTATAGTATGGGTATATTAACTCCTGCTGTTTCCGTTGAGGTCGTCAGTGTTTCGCAAATCTATCCTTCCCAGACATTTACCCTCTTAAATGCAAGCGGGTATGTGGTGGCCCAGCGTAAAGCCGCAGTAGCTTCCAAAATCACGGGGAGACTCGACTCACTCCTGGTATCCGAAGGTAGTCGTGTAAAAAAAGGACAGATTATTGCGCGTTTGGAGAATGCAGACGCCGTGGCAGCCCGAGAACAAGCGAAGGCCCACCTTAACACGGCACATGCGAATCTTGCACAGGCAAGAGCTGAGCATAAGGAAGCAACGCTTGCATTCGAAAGAAACAAGCGATTGATTGTGAATGGTTCCATATCGCACGTCGAATATGACAATTCTGAAATCCGCTTACACAGGGCGAAAGCGTCTATTGATTCAGCGGAAGCAGCCATTAAAGCAAGCGCGGCGGCGCTGAAAGCAGCCAGCGTTACCGAGGAATACGCCCTTATCAAGGCACCCTTTGACGCAGTTGTTCTCACCAAGAACGCTGATATCGGTGATATTGTGACCCCTCTTGGAGCCGCTGCAAACGCCAAGGCCGCCGTTGTCACCATCGCCGACATGAGTTCTCTGGAAGTCGAAGCGGATGTTTCCGAATCCAACCTCTCCCTTATACAGTTACATCAACCATGCCTGATCCAGCTTGATGCGTTTCCTGAATCCCGTTTCAATGGAATTGTCAAAACAATCGTGCCCACAGCGGATAGAACCAAGGCATCGATTATGGTAAAAGTCGGCTTTGCCGATAATGATGCCCGTATTCTTCCGGAGATGAGCGCCAAAGTCGCCTTTCTCTCGCGCCCTGTGAAACAGGAAGAAATGAAATCCCGCACCGCTCTGACCAGAAGCGCATTGGTCAGCCGCCATGGAAAGAATGTGGCTTTTGTTGTAGCAGGAGATAAAGCAGTTCAAACAGCAGTACAAATTGGAGAAGAGTTCGGAGATATGATTGAAATTCTGAGTGGACTGAAGGTCGGAGATAAGGTTGTCGTAAAGCCCCTCGATACATTAAAAACCGGTTCTAAGATTAAGATTGCGGAAAAATAATGGAAGACACTTCACCGGTCGTTGAAATCACCAACGTCAGCAAATCCTATCGCCGCGATCATTATGTGTTACATGTCCTTAAGGATATTACTTTCCGTATTGATAGGGGTGAATTTCTCGCGCTCATGGGGCCTTCGGGTTCTGGAAAGAGCACCCTCCTCAACCTGATCGCCGGTATCGATAAGCCGGACAACGGCACCATCCAAGTCGCCGGGGTGGATATTGCTTCACTGTCGGAAACGGAACTTGCCGGTTGGCGTGCTACCAATGTGGGTTTTATATTCCAGTTTTATAATCTTATCCCCGTTCTTACAGCAATAGAAAACGTTGAACTTCCCCTCAACCTGATGGAACTTTCCGGGAAAGAAAGGAGGGAACACGCGGAAATGGCGCTCAGGGTGATCAACCTTTTCGAACGTAAAGATCATTACCCCGGACAGCTCTCCGGCGGCGAGCAGCAACGCGTCGCCATCGCCCGCGCGGTAGTGACGGATCCGACAATCCTCGTAGCTGATGAACCGACAGGCGACCTGGATCGGAACTCAGCGGATGATGTACTCAATCTGATGGGATATCTTAACAGAGAATTCGGTAAAACCATCATTATGGTCACCCATGACCCCCGCGCTGCCAAAAGAGCAAGGGTCATCCGCCATTTGGAAAAAGGGGTGTTGAGCAATGTTGTTTCTCAAACTCCTTATTAGGAACACCTTCCGCCATAAACTGAGAACCGGACTCACCATCCTTGGTATCGCTATTGCGATTCTTGCATTTGGCATGCTGCGCACCATGATCGGTGCATGGTACGCAGGCGTGGAAGCGTCTTCAGCGGGTCGCCTTGTGACCAGAAACGCCATATCCCTTATCTTCCCATTACCCCTCAATTACAAGGATAAAATCCGGCAGGTCAGCGGGGTAAGCATCGTCTCCTATGGGAACTGGTTTGGCGGCATCTATATCGATGAGAAAAACTTTTTCGCCAACTTTGCCATTGAACCCAAAAGCTATCTGGAACTCTATCCTGAATTTATCCTTTCACATGCCGAGGCCGACGCGTTTTTACGAGACCGCAAAGGCTTTATCGCTGGACGCAAACTGGTAGAAAAATACGGCTGGAAGATCGGCACGACGGTAACACTGAAGGGTACTATTTATCCGGGCAACTGGGACTTTGTCTTACGCGGTATCTATCGGGGAAAAGATAAGACCACGGATGAGACCCAGTTCATGTTTCACTGGGACTATCTCAATGAGACCGTCAAAAAGACGTCCCCCCGGCGTGCCGACCAGGTTGGCTTTTATGTAATCGGTGTGACGCATCCGGACCTTGCTTCCGAAACAGCCATATCCATCGACAGCTTATTTAAAAACTCTCTGGCGGAAACACTCACGGAAACAGAAAAGGCATTTGTTCTTACCTTCATTGCCATGACGGAGGCGATTTTAACAGTCATTCAGGCAGTCTCACTTTTTGTGATCATTATCATTCTGGCCGTTGTCGCCAACACCATGGTCATGACCACCAGGGAGAGGATCGGAGAGTACGCAGTCCTGAAGACCCTTGGATTCGGCGGCTCGCATCTCGCAGTAATAATATTCGGTGAATCCCTGGTCATTGCGATGATAGGGTGTGTCCTCGGGATTGCGTTGACATTTCCTGCCGCAAAGATATTCAGTGAAAGCCTGTCTACATATTTTCCCATATTCTATGTCGAAGCAAATACACTTCTTCTTGATTGTGCCGCCGCAACCGCTGTCGGGCTCATTGCGGCCATAATTCCCACGTACAGAGCCGTGAAGATCCGTATTGCCGATGGACTCAGGAGGATTGTATAAATGGCGATCCCGTTTTCATACAGCATCCGTAACCTTCGTACAAGACGCCTCACCACAATTCTCACATCGGGCGGTATGGCTCTTGTCGTGTTTGTCTTTGCCGCCATTCTCATGCTCGCGGAAGGATTGCAGAAGACACTGGTGGAGACAGGATCGTACGATAATGTCGTTGTAATCCGCAAAGGTTCATCCGCAGAGGTTCAGAGCGGTGTTGAAAGGGAGAAGGCCTCTATTGTGGAAACAGCGCCTGAGATAGCAATCGGCCCGGACGGTCAGAAATTACTTGCCAAAGAGCTTGTTGTTCTCATCAGTCTTCCCAAGCGTGAGAATAGTAATCCATCAAATGTGGTAATGAGGGGTATCGGACCCCATTCCCTCGCTCTCCGGCCACAGGTAAAACTTATCGAAGGACGCCTTCCAAGGTTGGGCTCACTGGAAATAATCGTTGGAAAGAGTATCCACAAGGGTTTTAAGGGCACGGGAGTGAACGAAACTATATGCTGCGGGTTGAGGGACTGGCGCGTGGTCGGGATTTTTGATGCGGGCGCGACCGGGTTCAGTTCCGAAATATGGGGGGACGCGGATCAGCTCATGCAGGCATTCCGCAGACCCGTCTATTCATCCGTTATTTTTAAATTACACAATTCCGGGGAATTTGATACAATAAGAGCACGTATTGAAAGTGATCCGCGGCTCTCTCTGGAGGCACGGCGGGAAACAAAATATTACAGAGACCAGTCCGAAATGATGGCAAAATTTCTTCGCATCTTTGGATGGTCATTGACGATCATTTTCTCATTAGGCGCCATGATCGGCGCAATGATCACCATGTACGCGGCAGTGGCAAGCCGTACAGGTGAAATCGGAACGCTGAGAGCTCTTGGCTACAGGAGAAGAAGTATTTTATTGGCTTTTCTTATGGAATCACTCATCCTTGGATTTATCGGCGGATGTGCAGGGCTGTTTTTTGCTGCCTTCATGCAGTTCATCACTATATCGACGATGAACTTCCAAACTTTCTCAGAACTTGCATTTACGTTCACGCTTACTTTTGATATCATTTATAAAGCAATGGTATTTGCTCTCATTATGGGATTTATTGGTGGTGTCCTGCCTGCTTTGCGGGCTTCGCGCATGCATATTGTAGATGCACTGCGCACTGTGTAACAACGGCGCGGCATGGAAATCCGAGTTGGTTTTGTAGAGTATGACTGATAAAGTTTTCAGAGTTCTCTCGCCCACGGCAATCCTCGGTTACGGGTTCCCGGAAAAATCATTTCGCAGAGGTCTGGAGAAAAGACCCCATCTGATTGCCGTCGATGCGGGCAGCACAGATCCGGGCCCCTTCTATTTAGGATCAGGTAAATCATTCACCTCACGACAAGCCGTAAAACGTGATCTCACCATTATTCTGAAGGCTGCTGTAGAACATTCCCTGCCATGCATAATCGGATCCGCCGGAGGCTGTGGCGCCCGTCCACACGTTGAATGGGCAGAAACAATAATCACTGAAATTGCCGACGAGCAGGGACTTTCATTTCGCATGGCAGTTGTTTATGCCGACATATCCAAGGATGATGTACTGTGTGCACTCCATCAGGGAAGGATCCGGCCCCTTTATCCTGCACCTGAAATATCTCCGGACGACGTACAAGAGAGTGTTCGTATTGTTGCCCAGATGGGTAGTGAGCCCGTTATCCGGGCACTAAAGGAAAACTGTCAAGTCGTTCTTTGCGGTCGATGCTATGATCCGGTGCCGTTCGCCGCACCGGCGCTGCTACAAGGTTTCAACCCCGGACTTGCCCTGCACATGGGAAAAATCCTCGAGTGTGCTGCCATCGCGGCATCGCCGGGCAGCGGACGTGATTGTGCGATTGGTTCCCTCTACGAAAGTTACTTCGAACTTGAATCGCTCAATGACGAGAGGCGCTTTACCCGCATGTCCACGGCAGCCCATACCATGTATGAAAAGTCCGATCCTTATGTTCTGCCCGGTCCGGGTGGCATTCTTGACCTTTCAAAGACCATTTTTGAGGGCGTTGAAGGAGGGCGTGTGCGGGTATCAGGAACACGCTTCGATCCCGTTCTTCCCTATTCAGTGAAACTGGAAGGGGTCAAATCAGTCGGATTTCGGACAATTTCTATTGGAGGTATCAGAGATCCAATACTAATCAGTACCATCGATTCAGTTCTCATTGACATAAGGAAACAGGTCATGGAAGAGGTCGGTGACAGTGGAAAAATCCTTTTTCATATCTATGGCAAAAACGGGGTAATGGGACCTCTTGAACCGGAACAACACTATACAGGCCACGAAGTCGCGATAGTGATTGAAGCCATCAGCCGCAACCAAGATCAATCTGATGCCATGTGTGCGCATGTGCGCAGCGCTCTGCTTCATTATGGTTACCCGGGAAGAATCTCGACTGCAGGTAATTTGGCGCTTCTTTACAGCCCATCAGATGTTGCCTGCGGCGAGGTGTATGAGTTCAATGTGTACCATCTCATGTCAGTTGAAGACCCCGCATCCCCCTTTCCCATAGTTATACGTGAGATACGCTCATGACAAAAGTCCCTATTACAGACGTCGCAGTGGTAGTACGCAGCAAAAATTCAGGACCATATGAACTTACTTTGGATATTATGTTTAAAAAACAAGAGGATTACATGCGTGTCAAGGAAGCACATTTCTTTACCAAAGACCTTGTTGCACGTATCTATGGAATTTCGCACGATAAGATCGTGAAGATCGTCCATTTTGATCCTGCCTGGGCAATAAAAATTACCCTGATTCGCCCCATTGTGTCCGGTGCAGTCGGCGACACAGATGTCTATGGCGCACAGCAGCATGCGCCGCTTCTGAAACTTGAGATACCCGTCAACGAGAGGTAATGTGATGAATATCTACATCTGGCGACACAGCAAAAAATTTTCCAGTTGGTCAATGTTTAATGAGCCGCATATTTTCAAGGATAACTATATGCAGGCAGAGGTAGTCGTGTTGGCTTCTTCCAAGGAAGAAGCACTTGATCTAGTAAGCAAAAGTGATGGCAAATGGGATGTTGAAGAATTAAATAGAATAGAACCAATTATTGTCACATTAGACCGCCCTTGCGTAGTGACCAAACTCATATATTTTGGCTGACACAAATTAGGCAAATTATTTAACATCGCAATATAAATGTAGCATTTCAAAGGAAAGTGGACAAATTAAGGGGATAAGACAGGGAAGGTTTTAGGTTATAATGAACCCCTGAGAAAGGAGAGGAGCAAATGTAACCTAACGCCAAACAAAGCTCTGAATGTATAGTACGAGAGATAAAGAGACGCACCCGCCGTAAATTCGATTCAGAAGAGAAAATCAGGATCATCATGGAAGGTCTGCGAGGGGAGGACCGTATAGCAAATATCTGTCGGAAAGAAGGGATAGCCCCGAGCATTTACTACAGCTGGAGGCCGAACTGAGACTGAAGAACCGTCTACACCTGGTACCGCCCCTACAAGCAGGGCGGCTTTGATGCCATGGCAACCCACTACCTTCCGGAAAGTCCCCCCAGGGACTTGGTGGTATATTGTGGATAACCATGGTTATCCCATCTCGGAATAAAAAATATATCGTATTTAAAATCCCACGATCTGGCAACCAGTCCTGTGTATACAGTGATAAGCGTCTACGAGAAGATTTCTCAGCCAACCCAATCGGTGAATGAGATTTGGCAGACAGACTTTACCTTTTTCAAAGTGGTGCACTGGGGGTTGGTATTATCTGTCCACCATTTTTGATGATTATAGCCGTCTTATTCCGGCATGTCTATTGTGTCAGGGTATGTCGGAGGATTGTGTGAAGCTGACCCTCGATGACACGTCTGTATTTACAGGCATACGGCACGCAAAGGTTGTCAGCCGGCCCAGACTCTTATCTGATAACGGCCCTGCTGTATTTCAAAAGTTCTGTGTGACTATCTTGCAGACGAAGGGATCGGACATACCCGCGGCAAGCCATACCATCTGATGACTCACGGCAAGATAGAGCTGTATTACCGTTCCATAAAAAATCTCATTCTTCTGGATCATTATTACAGTCCATCAGAGCTTGAGGCTTTGGTTAGAGTATTTGTGAATTGTTACAATAACATCGGTATAGTGGGTATTGAACAATCTTACGCCCACGGATGTGTATTATGGAATTGACCGAGAAGTTCTTGAACGTCGTAAGCGGATTAAACAAAAGACAATACTTTATGAAGAAAACAGAAGCGCACTTTGATGCTTATTTAAAAGGCAGGAAAGGATTATTGTATGATAAAGCTATCTCTTAGTTTCAGAAAGGACATGTTCCGCGTCGCCCTGCCGCCGAACATGAAAAAACTGAAAGATATTTTTGTCTGGCAGCCTTCTCCCGATGATTGCCCTCTCAGAATCAGGAATTAGTTGACAATAGATTCTTTTTTACATAGTGTGCATTCATTATAGTATTACCGGTCCACAATACTCCGCATACCGAAGACAGACTAACGGGAAATGAGCAATAAAATCTCAGTTCGGCAGCAAATAGAAAAGAATGGGTTAATATTAATTGCCATCGTCATGGTAATCATTTACTGGTTCCTGGATTCTTTGACATCAGAACAAGCATTGACGCGCTCCCTGATTGTCGTCTTTGTGATTATCTATGGAATTTTTACCCAGACTTTGATCAATTCCCGCAAGGCAGCTCTTGAAGAGAAAGAGAGGACGCAAAAGAAGCTGATTCAGTCAGAAAGTCTTGCCGCTATTGGTCAGCTTGTAGCCGGTATTGCCCACGAGCTGAATAATCCCTTGGCAAGTACTTCAAGCCTGATTCAGACGGATATAGAGCTACTGAATGAGCAGAATGAAAAAAGAGCCGTTGACAATGAAATTTTAAAGGATCTCGAGTTTTCATTAAAGGAACTCAAACGGGCAGAAATGATTGTCAAAAGCGTTCTTGGTTTATCCCGTCAGACACAAACTTACGTTGAGGATGTAGATATTAATACAGCCATAGACGACGCTTTGCGAGTATTACATAATCAGTTTAAAGAGTCCGCAGTCATCATAGAAAAAGACTACGAAGAAAATCTGCCGAAGGTGAATGGAAACTTCGCAAATCTTGGTCAAGTTTTTATCAACATAATAAAAAATGCCCATCAGGCCGTATCAGACAATAAAGGGACAATCTCATTGAAGACGCGATATAGTAAAGAAACAAACAGTGTAACTATAGAATGCCATGATACCGGTAAAGGAATTCCTGCAGAAATTATGAAAGATATTTTTAAACCATTTTTCACCACAAAGGAAGTGGGCTCCGGAACAGGTTTAGGGCTCTATATTTCTCATGAGATTATAAAAAAACATGAAGGGCTTATTTCTGTGAGCAGCAAGCCAGGCCGGGGCACTACGTTTACCATAGACCTCCCGGCAAAAGCGAGGACATCATGATAAAAATTTTAATTGTAGACGATGAAGAGGGTGTGCGCATATCTCTAAAAAAAGTACTGCAGAGGGACGGTTACGACATCGTGGTAGCGGAAAGTGGTATGGATGCTGTCGAAATCGTCCGGAACCATATAAATGAGATTGAAACGGTCATATGCGATTTTAAGATGCCCGGTCTGGACGGTCTGGAAACATTAACTGAGATCAACAAGCTTAACCCGGAGATCATTAAAATTATTCTCACCGGTTATGCAACGCTGGACCGCGCCATTGAAAGTGTCAATTCCGGGATTGACGGTTTTTTAACGAAACCCTTTGACAATAAAGAACTCCGGCTGAAAATAAGAGAATTTCACGTAAAAAAAAGGTTAAAACAATTTGTGCCGTCTCAGGTTCTCAATGAATTGCAGAAATTCGGTCAAGATCTGGCTCCCAGAAACCAGAAAGTTTCTATTCTTTTTACGGACATACGCGGCTTCTCAAAAATATCCGAAACGTTAACCCCTTCTGCGCTGTCCGATCTCTTGAATCTGCATTATTTCTTCCCCCTCGATAACATCATTTTCAAATTTAACGGGACTCTTGACAAACACATCGGTGACAGCATTATGGGAATCTTCGGCGCGCCGATCACCCAGGCTGACGATGCGAAAAGAGCCGTTGCGTGCGCCATCGAAATGCGAACTAAAGTTGATGAAATTAACTGTGAAATACATAACAATAAAATAAAAATACCCGTGGGCTTCGGAATCAGCACAGGTGATTCCATGGTTGGCATCTTTGGCTCAGCAATCAGAAAAGAATACACCGCTCTTGGTAAGCCCGTGAATTTGGCGGCAAGGCTGGAAAGGATTGCCCAGGAAAATCAAATTCTCATATGCAGCGAAACATATGAAGCCGTAAAAAACTATTTCAAGGTAGAAAAGATAGACAATATCAACCTCAAAGGCATGGAGGGAGAAAGATCGATCTATAACGTCATACGTGAGCTCTGATCACTGTGACTTATCGTTATTTATCTGTTCCATTAAGATAGACTTCACAATTTTTGTTCATATCCGCTGCTGTCCCCTGCGCAAAATTTATGCTCGAGGGAGAAGACGGAATTGTACAAGCCGCATTGGTGAATCCGTCTATGACTCCCGAAGGACCAATGTTCCCGATAAATGCATTGTCGGCTATGTTCGTGCACCCGAAACCATTGAGACGGAAATAGGCACCGCTTCCCAGATTATTCCATATCCCGTACCCCCCGCACCCTGACGCGTCCTTTATAAAATACATGGTAAACTTGCTGAGAGTGACGTTCTGCGTTGCGCCACCTGTCGCGGCCGTCCAGCCGAAGAAAAAGGTATTAAAATAATTGTGATACGCTTGATCTAATTCAATTGTCTTCATGAGTGCAGGCTGGGGGGCATACGGAATTTTGGTGTTATCGTAACCTGGAAAGTTCGCAATCACATCCGAGCAATCTGAGGCGGTGCATTGTTTAATCCATGAGTTTATCGTGTAATAATAATTATTATTACTGTTCTTTATGGAAGCCCTCGTTACCTCGACACGAAAAGCGTAAACGTTTGACGGAACATTCAATAGCCAATTGCCTGGAAATCCCAGGGCGCTCCCATCGAAATAACTTGTTAAGTCAATACCATCAGTATTACGAATACTCCGTGCACTTTGAGGGTCTGTCGGCCCACCTGCTCCTGCTCCATGTTTGTTATCATCATAGGTATTGCGTCCAATGGTAGAAGTGCAGGCGCTACCCGTAGTATCACCCCAGAAAACATACGCCATATGGTTTTGATCCCCATCGTACCTGCTGTTCGGGCTGCATATATTATTTTTACAGGAAGTGCATGGAGGAACGTCACAGCAGTTGGAGTATGGATCAAATTCAACAGCCATTTTGGGCGGCTGAATACCCCTTCCTCCTTTCCCATCCATAAAACTGGTCCCGGCGGCGTCAATTCGCGAATCGCCGGCATACCCCATCAATTCACCCTTGCCATTATCTCCACCTATGGAGTTTATGTCATTTTTAATATTATTCACATCAACACCGTCGCCGTTAAAGACAGTAAAGGTAAACCCATCCCCCGACGAACCTCCATCAAATTGAAAGACAAAAAAAGCCCGAAAACCTGATCCGAAAGAACATTTTCCACCGGAACAAATTCCCTGAACAGCGCCCCCGCGATACCAGAGAGCACCGAACTTCCCAGATTCCCATCCACCTAAACTTGCCGTGTTAGTGGCTGGATTGACCTTGACAAAAGAAGAACCCGGCGGATTTCTTGGTGTCATATCAGCAAACCCGGAAATATCCGGCCGCGCACTGAAACCCGATTTGGTAATGCTGATTGTTCTTCTCGCCTCAAATGGCGTTCCCATATTGACAATGCCTGTAGATGTAATGTCATTACCACTGATACCAATTCGAAATATGTCTCCGCTGGTTAACGTGAAATCTCTCCCGGTCGGATATGCTGTCGCAGTGTCTCCCAAATTGTTTATCAGGGCATACTCTTTCCCTGCATGGGCAAGGAAGTAGGCTCTATTTACGTTATTTGCGCCAAGCTCCCCTAAGGACGAGGATGAAGTCATATAGAGCGCCCCAACACCCAGTGCGGCGATCATGGACATGGCAATTACCACATAAGTAATTACGTTACCTCTTTGGTTTCTAACGCTCATACATCACCCTCCGGTTTCCTGGTAAAGATTTACGCGATCGGTTAGAATAACAGGAGTACCTTCAGCAGCCTGTAATTGAAGTGTTATTTCAATGATCGATGTTGAAGTTGAGTATATTGAAGTTGGAGGAGGACAAGGGTTGTAAAAATCACAGAATGTTATACTGAATGAATACACAGGCCCAACTAATATATCACCATTTATTGAGATAGGACTGCCCCCACCGTCCCAGAATATAGTAACATCCTTTAAAGTACCACATGGAGGAGAACTGTCTGAGCACCGCTTATACGTTATTGAGTTTGCTGAACCGGACGTAACCGATTGCATATTACTGAGCTCTTTTTTTAGCCTCGCCATGGCTATTTGGCCTTGCTGTGTGGTGAGTGCGTTTTTTTTGGAAAACATATACCCTTTAGATATTTCCAGGAAGCCGACACCGGCGATAACTGCGATAATCGACATAACAACCACGGAAACGATAATCTCTAACAGCGTAAAACCATGTTGATTAGCTCTCGTCAACCTGGAGGAACAAACAGTTACATGCCCTATTGTAAAGGCATAATCGGCTGAATTTCCGTGCCGGCCCCGGACAACGAGGGGTTCGATGGAATTACTCAACGGGACACTTGTAAGGTTGTCATTCATTTTTTATACTTTATTTTCTTTTAATTTGAAATAAACAACGCCGTAAGGGTGTCACCCTGGCTATTTGCGATTGTCACTTTAAGAGTATTGCTTACACCCGTGGCTGTAGTTTCTGTACCATTCACAAACTGTATATAAGTACTCGCTACTATATCGTATGTTCCGTAGTTTTTATTGTTGATGTTGTTTCGTAAAGTTCCCAGAGCATGTAATGCACCGTTGTCAACTGTCTCTTTCCATGTAACAGTGCCGTCAGTTTTTGTGATACCTGCACCGAGAGGCCAGTCGGGTTCGTTCGCACCACTCGTTCCTGCTATTGTACATTTATAATAGTGACCATTTCTTATTTTTGGAACAACATAAGTGCCGATAGGATATATTGTTGAATTTCTCCATTGTGGAAATCTATTATAATCCGCCATGATATTAGCCATGACTGCATTAAGATCAGAGGTTTGCCTTAATCTTTTGATAGGCTCACTACTATCTACGAGTGATTTTGAAAGAAACGTGAGTACCATGGCGCCGAGAATCGCGATGAAAACAACGGTAATGATAATTTCAATAAGGGTAAAGCCCGATTGGTAAACGCGCCTTCTGCAGATCATGGAATGAATCCTGTATTCCTTGTGATGGTAATGGTGCTGTTTTCAGCGCCCCTTTGAAGCGTGATGGATATCGATGTTGTCCCCGGACTTCCCCATCTATCAAAAGCAACCGTCGTTCCGACCCCTGATGCAATTTTGACATTACCTTGCAGCGTATGTGTGTTATTAGGCGGCGGATCCTTTACGGGATCAGGATCTTTGACGGGTATCATGACCCCCGAGGGTACACCATCCTTATAAAGAATATACGATGTCTCATTTGGGAAGTGGATTCCCCATCCTGTAGTGATTGTATCATCATTTAATGATCGAATCTGCGCATATCGCAAGCTTGATTTTAAAGCATCCGATTCCACCATTAACTCATTCGTGCCCGTTGTTGTATATCTGCTCATGATCACCGCGGAAAGTATGAAAAGGACCACCAGAACCGCTACAATTTCAATCATGGTGAATCCCCTATTTTTATGTGCAATGAAAATACATCGTTTCATGCACATGTAAATATTCTGAAAATACCTAAATATCAAGGAAATTTTCCACCTTCAAGGTTATGGATAAGCATTTATACTCCATGCACATATGAGGAAAGTACTTTTTCATGTGTATAGAATAATCGGAACCTAAATATCACAAACAAGGAAGGGGAATCAAAATTGATTCCCCTTATGGTTTTAATATCAACACGCGGTGTTACACTATACCTGCTCTACTAAATCCATTTTATACAAACATATCAGTAAAGTATGCTGAAACACTATTGATATGATATTCCCTGAATACACTAACTAACGGTTACCGCCCATGATGCCGGCTCGCCGTCACTCGGTTGCGCTGTTCTGGTAAATGTAACTGTTTTCCCCGCATGCGGGAAAGAGGTTCCCGATATAATCGCCGCACCTAGATTCCAATCCGGGCTTAATACCGTGTCAACGGGTTGAATCGTTTTCGTGACCGGGCTCGGACATACCGGATTTGTAGGACCACAATTGACCGGAGCTCCCCCGGGCGCCGGATACAAGCCTGTGCCGTCGTTTAATTTCCATTCCGCCAGTTTCAGACGTTCACGGGCATTCAGCTCCATATTGGCCGCTTGGGCTGATTTGTACACCGCTTCCGAACGCATATCAAGATACTTTGGTATTGCTACAGCTGCCAAAATACCCAGGATGACAAGGACAGCAATAATTTCGATCAGGGTAAAACCCTTCTGGCTTCGTATAATGCTCTTTGTTTTCATCGTAAGACCCCCGGAAATTTATTATTTCTTTCCTTTTAGCTTTCTTCTGTTTGCATAATAAATAAGCATCATTTATGCCATTTTTGCACAATAGCCATAATAAATAATAACAACAGGAACAATCTAAGATAGCTTAAGAACTGTATTTATTAAATGTATAACATAGAATTACATTTGTTGAATGTAATAATCGTAACAGAATTCATACCCGTGAGCTCGTTGTCACTACAAAGATTGGTGGTTAATCTACATTTTTTGTAGATTCTTAAAAGACTCTGTATCTATTCCGTGTTTCTTTATCCGATGCCAGAGGCTTCTCTGGTTTATTCCAAGTATCTCTGCAGCTTTTACCTGAACTCCACCTGTGCGCGTGAGAGCCTCGATAATCAGACCCTTTTCAATTTCATCCAGTCGATCATCGACGGTGAGAGATTCTAGAGGCTGATCATGGTGTAACGATTCCGCCGTAATGACTCCTGCTACATGTATTGGGAGATGAGCAGGTTCGATTAGTCCCTTTTCCGTGAGCACCGCTGCCCTTTCTATTACGTTTTGCAGTTCTCTTATATTACCGGGCCACGAATACCCCGCGATAATCTGAAGGGCAAGAGGTGAAATTTTCACTTCCTTTGAATTTTTATTGAGAAAATGATCCACAAGATAGGGAATGTCTTCCCTTCGCTCTCTCAGCGGGGGCAAATTGATAGAAAACACATTTATGCGGTAGTAGAGGTCCTCCCGGAATTGACCTTGTTTGACCATTTCTAAAAGATTTTTATTGGTAGCAATGATAAAGCGAACGTCAACCTTGATTGTTTTGGTACCCCCGACCCGTTCAAATTCCTTCTCTTGAAGTACACGAAGCAACTTGGCCTGTGTTGTGAGAGGCATGTCACCGATTTCATCTAAAAATATCGTTCCACTATGTGCCATTTCAAACTTCCCGATTTTTTGAGAAATCGCACCCGTAAATGCCCCCTTTTCATGACCGAACAGTTCACTTTCCAGAAGGCTTTCCGGAATGGCCACACAATTAATTTTAATAAACGGCTTCCCTTCGCGAAGACTGTGCTCATAAATTCCCGTGGCAACAAGTTCCTTTCCCGTTCCGCTTTCGCCTAAAATAAGCACTGTCGAGTCCGTTGGGGCAACCTTGATTATTTGCGTAAACACCCCCCGCATGATCCTGCTCTGGCCAATAATACCTGGAAACAGTTCTTTCGCCTCGACTTTCGTTAAAATCGTCGTGATCTGGTCAAATACCCTTTCGAATCGCTCTATGTCGTCTTTTGCCTTTACTTCTTCATCCGTTTTTTTTGGATATACGGGAAGGTTCTCCGCCGTCTTCACAAACTTAGTTACCGGCCTCAGTACAACCCATATGATAAGAAGGCTTATGAGATACGAGGAAAGAACTACCACCATTCCCCATAGCGCAAATGACCATGAATCGGTCATAAATTTTCCGTATGAATGGATCATGCGGTCAGTCAGAATTACCCAAAGGAGGGATAATCCACTCAAGGTAAAGGGAATTAGGAAATATAAGCTTATGGGAATATATTTTTTTCTCATATCTCAGTGCTGAGCCATCTTTGTTAAATCCCACATTGGCAAAAATATCGCGAGGGCGAAAAATCCGACAACAGCCGCAAGACCGACTACCAGAACAGGACCGATAAGATCGGATAAACGTTTCACGGCATAACCAACTTCATCATCATAATGAAGTGTCACTTGCTGGAGCATTTCTTCAATGTTGCCTGTTTCTTCACCTATGGCAACCATATCAACTACCATAGGGGGGAAATATTTTGCTGAACCGAGAGGCGCTGCGATGCCGCGACCTTCCTGCATCTGGTCCCTTACGCGATCAAATTCACGGGAAATTGCATTATTTCCAATCACACCTGAAAGTACCTTCATAGCGCTCATTACAGGTACCCCGCTCGATTGCAATATCCCAAAAATACTTGCAAAGCGTGACATGGCTGCTTTGATAAACAAGGGGCCGAGGATAGGCAAGCGTAAAATAAGCAGGTCTTTCATATATTGCCCCTGTTCAGTCTTGAAATACATTTTTAAACCGACTATTAATGCCACCACACCGCCAATGAACAGATACCAGTAATTCGACAGGAATTGATAGAGATGTATTGCGATCTTGGTTGGCAGGGGAAGATCAATGCCCACCCTGGAGAACATGGCTGCAAACTTCGGCACCACAAAGGTAAGCAGTACAAAGAAGGCAATGGTAAGGGCAATAGTCACAATAATGGGATATTGTAATGCCGATTTTATATCCGATTTTATCTTAGACTCATGTTCTATAATATAAATAAGACGCGCGAGAGCTTCAGGCAGAGTCCCGCTTATTTCCCCGGCTTTTATCATACTGCGGTAGAGAGGAGAAAAAATGGCATCGTGTTTATCCATGGCCGCCGTAAGCGTTGAGCCCTGTTTGATACTCTGAACCATTGAGGCAATAGCCTTTTTCAGGGCTTGATCCGGCGTTTGTGCCTCTAACACTTCAAAAGCTCTGACGAGTGGAACTCCCGCTTTGAAAAGCGAGCGAAACTGTTTTGTAAAAAGGATAAGATCCGTAATCTTTACGGGGCTCATTTTCTGGCGAAGCGCTAACCACCGGTCTGAGCTGAAACCAGCTCCTTTCTCCTTTACTTTTGAAGGAATATACCCTCTTTCTGCCAGCATACTGGCAGCATTATTGGGAGAATCGGCCTCGATATTTCCGGTGATAACTTCCCCCCGTTCATTTATCGCTTGATAGGTATAAGTCGGCATGATAATGGTTTCCCGCTTCCTGACCTTGCTTTACATCATTACCGCTGAGCCTGCTTCTTCAAGGGTTGTGATCCCCCGAAGCACCTTATTTCCCGCATCGTATTTCAGCGTTTTTAAATTACCCGCATCAATAGCTTTACGCGTAATCTCATGAGCCGATTTTTTCTTCATTATCAAATCCTGAATCATTTCATCATTCACGAGAACCTCAAATAACCCCGTTCTCCCCTTATACCCGGTACTCAGACATTGATTGCAGCCTCTGCCGCGCTGAAAATTCGCAAAATCCCAATTTTCCAGGCCCCATGAAGCAAGTATCTTTTCCTGGGGGTTATACGGCTCTCTGCAATAGGGACACACCGTCCTGACCAATCGCTGTGCAATAGAAACCAAGAGGGTTGAAGCGAGGAGAAAGGGTTCAATACCCATATCAAGAAACCTCGTAATGGCCCCCACGGCATCATTGGTATGTACAGTGCTTAACACCCTATGCCCCGTTTGTGCCGCTTGCACTGCGATGGCTGCTGTCTCAGCATCGCGAATTTCTCCCACCATAATGATATCTGGATCCTGACGAAGTATAGATCTAAGACCCCCGGCAAACGTCATACCCGCTTTCCTGTTGAGCTGTATTTGTCTGATATTTTCGATCCTGTATTCTACGGGATCTTCGAGGGTCATGATATTGCTGTCCGGACGGTTGAGTTCACTCAAGATCGCATAGATACTCGTGCTCTTGCCCGATCCAGTCGGTCCCGTACTTAAAATCATCCCGTAAGGTTTCTGAATGATAGACCTGAGTCTTTCAATATCTGCCCTAACCATGCCGAGGCGATCCAGAGAGTAAACGCCTGCGCCCGTATCCAGTAATCGCAGGACGATGTTCTCGCCGTAAATAGTGGGTATGGAAGAGACACGGACGTTTATTTCTTTCTTTTCCATTTTGAGAGTAAATCGCCCGTCCTGAGGAATTCTTGTTACTGTAATATCCATATTGGCAAGAATCTTTATTCTGGCAATGATCGGCAAAAACAAACTTTTGGGAGGCGACGGCACTTCATGCAGCTTACCGTCTATGCGAAACCGTACCTGAATACTGTTCTTCTGAGGACTGACGTGGACATCGCTCGCGCCTTCTCGAACGGCTTGAGCAAAAATAGAGTTCACAAGCCTGACAATAGGCGCCTCTCCCGCCATATTCTGAAGTGACGCCAACTGAATATCTGCGGCCTCATCCTCATCCTTTTCCTTCACGGGCTGGGCTTCAATTTCAATACTTTCCAGGACGCCACCCAGTCCGGACTGAATACCATAGATACTGCTTATTAATTGATTTAATTCACGCTCCGCACACACCACAGCTTCTACTTCACAATTTGTCAGCATTTCTGTAACGTCCAGGGCATTGATATCAAGAGGATCGGTAATGGCAATCGTCAAAAGACGTCCCTTCTTCACCAAGGGCGCAATCTGATACTTCTGGGCATATTCTATAGGAACCAACTTTGACAGTTCAACATTGAAAGGAAATATATCAGGATGATATTTTCTTAGTTTTAACTGTCTCCCCAATACATCAACTAATTGTTGTTCACTTACGAACCCATGCCGAATAATGTACTGACCCAGCTTCAGGCCTGTCTTTTGCTGCTCGGCAAGTGCTTTACTGAGCTGTTCTTCTGTCAGCAGACTTTCATCGATAAGCATCTGTCCTAATTTCTTTCGTGCGACCACTTTTTACTCCCCTATCCTACCTTCGGTAAAGAAGATTGTATCCTCGCTAAAATTTGCTGAAACTTTTGCCTTATCGGAAATCGGCTGGGGCAGCTTTTTCAGCTCGGCCAGCGCTGTTTCCATATCAGGATAGCCATCCTTTAAATATATCGAAAATACAAGCCCCTCTCGGCCATTCCAGTACGGAAGAAATCTTACGGCACGCACCGTCGTTTCATGTCGCTTGTATAATTCATACATCTCGTCAATGTTTTCGCCACTTGCCAATTGTACCCAGAACTTCCCCGAAGATAATGGTTTCGATTTCACGGGAATGGCCGGCAGCGTGACTTTCTCACCAGCCTTCACCCGGCCCAGATTTTTAATGTGCGGATTCGCCAGGGACACCGCTCTCAACTTCCCCCTATCAAAGCCTCCGTAAAAATCATTGAGCATCCACCATACTGTTCTTCCCTTTTTCATCTCCAGCTTGCCTAATATGCCAGGCACTGGTTTTTGTGACGTCTGTATCTCAGTGTGTGGTGTTGCCACCGCTTCCATTACAGACTTTTGTGAATTCGGTGCCGGATTACAGGAGACATTTTGAATCGATGACGCTGTTTCCTGTGTTATCAGAACACTGGGTGACTCATTAACGGGTTTTATTCCCAATAGTCTCTCAGGGTACAATCCCACAAATGCCAGAACAATCACCACAATTGCCAGAGAAGTTACAGTCACCCATTTAAGTGCATTTCGGCGACCGGCGGACACCCTGCGAGAGCAAGATCGAACTAGAAACCATCCTGCCCTTGATCTGTTTTGAATGATCAATGCCAGGATCACTTGATGGCAAAGGGTGACAATCTTTCGTGGATAGCCGCCTGTAGCGAGATACAACGCCCATAACCCCAAAAATGTAAAGAGTGAAGGGGTGCTGATTGTATCACCGGCCTTCTCGAGGCGGAATTTTACCATGCCCCGGGTCTCGCGAAAATTGAGAGGCTTAAGAAGGTAGTAGAAGTTGACGCGATCGGCAAAATATCTATGTTCCTTTAAAAGCCGCTCAAACTCGCTCTGGGCAAATATTACTATCTGGAGTAATTTATATTCGTTTGTTTCATAATTAAGAAATTCGCGGAGTATCTCCAGACAAAAATCCGGAAGCTTTTGACCCTCATCAACAATCAGAACGACAATCTTCCCCTCTTCAATGCCTTTCTTAAAAAGATAATTCTTGATATTCTCTTTCAACTGCCATTCACTGACATCGATGGCAGCACCTGATACACCGAAGGTAATGGCCACAGTGGATAAAAACTCGAGGGGATTCGTAAAAGATGGATCCAGAAGCAGATGAGTTTCAATCTTGTTACGGTCCTCTACCGATTCGGCAAACTTAAGGATTAATTGACGGCACAGAGTAGTTTTCCCTGTCCCCACATCACCGACAACAACACTTAGCCCCCGGCGCAACCTTATGGCAAGTTCCAGCTTCTGCAGACACCCGAGGTGCTTGACGGACTGATAGAAAAACTCCGGTTCCGGTGAGTTTGAAAAAGGTTCCTTCTTTAGGTTCAAAATCTTGAAATAATCCATTTTAAACCTGCCTTTTTGCCCCGTCACTCATCCTTTTTCGGAGTCGTTTCTGTCTTTGTCTCCGTTCCCTCTGGAATAGCAGCCACTGTCTGGGCCGGTAGAATCGTAGGGGTTATAAAAATGAGGACCTCTTCCATGGATTGACCCGTAGATGTTCCCTTGAAAAGCCATCCCAGGACGGGAATATCTTTCAACCCAGGAATGCCGCTATCAGAATCCTGTAATATGTGTTTCGTTAATCCGGATATGACGATCGTTTCACCATTCCGGACGATGAGAGACGTCTCCGTCTGTTTCTTGATGATCCTCGGATTTCCCTGAACCTTGTGGGTCTCCGTCTCATCGACCTCATCCTTTTTGACAAGAATCTTCATTTTGAGATTTTTACCATCAATGACATGGGGGGTTATTTCCAGACGGAGAACGACATCTTCGAATTTCACCGCCCTTGTGATTGCACCGGTACTGCCCACTTCTTCCGTCACATAAGGAACCTTCGCTCCGTTTTCCGTAAACGCCTTTTGATTGTCCAGGGTCGTAATTGATGGGCTTGACAGGATGTTTAATTTCCCTTCATTCTGAAGGGCATTCAGTTGAACTTCCAGAATATTACCCCCAATGGTACCGAACATCATACCTAATACTCCCGCACCGGTCGCCGACATAGTCGCGGGGAAATTGACACCAAAGCCCTGAGAACTCAAGCCAGGGGAACCATACGAGGGTGTATATCCGCCAGATATCGGATTAGTCGGCGAACTTCCCACAGCCGTCGTTCCGCCCGGAGTTATCCACATATCGTGATTACCAACACGCGGATTGTACATTCCACCCCACTGGATGCCAAGACTCCTGGCGGTATCTTTCGTCGCCTCCACGATATTCGCCTTGATTAAAATCTGCGGGGTAGGTTTATCGAGTTCTTCTATCATGGGGATCATCCTCGACAAATCATCCCGTATCGCCTGAATGATCAGGGCATTATTGTGCTCATCCACCCGGATTGACCCGCGGGGCTTGCCGTCTTTATCCTTCGTGAGAAATTCCTGAAGGTTGTCCTTCAGTCCTTTCGCATCGGCATAACTAATATTGATCACTCTGGTAAGTGGCGGCTCCACCTGCCGTATGCCCAGTTCCTGCGTTTTTCTTTTCAGGTCCTGTTCCATATCTTCGAGTGTCAGCACCCGGATAATGTCGCCTTCCCACACATAACTCAAACCCTGATTACGCAGGATACCCCTGAATGCCTGATCCCAGTGAACATTTTTAAAATCGACGGTGATATCCCCCTTGATTTCATTCTTTATCAATATATTCTTACCCTCAATGCGGGCAAGAGATCTAAGAACGGCCTTTACATCGGCCTGGCGCATTTTCAGGTTTATTCTCGTAGTGGGAAGTTGTTTTTCGGCTATTATTCCCCTCTCTGCACCAAGACCCGCTTCACTTCTTCGTTCCATATCCGAAGCACTTAAACCCTTTGCCACTGCCGCCGGCGAATGTCCTGCCGATGTCTTGGCCATGGTTTGCCATTTCTCAAAGAAGGGATCCTTTTTCGTGACGACATCAGTGGCACATCCAGAAATAAACGTTGCCATGGCAGTGAAGCATATCAGCCACCCTAATTTTTTTCTGCAAAATGTATCAATCAAGGCCTTCTCCCTCCTTATCGAATTACTCATTCCTGGAGTAACACGTCAAATTGTGATCTGCTCTTCATATTCTCAATGACAACTTTATTCTGATAAATCCCCTTAAGAATATATCCTTCTATCTCCAGAGTATCACCGGATTCGTATTCAACGCCATTAATGACAGCAATTTTTTTGTCTTTAATGTTCACGTACCCGGAATAATCAAAAATGACTTTCTGAGCTCCGCTTCCTGCTTTCGCTGGTTCTTTGACCTTCACCCATTCCCTGTATGATTTTCTTTCGTAAAAAGGATCACGCATCCAATGTGATTCCGCACGCTTTATCATATAGGAATCTGAAGTTGCGTGTGACCCCTTGGGTATGTACGTACTAATCTCATTTATAAATGTATCTAATTCTACTGATTTTTTACCAATATCAACCACATCCTGTTTAGTGCGCGGTGCGATCAACAATTCATATGCTCCATAGAATACTGCAACAACCATTACAAAAAGGATTATGATTTGTCTTCTATTCAGCTTCGACATCTTATGCACCACCCCAGATCCTGTACCTTGATCTTCGCACTTCGTATCTCATCAACTAAGCACCAGCCAGACCTTCACGTTGAATTCCATAGCATCTTCATTCTGATGTATCTGGATTTCTTCGATACGATCCAGACAGGGCAGTTCTCCAAGACCGATCAAAAATTTTCGGAAATTAAAAAAATCACCCCTGATAACTGCAATGATCGGAAGAAATCCGGATTCACCCCTTAAAGAATTCAAATCGGGAGAAGCTGAAACCATATCGACATTCGCTTTCTTCGCTATTTCTCTAAAAGTCGCGGGAATATCATCCACCTGTGTCCTTGTGAGGGGGATTCTTTTGGGAAAAGGCAAGCTTTTGGAATCTTGTGGTGAAACCTTATTCTGGAACATTTGATAGAGAGGATAAAGGTTTTTGTGTTCCTCTATCTGAAATTGCATACTTCTGATCTGCTGATCCAAACGTGCTAAAGAAAAATATTCCGGAATGATTCCTGCGACAATCAGTATGAGGACAACACCTAGGCATATCAAAGAATATATGAGGCTTCGCTTCGGAATTTTTTTATATATTTTGTCCATACGCGTTCTCTACCCTATTTTCATATCGAGAATAAAGTGAAGGGCTTCATTCTTTTTAAAAGGCTCAATACTGTTCTTCTTGATTGTAATCCGGTAGAGCATCGGCGATGCTTCCAACTTCATGATATATCCTGCTAAAGAAGATTCAAGTGTTCTCCGATCACCAAAAATAATACCCTCCACTATTACATTTTTAAATTCATCTTTTTTAGATTCCTTTGGAGGTTCTTTGCCTGATGGTGGCGCTCCCAGGTTAGTCTTAAGACTAACAAGGCGGATATTTGATGGTGTCAGTGAAGATATTTCACTGAGAACAGCCATCCCGAGGTATCTATCATTGTACTCATTGGAAATCTGGTACTCGTTTCTGTAACCCGCGACAATCTGGGATACCATATGTTGATCAATACGGGGTTTGTACTGTAATAACTGTTTCTCCAGCTCTGCTATGGTTTCTTTTTTCTGACGTGATTCCTGGATCTGATAGAAAAAAATACCGGACGCAATGAATAAAATACAGATAAAAACCGCCAAGATGATTCTGTTAACCCCCGTGATGACAGTGGCTTTTGCTTTTTCTCTAAACGTAAATATCATGTTCGGCGTGTACGCATTATCGGATATGGCAAGTCCCAAAGCTGGAGTCAATGCTAATCTTTCAGAAACACTTATATCTTCCTTGCTGTTATATGGCTTTTTAAGATTGAGCGGATCTAATAAATCACTTCCTATATCCAGTTGCTCTCCGATGTATTCCACTATGAGCCTGGAAATGTTCATGGCGCTGGATACATAAATTTTGTCGATCTTTTCTTCTTTATGATTCGTCCAATAGTGTTCAAACGTTCTTTCGGTTTGCCTGACTATCCTTTCCAAGGCAGGTACGATGACCTCGAATTTTTCTTTGTCCGTAAGCTCAAAACCAGCATCTTCTTCCGATAAACGAGGAGAATCGGGACTAAGACTGAACAGTACCTTCCTCACCTCTTCCACGCTTAATGGGGCTCGTTTTCTTTCCTTTCCCGGTTTCTCCTGCCATGTTCCTGAAAGTCTCTCCATTAATGATTCAATCATGCTATTTACACCAGCTTTTATCCCCCGGGTCATAATGAGTTTCCCCTTGGAATAAATATCAATACGGGAAAAATTATTGCCGATGAAAAGACTGGAAACGGTACCCTCAACTGCTGAAGGAATCCAGCCGGTTTTAAATATGTTCTGGATGGCAAACGGTGTGATAGATATACCTGTCAATGGTAATCCTATTTGGGAAAATAATCTTTTCTGGTTCTCAATATCCTCCTTTGATGCCGTATACACCATAGTCAACCATTTGCTTATACCCTGCTCGGTTACTTCTCCCTGAATTTCATAATCGAATACAGTGTCCTTTTCATCAAAAGGAGTTTCTTTCTTTATTGTCCAATAAACGGCATTTTCAATCTGTTTCTTCGGTACTTTTGGAATGCTGATGTGACGCACATTCACACGCGCTGCCGACATATTAGCCCAAAGATTTATATCTTTGTTAGGACCGCAAAATTCATTGAGCTCAGACTTCAGGAAATTGATAAATTCCTGTGATGACCTGGAATCTATATGCGGCAATGGTACGCTTTTGCAATCCAGTAACTCCCATTTGTTATCAGCGGATCTTTCTGATTTTACCATTCTTAGAAATTCATGACCGATGTCCACACCTACGTTTATTGACTTTTGTAAAGGTACAATCTGAGAAGGGGTGAATCTGAATAGTCTCTTCTTTTCCATTGCGGATGAATCGAAAGGCTTAGAAGAAATATCATCTTTTTTATTACGAATGATATCAAGGAGTTTTTCTGTAGAAGTGATATCTTTTATACCTGACAATGCTCGATTCCTTTTTATGGTATCTACTTTTTCATTATGATCTTCTTACAGCGTTGGGACGGTTCATCTCTTTGCGTCTCTTCTCATTCCTGCTGTCTCGAAAATTCTCTAAATGAGTTTTCGCCGTATCAATATATTCAAGCGGAAAATGCCGTAATGTTCTTATACCGTATTTTATTTCCGGAGGTTCGGGAATAATACCCTTATGAATGTAGTCCCTAATCGTTTTTGCCGAAACTCCTAAACGTTCCGCAGCATCAACAATCGTATAATACGTTTTCCCCTTTACTATGATCATAAGCCCTCCATGAGGTCATAAGGTAAGACCTTGCGTTAAGGTTCCTGATGTAACTGGGGTTCGAACATAACATACCTTTCGCACAGAATCAACATTTTTATTAAATTATGAAGTGAATTACCCTGCCCACAGAGCGGGACATCTGAATCAAGACAAAAACATATAGCATCCGCTATGCTTCGGGCTACCATTCATCCCCGTTCACAGAAAGGGGTATTCTGGCAGTTTTTGATAACCTCCTGATTTTTTTGCGACAAACGGGAGAAGAATCGGTAATATTTCATTCATAAATACTACACAATTTCAAAGACAGGCATGACGCATGTCACATTAGAGTGTTGTAGGTCAGGCGTTTCACTCGACATGACTAATTATTGAAAGCAAGGAGGCTCTGGGTAGATTGACTGTGAAGAAAAAATAGGAAAGGAGTCCCGGTAATGGACTCCTTACATTTCTTGGAGGCGGCAATCGGATTCGAACCGATGAATAACGGTTTTGCAGACCGCTGCCTTAGCCACTTGGCTATGCCGCCATAAAAAAATGGAGCGGGCGAACGGATTTGAACCGTCGACGTCTACCTTGGCAAGGTAGCACTCTACCCCTGAGTTACGCCCGCTCATTGATTTTTTCGTATACCAAATTCACTTGTTTTGTCAATAGAAAAACACTTTTTAATTCATTAAACCTGCTCTTTTTCAAAGCAAGGCAGCAGAATGAGGATTTTGGATAAGCATGCCTATATGGGTGTGACGCAAAGTGAACATTCTCATGCTGAACTGCTAATACCTATGATAACATTTATTTAATACCGGGATTCACCGCTTCTGCCCACCAGCCATTTCACCGCTTCCATATATTCCAGCATTCCATGGATAAATATATCATTATGGTTCGCCCCAGGAATTTTCAGGAATCTTTTATCGCGAGAAGGACAGGCTTCAAATAGTCGCCTCCCCTCGGTAAAAGATATAATATGATCATACTCGGCATGAATAATGAGCGTGGGTTTATCAAAGCTCCCGATCTTTTCGAGGTTCCGAAATCCCTGGTCTTCACTAATGCCCAGATATTCCATAGTAATTCCTAGAAGCCGCAGCAGCGGTCCGGCATACGCCAGGCCGCTTTCAATAATAAGGCCGTCAATTTCGTCTTTGTAGTGAAACGCCAGCTCACACGCGGAAGTGCTGCCAAGTGATCTGCCCATTACTATAAAGGGGCCCACATACTCATTTTCCCGCAACCAGCATTTTACATACTCAAAAATAACATGGCAGTCACGCATCATGGTCGTAACCGTCGGCTTTCCGGTAGAGCGCCCATAACCCCGATAATCTACCGGGAGAAAATTTATGCCTGCGTGGGTATACAAAGCCCCCATGTCATTATAATCGGCAACGATTTCACCATTGCCGTGAAAGAAAAGTATATTGGCTGCTTCCTTGCCCGCGAACTGAAAACATGCGCCAACCACAACATCTTTCTCTACAGGAATAAGTATGGATTCGGCGTGTTCGCCTGGTGTAAATGTACCCCACTCCGGACGCGGGTAAAACAATGACCCGGTAATTAGGGGATTATCGAAGGCTGAATACTCAATATGAGAAATATCAATCACCACAGTCTCTCTTTTTGCTTACGATTTCCTTGTAAAATTTTATGAAATAATCGACGCCTGAGTAAACCGACAATACAAGGGCAAGATACAGTATGACCGTACCTATGGTATGCGCATCAGCTCCGAGAAATGGATAATGGATCATGAGAGCAGTAACCGCAAAAATCTGGCACAGGGTCTTTTGCTTACCAAGACTGCTTGCCTGAATCACAACACCTTCCGTTGAGGCGATGGCCCTGATGCCGTCGACAATAAAATCCCTGATAATAATGACAGCAACAATCCACGCAGAAATCCTTCCAATAGGAATCATTAAAATCATCGCCGTATTGACGATAAGTTTATCTGCAATGGGGTCTAAAAATTTCCCCATTACTGTGACGATCTCATATTTTCTCGCCAGATACCCATCGAGGAGATCGGTAAGTGCAGCTATTACAAATAACATTGCGATAACGAGACTACCGGTTTTCCCGGGTGAAAGAAGCAGAAAAAATAATACCGGGATGATACCTATCCTGAACAAGGTTATTCGGTTGGGAAAGTTCAAGAGCGCCCCTTTCTCCAGCCTGATCGGTAATCGGGTGAATGATTTTTTTAAAAAACTAATCATAGTTATGAGTTGATCTCGACCATTTATTTGGGGACTTTTTTCCAGTCCGCCAGAAACATCTCTATTCCTCTATCGGTCAAAGGATGCTTTGCAAGCTGGTCAATCACTTTAAAAGGTATAGTAGCAATATCAGCGCCCATAAGGGCAGCCTCAAGAACATGGCGCGGGTGTCTCACACTTGCGACGATAACTTCCGTTTCAAAACCAAAGTTATTATATATTGTAATGATCTGCTCGACTATTTCCATACCGTCATGAGCAACGTCATCAAGCCTGCCCACAAACGGACTTACATATGCGGCGCCGGCTTTTGCTGCCATAAGGGCCTGGATAGGCGAAAAAATGAGGGTTTGATTGATCTTGATCCCCTCTTCAGTAAAAATTTTCGTGGCCTTTAATCCCTCTGTGGTCATGGGAACTTTTATTACGGCATTATCGCCCATTTTTGCGAGTTTCTTGCCTTCACGAACCATCGCTACCGCTTCCGTACTGACTACCTCCAAACTCACAGGACCATCAACAACTTCGAGAATCTCTATTACAACCTCTGCAAATCCTCTTTTCTCCTTAGCGATCAGGGAGGGATTGGTGGTTACTCCATCAACCATGCCAAGGTTGATGCCTTCCTTGATCTCTTTGATATTTGCCGAATCGATAAAAAACTTCATGAAGCCTCCTGTGCCTTTTTTACAGGCTTTTCTAATAGATATCTTTCACAACACTTTTTACTACAAAAATATAATTCCTGCCCTTCAATCGACGCTTTATATGCGTGGCTTATCGGCATGTATATATCGCAATACGGATCCTGTATAAGTTCTTCGCCTTTCTGGGTACTCACCTGACGCTTTGGCAATTCATGAGAATGTATAGCCGGCGAAAAGAAAATCCATTTCACAATTCTATACACACAATACACAAGTACACAAATAATTACGAAGCGTATCAGATTAAACATAATTGCCCTTTCATATCATAAATACGGACCCTGCTTTCGTCATCAAGCCTGTCCATCAACCCGCGGATTGAAATTCCAAAAGCCGGGTGAATAACGTATGGCGCGAGTTCACAGAGCGGCGCAAGGACAAATCGTCTTTTGTGAAGTTCCGGGTGAGGAACGACCAGCGTGTCATCCTGAATTACCTCCTGGCCATAGAGAAGGATGTCAAGGTCTATAACCCGTGGTCCCCATTTTGGTCCTCTTACCCTCCCCATATCATCTTCAACTGCATGCAAAGCGTCAAGCAACTCACAGGGAAATAACACAGTCCTTATCTCAATAACGGTGTTCACAAACCATTCTTGCTCGATAAAACCTACAGGTTCTGTCCTATAGAGTGATGATCTCCTTAAATATTGTATACCTTGTACGGCAGCCACACGACGAATAGCCTCAACACACTGGGACGCAGAATTACCAAGGTTTGAGCCCACCCCGATAAAACAAATAATTCCCTTAATTTCCTTAGCTGACCCGCCGCGCACGTTACGTCACTTTCTCCGCATTCCCAAAACATCCTGCATATCATATAAACCGCTTCTTTTATCCACTATCCACTTCGCCGCGAGGATTGCACCCCGTGCAAAGTTATCCCGGCTATGGGCGCGATGGATAAATTCCAGCCTCTCTCCCATCCCGCCGAACATGACCATATGTTCTCCCACGATATCGCCGGCTCTTAATGTTTGAATGCCGATCTCGTCTTTTGTCCTCGCACCAATCATTCCTTTTCTTGTGTAAATGCCTGCGTGCTCCAGGTCACGACCCAGCTTTTCTGCGATGATGTGCGCCATCTTCATGGCCGTTCCGCTGGGAGCGTCCTTTTTCAAGTTGTGATGTGCTTCCACAATCTCCACGTTATAATCATCACCGAGAATGCCCGCTACATCCTCAAGAACCTTGAACATGACATTCACACCCACGCTCATATTCGGTGATACTATACAACGGGTTTTCTGAGCAAGCTCCTTAACCCTTGCCATTTCATCGGCAGTAAAACCTGTACTTCCGATAACAATAGCGAGTTTTTTTTCCACAGCAGTCTCAAGGTTGTGCAGGGACGCCTCATGATGGGTAAAATCAATAATCACATCACCATGCTTCGCGCACGATGCCATGTCATCATCGACAATTACCCCCATTTTTCCCAGCCCGATTATCTCCCCTATATCCTTTCCAACAAGCTCGTGCCCCTTCTGCTCCACGGCGCCTGTCAACTGCATGTCTTTATCACCGGCGATAAGGCTTATGATCCTTCCCCCCATCCTGCCGCCTGCACCGGTTACAATGGTTTTGATCATCACAATGCTCCTCTATACTTAAATCGTACTGCAAATGGCTGAAGCCATTGGTTCAGGATTCAAGGTCTCAAGTGATCAAGGGAACTACCTTTTATTACTCTCGAATCCTGGAATCCTCGACCCCTTGAACCCTTATGATATCAGCCCATAATTCTTCATAGCATTTTTCAGTTTTTCAAAATTGCCGTCCGACATTTTATACATGGGGAGCCTCACATCATAAGAAATTTTCCCCATTATCGACAGAGCGGCCTTGACAGGAACCGGGTTGGTTTCTATAAACAGCATGTCGATTAAAGGCACCATTTTGCAGTGTAACTGCCTCGCTCTCTTCATGTCACCTGCCGCAAACGCATCGATCATAGCCGCCATGTCTGCAGGCGCGACATTGGAAATCACGGAAATCACGCCTTTCCCCCCTAACATCAAGAGCGGCAGGGTGAAAAAATCATCTCCGGAGAGCACAGAAAATTCGGTGCCGCAGAGCGCAAGTATGTCATGCATCTGCTTCAGCGAGCCCGATGCTTCTTTAATCCCCACAATATTACTTATCTTGGCAAGCTTCGCCACCGTCTCCGGTAAGAGATTAACTCCCGTTCTCCCGGGAATGTTGTACGGAACAATAGGAATTGGAACAGACTCCGCAATTTTCTTAAAATGATGATACAGCCCCTCCTGGGTCGGCCTGTTGTAATAGGGACAGACCATCAAAGCTCCATCGGCGCCCGCCTCGTAGGCGTGCGTCGTGAGTCGAAGAGCTTCATCGGTGCTGTTCGAACCGGTCCCGGCGATGACCGGCACCCGTTTTTTTACGGCATCTATGGTAATTTCGATTACCCTGTCATGCTCTTCATGAGACAATGTCGAGGATTCACCGGTTGTACCGCACGGTACTATGCCGTCAGTTCCATTCGCAATCTGAAACTCGATCAGTTGTCTGAGGGTCTCCTCATCGACCTTGCCATTTTTAAAAGGTGTGACTATCGCGACAATTGCTCCCGTAAACATAACTGCTCCTTCACTTTTTTCTGTCTTAATAATGTTATTGAACTGGCGGAGGAGGGCCTCTGTCTAAAAATCCGGAATTTCCTCACCCCTGATTAAATCGGCATAAACCTCTCTTTTCCTGATAACGAAAAACCTATCATTCCTTACCAGGACTTCCGGCGCTCTGCCTCTTGAATTATAATTGGAAGACATTGAAAAACCATATGCGCCGGCACTCATCACCGCCATTAATTCCCCTCTCTCAAACTTGGAAATCTTTCTCCCTTTTGCCAGGTAGTCTCCTGATTCACAAATCGGACCAACTACATCGGCAACAATCTCATCCCTCTCTTGTTGAATCACCGGCTGTATATGATGATATGAATCATAAAGGCTAGGACGCATCAAATCATTCATGCCCGCATCAACAATCACGAAGTTCTTTTCCTCATTGCTTTTGGTATAAAGCACCTCCGTCACTAATATTCCCGCATTGCCCACAATAACCCTTCCCGGTTCAAAAATGAATGTGCAATGTATGTCTTTAGACGCTTCAATTATTGTCCTGGCGTACTCCGAAGGGTGGGGAACCTCTTCCTGGTCATAGGTTATGCCAAGACCACCTCCCAGATCGAGATACCGGATTTCGATGCCTTCATCCCTAAGAAGACGGATGAGTCTTTTCAGGCGCTTGAGGGCATCGATGAATGGAGAAATTTTTGTCACCTGTGACCCGATGTGACAGCTGACGCCTCTAATATCTAAATGAGTCAGCGCGTTTGCCTGACGGTACTCTTCAAGAGATTTCTTTATATCAATACCGAACTTATTTTTTTTAAGCCCCGTAGATATATAGGGATGGGTTTCCGGATCCACATCCGGATTGACCCTGAGGGCTATGCCTGCCTTCTTACCCAATCTTTTGGCGCAATCATTGATTACCTGGAGTTCCTTGGAAGACTCAACGTTAAACATCAAAATATTTGATTTGAGTGCATATTCAATTTCATCGATCTTCTTCCCCACGCCGGAATACACGACCTTATTGCTGTCTACCCCTGCCTGCAGAGCGCGATACAGCTCACCTCCGGAAACAATATCCACGCCTCCGCCCTCATTGATAAAAGTCCGCAGGACCGCGATATTTGAATTAGATTTTACGGCAAAGCAGATAATGTGAGGCACATCAGAAAAAGCGCTATCAAACACACGGAAGTGATGCTGCAATGTTCTGTGACTGTAAAGATACAGCGGTGTCCCCACTTCCTTGGCGATATTGGCAACGGGAACTTCTTCGCACCAGAGTTCCTTGCCTTTATAATGAAAATAATTCATTGATTCGTATTCTTTACTCCTTCTCTCTCTTGAGTACCTTTCGTACTGATGGTGATTTTCTCGATATTTGATGCCTCACTGCAATGTCTCGCCATGTCACAGACAATAATCTGATAGGCATAACTATAACCCGCCTTGACCTGCAAATCCCGGTAGCCTGCAGTGTTCGCCTCTTCTTTTTTTAACGCCGGATCATTGACGGAAATATCAGCGAGCATAACAAATTCTCGGGGGCAGTCAACACAGGAAGACCCCTCTTGATCCTGCTCATTTCTCTGAATTTTGTAGTTTTGAATACCCGCTTTTGCATCCGGTATGCTCCAGTGAAGATATACTCCCGATTCAACGAGAGTCACCCTCAGATCAGAAATAGCACTAGGCGGTGCCATCTCGGGGGGCCGCGGGTCTCCCTTCTTTCCGCAGCTCTGAGCAGTCCATAACAGGAGCAGACAAACACTCACAAGGACAGGTAACGATCGCCCCGCATTCATCATTTTTTTTTGCCTTCAATATCCCTTATTCGCATCAATACCATTTTTTCGGATGTCCCGCCTATAGATTTTCTCGCGTTCACAACATTTTTCACGATAATATGGTCATATATATCCTTCTCAAACGCCCCATGGAACCGGTGAAATTCTTCCATCGTCAGATCTGGTAACTCTTTATTCTTCTCAATACAATACGCGACAAGACGGCCTACTATCCCATGGGATTCTCGAAACGGAATCCCTTTCGTGACAAGATACTCAGCGACGTCTGTAGCTGCGGAAAAGCCTCCAGAAGCTTTTTTTTGCATCTTGTCTCTGTTGAATTTTAAATTTTTAAGCATCTCGGTCATGATTCCCAGGCACACTTTCAACGAATCCACAGAATCGAAGAGAGGCTCTTTATCCTCCTGGAGATCCCTGTTGTACGTCATGGGCAGTCCCTTCATCAGTGTCAGCAGTGCCACAAGATTGCCGTACACGCGCCCTGTTTTCCCCCTGATCAATTCTGCCGTGTCAGGATTTTTTTTCTGCGGCATGATGCTGCTTCCCGTGGTAAAGGCGTCCGATATTTCCAGAAAATTGAACTCATCCGTCGACCAGAGAATTATATCTTCACAGAATCGGCTCATGTGCATCATGATGAGAGAAGCGACAAAAATGAACTCGGCGACATAGTCCCGATCCGATACGGCATCCATGCTGTTGCGAGATATTTCCGGAAATTTCAGCAAACGGGCCGTATACGCCCTGTCGATGGGCAAACCTGTCCCCGCAAGCGCGGCCGATCCGAGGGGCATGACATTTACCCTTTTGAAGCATTGTCGCAATCGTTCTTCATCCCGATCCAGCATTTCCCAATAGGCAAGGAGATAATGAGACAGGAGCACCGGTTGCGCCTTCTGCAGGTGAGTATACCCGGGCATGATGGTTCCCATTTCAGTTTTGGCCAGTGAGATGATTTGTAATTTGAGGGCTGTCACCAAATTCTCAACCTGCCCGATTTCTTCCCTGAGATAAAGCCTGAGGTCAAGGGAAACCTGATCGTTCCGGCTTCTCCCCGCATGGAGTTTACCGCCCTCTTCCGGCGCTCTCGCAATCAGGATTTTTTCTATTGCCATGTGGATGTCTTCATCTTCATTGTGAAAAACAATCCTCCCCTTTTCAATGTCCTTCAGAATGTCTCTCAGGGTGCTTATAATAACCTTCACGTCTTTTTTAGTGATAATTCCCTGCTTCGCAAGCATCTTTGAGTGGGCAATGCTACCCTCAATATCGTATCGATAGAGGCGCCTGTCAAACTCGATAGATGCGGTGAATGCCTCAACCATTTTATGTGTCGGATCGCGAAACCGTCCGCCCCAAAGCTTCTTTTGTCTCGTTGACATTTCCTGTCCTTATACTTTTTCCTTTTGTATCAACGCTTGTATTTTCATACGCAAAGCATTCAATTTAATAAATCCTGTGGCTTCTTTTTGATCGAATACCCTGTCCTTCTCAAAGGTCACAAATTCCTCGCTGTAGAGGGAAGAGGGAGATTTCCGACCGACGATAACGCAATTCCCCTTGTACAATTTTACGCGCGCCGTGCCCGTAACATTTTCCTGAGTTTCATCAATAAATTTTTGCAGCACTTTCATCTCCGGTGAATACCAGAAACCGCTGTAGACCAGTTGCGCATACTTAGGAATCAGGGAATCTCTCAGTAACATGACTTCCCTGTCCATCGTGATTGACTCCACCGCACGATGGGCAGCCCAGAGCACCGTGCCGCCTGGTGTTTCATACACGCCTCTCGATTTCATACCCACGAACCGGTTTTCCACCATATCCACTCTTCCAATCCCGTTGGCGCCTGCCATTTCGTTCATGCTGTGGAGGAGCTTTGCGGGACTCATCTTTTCCCCATCGATCGCGGTGGGATTGCCTCTATCAAAATCTATCTCCACATACCTAGCCCTATCAGGCGCCGCTTCCGGGGATACCGTGAGTACAAACATATCCTCTTTCGGTGCCATCCAGGGATCCTCAAGGATTCCACCCTCGTGGGAAATATGCAGAAGATTCCTGTCGCTGCTGTAAGGCTTTTCCTTTGTGGAGGTAACCGGTATGCCGTGTTTCTGGGCGTAATCGATCATTGAGCCCCGCGAATCGAAAGTCCATTTCGGGTCTCGCCACGCGGAAATGATGTTAATATCTGGTTTCAGAGCATTGTACGTCAGTTCAAACCGCACCTGATCGTTTCCCTTGCCAGTCGCGCCATGGGATACTGAATCAGCACCTTCTGCCACGGCTATTTCAATCTGCCTCTTGGCTATGATCGGTCTTGCCAGAGAAGTGCCCATAAGATAGGAACCTTCATAGACAGCATTGGCCCGTAATGCAGGGAACACAAAATCCCGCACAAATTCTTCCTGCATATTGTCTATATAGACTTTGCTGGCGCCTGTATTGAGCGCTTTTTCCTTCAACCCGTCAAGTTCATCCTTCTGCCCGATATCGGCAACAAAGGCGATAACTTCGCACTTGTAAGTCTCAATCAGCCATCTTAAAATAACAGACGTATCCAATCCTCCTGAATAAGCGAGAACTACTTTTTTTATCGTATTAGCCAAGAATCCACCCTCCTACTGTAGTAATATTTCCATAATTGCTTTTTGTACATGCAGACGGTTTTCTGCCTGATCGATCACCACAGAGTGGGGACCATCGATCACCTCGTCGGTAATCTCCTCCCCGCGATGGGCAGGGAGACAGTGCATGACAATGACATCTTCACAGGCATGCGCAAGCATGGCACTGTTAATTTGATACGCTTGAAATACTTTGGTTCTCTCATCCTTTTCTGATTCCTGGCCCATACTGGTCCAGACGTCCGTATAAATAACGTCGGCTTTTATTGCGGCGTCAAGAGGATCACGATGCAGCGATATTCCCCGTTTCGCCTCTTTCATCCCCCTTGCCAGTATTACTTCATCCGGCTCGTAGTGCGGCGGACATGCGAGGCTGAGTTGAAAAGGAACACGTGCGGCCGCATCAATCCAAGAGTTCGCCACATTGTTGCCGTCCCCGACATAGGCAACTTTCAGCCCCTCGCAACTCCCCTTTTTCTCCATAATAGTGAAAAGATCACTCACTATCTGGCAGGGATGCTCCCGATCCGTCAGGCCATTGATGATAGGGATAGTCGCAAACTTCGCAAACTCTTCCACAAATGTCTGGGAATAAGTTCTGATCACAACGGCATCGAGATACCTGGACATTACCCTTGCAGAATCGGAAATATTTTCACCTCTGCCGAGCTGTGTATCACGACTGCTTAAAAATAATGCTGTCCCCCCCAGCTGGTAGATACCCACCTCAAAAGAAATCCGCGTTCTTGTAGACGATTTATCAAATATCATCCCGAGAGTCTTCCCTGAAAGGGGGCTATATGGTGTTCCTTCCTTGAGCATCTTTTTCAATTTATACGCTTTTTCAAATATGTTCTCAAAATCATCTCGATTGAGATCATATACGCTTAAAAAATCCTTATTCATGTATTTTTCAACACCTCTCCAAGAACGTCAATGGCAATATCCACATCCCCCTCTGTAATAATCAATGGGGGGACAAAGCGAAGAACGTTGCCACCTGTGCAATTGATCAAGAGTCCCTTGTCCATGCACTTTTTCACGAGATCCGATCCTTCGATGGTCAGTTCCACACCGATAATTAACCCTCTTCCCCTGATATCTTTCATTACAGGTCTCGTCTTTTTCAACTCATGAAGTCGCTTCATGAAATACGATCCCACTTTTTTAACATTATCAAGAACTCCCCCATTCATGATGGTATCCAATGTGGCCAGGCTCGCAGCCATGGCGAGGGGGTTCCCGCCAAACGTTGACGCGTGGTTGCCTGGTTGAAAGGCAGATGCGGCTTTCTCTGTTGCCATCATTACCCCGATGGGGAAACCGTTTCCCACGGCTTTTGCCAGTGTGACAATGTCGGGCTTAACCTTATAGTACTCATAGGCGAAGAGCGTACCTGTCCTTCCCATAGCTACCTGGACCTCATCGAGAATCATAAGAAGCCCCCTATCGTCACAGATTTTTCTGACTTCCCTGAGATAGTCATCATCGGGAATTTTTACCCCGCCCTCTCCCTGAATAGGCTCGAGCATGATGCCGCATGTATGCTCAGTGATTGCGTCCTCTAAAGCCTTAATATCATTGAACGGCACATACTTGAATCCCTCCGGAAGCGGAGAAAAGCCAGTTTGAAACTTCTTCTGTCCCGTAGCGGTTACCGTAGCAAGGGTACGCCCATGGAATGAGTCCTGCATGGTAATCAACTCATATTTTTCTCCTGACATGTTCTCGTGCGCATACTTACGGGAAAGTTTTATGGCGGCCTCATTTGCCTCCGCACCACTATTACAAAAAAATACCCTGTCGGCAAAGGAATTTTCTACCAGCATCCTGGCAACATGTATCTGCGGTTCTATATAATAGAGATTAGAAACATGCGTGAGAATTTCCACCTGCCTTTTTATTGCCTCGGCTACTTTCGGATGCGAATGACCAAGGCTGCACACGGCTATCCCGGCAACAAAATCAAGATACTCTTTCCCATTACTATCCCAGACTCTGGCGCCTTGACCCCTTATGAGGACTATGGGAAAGCGTTTATATGTTGTCATAATATATTTATCCGCAAGCGCCATTAATTCATCAGTTGTCATATTTATTTCTTCTCCCATTACAGGAGCTATCACGGAATAACTATTACATTCATGCATCTCATCTTCAGTTCATCTTTGCCCGATCCTCAATCGCAAAATCCTCAAAATAGCGCTGCTATTCCTACGGTTTTGCTCAATCAGAGCAGCTAAATCTGAGCGCCTTAATGCAACGGTTATTACGTGACAGCTCTTAAGTCGTAAAAAAAAATTCAGTGGGTCAAGGGTTCAAGTGTTCGGGTTCTATTCTATACATTTCACTTGCATCCTCGCCCCCTTGACTCCTCGAACCCTTCTGGAAATAATTCCTACAACACTATTTCGGTTCCTATCCCCATATCGGTGAAAATCTCAAGAAGTATGGCATGCTTCAAACGCCCATCGACAATATGGGCTTTTCTAACACCTCCATTGAGGGCTTTGAGGCAGCACTTGACTTTTGGATACATACCCCCCTTGATAACACCTGCCTCTATCATGGCGACAACTTCCGTGTCGCTCATGGTATTGATCAGCTGTCCTTTCGTGTTGATGACACCCGCTACATCCGTCAACAGAACGAGTTTCTCCGCCCTGAGGGCCGCCGCTACCTCACCGGCAACGATATCGGCATTTATATTGTACGTTTCACCATTATCCCCCAAACCAGTAGGGGCAATGACAGGAATGAAGCCATCCTTTTCAAGAGATACGATCAATTCTGCATGAATATTTGTAACCTTCCCCACCAGACCGATGTCGATAATTTCCGGAGGCGTGTCCTTTGCCTTTTCTTCACTTAAATAATACTTTTCCGCCCGAATCAGGTTTCCGTCCTTTCCGCTCAAACCTACTGCCTTGCCGCCGTGCTGATTAATAAGGCCCACAATTTCCTTGTTTACCTTACCCACGAGAACCATTTCAACAATATCCATCGTCTCTTCGTCAGTCACTCTCATACCTTGCACAAACGTGGAGTCTTTGCCCAGCTTCTTCAAAAAATCACCAATCTGAGGGCCGCCTCCGTGGACCACCACGGGATGAATGCCAATATACTTCATCATAACCACATCCCTGGCGAATTGATTCTTCAAGTCCTCATCAACCATAGCGTGTCCGCCATATTTTATGACAATGGTTTTGTTATAAAACCGGCGTATATAGGGAAGCGCCTCCAGCAGAATTTCGGCCCGCTCAATGGATTTTTCTACATTATCCATATCAAAACTCCAAGTTAGAGAATATACCTGCTTAAGTCCTCATCCTCGATGATGTTTTCCAGCTTTTCCTTTACGTAACTCGCGTCAATCACCACTTCCTGCCCAGCCATCTCAGGGGCATTGAAGGAAATCTCATCTAACAAAGTTTCCATAATTGTGTAGAGCCGTCTGGCTCCGATGTTCTCCGTTCTCTCATTCACTACCGCGGCCACTTCTGCTATCTCGGCGATAGCATCTTCTTTAAATAACAGAGTGACCCCTTCCGTCGCAATCATCTCTATATACTGTTTAATGAGAGCGTTATGCGGCTCTGTGAGAATCCTGATGAATTCATCTTTTCCTAGTGAATCGAGCTCCACTCTGATGGGAAAACGCCCTTGAAGCTCAGGAATTAAATCTGAGGGCTTCGATGCTGTAAATGCACCTGCGGAGATAAAAAGTATATGATCTGTTTTCACCATTCCATACCGTGTATTGACTGTAGAGCCTTCCACAATAGGCAGGAGATCCCTCTGTACACCTTCTCGTGAGACGTCCGGACCATGTGTTGAATCACTTCCCACAATTTTATCTATTTCATCGAGAAATATAATTCCTGATTGCTCCACCCTTGCAATGGCTGCTTTCGTAACCTTGTCCATATCAATCAGTCTCTGGGCTTCCTCATTTTCCAGTATTTCCAGCGCTTCCGGAATTTTCACCCTCGCCTTTTTCTTCTTTTGAGGAAATATATTTCCAAACATCTCCTTTATATTCAACCCCATATCCTCTATACCTGAAGACGTGAAGACCTCTATCATCGGACCGCTCCGGGATTCCTGTATCTCCAAATCTACATATCGGTTATCCAGCTTCCCTTCATGAAGAAGCTTGCGCATTTTTTCGCGAGTGTTATCAACGGGCGGAACCTGTTCCACGTCATGCACTTCGATATGTTTATTTGAGATAAGATCTTCTACTTTTCTCTCAGCAGGTTTTGGTGGAAGCAGAATATCGAGAATTCTTTCCTCAGCGATCTCCGCTGCTTTCGGCTTAACGTTTTCCTGTTCCTCTGATTTCACCATGTTTACTGCAAGCTCAACAAGGTCTCGAACCATGGATTCTACGTCTCTTCCAACATACCCGACTTCTGTAAATTTTGATGCTTCCACCTTCAAAAAAGGTGAATTATCCAGTTTCGCCAGTCTTCGGGCAATTTCTGTCTTTCCAACGCCGGTCGGCCCGATCATGATGATGTTTTTAGGAGAGATTTCTTCACTCAGTTCTTCTGATACGTTCTGACGTCTCCAACGGTTACGCAAGGCAATGGCAACCGCCTTTTTGGCGTCACTCTGACCAATGATATACTTATCTAATCTCTCCACAATTTCTCTAGGTGTTAATTGTTTAGACGCCATATGAATCATTACCCCTCATTTCTTATTGCCCCCGTCGTCTGTTGCTATATGCATATCTAGCTCTTCAACGGTAATGTTGTTATTCGTATAGATGCATATCTCCGATGCAATCCTCATAGCCTCTCTTGCTATTTCCGTGGCTGTTAAATCAGAATGCCTGACGAGGGCACGCGCTGCCGCGAGAGCATAAGGCCCCCCCGACCCTATGGCCATCACATCATCGTCAGATTCAATGACGTCTCCGTTTCCTGATATGATTAAAAAATGCTCCTTACTGACGGCAATCATCAATGCCTCCAGGTGTCTCAATATCCTGTCGGTTCTCCAGTCTTTCGTAAGTTCCACCGCAGCCCGCAACAAGTTCCCTTTATACTGCTCAAGTTTCTGATCAAATCTGTCAAAAAGGGTAAACGCATCGGCTGTAGCACCCGCAAATCCAACAATCACCTGGCTGTTATACAACCTGCGAACCTTTCTCGCACCGTGCTTCATGACGGTTACATCAATAGTAACCTGACCATCACCGGCAACGGTAACCTTTCCTTTATGTCTCAAGGCCAATATGGTGGTACCCTTTATAATCATGAGCAGCTTTACACCTCCCCGGATTAGTCCTGTACATTACTCTCTACCATGTAGGTTTTTCGTCTTTATATGAACATCTTTCTTGCCGGAATGATTGTCCTTTGCTTTAGGATGCGCTTTATCATAAATTTCCAAAAGCCTGCCTACAGTGACGGACGTATATTTCTGTGTTGTGGAGAGGCTTTCATGACCAAGAAATTCCTGGATAGCCCTGAGGTCGGCACCCGATTCCATCATATGCGTGGCAAATGTATGCCGCAGTGTATGGGGACTGATTTTCCTCCCCAAGCCGCTTAGCATTACCAGTTTATCGAGGATTCTTGCCACACTCCTTGTAGTAAGTCTTGAACCTCTGGTACTCAGAAATATTGGACCCTCTGAATCATTGTCAACATTTCTCTTCGATATTTCGTACCTTTTTTCAATATACGCGGTTATCGCCGTAAGGGCCTTCACACCTACGGGGACTATCCTTTCTTTTTTCCCCTTTCCTCTGACCTTGATCAAACCCTGATGAAAATCTATATCTCCCATGTTCAGCCCAACGAGTTCACTAAGACGAATTCCTGAAGAATAAAATAGCTCAATAATAGCTTTGTCTCTCAAACCGATAGCCGTGGGAATACTTTCCGCGTCGAGCAGACTGAACATTTCATCCACAGAAAGGAATACAGGAATATATTTTTCTATCTTGGGAGCCTGAACCATTTTGGCCGGGTTAGCCTTGATTTTCCCTTTACGTTGAAGATAATCAAAAAACGTCCTGAGGGCTGTTACCTTTCTTGCTATGGTTACCTTTTTGAGCTTTTCACGATAGAGTGCTCCTAGATAGGCTCTGATCACTATATAATCGATATTAATCTCATCGCTTGTATCATTTTTCTTTATGGAAATGTTATTTGTGTCAAGAAATAATTTGAACTGCCTCACATCGGCAAGATAATTTATCCTGGTATGCGGCGACAAGCCCCTCTCTATTTCCATATAATTTCCGAAATTCTCGATTTCTCTTTCCATATCTCTGAAAAAATAAGAGCCACGACTATTTTTTAAATCCAAGCACTTTCGTACTCCTTCGTGGCAATACTAAATTATATAAGGTTATATCCAAACTAACGTTGCATTATGTAAGGTAGAATGCGGTGGATTCCTTCATATACGCATATGCGAAATATAAACTGCTTCTGATTTCTGGGAAAAACCAGTCCCCTTACATTTTATATTTACCAAAATCCTCTGGAGAAAGATTTTCCAGAAATTCCTTGAGTTTATCGTCTTTCAAGTTATCGAGATCCGTTATCTTCTTGCCAAAATCGACATTCCTTGATTTTTCAATCACCTTTTCATCAACAAATATCGTGGCATTTGCCCTTAAAGCCAACGCTATTGCGTCGCTGGGCCTGGAGTCAATCACTATTGTCTCTTCATCTTTGAGTAAGTGAATATTCGCGAAAAAAGTGTTATTTCTAAGATCATGAATTTCAATCTTGATTACATCGATTTTCATAGCCTTCAGAATCTCATATATGAGATCATGCGTCATTGGCCTGGAAAAAGTAATTTTTTCCAGCTCCGTTGCAATAGCGCTGGCCTCAAAAAGGCCTATCCATATAGGAATAGCTTTTTTCTCATCAATATCTTTTAAGATTACAATAGGTGTATTTGTGAGAGGATCTATTGTTAATCCAGCAACCTTCATCTTTATTAGCATGTAGTAACCTCCTCTTCAGCCGGCTCACCCCTCATGGAATGGAGATACGCATTGGTTATTCTTACACGAACGGTTTTACCGATAATTCTATGATTCCCTCTAAAGTTCACGATTTTATTTGTCCTTGTTCTCCCGGTCATATCTTCCCTCGAATTTTTACTCATACCTTCAACAAGGATCTCTTCAACATTACCCACGCGTGCTTTATGTTTCTCAAGGGTATGTTCTTCCTGAAGAGACTGAACTAACTGCAGTCTTTCGTGCTTGACAGTTCTGCTTACCGTGTCGCCAAGCCTTGCCGCATCGGTGCCTTTGCGTTCTGAGTAATTGAAGGAGAATACATTATCAAACCTGATTTTTTTCATCATGTCAATCGTTGCCTGAAAATCCCTCTCTGTTTCACCGGGAAATCCTACAATAATGTCTGAAGTAATACTGATCTCTGGACACACGGACCTCAATTTATCTACCTTTTCAAAATAATCACTAATCGTATAATCCCTGTTCATCATTCTTAGGATACGGTCAGAACCTGCCTGTACAGGAAGATGAATATGCTCGCATACTTTATCAGTCTCTGAAAAACAATACATTAGTTTATCAGAGAGATCTTTGGGATGAGAGGTGGTAAATCTTATTCTTTCGATACCGCTTATTTTACCTATTTCCTGTAACAAATCAGCAAAATCATGTCCATTGCTCTTACTTGTACCATACGAATTGACGTTCTGCCCAAGGAGAATAACTTCTTTGATACCATTATATGCAAGAGTTTTCGCTTCACCCACAATTTCCCAAAAGGGTCTACTCTCTTCCCTGCCCCGCAGATATGGCACAACGCAGTAAGAACAAAAATTATTACATCCTTGCATAATAGTGATATACGCACTTATCTTCCCCTTGTTGGTCAGAGCAGGAATGTTGAGCGATTTTACAGATTCCTGGAATTCTATCTGCACTACCGGTGCCTTGTTTTTTTCAATCCTTGCTACTAGTTCGGGAAGCATATGTATGTTATGTGTGCCAAAGACAAGATCAAGAAAAGGTATTTTTTCTATGAACTTAGAACCCCACTGCTGAGCCAGACACCCTCCCACCGCAAGAATGAGTCCACGTTTTTCCCTTTTTAATTGTCTTAGTCGACCCAATTGGCTATAGACTTTTTGTGCAGCCTTCTCTCTGATACTGCATGTATTGATGATAATCAGATCCGCCTTCCTTGCATCGTCACAACATGCATATCCTGCCCCTTCCATCAACGCAACGATCTTTTCCGAATCATGGACGTTCATCTGACAGCCAAATGTTTGAATAAAGATATTCTTTTTTTCCAATCTTTCCAATTATCCCGAGTATTTATTATTCTTGTTTAATTAATATAAGGGTAATATATAGTCAACACATTTTTCACATTTGAACCTTCAACAGACTCGATATATGTCGTCGCTTGCATGGATAAACTCCAATGTGGTATATTGATAAAAAAAGAAAGGAGAACAATTATGGCTATTCAATTACCCGACCTGCCTTATGCGAAGGATGCTCTTGTTCCTTACATTAGTGCGCAGACCCTGGAGTACCATCACGGGAAACATCATAAAGCATATGTGGACAATACAAACAAATTGATCGAAGGAACAGATCTAGCTAATGAATCTTTGGAAAAGATTATTAATAAAGTAGCGGGGGATGTTTCTAAGGCCGGTCTTTTCAACAATGCAGCGCAGGTCTGGAATCATTCGTTCTACTGGAAATGCATAAAGCCGAAAGGTGGCGGCAAACCGTCCGGAGCCATCGCTGATAGCATCAACACGTCCTGGGGAAGTTACGAAAAGTTCGCAGAGGAGTTCAAGAATGCCGGTGTAAACCAGTTCGGCAGCGGTTGGGCATGGCTGGTATTGGATGGTGCTAAGCTAAAAATAACAAAAACCGCCAATGCGGATACACCGATTGCGCATGGCCTCAAACCTCTTCTGACTATAGATGTTTGGGAGCACGCATATTATTTAGACTACCAGAACAGGAGACCGGACTACCTGACCGCTGTCATTGAGAATCTTCTCAACTGGGATTTCGTGAACGCGAATCTCGGCTGATTTGACGGTCACATTTTTGCGCAACATTTACGTCCGCAAGACATTTGAGGACAGACCCCGGCGGGCATAACCCTCATCTTTATTCTTTTCCATCTGGGGAGAGGGTCTCTCAATCCCTCCCCTGGTACAAGGAATGAAAGAAATCAGCTATGTTTGCAGTGACGATACGATACTGACTTTCTGTGCACATACAAAAAAGGATACACAAATACTCCCGTGAGCATACCTTCTGATGCACCCCACTATAAAGATCATCGTCAGCGCTTGAAGAATAAATTTTCTATCTCGGGTGTCGATGCATTCCATGATTATGAAGTATTAGAGCTTCTCCTTTCCTATGCAATCCCGCAAAAAGACGTTAAACCTCTGGCGAAAGACCTTTTGAAAAAATTCGGTTCCCTCAAAAGCGTCATGGATGCAAGCATACATGATCTGGAAGGGATGAAGGGCGTACGCACGCATACGGCGGTTCTGATCAAACTCGTAAAGGAAATGGGGTCTTTGTACCTCAAAGAAAAGGCGAAAGAAAAGCCCCAGATTACATGCACAAGAGAGCTCCTGGATTATTGCAAGACTTCCATGGGTGGACTGAAGGTGGAACGGTTTTGCGTAATTTACCTGGACTCCCAGAACAGGATCACGGGTATGGAAACCATTCAGGAAGGTATTGTAAATCAAGCCGTTGTATATCCGAGAAAAGTACTGGAAAATGCGCTGGAACAAAAGGCCTCGGCTATTATACTAGTCCATAATCATCCTTCGGGCCATGTAAAACCTTCCGATGCAGATATCCGCTTAACAAAAACTATCCAGGACACGGCGAGGATACTGGATATCCTTGTCCACGATCACGTCATTGTTGGAGAAAACAGGTTTTTTAGTTTTCGTGAAGAGGGATTGATGTAAATCAGAACGGCACAGGCGTAAAGGTCATGACAAATACCAATAATGTGAGCCAGCCGATGACCTTCCTTTTTCTGTCCAGCGGTATCCAGTCATACACAACCGGCGGATGGTTTAATCCCATAACATACAAGATGCCTGCCCATATAAGCCAGCCGATCCAGCCGCTAATGCCGACTACCACGAGAGCAGCTATGATAACCTTTGCCACAATCCGCTGTTTCGGACCAATAACCGCATACGCGACATGGCCACCATCAAGCTGACCTACGGGTAGCAGATTCAAACAGGTAACAAGCAGACCAATCCATCCTGAAAACGCAATGGGGTGAAGAATAAGATTTACATCATCGGGTAAAAATCCATGAACCATCAAATTCATAACAGAAAAGAGAATTGATGAGCCAAGATTAATGCCCGTATCAACCGTTTCATATCTGATCTCTGAGAGCCATAGACCTGCCAAAAGGACCGGAATTGTCACGCACATACCTGATAAAGGACCGGCAGCCCCTATGTCTAAAAGGATACGACGATCCATAATCGGGGATTTCATCTTGATGAACGCTCCAAAAGTGCCTATAAAAGACGGCGCTGGTATGAAGTACGGAAGCGTCACATCGATGTTGTGTTTCCTGGACATGAAATAATGCCCGAATTCATGGGCTCCCAGAATCATGAGAAGTGTAAAAGAAAAAGGTATTCCTTTCCAAATCATTAAGGGATTGTCAAGCAGGTTGACCCCCTGCTGTAAGGCTCCAGCGACAAGAGTGCTTAAAAGAGTAATCAAGAAGAGAAAAAAATGAAGGTACGGAAATCTTTTCCTTTTTGCATCTGCATCCAAATTAGTCAATGGCTGATTATTCAAAACACTAACTGTACCTGTAAAGTCCTTTTATGCTCCATTACAATGATGAACACATCTGCAAACCTTGCCTTTCATGCAAGATGGAGAGAGAAAAAACGGGGAGATCTGCATAGCAACGGTATGATTAAGCTAAAAAAGGGATCATAAAATGACCCCTCTATTATAGCGTTATTTTATTATCAATTTCTGTGGATTATAGTGTATCGATAACGAATGGATGCTCTAAGGCTTACCATCAACTCTCGCTTTAAGTTCTTTACCGACTTTGAAAAAAGGCAGCTTCTTGGGAGCAACTCTGATATTCTTCCCTGTTTTGGGATTTCTGCCGGTGTAGGCCATATAATTCCTTACAACAAAACTACCAAAGCCCCTGATTTCTATCCGGCCTCCTTTTTTCAGTTCGTCAGTAAAACCCTTAAAAATGAGATTGACTAAATCAATCGCCTTTTTCTCCGTCATATCCTCTTTCTTGCTTAAAGCCTCAATGAGTCCAGACTTGTTCATATCCCCTCCTCATGATGAATGGTCACAGTAATTCTGCATTAACACGCAGCGTAACACTCTTTTTTAATAACATAATAATTTATCTTTGCTTTTAGCGAATAGTATGTATTTTCTTTTTTAATGTCAAGACAATTTTTTATGGAATTTAAGGACTTTAAAAAACCATCTTCATTTTTTTGTGAATGATAGCAGACTTTCAACCTCTTTGCTGGTTAAATATCTGAATGTTCCTGCTTTCAAATTACCTAAGCTAACCTCTGAAATCGCTGTCCGGATCAGCCTGACGACAGGATGGCCCAACGATTGAAAACCACGCCGGATTACTCTATTTTTCCCCTCTGTAATGATTAAACGAAGCCAGCAGCTTCGTGGGTTTTTTTTAAGTATATGAACACTATCCGGTTTAAATATGCCATCCATCAGCTTTATGCCTTCCAAAAGTACCCGGATCTCACTCGCCGCAAGAGTTCCTTCGATTTTAACCATATAGGTCTTGGGAATTCTGAACCGCGGATGTTGTATTTTCAGCGAAAAATTGCCATCATTGGTCATAAATAGCAATCCCTCAGAATCATAATCCAGCCTACCGACTGGAAACAATCTTTCCGATACACCGTCGATTAAATCCTTAACAACCGGCCGCCCCTGCGGGTCATGTAGGGTGGTTACATATCCTTTCGGTTTATGGAGCATCAGGTAGACCTTTGACGTCTCAGGATAAATAAGTTTACCGTTCACCCGGATTTCATCCTCGTCAATATCCGCTTTTGTACCCAGTTTTCTCACAACCACATGATTTACTGTAACCCTGCCCTCTACAATCATTTGTTCGGCAACACGCCTGGATGAAATCCCTGAACCGGAGATTATCTTTTGCAGTCGCTTCTTCATTAAAAATCCTGTTTTTATTCCTACAGTTGCAAGAAGGACTCGATTAACCGAAGTTTACTCCCGCAACCTGTTACCTGTCAATGCAGGAGAAGTAAATAGTGAATTTCAAAGAGATACAACATATTCTGTTCTTCGTCCATTGCCCGTCACTATTTCCTATTCACTATTTTTGACCCCTCGAATACTTCAAGATAAAGACAACTTTTTCAGAAATAAATTTTCATGCCTCCTCATGCAAATCTTTCATTTCCTTCAATGTCGGCAATTCGGAAAGGTCTTTCAGATTGAATACCTCTAGAAACTTTTTTGTAGTTCCATACATTATGGGTCTCCCGGGAACATCCTTTCTTCCCATTATTCGCACAAGCTTTCTGTCCAGTAACCCCTTCAGGGAACTGCCAGAATCGACACCCCTAAACCTGTCTATTTCTGATTTCAATACAGGCTGTTTGTAGGCAACAACAGCGAGTGTTTCCACAGCCGCCCGCGACAATATAGCGGGCTTTCCCTTTAGGAATTTATTGATCCAATACCCGAGGTCCGGCCTCGTCCTGAACTGAAATCCTCCGGCAACTTCCAAAAGAAGAAAACCGCCACTCCTTTTTTCATATTCATCCACAAGCTCCATGAGCAAGCGGCTGATTTCAACTTTCTCGACATCGGGCAAAACCTCTCTGATCTTGTCAATAAGAACCGGATTTTCAGAACTAAAAATGATTGCTTCGATTATTGCTTTCGAGTCTTCCATTTATTTCTCCATCACAAGGGCAACTCTGATCACACCGAAGGAACCAGACTGATATACTCTGATCATTCTCAATCTCATTAATTCCAGAATGGCAAGAAAAGTATACAGGATCGACTTTCTACTTGTTTGACCCCCAATTAATTCAGTGAATGTCAATTTTTTCTTTTCATTAAGCCTGTCTAATATTTCATTTATTCTTTCGGTGAGGGACATTTTCTCCACATCAATTTCCATAAACTCTGTCTTTTCTGAGGTGGAAATGATTCTGTAAAAAGCCTCTATAAGTTCGAAAACGCTGAGCTCCGCATCGATTTCATCTTTTCCCCCATCGGCATATTGATCCTCATCAGCGCGTCCCCGTTTAAAAACATCTCTTTCTAAAAGAGGCCTTTGATCCAGTTGCATTGCCGCTTCTTTGAAAACCTGATATTCGAGCAGCTGTTTGACAAGATCAGCACGCGGATCGGCCTCTTCTTCCTGCCCATTCGTGTCCTCTTCCTGAGATGGAAGGAGCATTTTCGATTTTATATGAACCAGTGTTGCAGCCAGAACCAGGTATTCCCCGGCAACATCAAGATTAAGAGATTTCATCATCTCAATGTGTGAAAGATACTGCTCCGTAATAAGTGCAATGGGGATATCATATATATCGATCTCGTTTTTCTTGATGAGATAAAGCAACAGATCCAGGGGACCTTCAAATATTTCGAGTTTAACCTCATATCCCATAATAAACGTGGTTCTTTCATTATTCTGATGTAAAAAGGGAAGGTTCGGGATTCAAGTATCAAAATGCAAGTTACACGGAATGCTACCCATGCACGTTCAATCTAGTACCTTCGCTGATTGAATTCCGAAGATGACAGCAACTGTATCGCAGATATATTTTAGATTTTCACGGCTTCCCTGACCTCATCCATTGTTGCGCGAGCTATCCTTATTGCACGGGTTATTCCATCCTCGATGATACTTTTTACTTCATCGATATGTCCCCGATAATAATCCTGGCGTTCATGAATTGGTTGCATACCCCTTATAATCTGATCCGCAAGAGATTGTTTGCAGTCCGTACATCCTATGCCTGCTCTTTTGCATTCTATGGATATTTCGCTTACATAATCGGGTGGTGAATATATCTGGTGAAAGGCAAATACATTACATAGTTCCGGTCTCCCGGGATCTTTTTTTCTCATGCGTTGAGGATCAGTAAACATAGAGGCAATTTTCGTTTTCAATGAATCATTGCGATCGCTCATGTAAATTGAATTATCGTATGATTTACTCATCTTCCTGCCATCAATGCCAAGCATTTTCGGGACGTCTGTAAGCAAAGGCTCCGGAATGGGAAAGATTTCTCTATAGAGAAAATTAAATCGCCGGGCAATCTCCCGGGTAAGTTCTACATGGGGCAACTGATCCACACCTACAGGCACACCGTAAGCCTTGTATATTATTATGTCCGCAGCCTGAAGAACTGGATACCCCAAAAATCCGAAAGTAGAAAGATCCTTCTCTGACAGCTCATCCTTTATTTCTTTATATGTCGGATTTCTCTCCAACCAGGGTAATGGAGTTATCATAGAAAGAATAAGAAAAAGTTCTGCATGCTCTTTAACGCTGGATTGAATAAATAATGTGCTTTTTTGAGGGTCGAGCCCTGCACTAAGCCAGTCAATAACCATGTCTATAATATTACCTCGAATCATACTGGTATTATTATATTCACTGGTCAGGGCATGCCAGTCAGCTACAAAATAATAACATTCATAGTCTCCGCTGTTCTGGAGCTCTATCCAGTTTTTCAGGGCACCATGAAGATTTCCTAAATGCAATACCCCTGTGGGTCGCATACCGCTTAATATTCTCTTCTTTGTCAATGTGTATACCTCAGTTTTTCATATATAAATCTTGTAACACTGCACAGAATGTCTTTTCAATGGTGAGCTGCACCCTGAGCAACGCGAAGGATCAGTAAAATTTTCAACCTTACTCATCTGCCATGCCGAATAAATGCAACTGTTGCTCATTTCTTTCGAAACGACGAAGTGGGTAAATTAAAAAGCTTTCGTTTATATGTGCGAAAGTTCATAACAAAAAGAAAAGTTCCTGTCAACGAACGATACAATGGAGCTGTGACAGTTCCCATAATGCACTAAGGCCCCCGATGTTCATAAATAAACCGGAGGCCTTAATGCATATAATACCTTATTGTATGATCTATTATTTCACTTTAGCGGATAATCCCTTCCCCGCTTTAAACTTTACTACTTTTTTGGCTGGTATTTTAATGGCTTTTCCTGTCTGAGGATTCCGTCCTTCCCTGGCCTTCCTTTTCACAACGGAAAAGGTACCAAATCCAACCAGACCCAGTTTTCCGCTCTTCCTCAATTCTTTGGTTACAGAATCGGTATACGCTTGCAGCGCTTTTGCTGCTGCTGCCTTGCTGATACCCGCAGCTCCCGCCATTACTGATATTAATTCTGCCTTTGTCATCCTTTACAATCCTCCTTTCAATAAAATATTCAAAATAAAAACCTGCCAGTATCTCAATCGTTTATGTGACACCACTGGTTAGAAACTCTGCTATGCACCTCTTTCACAGTCAGTAATTATGCATTCAATGAGAATTTTCGGCTTATCACACTTTGATAGTTAATGATGTTACAGAATATTCAGCGCTGAATATATCATTACATTCAATGTAAATGGGCCTCAATAATGTGTAACCACGGGAAACGCTCGCTATTTCGCGCATCCGTAACATAAAGGGAAGTAACAATCAAGACAATTTTATTTCTTTTCCGAAAATATTTTCTTTACAAAGGCTCATATAGTGCGGCTTCACGAGCCTTAGACAACAAGAACACACAAGAAAGCGCTCTAAGGGGGGCACACTCCCTTGTGCCATATTTCCCGTCATGTGACTCATTAATTGCTGGACTGCTTTTTTTTCACCAGGAAATACAACTCCCCTTTTTCCTTAAGGCTTCCCGCTACCACCTCCGCATTTGAGCCGCTTCCGCAGAAGAGATCCACCCGCCCCGGACCTTTAATTACCCCACCCGCATCCTGATTCAGAACGAAACGGGAAAAGGACTCCCATGTTTTAATGGATCCTCGCTCATCAACAACAGGTTTGCGTAATCTGATAATGGCAAGAGCGCCCCTGGGAAATAGATCGAGATCGGTTGCGATGGACCTTCCTGCGGTAAGAGTAAACCCCAGTGCGCCGATCGGCCCATTTTCTACAACGCGGAAAAATATGTAGCTCTCATTGTGGTTAAGGATATCAGAGCGTTCTTCATAATGTTCCCTGAGATATTTTTTCAGCGTCTGATGTGTCATCTCAGTATCGGAGAACTTGCCTTTATCTATCAGGTATCTCCCAATACTCCTGTAGGGTCGGCCATTCTTCTGGGCATAGCTCACCTGAATGAACCTTCCATCAGGCAGCCTGATCTTTCCAGAACCCTGGATATGCATAAAGAATAAATCAACGGGATCATTCACCCAGGCAAGCTCAAGATTCATTCCTCTCAGTGAACCGGCCTCTTCAATATCCGCCCTTGTAAAATATGGAATCACCTCGCCATTTTTTAGCCTGCCGATAATCTTCTCGTTGTGGTATTTCTTATTGAACTTGCCTAAATTTACTACCAATATGTCATCCGGCGTTTTATATATCGGATATTTATAGTGCTCCGTCTTTTTTAGGGAACCTTCCAGAGAAGACTCAAAATAGCCGGTAAACAATACCGTTCCGTTATTATCATATCCGGTCGACCTGTAGATATCAAACGTGGTCAGTATTTTCCGCCACTTTATCGTTTCCGAACCCCTTGAGCCGATGATGTCACGAAATGCGCGAAGGGATTCTTTCAACTCTTGGACCGTAACTTTCCTTTCACCGAAAAGATATGTAGTACTTGTCTTAATCCCGTCAAAGTATCGGAGGCTTTTATCACTTGCTGCAATGAGGGAATTCCGGTCAAGATCATCAATGTGGAAGGGCATTTCCTTAGGAGAAATCAAGGATAGAGACGCCCTGGGAGCTTTTACCGGCGTTACGAATGTTTTTTTAATTAACGCGCATCCTGTCAAATAGAGAATTACCAGAAGCAATAGAAAGAAACGCCAGATCGTCATTTGCACCCTACAATTCTATTATCATTGCCACTTCGTCGCAGTAATCAGGATACTTGGAGCATCTGAAGCAGTCCGACCATATCTTTTCAGAAAGGCTAGACATTGCGACTTCTTTAAAACCGAGCTGTGCAAAAAAATCTGGCCTGTTGGTTAAAGTAAATATTCTAAAAAGCTGCAGGGTAATTGCTTCAGAAATACAGGCTTCAACGAGCTTTTTGCCAATCCCTCTTTTCCTGTATTCTTCTTCAACACAAAGAGAGCGTATTTCCGCCAAGTTTTCCCATATTATATTCATGGCACAAATACCAACAACCAACTGCCTGTCTTCATCTAAATATATAAAGAAATCTCTCAGGCTGCCGTATATATCCATAAGGGAGCGGGGAAGAATTTCCCCTTTACCGGATGACATATTAATCATCCTATGAATGGTTCTGACATCACTTATTCGCGCCTTTCTCAGCACTTTTTACCCCCTCTTACCCGCGTGACAGCTCAAGCATTTCCCTCGCATGCGCCCTGGTTTTCTTCGTGAGTTCTGAACCGCCAAGCATCCGGGCTATTTCGTCAAGCCGCTCTTCCTCGGAAAGAAAATCCACCGAGGTAATTGTCCTTTCATCAGACACAGTTTTTGCAACGCGATAGTGTTTGTCACCAAAGCAGGCAATCTGTGGAAGATGAGTTATACAAAGGATCTGATGATGTTGAGCTACATCTTTTAGCTTCTTGCCTACATCCTCCGCAACAGCCCCGCCGATACCACTGTCCACCTCATCGAATATCAGCGTTCCCACGGAACCCGTTTTGGCCAGGACTTTCTTCACGGCAAGCATGATCCTGGACAGCTCCCCACCCGAGGCAATGCGATTCAAAGGTTTCGCCATCTCACCCACATTAGTGGTAATATAGAATTCTATTTCATCGCTTCCTCGAGGATTAAATGTTACTGCCCCCTGATCACTGGAAGGTTTACCGAATATGACCTTAAACACAGCATTTTCCATTCGCAGAGTGTGAATTTCTCCTTCTATCGCTTGTGTCAGAACATCTGAACTTTCCCTGCGTCTCTCGGAGAGAAGCTTCGCTTTTTCCAACATTTCCGTCTTCTGTATTTCCATCTCTTTTGATATCTTTTCAATTTCCTCATCGACGGACGAGATAGTTTTCAGTTCTTCTTCAATTTCATTTCTTTTTTTCAATACTTCATCAAGTGTGCGGCCATACTTGCGTTTCAATTTTCCCAGCAGATCCAACCGATCATCAATGGCTTCAAGCCTCGCTGGATCGTAAGAAAGATTTTTTATATATTCCCGGAGGATCATTGCATTCTCTTCAAGCTGATAATACACCGCATCAATATCTTGCTCGGACAGGTTCAGTCCCCTGTCAATATTTTTAATTTCGCGAATGTTTGATATAACACTGCGCAGCCCTTCCTGGACCGACCCTGGTTTCCCGTAAAGCGCCTCGTATGCCAATTGCGCATACTCTGTTAATTTCTGGACATTGTTAAAAATTTTCTTCTCATCAAAAAGTTCCTCATCCTCACCCACACGAACTGCGGCCTCGTCAATTTCTTTAAGGTGGAACTTAAGGAACTCCACCCGCTCATCACGAGTTTTATTCATGGTGAGGAGCTTGTCAAGTTTGTTATTAAGAGACAGGAATTTATCATACATTTCTGCATATTCAGACCTGAGTTGCAGAAGACCTCCGAATTCGTCAATAATATCAATGTGATTTTCAGCATTCAGTATTATCTGGTGATCATGTTGTCCACAAATGTTTATCAGGTTTTCACTGATGGCGGAAAGCATCCCTAGTGTGGCCAGTTGCCCGTCAATATACACACGGTTTTTTCCCGTCCTTGAAATAATTCTCTTGAGGATCAGTTCATTCCCTACAAGAAAGCCCATCTCCTTTAATTTTCCTTTGAGATCCGATTTTTCTCCTATGTCAAACAATGCTTCTACCATGGCGGTTTCTTCTTGAGACCTGATGATATCTGAAGACACCCGGTCCCCCAACAGAAGGCTCACGGCCCCTATGAGAATAGACTTTCCTGCCCCCGTTTCACCGGTAAGTACATTAAGGCCGCCGGCAAAAGATACCCTTAATTCCTCGATGATGGCAAAATTTCTGATAACAAGTTCCGTTAACATATAAGCCCCCAAATATTAACTTATTCTCACTTAGGAAACAACCTTTCACGGTGTTACGTTCTTCTCGATGAGCAAGAAGTAAGTGTGCATGATGCCTGCTGCTGATCGATTCCCATACCTTCGCTGGGGAAAACCTTCACATGGACAAGTTTCAATTTGTTGCCGTAACCTGAGGGATACAGGGATTATCATTGATTGGCTCCGGAAGGCGACCCGCCCCATCCCAACTTTGTACGCAGTATCTCCATATAATCCCTGAAAGGCGATGAGACGAGGTTAGTCACATAAGGAGATTTCCTGATGATCATGTTATCTCCCGATTTCATTATATATGAAACCTGCCCATCCAGGGTCAATGTCGCGCCCTGTTCCTTTGTCCATAAAATCACATTAATCTCGGCTTCATCGGGAATGATGATTGGCCTGTTAGTCAACGCGAAGGGGCATATTGGATTGATGATAAAAGAATCCTGTTCCGGAAACACAATGGGGCCTCCCGCGGAAATGTTATATGCGGTAGAACCCGTGGGAGTGGAAATGATAATGCCATCAGCCCTGAAGGTGGTCAGATACCGCTGATTGACAGTCGTTTCCAGGTTTAGGATTCGTGAAAGATTCCCGCGCGTGATCACAACATCGTTTAAAATGCTCTGCTGCCTGATAGTTTCCGTTCCCAGGTATATTGTGATATCGAGCATCATCCTCTTTTCTGTCTGGTACTCACCTTTCACGATCAATTCGAGGGCACTGTACATCTCATTCAGATTGACCTCAGTAAGATAACCAAATTCGCCGAGGTTGATGCCGACAATAGGAATGTCATACTCACTTACAAAACGGACCGTCCTGAGAATCGTTCCGTCACCGCCAAATACAACCAGAAGATCTACATGGGATGCCAATTCTCTTCTGTCCATCCCTTTGGGTTCTCCGATTTTAGTGGCAATCCCCTCTTCAAAAAAAACCTTGATTCCCTTATTAAAAGCCCATTCTCTCAATTGAATGCTGCATTCAGCGGACTTCTCCTTCTCGACATTTGCGATAATCCCGATCTTTTTAATAACCATTACTATTCCTCAGGTCAAAGTTTTCCGGTTTTTCTACCATAAAATCATATAAGTGTCTATGATGAGATTTATGAATGACCGTCTAAATTCTCGCCCGTGTATTTTCGTCATGCTTTCACGGTATTTCGAAACCACCATGCATCGCTCTGATCTTCAGTTTAAATTGTATATGTGAATGAAAATTGTAGCTATTTTTTCTTGACAGTGCTCGTTTTTCCTTATAATGCCATACTAAAATAACAGCTTTCTGTTTGTAGAAAGCAAAGAGTCGCTCAATATTTTTTAAATATACACTGTCTCGACGATTATCGCATAACTATGAATCGATTCGATCCGATTCAAATGTTGAAAAAACAGAAAACAAACCTGAATCTATGATATGTGAGAAATTCATGGCACCACAAACTGTCATGCAGGGTGAAACCCATGGCTCTTAAATCACAGTTCCTTCCATCGTTTGAAATTCCGGAACTAGTATCCCGGAATATGAGAATAGGCAAAGAAGGATTATTGAGGCGCTCGTTCTCTGTAGTCCCAGATGACTTTTTCCGCATCTATCAGAACGACATTCTCCATCTGGAGGTCGAATTCCGGAATAAAGATGCCAGAGGTCAAATCTTTCTCTATACAAATATTGACTGTCCAAGATATGAATGGCGGGAACTGAAATTCATACATGAAAAGAGCGGGATCTATAGCCTGTCGTATACAGTCAGACTTTGCGGAAGCTATAAATTCAAATTAAAGTATTCACTTGATAACGGCAAAACCTGGTATTGGGACAGGGTTCCTTTCAGCCACGTAATAGTGGATCCGGAGACTATGCGGGACATCAGGATGTATACTTTGATACCATCAGTTTCAGGTACAATAAGCGACTGGACAGAACATCTTCCCCGCATCGCGGGGCACGGCTTTAATGCGGTGCATCTTCTGCCCATTACCAGTCTCGATCTATCTGAAAGCCCCTATGCTGCCCATGATCTTTTTTCCATTGATAAAGCGTATCGCGGAACAGATGACCGCTCAGGTTTCGCAGACTTTGAAAGATTCGTCAATACTGCCTCAAACTTGGGAATCCGGCTTTGTTTTGACCTGGCGTTGAATCACATAGGCATCGGGAGCAGAATGGTGAAAATGTGCCCGGAGTGGATAGTGCCTGACAAGAGCGAGAAAGACGGAATGAAACGGGCAGGCTGCTGGCATATGAACTCATGGCTGAAATGGGGGGACCTTGTAAAAATTTATTACGATCATCCCAATCCTGACCTGCGCAGCGATATCTGGAGCTGTATGACAAAATATTCCCTTTTCTGGTCCCATTTCGCCCAGCTTACGGGCGGCATGATACGCCTTGACAATCTGCACTCAAGCCATGAAGGGTTTATCACACACCTCCTTGACGAGCTGCGCGACACCTACCCTAACCTGATCGTCATGGCGGAGCTCTTTACTGATTCCAATACTATGCTGAAAAAAGCCGCTGAATGGCAGATCAATCTGTTTCTTGCCAATCAGTGGGAACATCCCTATGCCTCTAATCTCAGAAATTATCTCCGCTATATTCATTCTATAGGTCGAAAATTGCGTTTTTACCTCCCCATCACCACCCATGATACAGGCGTACCGGCCCAGCTTTTCGGCAAGGCAGAGGCCGCTGTGCCGCGGTATGCAGCACTAGCACTCATGGGTACGGGCCAAACCGGCATTGTCCAGGGTGTTGAACATGGCTGCCCGGAGAAAATTAATTTCATCGGCAGGAAAGAAAAGCACACGTTTCAGGAGAACCTGTTCATCGCCAAAGGAATAGGAAATGTCAACCGCATCCTTGCAGAATCGCCGGTGTTTCATCAGGACGGGAACATTGAATTTGTTGACAGCGACCACGGCGCAGTTCTGGGCGCTTTTCGCCGCTTCTATAAAGGACATGACAAAGGCTATCTGATTCTCGCCAATCTTGATATCCATAACAGCTACAGTATAAAGGTTAATCTGTCATCACATAGTATAAATTCAAAAACCATATGGATGGAGGATAGAATAAACGGATCCTCCTATGAATCACAGGTTAACGATATTACACTTGATATTGAGCCCTGCGGGATCAGGATATTCAAAATCGGGGATTAACGCATGCATGATCATCTTGTCTCTTCTGTTGATCCACCACCGGAAAAGTCAGAACCGGCGTGGTGGTTCATATTCACTGCCCACATGATGATAGTAGAAAAAAATGGGGGAGCAATCTCTGTCCCTTTCATCCAAGATGTAACCAATCTGGGGCTGCGGTCGGTCAGTGAGTGGTATCTGGGAGCCTTGAGTGGGCATCATTGCTATTGCGCCGAGGTTTCTGAAAACATTTCACTGCCCCTAGGAATGGTTTCTTTCGGGTTACGATATCTTTATGGACGTATTCCAGAATCCCTTCACAAGATTGCAATGAAGGCATCACACATTCTTGAATGGGACAGCAACAACCGTTACTGCGGCCGCTGCAGAACGGAAATGAAACACGCGAAGGGCATGAGAGCAAAAGAGTGCCCGGGTTGCGGCTTCCTGAGCTTTCCCCGTATTTCTCCCGCAATTATTGTTCTCATAGAACGTGAAAACAAGGTGCTTCTTGCCCGTGTAAAACGATTCACCACAGAGCTATACAGTGTGCTCGCCGGATTTGTCGAACCAGGTGAAACACTTGAAGAGGCCGCGAAAAGAGAAATAGAAGAAGAGGTTGGCATCAGAGTGAAGAACATTCAATATTTTGGAAGTCAGCCATGGCCCTTCCCCGATTCTCTCATGATCGGCTTTACTGCAGAGTATGAGAGTGGTGAGATCAAGATTGACGAAACAGAAATTTCGGACGCGGGTTGGTTTGATCCCGAACAACTCCCGACGATACCTGGTAAAATCAGTATAGCCCGGCAATTGATAGACTGGTTTGTAGATACAAAGATGAGAGAAAAAAATACAGGAATATCGAAGAAAGAGAGGAAATACGGCCCACATGAGTGACAAAGAAAATAGCATTGATTTTCCCTTACTCTATAATCTTACAACCTGCCATATCATATAATATCCCGTCCCCAAAACATCAAAAAACCGCAGAGCTCTCATGAAATTTGTGGTATAAAGAAATGCACATCACGCTGATTAACTGCCATGTCAGTCGCAAGTAAATGGATGAAAAAATTTGACCTCATAAGGCGCAGGCAAAGATAATTAAAGTATGAGAATCATTTATCTGGCGGACATCCACGGAGACTTTGATAAGCTGAATGACCTGCTGAATGAAACAGTTGCCGACGCGTACATTATATCCGGCGATCTGATCGACATCCCCTTCTACAGTATGAATACATCCATACGCTATCACGAACTGCAACAATATTTCCACGGCCTAAGAAGGCAAATGTCGAGAGAGGATATGCTCATTGAGGATTTTGTTGATGAGCTTTTGGAAAAGCCCGACATTTCTGACGATATACAGAAATTGGGGACTCAATACCAGGAGTACACGATCAGGGCCCGCAGGGTCATGCAGCAGAAATACAGGGTGTTGGGAAGCATAATATCGACAAAACACAGGGCTCAGGTCTTCTGCCTCCCCGGGAATTACGATATGGATCTCAAATATACCGCGCTGCATGGGCACGACTTACACCTGCATTGGTATACCATGGAGAATTTGAGGATATGCGGGTATGGCGGGGTGGCTATATGGACACCGGGAATTCCCGAGAGGTATGTCGTTCATGCAAGGGAAAAGATGAAATACTTCGACAGGGACAATGAGATGCACCACTTTTTCAAGGCAGTAGATCCGCATATTATTGTAACCCACCAGCCTGCGTATGGCATTCTCGATCAAGTGGCCTCAGGAGGACCGATTGGATCGACGGCATTGCGCAACTATTGCGAAGCGAATCCGGTGATGATGTGTCTTACAGGTCATACCCATCACCAATGGGGAGTAAAGCTGATTGAAAATACCCTGTATCTTAATCCATCAAATTTCGGTGAAGTAACCTTGATCTCAGGGGATGTTGCGGAGGGAGGATTTCATTATTCGATCAAGGTGGAGGATGAGCAGGTACAGGAAATTATCTTCAAGAAATTTTTTAACGGAAGAATTTATGATGTTGCCGAATTTTATATCAGAAACGGCAAACTAATCAGACAAATCCTGGATACGGCAAGATACCGCGCCCTGGAAGAGATAAAAAATTATGATCTCAAAGATATCAAAGAGTCCCACATCCCTGAGATCACTTTGTACAACGAGATAAAAAAGTTTTACAGGGCCTTCCAGACCCGGGAAACAGAAGAAAGACTCCATACTCTGGAGGAAATCACTTCTCTGATTGAAGACAAGATGCATGCTGATATTGCTATGGACGTGATGGGTTCCGTTAATTTTGGTCTGTCCATATCAGATTCGGATATGGACATTGTCCTTTATTTAAGGTGCAGCGAGAACCACCCAGAGTGTGAGGGAATATGTACCGGTGGGAGCGATATGTGCAGCTATCTTGGAAATGCTGAAGAGATGATCAAGGAAATACTTAAGGACAAATACAATTATCATATTCTCGATGTCGTCGATCTTAACCGTGTAGAAGAAAGCATACGGGAGAAGAATTATGAGAACGAAACCCTTCAACGGTTTGTGTTCTACAGGTCCATATGCCGTCCCATAAACTACCGGGTCGTTGCTCCTATAGAAGATATGCTCAACAAAGATATAATGTTTCGCAAGGAGATTGAAGGGAGTCTCCAGGCGTTTTTTAAGATAATCGCTGCCACCTCCCGTCATATAGGATCGTTCATGAAATACGAGGGACGTCTATCGGCATTGGGGATAAAACTGCCAAACTGGATAAGAGAAAAAGTAAAGCTTTATTTGGGCGAGTTGAAAGGAGAACACTTCAGTTCACCGTAAAATCACTCTTGAATGGTCATAGATATGTTCTACAGCCTGGCGGCAGATTTTGTGATCCTTATTCATTTTTTATGGATTGGGTTTGTGATCCTCGGCTTTCCCATCTTTTTATATCTGAACTGGCCAAGATGGAGAATCTTTCATCTGGTTTCCCTTATCGCCATGATTATTATGCAACTGACCCACACGATCTGCCCTCTTACCCATCTTGAAGTGTATTTGAAGTCGAAAGGAACTTCCAGCCATGTCTATCCCGGTAAATTCACCATCGAAACCATCGAAAAACTGATCTATGTCGAAGACCTGACACTCGAAAAAATCACCTATGCGACAATTATTTTTCTCATAATTGTGCTTATGTCATTCTTGCTAAGGCCGCTTCGTATTAAAAAACGCAATAATATTTAAATGTTGAATTATCCACATGTTTCTGATATGGGCGTATGTGGGACATTAATAGGAAGGCCTTAATACGAGACAGGCCGGGTGCCTGTCCTCATGCTTTTATGATAGCAGATGAACCAAAAATAAAAGTCGGCATTATCCAACAATGCAGGAAGATCGATGGGGCGTTTAATGGGCCCTATCTCCTCGGTGATGACCTTTCGTTAAACGGTGGTTTTGCCCTTCGTGTTTCCGGCGGAGAGATTATTCTTTACGATGCCGCAGGCCATGCTGTTTTACGTCAGGCAGAACTACACTGCACGCCGGTTGACGGTTCTACGTTCACGCTCTTTGATGTAATCATCGGCGTTCATTTCCATTGGGAAAGAAAGCAGGAACAGACATTTCAGGGCGCCCTCATACTCATTCTTGACGAACATAAAAACCTGGTTGTTATCAATCAGATTTCGATAGAAGACTATCTGGCAAGCGTTATTTCATCAGAAATGAGTACAGACGCACCTTTAGAATTTCTGAAGGCGCATTCGATCATCTCACGGAGCTGGCTTATGGCCATGCTTAAACGTACCCGTCTCACTAAAAACCCCGGCAATGTGTCATTCAGCCCTGTCTTGCATACAGGTGAGATTGTTTGCTGGCACGATCGAGAGGATCACACGCTGTTTGACGTGTGCGCTGATGATCATTGTCAGAGATACCAGGGTATTTCCCGGATGATGTCCGGAAACGCCCGGCATGCGGTAGAAACAACCAGGGGCGTTTTTCTCACATACAACAATGAAATATGCGATGCCCGCTACCACAAGGCATGCGGCGGCCTCACGGATAATTTTGAAAGTGCATGGGATGACATACAGGTTCCTTATCTCACCTCCATTGCTGATTCTCGTTCCCCGCATAATCCGATTGGCACGGAGGCAGATGCAGAACATTGGATACTCTCCAGCCCCGATTCGTACTGCAACACAAGAGACGAAAATATTCTTACGCGGATACTCCCTTCCTTTGATCTGGAAACCACAGATTTTTTCCGGTGGAAAGTGGCATTCACAAGGAAAACTCTGGAAGGTATCCTTAAGGAGAAATCGGGAATGGATTTCGGGGACCTCCATAATCTCGTTCCCGTAGAGCGAGGTCCTTCAGGAAGGATTGTACGCCTGAAAATAGAAGGATCGAAGCAGACGATAACCATAGGCAAAGAACTGGAAATACGCCGCTGGCTCTCCCGGACGCACCTCTTGAGCAGCGCATTTGTCGTCACCATAGAACGCGATCCATCGGGCATTCCAACGCGCTTCATTCTTCACGGCGCAGGATGGGGACACGGCGTAGGCTTGTGTCAGATTGGGGCGGCGGTAATGGCCGCGAAGGGCTGTACGGCGGAAGAAATTCTACGCCACTATTTTCGTAACACCGAATTACGGAAGCTGTATTGAATGTATTATGTATAAATTACCTCTAAAAACAGCCTTTATTTTAGGCGCAGGCCTGGGAACGCGCCTGCGGCCATTGACAAATAACTTTCCTAAGCCCCTTTTGCCCTTAGGCAGACGCCCGATCATCACCTACCCCATGGATCACCTGATATCGGCAGGTATAGAAAGGATTATCGTCAACACTCATCATTGTGCTGACAAGTATCTTGAGACGTTCCCTGATCGGCAATGGCGGGGGATTCCGATCATCTTCCGTCACGAACCTGTGCTTCTTGATACAGCCGGGGGAATAAAAAATATCGAAGATCTCCTTGATAACGATAATGCGGTTCTGGTTTATAATGGAGATATTGTGAGCGACCTGCCGTTGCAGCATCTCATCGACGAACATTTCGCAAGGCGAAAAGAGGTTACTCTGGCACTGAGGAGCAACGGAACACCCTTGAATGTGAATATAAACGACCATGGTGATATATGCGATTTGCGCCATACTCTGGGTGATCCGGGCATAAGGAGATGCCTTTTCACGGGTATTTATATTGTGGAAAAACGTTTTTTAAACCGCATGAAGTATGGGCATGTGGAGTCGGTTATCCCGATATTTATCGAGATGATAAGAGAGAAGCCGGGATCGGTGTCCGGGGTTGTTATTGACGAAGGTCTTTGGCACGATATCGGCTCTGTGGAAGAATACGAAAGAATGAACGCCCTGCTGTCGGGATAGAAACCTTCCGAAATCCTTGGGACTCCTTTAAGAAGACGGACAAACATAAAACAGAGGCTATCCTTATATGACACATCCACCTCAGGAAATGCTGCAATTCGCGCGTCAGGCGTTGGGACTGGAGGAAGAAATCATCTTCCACATGATGCCGGGTGGCAAAGGCGGATCAATCAGATCATTCTATCGCCTTCGATATGGAAATAACAGTTCCGCCATTTTCATGCATTATGAACGGGGTACCAAGGAAAACAACTACTACGCAACAATAGCCGGATTCCTGAGGGACATTGGCATTCCAGCGCCTCTTATTATAGCTTATGAACCTCACAGAGGCTTTATTATCATGGAAGACCTGGGAGATACAGATCTATGGTCTTTCCGGCATGAGCCCTGGACGGTAAAGCGTGCATATTACCGAAAAGCTCTCTCTATCGCACACAGGCTCCATTCCTTCCCCTTGGAAGAGTTCCCTTCGCGGAAAGTTCCTCTTATGGAGCAATTCAATCCTGAGCTATACCGGTGGGAGCGAACTTACTTCCTCGAAAATTTTGTTCAGGCTGTGTGCGGGATTGAACTAAGCCCTTCCGAGAAATATGACCTGGAAGAAGAACTGAGAGGATTATCAGAGCGACTTGAAAATATAAAACCATGCCTCGTGCATCGAGATCTTCAGTCTCAGAATATTATGATCTGCAGAGGCAATCCGGTCCTCATTGATTTTCAGGGCCTGCGTTTTGGCAATCTATTTTATGACCTGGGATCTCTTCTCTACGACCCATATGTCTCTTTGACAGAAGGTGAACGGGCAGAACTGCTCCGATATTACTACCTGCTTTGGATCTTTCGCGGAAATGAAATTAACGATAGTGAAAAAGGGCAAGTTACCGTATCCCTTACGTGGATGTATTTTTTGGATATGTTCAGGGAGGCATCAGTACAGCGACTCATGCAGGCTCTCGGTGCCTATGGATTTCTCGGGCTGAAGCGCGGTATCTCATCATTTCTTAGCCACATTCCCAGCGGAATCGCGAATCTTATCGATGCCAGCACGCGCGCGATGCACCTTCCGCGGCTGAAAAATCTTGCCATACGATGTCAGTATGCCCTGAAAAACATGCTTTAAATCCTTTTCAAGAATTTTAACAAGATTTTTGACGTGCAGTATTATTGAATGTAAAGAAAATATTTCAAATCAACTTTATTTATTCATAATTGACATTTTAACAAAATCATACTATAAATATTTGTTTATATAGATAATTGGCAAATCGGAGATTTTGTATGGCAACTGAACTTACCTATGTGCTTATAACCCCTTACAGTCTTATCAAGTCCCGCACCGGCAATATTATTGCTCGCCTCATGTCATTTTCCGGCTGCGACTTGGTCGGCATCCGCATGATGCGTCCCTCGGAGGAGTTTGTGAATGAATATATTAAAAATGTGCAAGAGCTTAGCATTGATCCTATGGTAAAAAAGACGCTTGTCGATTACATTGATCAGAACTTGAGACATGACAATATTCTCGGTCAGCCAAACCGATGCCTGTTCCTTTTATTTGAAGGCATAAATGCGGTGGAACGGATCCATGAAGTTGTCGGTAAGCTCACAACCGAAGCTGAATCGGAGGCCATTCGCGGTACTATACGCGGCACCTACAGCGACTACGTAACTACCCCCGAGGGAAAAGTCCGTTACTTCGAGCCTGCGGTATTAATACCAACCACTACAGAATATGCTCGGAAAAATCTTCAAATCTTTGCCAAACTGGGATTCAAAGACCCCGGCATTTATGAAGAATGCGCCGAAGGTGAAACGACCTTGGTAATTCTGAAACCGGATAACTTTTTTAAGCATTCGGTTCGACCCGGCAATATGATTGATATGTTTTCCAAGACGGGGCTCAGGATCGTTGGCGCCCGTATGGTCCGCATGAGCGCCACCCAAGGTGAGGAATTTTATGGATTTCTGCGGGACGTCTTCAAGAAGAAGCTCGTGAATCGGGTTGTTGAGAATATCCGAAAGGGAATTGGAAAATCTTTTAATTTCGAGATCACCGATGATGAATACACAGCCATGGCCGACATAATCAACGAAAAGAATGCCACATATGAGGTTTCGCAAATCGTGAAATATATGACCGGCGTTGACCTGAATACGGTATCACCAGGCGATCGCAATAAGCCGGGTACACATCGGGGTCTTGCACTCCTCTATCGCGGACATGACGCGGTGGATAAAATCCGTGAACGCCTCGGTGTGACAGATCCTGCAAAAGCTGTAGCAGGTACCGTACGATCTGATTTCGGGCAAAACATCATGCAGAATGCCGCTCATGCCTCCGATTCAATCGAGAATGCCGTACGTGAAAGAAAAATCGTCGGCCTCTATGAAAACGCAGGCAATGACTGTGCAAAAATCATCCAGAGCTGGTTTAAAGGCGAGCACACTATATCTTAGAAGCCGTTGCGGTAAAGATCTCAGATTCCGTCATATTTGGCTGAACTGAGTGAGCAAAACCATTGGCATAGCAGCGCTATTTCGAGGATTTCGATTGAGGATCGGGCAAAGATGACCTAAAGAAGAGATGCATCAATGTAATAGTTGTTCTATGACATCTCCTTAATTGAATTCGGGCATATACCTCCAGTTTCCGCGCAGGGTTTCATGCGTGAGACCTTCGGTTAACATATTTAAAAATTCATCACGAGAAATATAGCGAGCTCCAAGGGTCTCAAGATGGGAAGTATGAACCTGGCAATCCAGAAACTCATAGTTAAGTTCTTTTAATTTATACACCAGGTTTATGAGTGCCGCCTTGGATGCGTTACTCATGAGTGAAAACATGGACTCTCCAAAGTAACACCCGCCAAGAGACACTCCATAGATACCGCCGACAAGTTTGTCTCCATGCCAGGCTTCTGTGGAATGGGCAAACCCAAGGGTATGCAGTGTGCAGTATGCCTCCAGCATCTCATGCGTGATCCAGGTCCCCCTCCTTTTCCGTCGTGTTTTCTGGCACCACTGAACAACTTCCCGGAAACTATGATCGTACGTGATCCGGAAAACATTATGACGCAATATTTTCTTCATGCTTCTGGATACTCTGAGTTCATCGAGAAATAATACGAAGCGCGGATCGGGAGACCACCACACAATAGGATCACCCTCAGAATACCAGGGGAAAATACCATGGCGATAGGCTTCCAAAAGCCTGCCGGGAGAAAGGTCTCCACCGATCGCGAGAATACCGCTTTCAGAAGTCAGATGTACGGGGGGAAAAATGATTTCTTTAATCAGTTGAAAAATAGGCATCAGATATTTACAGCTAAAAGACGGAAGACATACGGTTTACCCATCGGCTACTCGTAAAATCACATCATCACTTTCAATATCCACAACAGCCTTCCCACCCTTGTTCAATTTTCCGAAAAGCACTTCATCCACAAAAAACCGTTTTATCTTGTCCTGGATCAGACGGGCAATCTCCCGCGCTCCGAATTCCGGAGAATATCCTTTATTGGCGAGCCATTCGGAACAGCCCTCAGTAACCTGTATGGATACGTTTTTCTCCTGCAGTTGAGAGGCAAACTCACTGATAGCCTTTTTGACAATCATGAGTACCACTTCATGGTTAAGACTGTTGAAGTTGACAACCGCATCAAGCCGATTTCTGAATTCAGGAGAAAATATCTTCTCTACAGCCGTCAATACTGCATCCCGGTTGATTGTCATTGCCTCGAAGCCGATGCTCTGCTTCCCGATTTCCCGCGCACCGGCGTTCGATGTCATAAGAATAACAACATTGCGGAAATCCGCCTTTCTGCCGTTGTTATCAGTCAATGTTGCATAGTCCATGACTTGCAGGAGGGTATTGAAGATATCGGCATGCGCCTTCTCAATTTCATCAAGCAATAGAACTGAATGTGGATTTTTCCGGATAGCTTCGGTAAGCAGTCCTCCCTCCTCATAGCCTACATAGCCGGGAGGCGCCCCTACAAACTTCGCCACAGTATGCTTTTCCTGATATTCACTCATATCATACCTGTGGAGCGGCACTCCGAGAGTCGTGGCAAGCTGCCGCGCAAGCTCTGTTTTGCCGACTCCCGTCGGTCCCACGAATAAAAGAGACGCAACAGGTTTGTGAGGCTCTCGAAACCCCACACGTGAACGTTTGATAGCTTCCACTACTACTTCAATTGCCTGATCCTGCCCAAAAATATTATTTTTCAGGTTTTCTTCCAGATCTCGAAGCTTGTCAAGTTCGGAGGAAGAAACACTCTTCTCCGGAATCCGGGCTATCTTCGCAACAACCGCCTCAATTTGATGGTTGTCGACTGTCTTTTCCGTATCTTCGTCTCGATCCTCCATGTTCGCAAGGGCACCGGCTTCATCGATTACATCGATTGCCTTGTCCGGCAATCTGCGGTCATTGATAAACTTATCGGACAACTCAGCTGCCGCTCGCAGCGCTTCTTCCGTATAGGATACATGATGATATTCTTCGTATTTGCTCCTGATGCCCTGCAGAATTTGGAAGGTTTCGTCTGTCGTCGGCTCAGGAACTTCAATCTTCTGAAATCTTCGGGAAAGGGCACCATCTTTCTCAAAATACTTCCGGTATTCATCATAGGTGGTGGAACCTATACACCGGAGCTTCCCGGAAGCCAATGCCGGTTTCAGGATGTTTGATGCATCCAGAGAACCGCCTGAAACAGCCCCTGCACCAACGATGTTATGGATCTCATCGATGAAAAGGATTACCTTTTCCTCTTTCTGAAGTTCAGCAATCACCCTCTTCATGCGCTCTTCAAAGTCGCCTCTGAATCTGGTACCGGCAATGATTGCTCCCATATCCAGGGAATAAATTTTTGATCCTTTCAGGCGTTTTGGAACCTTACCTCCCGCGATAAGCTGCGCAAGCCCTTCAGTTATCGCTGTTTTCCCCACGCCCGGCTCTCCCACATGGACCGGATTATTCTTGAATCTCCGGCATAGTACCTGGATGGTCCGCTCAAGGATATCCTCCCTGCCTATGAGGGGATCAATTTCTCCCGCTTTTGCCTTTGCCGTCAGTTCAGTCGTAAATAATTTTAAAATCTTGTTTTGCTCTGATTCCTTATCCTTGGTTTCCCGTTCAGTTTCATTTTCCTGAAGCTTCTTAACCGGCTTCTGGACATCCGTCGTTTCAGGAATTACAGAAACCCCGTGAGAGATGTAATTCAGCAAAGCAAGTCTGGTAATACCTTCTTTTCTTAGAAAGAATGAAGCATGTGATTCCTTTTCATCGAAAATGGAAACAAGAACATCACCCAATTCCAGAATCTCCTTTTGAGCAGAGGTCGTATGCCAAACAGCCCTTTCAAGTATATTTTGGAACCCCAATGACTGGACAGATCGAGCACCATCCACAACTGGATTGTTCTCACGAAGATGTTTTGATAACGCCCTTTTTAAATGCTCCGGGTCACCACCGCATTCTTGAATAATTTCCGCCCCCTCATCAAAAAACAGCGAGGCATACAGCAGATGTTCCGGCGTCACAAATTCATGAGATCGGGTATTCGCTTCGGCATAGGCGGCCATAATGATTTGATTGAGACTTTCACTAATCTTCATACTATGTCTCCCATAATCATGCCTCCTCCAATGAACATTTTAAAGGGAATTCCCTTCGCTTTGCCATGTTATGGACTAGAGATACCTTGGTAGAGGCAATATCATATGTGTACACACCGCAAATACCTGCCCCTTTTTTATGTACATCCAGCATGATCTTTGTAGCTTCGGCCGCCGCCTTGTGAAACACAACCATAAGGATCTCCACCACAAAATCCATCGTGGTATAATGATCATTATGAAGTATAACTCGATACATCTTAGGCTCCTGCAAAACAGCATCAGGTTCTAATTTGATATCATTATCATATTTTGAATCAGGATCAGGGTTCTTCGGCATACCTTATTCTCAAACTTTAAAATTAGTAATCTACTTTGTTACTATACCATTCTTATAATATAAGACAAGGCAGGCTACGTGTCAATGGAGTTATTAAAGGCTGGCATGGTTGAATATAATCAAACATATCGAGGGGTCTTTCGACCCCTCTCTTGAATAGTATTATGTGTTGTGTAGTAATGAGAAACCGCCTACAGGCCTTCTTTATACTTGAATGAAATATTAAGTCTTACCCTGAAGGCTGTTATTTTCCCATTTTCGACAGTAACATCCTGTTTTACAACTTCCGCAACTCTCAGATCCTCGAGTGACTTAGCAGAAGTCGTCAGGGCAACTTGCGCAGCATCTTCCCATGATTTGGGACTCGTTCCTACGATCTCAATAATTTTGTATACTGACATACCATTCCTCCTCCTTTCTTAGTACGTTGACGCGTTAATCTCGCCTTTACCTGACCCGGCCGTTTTTCACCTAATTTTCTACTTCTACGTGCCTCATCATAATTCTCAATGAGAACAGACTGTATCTGTCTCCACCTTGTCGAGAGGAGGGGGCTAGCAGGAACCTGTCCTGGCTTTCTGCTTGTGAGGGGACATGGTTCACACCTACAGGAGCCCCCATGGGGAATAACGGTTAATAACGAAATAGCGTCATTTATCGCGGCGCGAAATATCTTACGGAAAACAGCAAATAAGAAGCGAAGCACTGTAAGCCAGGAGGGAAAAAATTCTTAACCGAATTATTATATAATAGAATAACATAATGAAACAGCATGTCAAGAAAGTTTCTAAGAATAAACTTTATCTTTGTATCCTTTAATTTCTGTGTTAGAAGTTGCCGTTATGAAACAATTGAAGAAGATAGTATTGGTCATGATGGTATGCATAGCCCTACATGCATCAATGCTTTTGACACAAGCTGCGGCAGACGTTAAAGTAACGGTAACGTTTGCTGCCGGGGGTGTTGCATGCGGTTTTTATTTATTCTTTGCGTACGCTAGCGGCTTTACGGCTGACTGGCAAAATACACAATTCAACTCCCCCGCCCTGCTGAATTACAGTCCGGCGGGCTGGCAGGTCAAACCTCCTTTACTACTGCTTATCGGGGATAATAATAAAAATTCCATTTCTTATGCAGAGATAATCAGGATTCGCTTTTAGGGAAAAACTCATGAACAAATTGACAGCCGCTCTTCAATTCCATTCACAATCATCTACGAAAAAGATACTACAACCTCTGATCCAATCGCCATCAATAGAAAAAGCGATCGTCCTGTATGACGATACATTTCATGCGCCATGGCCAAAATGTGAAGGGATGGCATCTTCATTACTGACCTCGGGTAAGGCGTTACACAAACTCATTGACAAGACTACCACAGATTTTCTTCTCATACTCACAAAGCCAAAGGATATTCTCATCCCCCCCGGCACCCTGGAGCGTTTTATCGATGTGGCGGAAGCGACCGATGCAGGCATGGTGTATTCCGACTATTTTGAAGTACGCGACGGTTTACTTATTGAACATCCCTTGAATGATTATCAATTCGGCAGTATCCGTGACGGATTTGATTTCGGGAACATGATGCTTTTTTCGATCCCTGCAGTGAAACAGGCCATAAAAAAATATGGCGATATACGTGATGTCAAATACGCTGGATTATATGACCTGCGCTTGAAAGTTGCCATTGACCATGACCTTTTTCATATTCAGGAATGTCTCTCAACCATAATGCATTCAAAAAGCAAAATGGACAAGGGTGGCGGGTTACGGGAACGCCATTTTGATTATGTTGATCCCTCCAATAAAGCATCGCAAAAGGAAATGGAAGATGTCGCTACGGAATATCTTAAAAACATTGGCGCTTACCTCGAAACATGCTTCACGAAAATGCCTGTCTCGAAACACAAATACCCCGTCGAGGCAAGCGTGGTAATTCCCGTGCGTAACCGTGCCCGAACTATTGCTGATGCTGTACACAGTGCCCTGTCTCAAAAAACTGACTTTACCTTCAATGTCATTGTCGTAGATAACCATTCCACGGACGGCACAACGGCTCTCCTGTCAGACATGGCTCATCATAATGACGCCGTGAAGCACATCACTCCGTCCCGATTTGATCTCAGTATCGGAGGATGCTGGAACGAGGCGATCTTCTCAGAAATGTGCGGCCGCTATGCGGTGCAACTTGATTCTGACGATTTGTACAGCACTCCGGAAACACTGCAAAAGATCATCGATATGTTTCGTACCGGTGAGTACGCCATGGTCATTGGATCTTACACCATCGTGAATGAATCACTGGAGGAAATCCCCCCGGGCCTGATCGATCACAGGGAATGGACGGACGAAAATGGGCGCAACAACGCGCTCCGCATAAACGGTCTTGGGGCTCCGCGCGCCTTTCACACCGGACTGCTTCGTAAAATCCGCTTCACGAATGTCGGCTACGGGGAAGATTATGCCGTTGCCCTACGTATATCGCGGGAATACCGAATCGGCAGAATCTACGAAAGCCTTTATCTCTGTCGCCGGTGGGAGGGAAACACTGACGCGGACCTGTCCGTTGAGAAAAGCAACCGCAACGATACATTTAAAGACAGGATTCGTACCATAGAAATCATGGCCCGGCAGAAGATGAACAAAATTAAAAACAGCGGCACCTCCCTGCGAAGAAAGGCTGTCCTTTCGAAGGAGCGGAGTGACTGAGAAACCTTTCATAACATTTGCACGCAGGTACTATAATTTCCCACTAATTTTCAAGAATGAACATACCGGATAAACGTAAAATTTTCGCATCATTTAACGGAAACAGTGATCAGGCGACCCTTCCCGATCTTTGCCGCACTCTCCTGGAAGCACAAAAAGCATCGTGGGAAATGCTCGCAAAAGGATATGAATCCCTAGATCGCGTGCAGATGAAAGAACTCCGGTGCGACGGGTTCTCCGTAAGACTCCATCATAATGCTGCACGGATGAAAAGTACCATCGCGCCGATTGACCAAAAATCGATCACCACAAGACCTTGCTTTTTGTGTCTCGACAACCTTCCCGAAAACCAGCAAGGCATTTTGTACCGGCAGAATTTCATGGTGCTCTGCAACCCCTTTCCGATTACCTCGCACCACTTTACGATCCCCCATATCACCCATATTCCCCAGTCATTTGACCACGCAGTTGAGACATTCCTGAAGATGGCAAAAGACTTTCATCCCGACTTTTACGTATTTTATAACGGACCGGAAAGCGGAGCCTCGGCGCCTGACCACCTGCATTTTCAGGCAACTCCCAGGGGGATACTCCCCGTTGAAAAAGACATCAACGACAGGGCAAAGCGGCTATTCATAACACGGAAAGACGGCGTCTTCCTTTTTAACGTACAGGCTGCGGGGAGGGGGATCATCCTTTTAGAAGGAGCAAACAGTGACCCCGTCGCCCACAGGCTGATGCACATTATTTCTAAGATGAAAGATATTCTCTCAACGCCCGGCGAACCGAAGATGAATCTACTCGCTTCGTATGACAGAACGATGTGGCAAGTCGCAATATTCCCCCGGCAAAAGCATCGTCCCGGGGTCTTTTATCTGCCGGAGAAAGAACGGATTTTGATTTCACCGGGTCTCGTGGAAATGGGGGGCGTCGTGGTAACACCGGCAGAAAAAGATTTTCGCATCGTTGATCATGACCTGATCCAGGAAATTTACAGGGAAGTATCTGTAGACGCCGAAATCATTGAAAAAATATTATCTGCCGGGACCCTTTGATCATATGAACACAACCCTTGTTATTGACAGTGCCATACCCTTTGAGGATGCCGTTGCCGGAACCGACGCGCCCCGGAAGATCATTGATTCTCTAAGCCTGATTAATGTGAAGCATTGGGCCTTTGATGGTCAATTGCATCAGGGACAGCTTATTGTTCACAGGGGTATAGAAAAAGATATCATAGAGATATTTGAGCTTATCGAGGAAATGAAATTCCCCATTGAGAGGGTCATCCCGATCGTGAAATACACATGGTCAGATGACATGTCAATGGCGGACAACAATTCCTCAGCTTTCAATTACCGCTTCATCTCGGGTACGGAAAGGCTGTCACACCACGCGTACGGGAGGGCCGTCGACATCAATCCGCGCCTGAATCCCGTCTTTTATGATAACGGGCACCTTGATCCTGCCGGTGCAAGCTATAATCCTGAAAAGCCGGGAACATTCTTTGGAAATCATCCGATCGTGAAGGAGTTCCTGCAAAGGGGCTGGCGATGGGGAGGACATTTCAGAGCGCCATTGGATTACCATCATTTCGATAAACCTATGTGACTCTCCCAACCATAATCCCGGTTACAGCTTGTCGATTGGAAAGATGCTGATACAGGGTGACATCTGAAATAACAACCTTTTTATCAACTTCTGAAGCGTGCAGAAGATGAATACCCCGTTCAAGAGAGACAGCTATACCGACATGCACTATATCCAATCCCGCGACACTGGTTGTCATGGCAATGATATCACCATCCTCAATCGCATTTTCATACGGTCGTAATTCTGCTTTGGGAATATAATAGAAAGGTCTTTCAGAGAGGTTTCTTTCAACGACTAGCATCTCCCGACAGATTCTATTATTGTTCATCATTAAATAGTTATCCGGATGCGCTGTCATATAATTTATCTTTTTAACGAAACGCTTTCCACCTGTTTCCCTGGTGACATCTTTTATAATCCTCTTTTTTTCATTGTCAGAAAGCCAGTCTGAGAAGTAGTGAAGGCGCGAAGCATATCCGTTTACTATCCCATTGCGATAACGGCATCTTTTCAGCATCGCGGTGAAGTCTTCGAATGAGTATTTCTTCTCGCTTATCAGCCTCGCCAGAACCACAACATTTTCTACAAGGGTAAAACAATCGAATTCCCTCAGGTTGATGACAAGGGTTTCTCTCCCCTCTGTTTCGAGAGTGTTATGCGCATAGGGGAACTCAAGGAAATACTTTGCGATAATCAGCATCGACGAAGAGGCCGATCCTTCAATTATCCACTTCCCACGCACAAGCTCAATGAGATCGTGATATATTTTATGATCTTCAATCCGACTAATCACACGTTATTCTCCGCTGTGTCAAAGTGAAAAATACAGCGCTACAGGTTCTCCGTTGTGTGTCATTCCAGGCTTGACTAAGCCTGCCTTCATCGCCGCCTCGACACTTTTCTTTTCACCCGGAATGACACCTTTTAACTCAACTTGATATACGTCCCTCTTAGATTACCAGAGTAATATATTTTTTCTCATCATACGTGGAACCAGGATTAATGGAAAGCAGATTTTCCTTTCTGACCAGGTTGTATTCATGAGTGTGGCCACAGATGTGGTATATGACCTTAGGATGCCGCAGCAGCATATATCCCAGCGAGGGGCTCCCCATATATGCATTGCAGAAATTCCATCCGGGAAACTCTTCCCTTGTGGTCAGCATATCTATAAAACCAATGTGATGAGAAACAACCACAATCTTATCCACCTCGGCTTCAAGCGTTCGGATATCATCCTCCAGCTTATCTATGAGTTCATTATTATAGTCACTGTCTTTTTTCCCAAGCCTGACGAAATGGAGATCATTCCAGATAATGTGCCCCCTGAAAATTTTTTTTTCATATGATGAACGTGGGGGAAGTTCGGTTGCAGCAAAGGAATAATCGTACCAGGCGCAATTGCCGGCAAAGCCGATACCCCCGATTATTTCCGGTTTTTCATCCAAAACCCTAAATCCACAATTTCTTATCCTATCTCTCATGATTTCCAGATGCCTGAAAGTATCCCCTTCAGTGCTCCAGTAGTCATGGTTTCCTAAAACCATGAGCCTCACAGGCGCAACTGTCCTGAAAAAATTCAAGCACTCTTCCAGTTTTAATGACCCAAGACCCACCGTATCACCCGCAAGGACAAGCACATCCGGCTCTTCACTTTCCATTCTTTTTATAAAGTGATGAAATGCCGCGTGTTCTGCCTGACTTCGAATCAGGTCAAAATGGATATCGCTGCTAGCAACAATTTTCATCGTTAATGCCATGACAGGTAAAGAAGTACCTACCTGTAAAAAAGGACATCATTTCGGAGCGGAGCGACGGAGAAATCTGTAATACAATGAATCCGGATCCTGCCCTTCAACCGGAAGAACGACTACTAGTATGACTTCAACGGTCACCGTTCATGAGTCCCGATATTTTTAATGCATAGTATCACGCAATCTTGACTGGTCACAAGAAAAAGGATTCGTGAAGCAAACTTTAATGGAGGCTGAAGCACAGGAAATCAAGCGCGAAGAGATGAGCACGTCATCTATGGAGCCAGTTACTTCCTGCCTTGCAACAGGCTGGCAGGCATGCTATTCGCGGAATCCCGTCGGCCCCTGTTTATCTCCTTGACAATAGTGTTTACCATGAATATACTATAGTAAAGAAGTATTGCTGCGATGCCCGTAATGAGTCATGTTACTGGAGGCTATTTTTAGAAAAAAACACAGGGTCTTTGTGGTGATTGCCACCCGTTTAAAGACCAAGTATTTAGGCAGCGTGACCCCAGTTAAAGACGAGACGGCATCAGCGGCAGATATTTAACCCCTCGTGAAGATAATGAAAGTCTTCCGAGGGGTTATTTCTTTTTTAGGATAGCTGCCGCATCACTTTCTAAGAAATTCTTATCGCGTTTGTAAGAAATGTTTTCTGTGGACACTTTAATGCTTCATTACTCTTGTCGAAGGCGAGATGAGAATGAATGGGAAAAATTGAAAAAGCATTTAACGCGACATTAAAAAAATTGTCCGCAGATATAAATATCTTGCTTTTCATCACTAATGTATCCTCTACATTGCCTGAGTTGAAGGGAAGAATAACATCATAAAAGATAACCTTTTGTGTCAGAGACAAAACGAATAAGCAGATGACCTTCGGAAAGAAGATGGCTTTGAGTATGGACTGAAGAAGGCTCCTCCCCTCGGGAATCAGTTATGCCATAGGGCTATTCTGAGAATCCTTTTTATCGTTTTCAAATAGATTACGTTTACAAATTATCTCAAAAAGACTGTTGCTAAAATACCTTAATCGGCCTGACAAAAAGATATAGCGTTGGCATGACCAAGAACTACATTGGACCGTTATAAATGAATAGACACTCAACCTTTCACTGGTGGGGACGGCGACAATCGTGCCGTCCCACAGCTTTCGTTATTTATTCACCTCCAGGTTTCGAAGCCGTTCGCGCGTTTTCTCAATTTCCCTGTCATGATATTTTATTCGACTGACCCAAAAATTACTTCCTCTTTGGGTACGTGAGTCTCTCTGGTAATCCCGATAGCGATCACGGCGATCCTGAAGTCTTTGCAGTTCTTCTCTGGCCTGGTTGATCTCCGTGTTCTTTTTTAACTCTCTGACTGGCCATTCCGCCTCACCCTGGTCATAATACGTCCTGTTCAGTGACCCTTCCAATTCAGATCTCGATACCAGCAGCTTTTGCTCCCGGTCGAACACCCTGCCCTCCTCCGGCAATGAGGGCTGATACCCTTCGCATTCAACTATCTCCATGCCTTCTGGCGGAGGCGTATGGCTGACCAGTTTTTGTCTATTTCCGTCAATCCAGACACAAATCTCCGCCCCATGGGATACACCGGAAATACATAAAATAATAATGACGGATAGTATTGAGTGTCTCATATCATTTCAGTCCAATCCTTTTTCAAGTAATATCGACATCTTTCGGAAAAACTAAAATAAAAAAGAGGGAACCATTTCTGACTTCCTCTATTGACCAGCGCTCATAGTCATTCCGAAGTTTTTCAGCTCCTCTTTGGTTCGATTAATCTCTACGTTCCTTCTTGCATCAGAAATTCTACAGTGAACTCACTTAAGTCACAAAAAAATATAAATGATGTCCTCGGAATTCCTTATATTATTTAACAATGGGGGAAATAACCCCAGTCCTTCAACACCTTGTCCTTGCCTTTACAAACCATTATAGCAACCGGAAAGGCTAATATTGGCACTTCCCGTTGTTTACAGAAACGTTTTACATCAGAACTTCTCTTGCATGAAGATATTGAAACTGCAAGGTTGATCACTCTATCCTTTCCGAATATGCCGTTCTTTATCCACAATAAAGGAATTCCAGGATTTTGAGAAATCAGCCTTTCGGAGAAAAATATCTCTTTAAATGGAGGCAAAGGGCACGTGCCAACCTTAATATAGAAGGCGTCGATCTTTATGGAGGGACAAGACATTCATCTGCGAGAGCTGTGCGTCACTACAGTTCAGCGGCAGAAATAAAATAAGATACTGTTATAATGGAAGATATTGGTGGAGGCGGCGGGAATCGAACCC